>CALVYQ010000014.1 GCA_944372335.1 uncultured Clostridia bacterium | reverse complement strand
AAATTAAAACTGCTTGGATATATGTCCTTCTTATCATTGGAAAGTGGTTGCATACTTAAAAAACAGTATGAACAAATTTCTTTGCTGGTGGCGGATTGCATAAATCTTCTAGTTGCTTGGCGAAAGAGTGATGCCGATAGATTTGGTAAATGATTTTGGATTAACAGCGGTGACGCTTTAATTAAGGTAAGATTATTTTGGTATAGGGCTCTTTGGCTGCGCTCCGCCTACTCTAAGAATAATGTAAACAATGTAAATAATGACGGCGACCGCAACAATAATAATGCAAACAAAACTAATGGCTGTGCGCGTCCTGATTTGCCTTTGAAGAATGAGTTTTTAGCTCGTTATAAAACAGCCAGTTTATTATTGCTTTAAGCAAAGCAATACAGTGTATAAGGCAAAGGAATCTTACTCTTTTCTGTTTTTCTCGATTAGAGAAGCAGAAGAATATGACCACCACAACAACCAACGCAAATTTGTTTTGGAAGTTTTCCGCAAAACGGGTGGTGGTTTATTTCAGAATTACAGGAGATTTTATGTTAGAAGAAGCGTTTACATTTGAAAAATTACTTGAAGCACACAAAAAGTGTAGATGTTCTAAACAACATAAAAAAGAAACAATCTCCTTTGAAATAAATTTAAGCGCAAATTTAGTAGAACTATCTAGAAAATTGCAGAATAAAACATACAAAATTGGTAAATATAAACAATTTTATATCTACGAGCCAAAGAAAAGAAATATTGAAGCTTTATCTTATAAAGATAGAATTATTTTAATGGCTTTTTGTACGAATATAATTCAGCCTAAAATAGAGAAAAAATTAATCTACGATAATGTTGCTTGTAGAAAAGGTAAAGGCACATTTTTTGGTATTAAAAGATTAGAAACTTTTTTGCGAGATTACTATAGAAAGAATAAAACAAATCAAGGCTATTTTTTGAAGTGCGATATTAAGAAATACTTTCAAAGTATAAATCATAAAATCCTAGCTTGCAATTTAGCAATGTCTGGTTTAGACAATGAAGATATGTGGTTTATTGATAGACTGCTTGAAAGTAGATATGAAGATACAGGAGTTGGACTTCCTATCGGTAATCAAACAAGCCAATGGTTTGGTTTATTTTATCTAAACATTGTTGATAGATTAATAAAGGAAAAATTAAGGATAAAATATTATGTTCGCTATATGGACGATATGATTTTAATCCACAATGATAAAGAATATCTCAAATACTGCAAACAAGAAATAGAGAAGTGCGTGAATGAAAAACTGAATTTGCAATTAAATAGCAAAACACAAATAGGTCAATTAAAAAGTGGCATAGATTTTCTTGGGTTTAGGCATATTCTTATGCCGAATGGTAAAATTTTAAGATTTTTACGCAGTCAGGCAAAAGTGAAACTAAAGAAAAAGCTAAAGTTACTCAAAAAGATAAAAACAAGCGAATTGGTTGATGAAAATTATATAAAAGTCAGACTAAATGCTTTCAACGCTCACCTTTGTCACTCAAATTCTATGAAATTATATTATAAACTGAAATCAAAATATGGCTTTAAATAAGAATTATTGATTTTTAGTATTTACTTTTATTATTTTTTATGCTATAATAACTCAAACTAGAAGTTGCTTGCAAAGAGCGATTAATCAAAAGGAGTATGTATGGCAACAGTTGATTTAACACGTTTTATCATTCCGGTAGAGTTAGACAACACCGATGAAAATCAAAAGATGGGAAATAGATCTTTTAAAACAAAAGATTACGTTTTCTTGGATTCTGATGATGACATAAAAGATTTAAACAGTAAAGAAAGACAAACCACTGCAACAGATTATGCGGTAATGAATGGTGCACTTCTCAGAAATAAAGATACTTCCTTCACTTGGTATTGGCTGCGCTCCGCCTACTCTAAGAGTAATGTGAACTATGTATATTATGACGGCGACCGCTACAATAATGATGCAAACGTTACTAGTGGCTGTGCGCGTCCTGCTTTACACCTTAATCTTTCATCTATAATCTCCGCGCGAAGCGCGTCGCGCGATTTTGGAAAAATAGGTGTATTGGGAGATAAACATACAATTGAGCTTGGAGAATATCCAAAAAGTCATGCAAAAAATGAAGACGAGCTTGAAAAAATATTTAAAAATGGTTCACTCACGAAAACAGGCAAAAAATACACAGGATACAGAAAAGACGACGGCTCTTTTGCACAAAACGAAGAATTTGAATATAAAGGCAAAAGATACGTTCGTGTTGTTTGCAAAAAATATGATGATGACAGCCATTTTTCTGACGGGAAAAACGAGCCAGAAACTGGAAAAGTTTCTTGGGCGCTTGTTGAACCGATTGTTTGGAATGTTCGCAATTGGGATGATTTGCCAAGAGAAATCAATCCAAAAGGAACTGGAAAGGCAAAATATATTGATGTTCAAACTGAAGAAGGAATCTTAAGCGGTCTCCCATTTTATCCAGAATATGGAGATGAAAAAGGTCGTGACACTATGTGGCAGAACAGCCCAATTCGCGCTTTCTTAAATGGTTATGATTTGCATAGAGAAATAGAAAGAGGAAATGGGAACAAAAAATATAAGAACGATCAAAACTTTAACTTTGCAGGTCGTGGATTTTTGCAAGAAGCAGGATTAAATGCTGAGTTAGTTGCAAGCGCTTCACAAAGTAAAGAAATCGAACAACAAGAATTTATTGCAGAGCCGCAAGCGCGTAGGTCAAGGCTTGAAAAATTAAATCCAGATAAAACCCCTGTATCTTCTAGAAGAAGAATGACAGATACAGAAATGATAAAAAGTTGGATTGATGCTGGTCAGTCAGTATTACTTCGTGGCCCGTCTGGTATTGGTAAAACAGAAAGGCTTAAAAAGCTTTATCCAGACCTCATATATATTAAACTTACAAACAATATGTTCCCTGAAAAAGTTGTTGGCTCAATGAACTTGCAAACAGGCCAATCTATTCCACCAGACTTTGCTAAGCAAGCGCTTATGTCTTGTGCAACTGATGAAGAAAGAAAACTTATCAGCGAAAACATACAAAATTTATACGAGCTAGCAGATACAATTTATGAACGCTCAAAGTCGTCAACGGGTAAAACTGTTATACTTCTTGATGAACTTTTAAATGTAAAACCTGCTGTGCAATCACTTGTTTACACACTAGTTTTAAATAAATTAGTTGAAACTGGTAAAGGACTTAAACTTCCTGCAAACACAGTTGTTGTTGCAACTGGTAACCAAAAGAAATATTCTACAGTTGCTGAAGATTTGGCAGAACCACTCGAAAAAAGATTTGACCATATTTTAGATATGGATCCAAAAGTTGGTGAATGGATTTACGAATATGCAATACCTTCTAAAATTCATCCTTCTGTTATTGGATATATTTTCTCAAAATATCAAGAAAATCGACGTAGTGAAGAAATAGAAGATATGGGATATTTCTATGAAGAACCAGA
>CALVYQ010000013.1 GCA_944372335.1 uncultured Clostridia bacterium | reverse complement strand
ATCCAAAATATCCGAAATGAAATAATTAGGAAGATTTTTCGAATAGACAATTCTTTCTCCACTTTTTTCAATGTATTTGGTTATATAACTTATTGATTGAGATAGGCTTTGTGGATTTATTTCTTCAAAATCATTTCTGCCAAATCTTTCAAGGAAATAAGTGTTTTGATATGTTGTCTGCATTCTATGATTTTTTGTTGAATAATCTCTCTGTTCTATTAATTCTCCAATCATTGTTGGAGTATAGAAGATTCCATGAAAATGAAGTCTTTTATTTATAGGACTTCGTTCCCAAACTCCAATATATTTCCAGCTTTTTCTGTAACTCAATTTTTTAAAACAATTTGACAACTTCTTTCTAAATTCTTCTTCATTTAATTTCTTGCTATCAAAAGTAAATGTGCAAAAATATGACCATTCCTGTAAATATGCTTTTCTATATAACCTTTTTCTTCGTTCAATTAAATTTCTTTTCTTTCGCTCTAAATTGGCATTAATAAAATTTTGTAATTGCTCTTCACTCTCAAAATGTTCTTTTAATTCTTTGTTTATATTTTCAACTTTTTCTTTCTTGCTTTTATCTTTGTTTTCGCTGTATATTTTTTCAAAAGTTTGTTTTTGTTCAAATTCTTTATTTGACATAATATTTACTCTTTTCCTTTTCTTCCAAACTTGTTTAATTTGGGGGATAGCAATGTAATGACTGCCATCGTTATACACTTTTGCATGAGGATAAGACATTACTTTCACCTCCTTTTTCTTTTTGTTTTTTAAGACTTAAAATTCTTTGATAGATAACTTTGTAAAAATTAAAATCTAAGATAGATAAGTCTAATTCGGTTTCATTGTTTTTGATTTTGTTCATTTTCTTTAACTCCTTTTTTGTAAAATTTGGAATTAAAAAAGACATAGAAAAAATTTTCTACGCCCATAAAATGCAACCACTGGCTCCTAAATTTTGGCTAAGAGCATACCAATAAAACAAACTTCTCGGCTTGCCATTTTGCGTTGTCTAATTTAATTTCAGTGAGAGAATAGCACAAATATTTTTAAATTGTAAGGACAAAACTGGTAGTAAACTAGTACTTTTTGCATACTTTTTGCAAACAAAGTTGTAGTTTTTGGTAAAAAGTCGCACAATTTTTACTATTCTTCTCTATATATAGCCACGAAAATATGTGAAAGTTAAGGCAATATTCAAAAAATATTCCACTTTTTATTGTGGAATACTTGATTTTTACATATAAAGCATTGCATATCTATCTTTGAATTTTCTTCTTCGTTTGTAAACTTTATCTACACTAATTCCTAAAAATTCTGCAATCAGTTTTGGCTCAACTCCATTGTAGTAATATTCAAAGATTTGGTATTCGAGCCTATTTTGTATGATTTTTGATAACACTTCTTTAACTTTTGTGTAGTCTGGCTTATCTTCAATGATTGGCTTATCCACTGCAAGTTCTAAACATTCTTCTTCGTCTACTGTGTTGTTTGAAAACTTTAATTCTTTTCGTAGATATACTTGCAAAACTCTAAGGCAAGCATTTTTGAGATTGTCTATCTTTCCAGATTTTGATTTGGAATCTTTGCAAAGTTCACCAAGTTTGTGTCCAATGAATTTGCAGAGAAACAAACTTGCTTCTTGCACTAAATCGTAAGCATCGGAATATGCATCTAGTTTTTTGTGATAGCAAATATCTTGCCTTAATAGGCTTTGCAATCTTTCAACTTTTGGTGTTGCACTATATGCATATTTCTTAATACCTTTCAATGCACTTAATACGAAACATTGAGATAACTTTTCAATGTTTTCTAGAGTGATAACTGTGTTATCATCTAAATTTCCTTTTTTCTTTTTTACTTCTTTCATATATTGCTCCTTTTATTTGCCTTTTGGCACAAACAAAAAGAGCATAGTTTGACTGTAAATTTGGAAACATTAAAATCAAATATACAACAAGTCAAGGAAGAAGAAATATATATTTTGTAAAAAAAAGACTAAGGTAAAATCTTAATTTCAAACTAAAATATATATTTCCCTTGAATTGTTGTGAAAACTATGCCACAACCACCAGCCAAAAGGCGAAGAAAAGGAGTAAATACAAAAATGGCATCGTAAAAAAATGAGAAGGCGTGGGGCAATATGGGTTTACCTTTGCCAGCCTCTCATTTTAGATGCCGTTTTGTTTGCGGGAAAATATTTTTGCTAAATTGTTTGATTAAAAGTTTTTTGCGTGCGTGTGCTTGTCTTTCGGCGAAGCGTTAGCGAGCCGACTTGTATCAAGACAAGCACACGTTTAAATGCCACTCTAATTATTCAATATTCAAGATCTTATCATACAATAAGTTTACAATGTAAGAATGTCTTGATTCAATTTTAAATTCTTCTTTTATATATCTACTATAAAATTTTCTTGGTGTAACCAATTGACTTTCATTATATATCGGCAATTTTTCCATTAAAGGCTTTGTTTGACATCTTCTATTGAGTATAAATTCAAGAGGTAGTAGGTTCCCAATTTTTGAATTGTCATCTCCTCCATCATCTGGGAGTATATGCTCAATTGAATATTCTATAATTGGCGAGGATTTTGTATAATATTCTTCGATAAGATCGAGAACAATATATACTTTTTCTTTCAATTTTTCTTCATGATATGGACTATTGTTTAGTTTTGACCAAGCTAATGTTTCCAATCTTTTTGAAAATAAGCTTTTTGTAACAAATTTCTTTTTCAACGACTCAATTAGAAGATTTAAATTTTCTATAGAAAAATCATTTTCTAACATACTAGAATATTTATATATAATGTTTTCTATTTTGTTTGATTTTTCCATACTTATTAAAGTGAAACATATAAAAAATTTTCTTAAATACAATAAAGTTTTTTCATATAGTGTTTTATCAATATTTCCTTTTTTAAATTGATTGATTAAGCTCATAATTATTGGTCTATATTGAATTTGCTTATTCTTTTTAAAAAATAGAAATATAGGTTTTTCAAATGAATCGTTTGACAATTCCTCAGGAGCAAGAAATTGTCTATAAATTAATGATTTCTTATATATATCATCTATAAAGGGAGCTATATTAGTTTTATCAATATTATCCCTAATAACAAGATAGGGATATTGATAGTTTTTACTAAGAAATTTATGCATACTAAAATGCTTAATAAACTGTTTTATATGACATTTCCCTGCAACTGTAAGATTTTGCAGAATAGCTTCCCATTTTGTTTTTGTATCTTCTTTATTTTTTGAATATTTTAGTAAAAGATTTTTTAATAATTCAAAATCTTCCAGTTTCTGCCCTCTGGCATTTAATATTTCAAATATAGTATAAGAATCATCGTTTGTTAATGAGATGATATTTATGTAAGTTACTGCAAGTACCGTTTCAAAAATCAATTTCAAATATTTTTTAGAACTATCTCCTAATTCATTTATTTTTGTTTTAATAGAATTATAAAAATAATTATACGCATTAAATATGTTTGCATTTGAACTGTTTTTCCAAGAAGATTCTATCCATAAAAATTCAAAACTTTCTTTTTTAGAAAAAACCTCTTCAATCATTCCCTTTAGCCCAATTTCCATATTTTCTAATACAAAAAAACTGTCATTATTAGAGTTGTGGGCAAAACAATATTTCTTAATTGCTTCCGATTCTTTTATCAAATCGTTATCTAAATATAATTGATAAAGAGCTGTTAATAAAATAGTAATCGTTATAATTCTCTGTTGCCCATCAATTATAGTATAATACTTAATTGCATTATTTTCACCAGCATCCTCTAAAACAATACTCCCAATAAAATGTCCATCAGTTTTTTCATCACAAACTAAAAAAATATCTGATAATAAATCTTTCCAATTTCTTCCATCCCAAACATATTTTCTCTGATTAATAGGTATTTTAAAAATATGATCTGATAATAGTTCCTTGATTGTTTTGTTATATGCTTCAAAATTCATTATAAACTTCCTTTATTTTTTAAATACAAATATGTACTCATGAGCTAAAAGCAAAAAGTTATATTTCTCGCTATTAGTTTTCCAAAAACCTGTTGCCTTGCAGTTGTGTTGTTCTTTAATGATGATTTCTTTCAACTTAAAGCCAGCATTAATAAATCTTTGCATAACTTCAAAACCTAATGGTTGAACCATTCCATTTTTGCGAGTATCTCCCATAACTATTGCACAAAATTTATCTTTCTTTAAAACTCTAAAACACTCACTTGCTACATTTTTAATTGCAACAAGAAAATCTTTATATTTTAAATGAGATAAATCACTTTCAATATCTTCACTGTATTTAATAATATCAGCATAAGGTGGGTGTGTGCAAATTAAATCAATGCTATCATCTTCAACATTTTGTAAATTGCAGGCATCACCAAGTTTTACTTCTATTTTGTTTTGAAATTCAGTTTCGAAATTTAATTTATTTTTGGTTATTTCAACCGCTTTTGGATTTATATCAATGCCAATAGCATTACGATTGTTTAGTTTACACTCAATTAAAGTCGTCCCACCACCAACAAATTGATCCAAAACTTTGTCATTTGGCTTTGAATAACGCAAAATGATATTCTTTGCAACATAGGGTGAAAAATTTCCACGATATTTAGCATCATGAGTTGCCCATTTGCCACGATTTGGGAATGACCAAACTGTATTGGTTTCTAATTCAAATTTTTCTTCCATTTATTTTAACAATTCCTTTAATATGCCACTAGAAAGATCTTTAATATTATAAATATTTTCCATAGAATCAAAAGTTTCTTCAAGATTATTCCGAGCATCAACCCAGCCTAAACCATCAGTTACCCAAATAAAAGCAAATCCTTTTATGTTTTTAGATTCTTCTGCAAGCATCTTATAACTTCTAGCAGTTTCATTGAGTTTAGAACCAGAACTTGAATAAAAATTTGTTTCAAAAGCATAAATACAATTCTGTGTTTTTACAACATAGTCAAATCGTTTTGCAACTTTTCCGAGGTGGGATAGAGAAGATAAATCAATATTCCATTTCTTTTCAATGTCTTTCAGATACATTTCTTTAAAATACGTTTGATTTAGTTTGAAACCTTCTTTTTCAATAAAACCTTGTAAAACATCTTCCATTAAATGTCCACCACGATTTTTCCTGCCATTAGAACCAAGTCCAACTTCAACACCAGTGGCATAATCTACAAGGTTGCTTACTAAATGCTTTGAGATTAAATCGAAAAGTCCTGTTTCCCTCATAAAAGTTTTTAATAGTTCAATGTCATCAATGTTTGTAAAGTTATATTTTAATTTTTCACCATTGTCCAAAACTTTAATTTCTTTCTCTCTAACTGCAATAAGTAGTGGTAAACACTTTCTAATTTCAGGATATCTTTTAAATAACTTATCAAAATCATTTTCTATATTTTTAGAACCAACAAGTGAATTCATTATATTTAATTCAACTTTGATTTTTTCAATATTTTTATAAACAATATTAAAATCTGTGTAATATTCATAAGTAGCAATGCTATCAGTAAATGTGTTAAACCATTCTTTGAAATTTCTTTTCATTTATGCTCTCCAACCCATTTCTTTATAAATTTTTTTGATTTGCAAAACAAATGAATCATCTTTTCTTTCTGAATTTATTATAGTTTTTAAATCCGTAGTCGCCCATCTAAAAATTTGTTCAATACTTCCATAACCACGCTTAAATGCTCTTGCTAAAAGTAAACAATTTTCTTTTGTTGGGGCAAATGATAAAATTACTCGCAATTCATCATCAGTCCATGGCTTACCTTTATTTGATTGATCAAAGTCTTCATTTTTTTCTTTTTCAAAAACATAATCTTTTAGAATTTTATTTTTATTTTCTATTGGGAGTTTATCTAATTCCTCAAAAAATTCATTTCTTTTCATACTATTTTCTCCTTTTGTAATTCATAACAACTATTTCTGTGATATTTCCACGCTTGCTTGCCTGGCAATTTATCATTCTTTTTGCATAAACTCTTTCAATGTTAAAATCTTTATATAAATCATCAAAAAAGTTATCATTTTCATTTGTGTTTTTAGGGTCTGCATTTGAAAGCATGAGTAAGCAACTTTGTTTATCTAATTTTTTATAGTTCTGTGATAATTCAATTTGGTCATTATCATCAAATCCAGACTTATCATAACTTACAAACGAGTTTTTCTCTATAAGGGGCCTATAGGGTGGATCGAAATATACAAAACTATCCTTATCAGCATTTGACAAGACTTGTCTATAATCTCCAAAACTTATTTCAACTTTTTGTAATAATTGTGAACAAAGTCTTAAATTTTCTTTATCACAAATTAAGGGATTTTTGTATTTTCCGTGTGGCACATTAAATTTTCCATCTTTATTAACTCTATAAAGTCCATTAAAGCAAGTATGATTTAGAAATATAAAATCCGCACATTTTTCATAGTCGTAATGACCATTCAAATGAATTTGATTATAACGATTCCTAACATTGTAAAAATACTTGGCCCTATCTTCGCTAGACAAATATTCATTTTCTAAAATACTTAACGGCTTAATAACTTCTTCAACATCAGCTTTAATACAACGATAACAATTTATAAGTTCTTTGTTAATGTCGTTGATATATGCCTTCTCGATTTTGTAGTTTTGTAATATATGAAACAAAACGGCACCACCGCCAACAAATGGTTCAATGTATGTTTTAATTTCTCCTTCGATGAGTTCCTGTGGGAACATTTTTTCAAACGTATCAAGAAGTTGACCTTTCCCGCCAGCCCATTTTAAAAATGGTTTAGCAACATCTTTACACATTATTCACTCCTACATTTTAAGTATAACATATTTATAAAATTTTTGCTTTAATTTTTAACAAATATTTTAAAGATCCGTAAAATCAATTGCATTTCTAAATAGTTTTAAAATAAATGTTAAAGCTTTATTGTTAAATTCTTTTTTATCCAAATCATACAGATAAGGAATTATAACAACATTTTTATCGATGTTATCAATATACCGATATGGCGATAATCCTGCAGGTTTAAGAATATTTATTATTAAAGCAATATTCCCACCACAATTTTTTAATTTATCTTTTATATTCACCACAACTTCATCTCTTTTAAAATCTTTAAATCCAGAATAGTTTTTAAAATCAATATAAACATCGTTTTTATAAAAATCAAATTTTTCATATCTATCGCCATCTCTTATCCTATCTAATTCGACATTTAAAAAATTTTTAAAGATAAAGTATCCGGCGGTCTCTCCTAACATCCCTTTATAAATTCGTTCAAACATGGCCGGAGTTAAAATATAATTAGCCCTTTTGAAACTAACAGCATAATTATTTTCTTTAAAAAAATCCTTAAGCCCTGGAATTAATAGCATATTTGTCAGCCCTGAATTTTGCTCATTTATAACATCTCCTATATTATCTGTGAAAGAAATTTTTTTAGGTTTTTTACTATAGCTATACTGATTATTCTGTTTTGGCAATTTTACATAAATACTGATACCTTCGGCAGGATTATTAGTTGTTGGTGACCTTAATACTATTTCTCTCAATCTTTCCCACTTATCAATGTTTCCATTTCTAAAATCCATTATTTTTGATATATATTTTTCACTTTTTGTCCAAGCTGCTTTAGCCATATTGTTATATTGCTCGCTATTATCTTCATAATCGCTGGAACTATCAAAATAATCTAAAAAAGCTTTAAATTCTGGATTGATTAAAATACGTTTATAATGTTTTTTTATCCCTAACATATCTAATTTTAGCTTATCATCAAAATAAATATGTATCTCTTTCGATTTATGTTTTGTTCTGCATATTCTTCCAATTGCTTGCTGAATTATTTTTGCAACGTGCAGTTTAATTGATTTAGCATCTGGGGTTTTAAAATTTGACATCCTTAGTTTACGAATGGATTCAAAGCCCTTTTTAATATTTTCGTATGCGAGTTGTTCGTCAATCTCGCCATTCTCCTCCAAAGACTTATTTTGACATATATATTTAATAAATTGTGTTTCTTCTATTAAATCATCATTCATATTTACAAAAATATTTGTTGGTCGATCCAAGAAAATCGAGTCGAAATCTTTCTCTTTATCCAAATAATCTAAGTCATTAATTGCTACATAATCTTGATTTTTAATGAAATTTGATGGTATTTTATATTGTAAGTTTTGTCCAGCTCCCAGTGTCTGATATGATGAAATAACCATCACTTTTTTGCCACTTGCTAATTTTTCTTCTATTTCTTTCTTTTTTTGTTCATACAAATCAACATCTCCAAAAAGCACAAAGAGATAAGCATCAATTTGCTTTTCATTAGATAGCATACCATATATTTTTGAAGCATCTTTTATATTAAAATTTTTAGAATCACGTAATAATTTGTTGGTAATAAACAAAAATGAATATTGATTACTATCATTTAAAAAATTTTGCATTGATACAAAAAGTTTTAAATATCTTATTTTATCAAAATCTTTTTCAATAAGCTTAAATATTTTTTCAATTTCTTTTGCAATATTTGTTGAAAACTTAGCAATTGTTTCTTCAATATTCATCTCATCAATTTTTATTGGACATATATTAATATTGGTTCTATCATAATGACAAATTTGTTTTGAAAATCCTTGTCGCAAAATTTCTCTTTCTTCTTTTGTTATATGTTCAAATTGAATATCTAATTTTGCTTCTAAATAATTTAAATCGAAATTACCAGTTACTGTTCTTATTGATGAAGATGCTGAAATTCCAATAACCTTCGCCTTACTGCAAACATTAAGCAATATTTTTTCGGGAGAATCATTGATTGCTATATAATTAATTTTTGATTGAGTGTCAAACAAATCGCTATCAACTATTGCATAATATCGGAAACCCTTTTCATAAGATGTAAAATCTAAATCTTGTACCAAAGGTCTTTTCATGAAGTCTTTATTTCGCTTATTTTTCACAATTGTTTTAGAAAAATACTGTAAATATCGTCCCTCTAAACCAAATTCAGCAAGAACAGTCTTTACACATGCATCATAAGAGATTAAATTTTTATCTTCATTTAATTCAAGTTTTAATTGTTTATAATTATTTGCTATAAATCCAATACCTATTTGAAAAAAAGTTAGAAAATTATTTAAATCAAATAATAAACTTCTTAGACTTTGTAATTTGTCATTAGAATAATCTGAAGGAACTATTTTGTTAATGTTTTCGTTTTTTTCAGTGTTCAAAAGTAAAAAAGACTTATTTTCTGGTAGTATACTTATAAATCTATGGTCTTGAAACATAAAATATGCACCATCTTGAACATTACTTTCTAACTTATGCAAGAATTGAAGATTATATTTTTGTTTTAAATCTTCAGCATATTTTTTTATTTGTTCTATAATTTCATTTGGATTTAAGAAATTATAGGAAACATTTTTCCTTTCTATATTATAATGACTAGGCATCATTAACTTCTTTGTAAAATCACAAACTGTTAATCCAGCATATATTGCATGAAAAAGATCTAAAAGGGCTACTTTTGAATTTATAGCATTTTGTATGATGCTATTAAGCATATTTTCTTTTGCCGAATCAAATTCATCTATGAAAATTATTGAATCATTTATTATATCGTCACCAATAATGGTATAGGACGGTCTTATTATTGTTGAATTCATTGCCAAAAACTTATCTACAGTCATAAATATAATTTTTGCTTTATCTGTTAATACTGCAGGGTATAATATCTTAATCCACGGATGTTCTTCCATAATAAATTTAAATCGTTGATCATAATTTCTTTTTTTATTATTGTCATCAAACAATACTAAAGTTTCGATTATAGATCTAAACTCAGGCTCCCATTCTTCTCTCAAGCTGTTCATTGCCTCATTCTTGAACTCTATATTTAAATTTGATTTTATAATCTCAATAAGAACTTTGACATGTTTTGTTGCATTAGCAAATTTTATTTTTTCTGGGAATTCTTTATATACATCATTAAAATTATCAATAATAGAATCTACATTACTTTTAATATATAGTACTTGATTATTAAATGCATTTAATTTATTTGCCTTGACAAATTTTTCTTGTAATTTTTCATAAGCTAAATTTTTCTTTAGTGGAGTGATATAGAAAACTTTTTTATCTAATATTTCAAAATTGTTAAACATAAAATCAACAACATTATATGTTTTCCCGCTACCAGTTGGCATATCAAAAAGTAATAAGCCGTTATCCTTATCATCTAAACAATACTTTTTTAATAAATTTTGCATTTATACACTCCAGAAATAATCTATAAATAATTATAACATATTTTCGTAAATTTCCTACACTTATTTAAGAATATTTAAAAATCTACAAAAAAAGATAGCAACATTAATTTGCTATCCTATTTTTTTGCTAGTTTCAGAGTTTATAGACCTTGCTGTATTTTTTTTATAATTAATATATTTTTCTGCTATTTTTTATATATTTTAAAATAATTTATTTTGATATAATTTTATTTACATCAATTTTGAAGAGTCTGTCGTTTCCACAACTTTCAAGATATTTTCTTCTTCGCCAGTTTTTGCATTGAAGTAGAAATAATAAGTGATACCTTCCTTTTCGCATTGATATTCATAGCATAGTACTTCACGATTATAATCAAGTGGAGCAAGCACTAAGCGTTTTGTTATAACAGTAAATCCACTTGGAAGAGAAACTGTTACATCGCTTGCTGAACCTAAGATTCTGTCAGTGTGGTTAGTATAATAAGAGATGGCATCATAGCCGATGACATTGCCATACTCTAAATCCACCTTAACTTTAACGAGATCTGGATAAAGAATAATTCCATTTTCTTTTGGAGTTATGTTGAAGTATGCCTGATTATTAAGTTCTTCACTCCAAACAATTTCAGGATTTTCTACACCATTCGCTTTTGCAAATTCCAAAGCTATCTTCTCTCCTGTTTTCATGTCAAAATTTTTAACATCACTCGCATTTTGTCCGCTAACAGTGAGGACATGACCGCCTTGAATGGTCACTTGTGCATACAATTCTTGATTATCACTTGTCACAACATCAAAATTATATGTTTCAAACTTTCCTTCCGTCTTTCCATTATATGAATAAGAGGAAATATCTTTAAATACCTTTCCTAGAACAGCACCAGCGTCTTCCGAAGTTACCTCTTGTCCATTCAATCCCTTTATCTTCTTATTGACAACGGAATCTGAGAAAGGACCATCATAAATCATAGTTGGATAATCAACATCATTGGCTTTAATCTTATTGAAATCGACTGTAAAAACATTTAGGTCGCCATTCATCTCGTTACTTGCAGTTAAAATGCTGTAACCATCACGCATATTCATAGATATATCATTTAAGTTATCTTTCATGCTGATAAGGGCAATATGTAGCTCTTGTAACATTGCTAAATCTTCCTCTGTTAAGTCTTCTCCATTCGCTAGTTTTTCTTCCAAAATTGTGGTATAGCCTGAAAGTTGATTGACAAATCTGACACTCTCCAAAACATCTTCACCTGTCAGAGGCAAAAGTGCTATATTATTTTGCATATTTTTTGATGCACTAGCAATTTCCGTCAACATCTTTTTTTGATAGGCAGAATTTGTAGCATTTAAAAGCTTACTCATCTCCATATCAGCATTGTTGACATTATCGACAAGCTCATAATAATTCTTTTGATAGACGCTTTCAAGTTGTGTGCCATACGCATCAACCTTATCTTGCGTCACACCATAGGCCACACCTAAGCCTAATGTTGTCGCACTTAAAATAGCAACTGCAAGAGATAGCCCTACCACCGCACTTTTAAATTTACTAATCTTTCCGACCTTTCTATCATTTTCAATTTTGCATTTTTGGTTATTTTTTTTAGAATTTTCTAATTTTTTTTGCGTTTTTTCTAAATTTTCCTGCAAAATTTCATCATTTTTTACTTTTTCCATATTTTACCTCCTATATTGCAAAGACGTGTTTACCTATTGTAACCACCGGTGTTCTTGACCATATCCATGAGCTTGTGGCAGTGGCTGGATTATAGTAGTAAAGACTTCCGTAGGTTGGATCCCAGCCGTTTAGAGCATCACGAGCAGCATTGTATGCCGTTTGATTTGGCTCTAAGTTTATCTGACCATCAGAGACCGCAGTGAAAGCATAAGGTTGATAGATAACCCCTGCAATTGTGTTTGGAAATTTTTCACTTTCCACTCTGTTTAAAATCACCGCTGCAACAGCCACCTGACCAACATAGCTTTCCCCTCGTGCCTCTGCATAGACGCATTTGGCTAGAAGATACAAATCGTTATCCGATGTCGAAGAGCTGTCTGATTTAATCGAAAAACCTATGGCTGCTGCCGTTTGAGGTCCAACAATGCCATCAACTTGAAGACCGTTGTTTTGTTGAAATTTTCTTACCGCCGTTCTTGTCAAACTGCCATAAATACCATCGACACTACCTGTGTAATATCCCCAATTTTTAAGTCTCTGTTGCACAAGCCTAGTTTCACTCGTGGAAATGGCCGCCGACACAACATTCGGTGTTTGATATGTAATAATCGCAGTTGTAATTGTGCCAATGCCAACAATTGCAAATAAAAGTGCAGTGGCAAAAGCAAAAATTCTTTTTTTCATTTTTCCTCCTTCCTTTAAATTGAATTCTATTATCGATTTTAAGTTAAGCCTATAATTTTCTTAGTTAGATAATCACAATAAGCCAATCTTATTTACCGATGATATTATTTATAATTTCCCAAATTTTTGAAATATACACATAATTTTCAGAATTTTTTGTTTCTAAAAAACAAAATGGAGGATAGACCACACACCACCAATTATCTCCTTCTCCTGTTCCTAGGGCTAAAATGAGTGCATCATAAAATCCCTCTTCTAGCACCAAATCTCCATACGCACGTGTTGGAAATTCCTCAAAAGAGATATAGGCCTTTGATTTATATAAAAATCCATGAGCCTTCAAAACTTCGTCTGCTACTGCTTCTATCTTGTCTAAATTTTCGTTCATGATTCTTTCCGCCTCTTCCTTTGTTTCAGCCTCTGAAAGTAGTGGAATAAGAAATTCTACAACTTCATCTTTTACATCATATTTAACATTTTGATCTTCACTCGAATTGGAATTCGCACGTATATGAATGCGGAAATATTCCTCATTTGTCTTCCTACCAAAATTGCCGCAAAAAACTAAAATCAATGTTATCGCAACTACTGTAATAAAAGAAATTAAATATTTCATACACACCTCTTTCTTTTAATTTTGACTATAAAAATTATAAAATTTAAAAAAATGTGACGAAAAATAGCTAAAAAACTAAAAAAATTGAAAATAAATTAAATTTATAATAAAAACAAAATAAGTTACTCTTGACTTCAATAGTTTAATATGTTAAAACATTAATATGATTAAAGAAAAAACAAAATTAAAAAATGGAAAATTTGTCTATATAACTCTTGTTAGCACCAAAGATAATTATATGATAACTGCGGCAGAAGAAGATGGACGTATTGTTGCAAAATGTATATTTGAAATATCCACGCAAGAAGTTCGCCTAATAAAAGATACAAAGATAAAAAAGTTGGAAGGAAAGTATTTGATTAAAAAAACAAATCCTTTAAATAACTCTTTTACAAGTCAAATTGTCGATAAAAATTTTCTAACTACCAACTATCTACAATGCAACTCAAAAGTAAACTTATGCATGCTTGACGAAATTGAAATAACGGATAAGGAATATTTTAAAATTGGGCTAGGAAGTTTGTTATTTAAGAAAATGGAAATGTTTGCAAATTCAAATGGTTGTCAGGAAATTATAGGCTGGTTCTATCCAAATGGTGATTTCTGGCATGGAGCGAAGACTTTTTATATAAACAATGGCTTTACCTTTAAACAGGATAACGACAGGATAATTTTAAGAAAGAATATAATGCCTACTAAAGAAAAATAAAATCTACTTTATCTTGTAGATTTTATTTTTTTATTTTATTTAATTAGATTTTTGATAATAAATTATAACATTTGTATCTTCCACAAGCGGAAATGCCATCTCTGGATTTTGAAGCATTAAAACTTCTTCTCTGACCTTAAATTGTTTTGCAATATCCCACGCTTCCATACCAGATTTTGCATAGATAAGTTCTATTGAGCAATCTCTTTCAACTGTTTCGCCTGATAGACTCGCACTAGTTATCACTGCACAAATTTCATCGCAATCATATCTTGCGTGAATTTTTAGTTTGCCGTCAAAATATAAATCTCGACCTTTCTTTGCAATTACATCTACATCATAAAGTATAGCGTTAACCATGATTTCTGGATTTCCGCAAGACACACTTGTCTTATCACTTACAACAAACGGCACTTCCATGGTAACTGAATTGAGAGAATTTTCTTCATCGTTCAAATAGACAACATTGGCTTTAGCAACACCCTCCACAAACAGCTCACCATTTTGTATATAAGAATTAGAAATATTGAGATTTGTGCCTGCAACAAAAAGCAATTTATCAACTCGTGGTTGCTCTTCTCCCAAATTAAGAGTGCCATCAATTTTTGTTTCAAAGAAATCTTGATTTAACTCTTTAGTCATATCAAACGATTCTGTGGTAACTTCAATATCTTCTCTGCAACTATAAATATCTTTGATAACATTGCATGGCTTTTCTTCAAAAGCACAAACTTTTAGACAAACAGGTATGTTAAGTTGCACCATAACGCCTTTCTCTTGCTCCACAACCTCGCATTTAACTTGGCTTCGCTTGATATTTGCCTCTGCTTCTGCAACAGAATTTTTAGTAACTCCCTCAATTTCCACTTCTTCTTTAAAGCTTTCGCTTATATAAGATGTTTCGTAGCGGTCATTTTCTGTCAAATATAGAAGCCTACCAATAACTTCACCTGTGACTGCAACAAAATTGTTACCACATTCCACATTCTTTACAGATACCGAAGCGTCACACAATAAGACTTTTTTAACCGGTTCTTTGATGGATACTTCGTTTGAATTAGTAAAAATTTCTGAAGCTTCACCTATGAAAGTGCTAATATAAATTTCTTCTTTTTTGGTGCAAATATCATTATCATTAGCATCAATTGTATCAACATTATAACATGAGATAACTACTCCTCTTTGCACCAAAAGACAGTTGATTTTTACATTTGAACTTGTTGCACTGTCAATAGAAAAATCTACCACATCAACATTGACCTGAACTTTATCGCCAACCACTAATTTTTCGTCCTCAAGTTTTGAAGTAAATGGGCAAGTATAATTGTTTGTCACAATCTCGCCATTTGCCGATTCGTATAAAATGCAAAAGTCTATGTTGCCATTATAACTTGCAACTCCTGTTGAAACTTCAACATTTTCCACCATGACAGTATGGCAAACTGAAAAAATTTTGTTTATCTCTCCTTCCACCGGAATATTGCATTCCACGCTAAACTCACTCTTTTGTAGCCTTCTTTTCTTTACCACCTTAAAACTATTCTTTTCGAAAGACATAACACCTCCAAAACACTTTGTTCGATATGATAATATATTGAAACATCTTTGAACTTAGAACAAAATGTTTAAAAATTTATCTTTTGTCAAAAATCATAAAGAGGATAATATGAGAAAAGTGATATATGGATTAAGCGAAATTAAGGATAAGATAAAAAATTTGAAAGGACAGAGTGTGACGCTCTCGATAAATCGTGGACGAAAAAAGATAGACACCGTAACTGCCACAATTAACGATGTCTATCCAAGTGTTTTCACGATTAAGGTCGATGAAAAATTACAAACATTTTCCTATTTTGATGTACTTTGCGGAGATGTTGTATTTGATAACTAATACACTTTATAACAGATTTACTGATGGAAATTTTATAACTAAGTTTTAATAATGATGTGTTTTAATAATTGTAGCACATTTGTAAATGAAAATAATGCACGCCAGAGCAAATTGTTGAAACATACGCAAGATTTGAACAAAAGCAAAAGGCTAGAACAAAATAAGAGTTGAAATTTTAATTTTTTAATAAAACTAAATACCATTTTAAATTTTATAGCAACAAAAAAGTCGAACATTTTGTTCGACTTTTTTGTTATATTGAAATAACTTTTTATTCAAAAACATGCAAAATTTGTTTGCTTATTTCTTTCTTGGATATTTAATGTTTGCTTGCGCTGCTGCAAGGCGTGCGATTGGAACACGATATGGCGAGCAAGAAACATAGTTAAGTCCAATTCTGTGGCAGAACTCAACAGATGATGGGTCACCACCGTGCTCACCGCAGATACCAAGCTTGATATCTGGACGAGTGCTTCTTCCAAGTTCAGCGGCAATTCTTACAAGCTTACCAACGCCGTTTTGGTCAAGACGAGCAAATGGGTCGCTTTCAAAAATCTTCTTTTCATAGTAAACATCTAAGAATTTAGCGGCATCATCACGAGAGAAACCATAGGTCATCTGTGTTAAGTCATTTGTTCCGAATGAGAAGAACTCAGCATATTTTGCAATTTGGTCAGCAGTGATTGCAGCTCTTGGAATCTCAATCATAGTGCCGACTTTATACTGCATTTCCACTTTCTTTTCTGCAAGAATCTTATCAGCAGTGTCAGTTACAATATCTTTAACATACTTAAATTCTTTGCTGTCGCAAGTGAGAGGAATCATAATTTCAGGCACAACTTTGAAGCCCTCTTCCTTTTCAACTTCGATAGCAGCAGTGATAACCGCCTCGGTTTGCATTCTTGCAATTTCTGGGTATGTCACAGCAAGACGAAGTCCGCGGTGCCCCATCATTGGGTTAAATTCGTGCAAACTTTCAACGGTTGCCTTTAAGCTTTCAAAAGTAAGTTTCATCTCTTTTGCAAGAGCTCTAATTTCGTCATCTTCGTGTGGCAAGAACTCGTGAAGAGGTGGGTCTAAGAAACGGATGGTCACAGGGCGACCTTTCATTGCCTTAAATATTCCCTTAAAGTCTTTCTTCTGCATTGGAAGAAGTTTTTTAAGAGCCTTTTCTCTTTCTTCGGTTGTGGAAGAAACAATCATTTCTCTCACTGCTGGAATTCTATCCGCCTCAAAGAACATATGTTCCGTTCGGCAAAGACCAACACCCTCAGCGCCGAATGAGAAAGCAACCGAAGCATCACGAGGATTATCAGCGTTTGTTCTAATCATTAATTTTCTATATTTATCAGCCCACTCCATAATTGTGGCAAATTCGCCAGAGATTTTAGCGGACTCTGTTTCAATAGCACCATCATAAATTTTACCAGTTGAACCATCGAAAGAAATTACATCGCCTTCCTTATATTTCTTTCCGCCAAGTTCAAAAGATTTTCCGTCATCGGCAAATTTGATAGCGGAGCAACCTGCAACACAGCAAGTTCCCATACCACGCGCAACAACGGCAGCGTGAGAAGTCATACCACCACGAGCGGTCAAAATACCCTGACTTGCTGCCATACCCTCAATATCTTCTGGGCTTGTTTCAAGACGAACTAAAACAACCTTTTCTTTCTTTCCTTGCTCCTTAGCTTTTTCAGCGGTAAAGCAAATCTTACCACTTGCAGCACCAGGAGATGCTGGAAGAGCTTCACCTATAACCTTTGCTTTCTTTACAGCATCAGCATTGAATGTTGGGTGAAGAAGAGCATCAAGTTGTTTAGGGTCAAGCATAAGAAGGGCTTGTTTATCGGAGATTTTACCCTCTTTCACAAGGTCAACAGCAATTTTGAGTGCAGCTTTTGCTGTTCTCTTACCATTTCTTGTTTGGAGCATATAGAGTTTACCTCTTTCGATTGTGAACTCCATATCTTGCATATCTTTATAGTGATCTTCAAGTTTTGTGGCAATAGCAACAAATTCCTTGTAAACTTCTGGATTTTGTTCTTCAAGTTTAGCGATTGGTTGAGGTGTTCTAATACCAGCAACAACGTCCTCGCCCTGTGCGTTCATAAGATATTCGCCATATAGTGTGTTCTCGCCGGTTGCTGGGTTTCTTGTGAAAGCAACACCTGTGCCGGAGTCTTCGCCCATATTACCGAATACCATTGATTGAACATTTACTGCTGTTCCCCAGCTGTATGGAATGTCATGCATTCTTCTATATACATTTGCTCTTTCGTTATCCCATGATCTAAACACAGCCTTAACAGCTTCGATAAGTTGAACCTTAGGCTCTTGTGGGAATTCTTGCTTTTGTCCCTCTTTATAGAGTTTCTTAAAGAGTTTAACAATTTCTTTTAAGTCATCAGCGCTTAAATCTTTGTCATATTTAACGCCCTTTTTCTCTTTGATTTGATCCAAAATTCTTTCATATTTAGACTTGTCCTGTTGCATAACAACATCGCTAAACATCTGAATGAATCTACGATATGAATCATAAGCAAAACGAGGATTGTTTGTAAGTTTTGCTAAGCCCTCAACAACCTCATCGTTAAGGCCAAGGTTCAAAATCGTGTCCATCATACCAGGCATAGAAACTCTTGCACCTGAACGAACAGAAACAAGAAGAGGATTAGTTGGATCACCAAACTTCTTGCCTGTCATCTTTTCGATTTGAGCAAGTTTTTGATAGATTTGAGCCATAATGCCTTCATTTATTTTCTTACCATCTTCATAATATTTTGTGCAAGCTTCGGTTGTGATGGTAAAGCCCTGTGGAACAGGCAAGCCGATTCTTGTCATTTCAGCAAGGTTAGCACCCTTTCCACCGAAAAGAGCTTTGTTGCCACCTTTTGCTTCTTTAAAAAGATAAACATACTTTTTCATAAAATCTCCTTTTTGTTACGAACTAATTATACAAAAAAAATTAGCGAAAAGGCAAACAAATTCGCCATATTTTTCAAATTTTTTTCACAATATTATCACTTTTTATTCTTAACATATAAAATTAGATAAAAAACAATAAAACTTAATATTTAAAATGCCTATAATGTTAGCAATCTATTAAGATTTAACTTTACAATAAAAATTGATATAAATTTAATGCAAGTATTGACCTTTTTAACCTCTGGCAATTTTCACTCTGTATTATTTTCAATATATTCTAAAATTTTATCCTTACCATAAAGTGTGGTGCTTGAAAAAGGTAAGATAATCTCTCTTCGTATGTTTAAAATCTTAGAAATCTTTGAAAGGCTTTGCGGAATTTTGCTTTTAGCAAGTTTATCTACCTTTGTGGCAATCACCATGAAAGGAATTTGATAATGCATCAAAAATTCTATCATCATTCTGTCAAGTTCGGATGGCTCGTGCCTACTATCAACTAAAACAAATACCGTTTTAAGCGAAGTGGAAGAGATGAGATATTTTTCCATTAAGTGTGCCCAATTTGCAAGATGTTTCTGCCCTGTCTTTGCGTAGCCATAGCCCGGAAGGTCAACAAAGCGAAACTTCTCATTGATTAGAAAATAATTTATCATCTTTGTTAGCCCCGGCGTTGAAGATGTCTTTGCCAGATTCTTTACGCCTGTAAGGGCATTGATAAAAGATGACTTGCCAACATTGCTTCTTCCGACAAAGGCAAATTCCACCACATCATCATTTATTATCTTTTCTTCACTTACAACACTTGTCAAATATTTCGCACTTGTAATTTTCATAATTTAATTATAGCATAAAATTTTTCACTATTAAAGTGATTTAAAGGAAAATACCCATTTAAATTTCTTAATTCACATATTAAGCGAACATTTTTTATTTAAAAAAGAATTTATTTTGTAATTTTACCAATTTAGTTGTTAAAATTTTTTAAGCATTGTATAATGTAAGCATGCTGAATTTTAAACAGGTTATCAAATTTACTCTTTTTTCAATTTCGGCGGGAGTTATTCAAATTGGAACATTTTCGCTGTTCGACTATGTTTTTCATTGGAACTATTGGGTCGCCTATCTCATTTCGTTGGTGCTGTCGGTGCTTTGGAATTTCACATTCAACAGGCGTTACACCTTCAAAAGTGCGAAAAACATTCCACTTGCGATGTCGCTTGTTTTTCTATACTATCTCGCCTTCACTCCGCTTTCAACTTGGTGGGGACACGCCCTTGAAAGTGCCGGCGTAGAAGATATTTTAGTCACCGCAATTTCCATGATAATCAACTTTGTAACAGAATTTTTATATCAAAAGTTTGTGGTCTATCGCAAAAGTGAAAACACCAACGATTTGGCTTGCCAAGACAATAGCCTCAAAATCATCATGGACACACTTAAAAAGCCGTTATAATTTAACAATAAAAACTTAAATCTCATATCTAATTAGATAGGAGATTTTTTTATGGGAAATTTTTTTGGAACTGATGGCATCCGTGGAATATTTGGACAGACGCTGACACCGAAGCTTGCCGAAAATGTCGGAAACGCCCTTTGCCAAATTAAAGCAAAGCCAAGAATTTTGATAGGTTCTGACACCCGCCTATCTTCCGACATCTTAAAATGCTCACTCGCCGTTGGTGTTATGCTTGGCGGTGGCGATGTTGTCGATATTGGAATTGTACCAACATCTTGTGTGTCATATCTCACCGAAACTCTTTGCTATGATTATGGAGTTATGATTTCCGCCTCTCACAACCCGCCTGAGTATAATGGAATAAAGATTTTTAAAAGTAACGGTCAAAAGATGAACGATGAAGAGGAAAGCAAACTGGAAAAATATTTTTCTACTTCTATTGAAACTCCTTTCCAAGGAAAATACAAACAAAAAAACTTATCTCGCATATATATGAAATTCCTATCATCTTGTTCTGATGTCAGTCTTGAAAATTATAAAATCTGTTTAGATTGTAGCAATGGTTCAAGCTATAAGATTGCTCCAAATGTCTTTAAAAAATTAGGAGCAAAAGTATTTGTCACAAGCGGAAAGAATAAAGGCGAACTTATCAATGAAAAATGCGGAAGTTTGCATATTGAAAATTTAGTAAACTTTGTCAAAAAGAAAAAGGCGAACTTTGGCTTTGCTTTTGATGGAGATGCCGACAGACTTATTGCCGTTGATGGCAACGGCGAAGTTTTTGATGGTGATAAAATTTTGTATATCTTAGCAAAACAAATGAAAAAGGAAGGCAAACTCTATGCAAGCACAGTGGTCGGCACAAGCCACACCAATAGTGGCATAATGAACGCCCTAAACAAGCATAAAATTAACCTAATTCGCACGGATATTGGCGATAAATATGTTATAGACGCCATGGAAAAGATGAACTTATCACTTGGCGGAGAACAATCTGGGCATATCATTATGCGTGATAAGATAAGAACAGGCGACGGCATTTTAACCGCATTAAGCCTTGCAAACGTTATAGCAAAGGAAAAGAAATCTCTATCGGAACTCTTTGATGCACGTATGCTTCCACAAGCAAATATAGACTGTGTAGTTCACGACAAAATGAAGGTTATGAACAATGAAGAATTAAGACTTTTACTTTCGAATATCTCTTGCCAAATATCCCCGGCCGGAAGAGTTTTGGTTAGAGCAAGTGGCACTGAGAATAAGATTAGAATTATGGTGGAGCATATAAGCCTAAACAAAGCCAAAAAATATGCAAAAGAGATTAGAAATTTGGTAGTAAAAATTTAAAAAAAAGAAAGCATTACGCTCTTGCTTTCTTTTTCCTTCTTGGTTTAAACACTTTTTCAATTAAAACATCAAGCACCTTATCCATCTTTTTCATATCATCTTTTTCAAGTGACTTTTCAATGTTATTCATGATAACTTCGCCATAATTCGCTTTGTGTCCATAAAACTCATAAAATTTTTCAGTTGGAACAATTCTAAACTCACGACCATCATGTTTGCTTTTCTCTTTTTTTATATAGCCCTTTTTAATTAGTTGCTTTACCTTATAAGTGGCGTTTGGTGAAGAAATATCTAAAAAATTAGCAAATTCTGTGATTGTTGGATTGTCTAAAAGATAGATACATTCAAGACAAAAATACTCAGACGAAGAAAGTTCTCCACCCTCCTTGTCCTTTAAATGTCTAAAAACATTTTGATAAACCATAAGCTTAAAATTTTTGTAAATACAATCAATCTTATTCTTCGTTTTCATACATGCCTCACTTTCTTATATATTTTAACATAAATAACAAACAAAACACAAGTATTTTTGTCATGCTTTTATAAAATCATATTAAAATACTTAAATTATTTTAACTAAATATATAAAACATCCTCTTAAAAAGAGGACATTTTTTAGAACCATCTATATACTAAAAACGCTTCATTACCATTACAAAAATCTCCGCATCCAAAACTCCTATTAAAATTGCGTATAAAGTTGCAATCGCATAAACATGCATAACTAATTCGAACACGTGGATTAACCATATCAGGCACAACTGGTGTCCGTATAACGGTCACAACAGGATTGCTGACATAAGTTACAGGTGGAATAGTGGAGTTGTCGATAACGGTTGCTGTGTTTGAAACATTCATTTAATTTACCGTAACATCAAATTCTACAACTGTGCTTGCATCAACTGCAAGGTCTGAAAGTGGGAAGCCCGTTGCAGGATTTAGAGTCTTGCGTTCCTGCTCGATTTGCGTTAGTAAGCTTGCTTAGCCCTAATGTGTTGCCTGTAAAGACAATCCCACCCCTTCGAATATTTGAATATCTTTTAATGAATGACATAATTTTCTCCTAGTCGTCCTTTACCATTTTATTCAAATTAAAAATTTTTGTCCTAAAACATTTTAAATAAATTATTAAATATTTATTTTTCTTTTTTTGTAAATTCTGATATAATTTCAGTGGATGGAGGAAAAAAATGAAAATTATTAAAGATGCAGAGGGAATTATATTTGCCCCAAGGGAGAATGAAGTTGGAGTTGCGACTGGATGCATGTACCCTCGTATTATTGAACTTAAACATAATAACCATGAACTACTTGCCACCTTTGAAAACTATTCAAAAAAGGAACCCGTTTTTGCTCCGATATATAAAAGCACTGACGGTGGACATAGTTGGAAACTTTTTAGCAAAGTGGAAGATACAGTCAACGGTTATGGAATGCGCTATCAACCAACTCTATACGAATTAGATGAAAAATGCGGAGATTTAGAGATAGGAACTTTGCTTTTTGCTGGCAATTCAATACCAAAAGATATGAGTTCAACGGAAATAGTATTTTACATTAGCCGTGACCACGGAGAAACTTGGGAATTTCGCTCATCTGTTGCAAAAGGTGGTGCTCCTGTCGAACAAAACTTTGAAAAATTAGGTCCAATTTGGGAGCCTTTCATCTTCGTCAATAAAAAAGGTGAAATAGCAGTTATATTCTCTGATGAAAGACTACATAGTGAAGAACATTATAACCAAGTGCTTGTCATGGTAACTTCGTCAGACGCAGGAAAAACTTGGAACAAGGAACAACTTATTGTTGCACTTAAAAATAAAAGTTTGCGACCTGGTATGCCAATCGTGTGCAAGACAAAAAAAGGATATTTTCTATGTTATGAGATTGTAGGTACGCCTTGTAACGATATTTATTACAAAACTTCAATAGATGGCATCGACTTTGGCGACCCAGCAAAAAAAGGCACGCGTGCCGAAACGGAGGACGGCTATTATCTTGGCAGTATGCCTTACTGTGTATATAACGAAAAATATGATGCAATAATTTTAAATGCCAAGCGCGATAACGAGGAAATCGGCTTGAACACTATAAATTTTCTTGTCAACTATAAAAACGGCAAAGGCAAATGGGAGCGCCAAAAACAACTTCTTGAATATGACAATCGCATACTCCAAACTGGTTGGAGCAAAGGCATGGCGATTATAGAAAACGGCACTAAGCTTATCGAATTGTCACCTATTCAGTCTAATAAAGAACTTATGCACATTTCTTATGCAATCGCTAAACTTGAAGAATAAAACTAATACGCTTTTGGGGAGAGAAAATATGTTTAAATAAACAGCAGGAAGAAAAAATTTAGGAGATTTGACACCAAAATTCGCCGAGCTAAATGACGATGTGCTTTTTGGCGAGGTATGGTCAAGAGAGGACAAACTTTCGCTTAGAGAGCACACTCCAAATTTTTCAGCGAAGAGGCATACAAAAAGGCTAAGTCACCAAAGGAGCTCTATGTTGTAGATGACGCCGAACACATCGACCTATACGACCGAAAAGATAGAATACCTTTTGATAAACTTGAAGAATTTTTTAAGAAAAACTTGAAATAATAAAAAATCTAGCCGTATTTAAGGCTAGATTTTTTAATAATATATATTTTCATAAATATTCTATAAGATAAGAAGATAATTTCACTTCAGCCTAAAAATTCTAACAGGCACGGTTAAGGCAACATCAATTTTAACATGCGTTCCTTCGATAATGCCATAATCGGCAAGTCTTTTGGATATGTAGGTGTAGGCAAGGTCAGGCGTGTTATTTTCTCTGCTCAAATGCGATAAAACAAGTTGTCTTGTGCCACTTTCCACAAGTTTTTCCGCAAACTCCGCCGAAGCATCGTTGGAAAGGTGACCATTTTTGCCCGCTATACGCATCCTAAGAGAAAGTGGATATTTTTCACAGTTTTTTAGCATATTTATGTCGTGATTTGCTTCGAGATAGACAAGTTGACTGCCCTTTACGCTGTTAAAAATCTTGTCAGTTGTATGCCCTAAGTCTGTCAGCAAACTCACCTTGCTATCTCCGTTTTCAATGGTAAAGCCAAAACATTTAACATCGTGAGGTATCTCAACCGGAGAGATAACTAAATCACCGATTTCAAAGTCGCCATCAAAAATTCGCATATTGCCTTCCGAAGCCTTGCTCAATTTTGGATATACCCCTTTCCAAACATCGTTGTGAGCATAGATAGGAGTGTTAAACTTCTTAGAAAAGACATCGACACCTTTTGTGTGGTCAGTATGCTCGTGCGTCAAAATAATAGCGTCTATGCTTTCGCCACTCACGCCAATTAAATTCAGCCTTTTCACCGTTTCAGAGCAAGAAAGCCCATCGTCCACAATAATGCGTGAACCTTCCGTTTCAATATATGTAGCATTTCCGTCACTGCCCGATGATAGATTAAAAACTCTCACTTTTAGTTGACCTTTTTAATTTCGACTTTTAATTATTTCTATAAAGCATCAATTAAATAATCTATACGATTTCATTAACTCAGCCTTAAAACATCAATCATTATAGCACAAACTCACAAAAAAAGCAAAAAAATGCATATATTTATGCATTTTTGTTTTCTTCTAAAATTTTCTTTAAGAATTGCCCTGTGTAACTCTTTTCGCATTCGGCTACTTCTTCAGGCGTTCCTGTGGTTACCACCGTTCCACCTTCATCTCCGCCCTCTGGCCCCATATCAATGATATAGTCGGCACACTTTATGACATCAAGATTATGTTCGATAACAACAACAGAATTGCCGTTGCCGATAAGCCTATTTAAAATTGTCACCAACTTTTTGATGTCATAGACGTGAAGGCCTGTGGTTGGCTCGTCCAAGATATACATCGTTCTGCCTGTTTCACGCTTACTTAGTTCTGTTGCAAGTTTAACTCTCTGAGCCTCACCGCCAGAAAGTTCTGTGGCTGGCTGACCTAGTTTGATATAGCCAAGCCCGACATCATAAAGCGATTGAATTTTATTTGCGATGGAAGGGATATTTTCAAAAAATTTGAGAGCCTCTTCAACGGTCATATCAAGTACATCGCTTATCGACTTACCTTTATACTTCACTTCCAAAGTTTCACGGTTATATCTCTTGCCCTTACATACCTCGCACGGCACAGTGATATCTGGCAAGAAATACATCTCAATCTCTTTGACGCCAGCGCCTTCGCACGCTTCACATCTTCCACCTTTCACATTGAAGGAAAATCTGCCTGCACTATATCCTTTCGTCTTAGCATCAACGGTGGAAGCAAAAAGTTCACGAATCGCCGTAAATACACCTGTGTAAGTGGCAGGGTTACTTCTCGGCGTTCTGCCAATAGGTGCTTGGTCAATGCAGATTACCTTGTCAACTGCCTCTACATTTTCAATCTTTGAGCAATCACCAAGTGGAAGTTTGCTGTTGTTTAGTTGGTTAGAAAGATATGGGAAAAGAATACGATTTATAAGCGAGCTCTTTCCACTTCCAGAAACACCGGTAACCGCCGTGAACACGCCCGTTGGAATTTTAACAGTGATATTTTTTAAGTTGTTTTCTCTTGCCCCTTTAATGGTAATGAAGTCCTTAGGCTGACGACGAGAAGTTGGAATTTCAATCTTATCCTCTCCACGCAAAAATCTTGCTGTGACCGACTTTTTGCTTTTCATAACTTCCGCTACCGTGCCAGATGCGACAATCTCTCCGCCGTGCACACCAGCATAAGGCCCAACATCGACAAGAAAGTCCGCAGAGCGAATAGTGTCCTCGTCATGCTCCACCACAATAACAGTGTTACCTAAATCTTTCAAATTTTTTAGTGTTTTAAGCAGTTTTTCATTGTCACGCTGATGTAGTCCAATTGAAGGCTCGTCCAAAATATACGTCACACCGACAAGTCCGCTTCCAATTTGCGTTGCAAGCCTAATTCTCTGTGCTTCACCGCCAGAAAGAGTGTCTGCTGAACGAGATAAAGTCAAATAATTAAGTCCAACATCTTCCAAAAATTGCAAACGATTTATAATCTCTTTCACGATTGGCTTAGCAATGGTGGCTTTTGCCTTGCTTAACGATAAATCTTTAACCATTGGAATTAAGCTTTTCACGCTTTCATTACAAAAATCGTAGATGTCTTTTCCGTCAATCTTGACAGACAAAGCACTTTCATTCAACCTTTTACCGTGACAGGTTACACAAGGTTGTTCACGCATAAATCTGCCTATTTCAAACTTCACCCACTCACTGTTCGTCTCTTTATATCTTCTCCTTAAATTATTGACAATACCCTCAAAAGTGGTGGTTAAATATCTTTTATTTCTATCGTTTGACACTTCAAGTTCAATCGTGTCGTCCTTTGTGCCGTAGAGAAGAATGTCAATTTTATCTCTTGATAAATCTCTAACCGGAGTATCTAAATCAATATCATATTTTCTTGATAGTGCTTCAAAATAGGCTCGTGCCATACTGCCATCTTCACTCTTCCAGCCGGTGATGTTGAAAGCACCTTGATTTATGGAAAGATTGGAGTTTTTAAGCACTGCATTCTCGTCTATATCACTGTTGAAGCCTAAACCTAAACAAGTTGGGCAAGCACCATAAGGAGCGTTGAAAGAGAATAATCTTGGCGTAAGTTCTCCGAGCGTCCAGCCACAAGTTGGGCAAGCATAATTGATGGAATATAAGTCTTCCCTCTCTTCTGTTTTGGCAATCACAAGTCCGTCCGCTAGTTTCAACGCCGTTTCCAAACTTCCTGCAAGGCGTGCGTCCTTGCCTTCCTTTATAGTGATACGGTCGATGATGACACTCACGTTGTGTTTCAAATTTTTGTCAAGATTTATCTCATCGTCAAGTAGATGCGTAAAGTTATCCACCTCAACACGAGTAAAACCGCTCTTTTTCAGACTGTCAAATAGTTTTGCCTGCGTGCCCTTCTGTCCACGCACAACAGGTGCTAAGATAGATACCTTCGTCCCTTCGCCACAGTCCTTTATGCTGTCAACAATTTGGTCGATAGTCTGTGGCACAATTTTTTTATGGCAGTTTGGACAATATGGCGTGCCGATGTTGGCAAAAAGTAGCCTAAAATAGTCATATATCTCCGTCACCGTTCCAACGGTAGAGCGTGGATTGTGGTTGGTCGTCTTTTGGTCGATGGAAATTGCCGGCGAAAGCCCCTCAATCGAATCGACATCTGGCTTTTGACTTTGACCTAGGAACATACGTGCATACGAAGAAAGGCTCTCCATATACTTTCTCTGTCCCTCGGCGAAAATCGTACCAAACGCAAGCGAACTCTTACCCGAGCCACTCACTCCTGTGAGAACAATAAACTTATCCCTTGGCAAGGTCAAGTTGACATTCTTTAAATTATTCTCCCTTGCACCCTTAATTATAATTTGATTTTTCATACTCTATATTATACCATAAAAACAAAAAGAAAAACAAGTGGTATTGCATCACTTGTTCTTAAATTATCTAAATTTATCTCTATCTAATTAAAAATCTCTGCCGTTATGAAATTTTGCTCCATCAAACTCATCTCTTGCATCTTTATGATGAAATTTTCTAAGCGAATCATAAAGAGCATAAACTTTTTGTCTTGAATGCAAATTCTCAGAAGCTTTGTTAATCTTTTCCTCTTCATAAGCTAATCTCTCTGCTTGGAATTCGGTTCTCTTTTCTTTGATTAACTCAAAAACACTTTCAATCAAACTTTCTTCTTCATTTGCAACTTCTTCAACAGAGCTTGGAACCTTTCTTCTTTGACCGTTTCTCACTTCATTATTAAAACTCTTTCTCATATCTGTCACTAGTTTCTTAGAGATATACTTCCAAACCGGATTTTCTTTAACAAAAAGCGAAGAATCTAAGTTTTCAATATCACTTTGTTTTATACGTTTGCCTTTGCACATCTCGTTGAACGAATGTCTAATTTCCTTTTGAAAAATTTGGCAAACTTTAATTCTTTCGTCTGGATTTTTGATTTCTTTAATATCGTCAAAACCCACTTTAAATTCGCACCCTGCTTCTATAAGGTCATCATAAAGTTTTCTTGCAGTGTGAATATCAAGCCCAGCCACAAACTTCAAAATACCATAATCAAAAATCTTTACCATTGGCACCGTTCTTAAGTCCTGCTCAAAAGGCACAGGTTCATCGCTCACCCAATGATAACGCAAGCAATCAAAGTGGCATTTAAGCACAAACGGCAAGCAGTAATCAACATTTTTAAAATTCTTTTGCATATCTTCCTCCCATAAATCAAAATAAATGATAGCACACAAAGAACGTTTTGTCAATACTGAAAATATTAAATAGATTTTTGTTTTTTATAAAAAATACCAAAAAAAACACTTAAATTTTAATAAAAAAATCAAATTTTATATGTTTTCTTTAATATTTTACACCTTTATTCAATTTCTTCCTTTTTATTCAATCGCTTTTTAAGTTGTGCAATCTTGTTTCTAAGTTCAATCGCACGCTCAAAATCAAGTTGCGAGGAAGCAATCTTCATCATCGAAGTTAGCCTGTCAATTTCAAGTGGTATATCTCGTTTTGTTAGATGCCACTCTGTGACCTTTTTGCCAATTTCAAGAGTGTTTTTAATCTCTTTTATAATCGTCTTTGGCACAATGCCGTGCTTATCGTTAAACTCCATTTGAAGTTTTCTTCGGCGTGCTGTTTCGTCCATTGCCCGTTTCATACTGTCGGTTACAGTGTCTGCAAACATTATAACTCTTCCGTTTGCATTTCTTGCCACTCTTCCTATTGTTTGAATAAGAGCTCCTTCGCTTCTAAGAAAGCCCTCTTTATCCGCATCTAATATGCATACGAGTTCCACCTCTGGCATATCAAGTCCTTCACGCAAAAGGTTGATGCCGACAAGTATGTCAAACTCGCCCTGCCTTAGGCCATTTATTATCTCAACTCTCTCCATGGTGTCAATTTCAGAGTGTAAATATTTCACCTTAAAGGAATGGTCGGTTAGATATGTTGTCAAACTTTCTGCCATCTTCTTAGTCAAAGTTGTAACTAATACTCGTGCCCCTCTATCTATCGTCTTTCGGCACTCTTCCATAAGTTCATCAACTTGATTTTTGATAGGTCGCACCTCGATTGTCGGATCAAGTAGCCCTGTCGGACGAATTACCTGCTCCACAACCTGCCCTGCCTTTTCAAGCTCATACTTTCCGGGCGTTGCCGAAACAAAAATTGTCTGCTTCAATCTTTTCTCAAATTCATCAAATTTAAGTGGTCTATTATCCTTTGCTGCTTCAAGCCTAAAGCCGTAATCGACAAGCGACTTTTTTCGTGCTTGGTCGCCATTATACATCGCACGTATTTGAGGAATGGTCATGTGGCTTTCATCAATAATAGTCAAAAAATCATCTGGAAAATAGTCAATGAGCGTATATGGTGGTTCGCCAGGCTTTCTGCCGTCAAAATAGCGAGAATAGTTTTCAATACCACTGCAATACCCCACCTCTCGCATCATTTCTAAGTCATACGCCACACGCTGACCGATACGCTCTGCCTCCAACAGCTTACCCTCTCTTGTAAAGTCCTCAATCGCCTTTTCTCTATCCTTTTCAATCTCAATAAGTGCATTTTCCATTCTATTTTTTCCTACAGCATAATGCGTTGCAGGAAAGATAGCAACATAGTTAAGTTCCCTTAGAAGATTACCTGTCACAGGGTCAAACTCATATATCTTCTCAATTTCATCGCCGAAAAATCGCACCTTGATTGCCGATTCTGAAAGGTTCGCAGGGAAGATATCCACCGTGTCACCCTTAACCCGAAAAGTGGTACGCTTAAAGTCGATGTCGTTGCGTGTATATTGAATGTTGATAAGCCTTGATATAAGTTCATCTCTATCAAACTCCTCACCCGGCCTTAGCGCAATGTGCAATTTTAGATATTCATCAGGAATACCTAAGCCGTAAATACAAGAAACTGAAGCCACAACAATACAATCTCTTCTTTCAAGTAGCGAAGAAGTTGCTGAAGCACGGAGCTTATCAATATCATCATTGACACTCATATCTTTTTCAATGTATGTATCACTTGAAACGATATATGCTTCTGGCTGATAATAGTCATAATACGAAACAAAATATTCCACACGGTTGTTTGGAAAAAACTCACGAAACTCGTTGCAAAGTTGCGCCGCAAGTGTCTTGTTGTGTGCAATAACAAGCGTCGGACGATTGACCTTTGCTATGATATTTGCCATAGTGAAAGTTTTTCCAGAGCCGGTTACACCCAAAAGCACTTGACTTTTAAGCCCGTCTTCTAACCCTTCCACTAACTCTTCAATTGCCTTTGGTTGGTCACCCGCAGGTTTATACTTACTCACAAGTTCAAAATCATGTTCACTTCTTTCATTATTCATACTTATATTATATCACAAAATATCATAAACAACAAAAAGTTTTAATAGCAATAAAAAAATTGTATGAGGAGAGCAACTCATACAACTTTTTAAAAATACTAAAGTTA
>CALVYQ010000012.1 GCA_944372335.1 uncultured Clostridia bacterium | reverse complement strand
CCATAAATGTAGTTTATACTCATTTCGGAGCGTATGATTAAGAGTCGAATGCTCTACCAACTGAGCTAGCAACCCATGCTTATAACCTCTCCGGCAAAAATTTGAAACTTAAGAGACACCACAGCTTTTCTAAATAAAATTTTAAAAGTCAATATCACTATGACAATTTAAAAAAATTACTTCCATAGAAAAAACTATGTGTATTATACAACACATTTTTTTAAAAGTCAATAAAATTAGGTAACTTTATTTAAAAATCTTGCTCTTTTTTCGTATCAATCTCACCGTGCAATCTTTCAAAATCAGTCAAGTATCTTTTAATGGCATATTCTATTTCTTTGTTTTTAGAACGGCCGTTATAATTTGCAGTGTAGCTTATCTTGGCTTGTAAAACGTTGGATATTCTCAGCGTATATCGTAGTTTATTCATATTTTGCCTCCTATTAAATTTTACTAAATAAAATTAAAAATTACATAATCTTGACGGCAAAAGTGCGTCATCTTTTCGACTTTTTTCGATACAAGAAAATTTAACATAAAATATTGAAAGAAAATATATATTCTTATGAAAAATTTTAAATATATAGATATTGAAGCTTTAAAACACAACCTATCCTGCTATTCAAGTAAAAAAATTTGTTTGATGGTCAAAGCAAACGCCTATGGACATGGAGTAGAAGAGATTGTTTTAAATAGCGAAAACTTTGTTGAAGCTTTTGGCGTTGTTAATATCAGCGAAGCTCTTTTTGTAAGAAGTTTAACAAAAAAGCGAGTAATCATATATGCACCGATTGAAGATTATAAGACTTGTCGGGAATTTAACTTGGAATTTATTATTGAAAATGAGGAAGATTTAAGACAGGCAATAAAAAACAATTGCTCACATCTTTTACATCTAGCAATAAATACCGGAATGAATAGATTTGGCACTAAAAGTGAAATAGTTTTAAAGAGCATAAGCAATATTTTGAAAGAAAACAATATTGAATTAAAATCTATTTATACTCATTTTTCTGACACGAATGATAGAAGAAGAACAAAAAAGCAATACAATAAATTTTGCAAACTAAAAGAACATATTATAAACACCTGTCCTGTTTGTTTTGGCGGAAGTGGAATCTATGGCTATAATTATGATTATGACATACTTCGTCTTGGTATTGGCGCTTACGGCTATGAACCAAATAAGTTAAAAGTTATGACAATTTCATCACACATTATAAAAAAATTCTACTCTAAAAAAGGCGAATACATTGGCTATGGCAAAAAATATCAAGTAAGAAAAAATAGTTTTTTCGGCGTAGTTCAAATAGGCTATGGTGACGGCCTCACAAGAACGCTCTCACAAAAGTTTACAGTTAGTATTAATGGAAAAAAGTATAAAAGCGTAGGTAATATCTGCATGGATGCATTTTTTGTTAAAATAGATGAAAATGTAAATGTTGGAGATGAAGTTATTGTTTTAAGAGATGCATCTTATTTAGCAAAAAAAGCTAAGACAATCACTTATGAAATTTTAACAAACTTTTCAAATCTTCGTGGCACGGTAAAAAAAATCACCTCAAATAAAAAATAAAAGTGTTTAGAATAAAAAAAGTGTTTCTTATATAAAAAAACACCCTAACTTATCGTTAAAGTGCTAAAAAATAATATCATTGCTTTTTATTTTTTACTTTTTTTGTTTTTTTATCTTTTATATCTTCTTTTCCATCTAAACTAGAAGCCAAGATTTCAACATTGGCGACTTTTTTATTTTCCGTATTATTTTGAATTTCGTCTTTAAGAGCTTTTCTTTTGTCTATATTTGTCTTAAACTTTATTTCTTTAAACTTACTTTTTACATAATTCCAACCTTTAACAACTGTCCATTCTTTCGGTTTTATTGTGCACATCTCATAGATTTGAATAATCAATGTGTATAACACTAAAAATAAAATCCCGACAATATACCATGTAAAAAATGTTCCATCAATTAAAGGTGCATTTAAATACATATTGTTTGATTGATTAAGCACACTATTTCCAAAAACTCCTACAACAACCATAAATGCCAATCCTATTGGTAAAGAAATCCAATTTTTAAAAGTTGGAACAAAATACTTTGATATGATCGCAATTAAAAAAATAAACAGCATAAAAACATGATACAAATAAGCAGTAAAAGGATGTATATTAAACATTGTATCAAAATAAACAATAAAATCAGGATATATATAAGTTAATAGTCCACCTATCATTCCAGCAAATAGAGCATATTGAAAAATTTTAGTGTTTGGCTTAAAAAACAAAACAACTAAAGGCATAATAAACCCCATCATACTACAATAAGTATTTGGCAAGAAGTCAATAAATGTTGATGTTCTTGATTTTGCAACTACAATTCGATTTATTATAATTAAAATTAATCCTATTGTGGCTAAAATTTTAATAGGAATAAACATTTTTTCTTTCGGAACAAATTTTAAGATTAAGAAAATGGATAATCCCATTATTAAGGCTATAACCACCATGAATAAAATATGTTCTAAACAAAAAAGCTCCAATTCAAACCTCCTTATAACAAATTAATATTTTTGATTTTATAAAGATTTAAGTTTAATAAAACTAAATCATATATACTTTTTTATTAATCTTCTTTTTTTTCAAGTCGTTTTAGGTCAATTCTACCCTTTTCGTCAATCTTTATAACTTCAACTTCAACAGCATCACCAACTTTAACAACATCTTCAACTTTATTAACCCGTTTTGAGGAGAGCTTTGAAATGTGAATCATACCCTCTTTGCCCATACCTAAATCAACAAACGCACCAAAAGTGGTTATTCTTGCAACTTTGCCGTCATAGACATCACCAACTTCAATATCTTCAACGATAGAAAGGATAATTTTCTTGGCCTTTTCATTCATCTCCTCATCAACAGAGGCGATAAACACGCTTCCATCATCTTCAATATCAATCTTTACGCCTGTTTCTGCGATAATCTTGTTGATTGTCTTTCCGCCAGAACCGATGACATCTTTAATCTTTTCAGGATCGATTTCAAAGGTGATAATCTTTGGAGCGTATTTTGAAATGCTCTTTCTTGGCTCACTGATACAAGCAAGAAGTTTGTCCATAATATACATTCTGCCAATTCTTGCACGGGTTAACGCTTCAAGAAGAATTGGCTTGTCTATGCCGTGAATCTTGATATCCATTTGAATGGCAGTTACACCCTTACTAGTTCCTGTAACCTTGAAGTCCATATCACCTAAAAAGTCCTCTAGGCCTTGAATGTCGGATAACACTGCCACCTTCTTTGAGTTTTCATCTTTAATGAGTCCCATAGCAATTCCGGCAACAGGAGCAGATATTGGCACACCGCCGTCCATAAGAGCAAGCGTTGAACCGCACACACTTGCCATAGATGATGAACCATTTGAAGAAAGCACTTCACTTACAATTCTAAGTGCATAAGGAAAGACATCTTCTTTAGGTATAACAGGCTCTAAGGCACGCTCTGCAAGAGCACCGTGACCTATCTCACGCCTACCTGTCCCCTTAATCATCTTTGCTTCGCCGGTAGCGTAAGGTGGCATATTGTAGTGGTGAACATAGCGATTTACCTCTTCATCGTCTAAGCCGTCAAGTTGTTGAACATCACTAACAGTGCCAAGTGTCAAAGCTGAAAGCACCTGCGTCTCGCCACGAGTGAACACCGCACTGCCATGCACTCTTGGAAGCACACCAACTTCGCACCAGATAGGACGAATTTGCTCCAAAGTTCTGCCGTCTGGACGAATGCCCTTATCCAAAATTTTAGCACGCACCTTTTCTTTGGTCATCTTGTAAAGCACATCGCCAATCTCACGCTCTTTTTCAGGATAAGCTTCAGCAAAATGTTCAAGCACTTTTTCTTTAACTTCGTCTTGTCTTTTTTGACGCTCGTGTCTATCAAAGGTGTCAAGTGCTTCGTCTAAAAGTTTATCAGCATATTTGCGAACATCTCTACCAATCTCCTCTGGAACAACATAGTAAGAGATTTTTTCATTGACAGGCTTGCCTATCTCTGCCTTTACCTTCTTAATAAATCTAACAATCTTCTTTATCTCTTCGTGAGCAAACATAATGGCATCTAAGATTGTCTCCTCTGGCACTTCGTTTGCACCAGCCTCCACCATAAGAACAGCCTCTTCTGTTCCAGAAACGGTTAGGTGTAAGTCACTCTTTTCTCTCTCTTCTTGATTTGGGTTGACGATAAATTTACCATCTACTAGTCCAACAAGCACCGAACCGGTTGGGCCTTGGAAAGGAATGTCGCTGACAGAAAGAGCAAAAGAAGAACCTAGCATAGCAAGAGGCTCAGGGCTGACATCAGGGTCAATGGAAAGAGCGGTTGCCACAACGACTACATCGTTGAAAAAGCCTTTTGGAAAGAGTGGACGAAGTGGACGGTCGATGAGACGAGAAACAAGGATTGCCTTGTCAGAAGGACGCCCCTCTCTCTTTTTAAAGCCACCTGGAATCTTTCCAACTGAATACATCTTCTCTTGATATTCCACAGAAAGTGGAAAGAAATCAATTCCCGGCTTTGGCTCTTCACTCATAGTCACATTGACCATAATAACAGTATCTCCCGAACGAACTAGGCAAGAGCCGTTGGATTGCATACAAAGAGCCCCTGTTTCAAACACAACCTCTTTACCGGCAATGTCAAGTTTAAATTTTTTTGATAATTCTGTTTGCATAATAAACTCCTTTAAAATAACAAAAAAGGGGAGCAAAAAAGCAATACCTCCCCCTTTCTTTAACTATTTAACTTCTCTTATATTAAGTTCTTTGATAAGCTGTCTGTAAGCTTCGATATCTCTATCCTTTAAATATTGCAAGAAACCCTTTCTTTTACCAACCATTTGAAGAAGACCACGTCTTGAATGATTGTCTTTTGGGTTCTTTTTAAGGTGCTCAGTTAAATGATTAATTCTGTTTGTTAAGAGTGCAACTTGAACTTGAACGGAACCGGTGTCATTTTCTGATTGCTTAAATTTTGCAATGATTTCGCTTTTAACTTGCTTTTCCATTATTAACCTCCATTTTTAAACTTATCTGCAAACACATAGTTTTGGGTCGAAGGACTCCCGTAAACTGTGCATCGCATCAATCGACAAAAAGATTATAACATATAGTTTTAAAAAAGTAAAGAATTTTTTACAAATTTCTTTAACCTTATAGAAAGCTAACTGAAAATAGCCTTATCAAGTTTGCTTTTTAGTAATATGAAGAAGATAATATAAACTGAATATAATGATGTTTATAGCTGTCATCACAAATATCTCTTCTAGCACTGGCGGAATTGCGCAAATTAACCATATAAGATTAAAAAGAATAACCGCCCCATTTACCACGTCAAAGGCAATTCGTAGTTTTGCTCTTGTTTTTTCTTTCACAAAGATAATAACCATATAAAAGATAAATGCCAACGCTAAAACCGCCAAATTTAGCACAAAGAAGATGAAAATCTCGCCAAGAAGAGATATAACAGCTAATAAAACTGATTCTATAATAAGAGGAAAAATAGTAAATAATAGACCATATCTTGATTTTGTTATAAATCCGTCTTTAATATTGTTCTTCTTTATCTCACCAGATGATTTCGTAATATTATGCAGTCCTATAAGCGACACAACCACTGCATAAAAAGAATAAGCAAACCAGATAAAGTAACTCATGATACCACAGAAAATCAATGCCTCTGTTCCGCCAATTATGACTATTGTGCTTATAGCAAAAGCTAAGTTAATAACACCAGAAAGTCCTAATACTGCGACATTATATTTCTCTAATTTCTTTAAAGTTTCTTTTCCAACAACTATGGAGCAAATAAAATAGATGATAGATAAGCTGTTTAAAATTATCATAATTATGCCAATTGCAGCTAGCCCATCATCAAGAAAATTTCCATCGACATTTGTTAACATCAAGTCAAAGATACTAAAAGAATAGCTTGCCTCGGTAAAGCCGAAATCTACATCTCCTCCATAGCAAGGCAGTGCCATGAAAAGAAACAATAGAGCCATTAAAATAGGCGGAACAATAAGTAGCGGACGATTAAAGAATGTTTTTCTCTCTTTGATTTTTTCTGTTTTCTCTATTTTTTCTATTTTATCATTATCTTCTACTTTGATTTCTTCAAATTTAAAAGCTTCATCCTCTGTTTTCTTTTTATAAAGCTCATCAGCTTGCACATTAAACAATATAGAAAATTTTTTGATTTCCATATTTGTTAATGTTGCGTTGTTATTCTCTATCTCTCTAATTCTTTCAATAGGAATATCAACAATTTGCGACACTTCCTCCACGCTCATCTTTTGCCTTATTCTTAACTCTAAAATCCTGCTCTCCATTACTACATTTACTCCTTAATGAAATTGTAGCATGGTTAGTATTAATATGCAATAAAATTAGGAAAAAAAATAAAATCAGCCTATTATTTTTCCAAAAGGCTTCACTCTTTCTACAGTAAGTTCAACATTAAAGATAAACTTATCACCCTCCTTTCGATAGCGTACAACTGCATCATCTCTAAATATTAGATAGTTTTTTGCAACTTTTGTTACCTCTTTTTCAAGAAGGCTTGCAATCTTAGCAATATTTTCAAACTTATCATTCACCAAAATTTCATCAAGTCTTAAAAGTGACATATCCTCCTCCTAGACGTGTTTTTTAATATTTCTTTTAAAGAAGCCTAAAATTCCACGATATTTATAGGTGCAGTCAAAGATTTTCTTACTGCCATTGTGAATGTTCTCAGCAAGAAGCGTAAATGCTCTTGCACTTTCGCAGTCGGTGAGTATTCGCCCGTCTGACGACATCTTGCCAACATCGTCATCCTCTGGAATGACACCGACAAGCGGAATACCCATAGCTTTTACAATACTTTCAATATTGAGCATATCACCATTTAAAAGTAAATCTCCTCTCATTCTGTTTATAACAAGATATTTGGTTTCAATTTGGTATTTTGAAAGAATAGACACAACTTTGTCGGCATCTCGCAAACTTGATATGTGCGGAGTGACAACAACGATTGCCTCATTTGCAGGATAGACCGCTCTATGAAAGCCCGCCTCCACTCCTGCTGGGCAGTCAAGAAGGATATAGTCAAAAGAGTGGTCGATGATGTCTGTGATGTTTTTAATATGCTCGCCGGTAATCTTGCTTGATGCATAAGAATGCGAGGACGGCAAAAGATAGAGTGAAGGATAGTTATAGTCCTGCACAAGTGCTTGCCTGACCCTACACTTTCCACTGACAACATCGGTAATGTCGAAAATCACCTGTTTTTCCATACCCATAACAACATCAAGGTTGTTAAGCCCTATATCAACATCAAGCATAGCAACACGAAAGCCAAGCCTAGATAAATACACGCCTAAGTTTGCACATACCGTTGTCTTTCCAACACCGCCTTTACCGCTTGTTATAACAATCTTTCTTGCCAAATTCACCACCTCTTCAACGATTATAAATCTTTAGAAACTTAAAAAAAAGATAATCAAGCGATTATCTTCTCTAATTTTGTCTTATTTTAGCAAATTTAATTCATTGTGTTATTTTTGAAGCGTTTATAACCTAACTTATTTTATTGCTCTTCGCAAAGCGTTGTGTTTATATCCGCCTTAACGATCTTTGCTTTAACAATGTCTCCAACTTTAAAATCGCCCTTTATTTTGCAACGAATGTAATTTTTGCTATAACCAAAAAACTCACCATCTTTCTCTTCTTCAAGCAAAATTTCGACAATATCGTTCTTTTTGATAAATTCTAGTTTATCTCGCTTTTTTATCTCTTCTAAGACTTTTTCTCTTTTCGTTTTCACGCTCTTTGGTAGATCCTTATAAAGTTTTGAAGCCGCCGTGCCTGTGCGGTTAGAGTATGGAAAGATATGTAGGTCAGAAAACTTAATTTCTTTGATAAACTTCACAGTTTCTTCAAAATCTTCCTCTGTCTCTGTTGGAAAGCCGACTATGACATCGGTTGTTATGCCGGCAAGCGGAAAATAACGCCTGATAAGTTCAACCGTATGCTTAAAATCGGCAGTAGTATATTTTCTATTCATCTTTTTAAGCACTTTGTCGCAACCACTTTGAAGAGATAGATGAAAATGTGGACAGAAGTTTTTTAACCTACTTAATCTTCTAACAAAATCTTCACTCACAAGATTATCTTCCATCGAAGAGAGCCTAAGGCGAAAGTTAAACTTATCCAATCTTTCAAGTAAATCTATAAGCAAATTGTCGTCAGATGAATAGGAAGAAACATCAATACCAACAAGCACTACCTCTTTGACTTCTTTCGGCAATTTTTCCACTTCGCTAATGACACTCTCCACACTTCTCGACCTACTTCGCCCACGAAGATATGGAATAATACAATATGTACAAAAGTTATCACAACCATCTTGAATTTTGATAAATGCACGTGTGAGCGTTTGAGCACTGTAAAGGTCATCTTCATACTTTAAAGGAAGTTTATATATATCCTCTCCCTTATCTTCAAGGTGGTCAATAATTTTAAGTTTGTTTGCCACGCCCTGTATAAATGTAACACCTTTATCTTCAAACTGCATCGGCCTATTCTGACTTGCACAGCCAAGCACATATATTTTTGCTCTCTCATTATACTTTCGACAACGCTCAATCATTTGACGGGACTTTCTCTCGGCTTCATTAGTTACCGCACAGGTATTGATGATGTATGCGTCTGCTTCTTCTAGTGTATCAACAGCCTCAAAGCCTCTTTCTCGCAGTTTAAAAATGAGAGCATCGCTCTCATACTTATTCACCTTACAACCCAAAGTTAAAACCGCTATTTTCATACTTTATCCTTAAAATATTTTCTAGTAGATAAAGAAAAGTTTGAAGTTAAATTATTATAGGATAATTTTTAAATTTTACTTTTCCTATCCCTTAATCATCTAATTATCACTTAAAATAGACACCAAACTCATCATAGCAACAGAGGCAGTTTCGCATCTCAATATTCTTTTTCCAAGAGAGACAGAAACAGCACCTGCTTCAATAAATTTTTCCTTCTCTTTTTGAGAGAATCCGCCCTCTGAGCCGACAATTATGGCTATGTTCTTATATTTAGAAAGCTTATTAAGTTTTTCGCCAACATCGGTTCTCTCGTTTGCAAAAAGCACAACATCAAAGTCTTTAAATCTATTTATAACGCCTGCCACATCAGTTGTTTCTGCTATTTTTGGTATTATTGTTCTTTCACACTGTTTGCAGGCATTGAGAGCTATATCATAAAGCCTTTCTGCCTTATTTTCTGTCACCTTAGCGATGCAATACTCGCTCATAAATGGCACGATTTCACTAATACCAATCTCAGTTGCCTTTTGCACAATAAATTCAAATTTAGCCTTTTTTGCTACCGCCTGAAAAAGCACGATGTTTTTGCAAGGATTTTTCAAGCATTCTGTTTCTCCATTGATTTTACAAGTCGCAACACCTTTGCCCATTGAAAGAATTTCGCAGACATACTCATACTTTGTGTTAAGACTTACAATAATCTCTTCTCCTACTTTAAGACGTAAAACATTTTTAAGATGATTAAACTCATCACCTTTAACTAAAATCTTATCTCCGTCTTTTTCTCCAAAAAATCTTCTCATACTTCCCTCTCATTAATATTTTACACTAAAACAAAAATTTATCAAAGTGATTTAAAAAAATATCTCTAATTTTGTTTACATATTTTCTTTTATAATAGATAAAATTTGCTCAAAATTATCCTCGCTTCTTTTCTTCTTCCTTTTCCTGTCGCTAATGAGGTAGAAAGAGGAAAAGTAGAGAGCAAACACCAAGATATAAAGCACAATAAAGCTTGGATAAGATACTCCCAATATTTCCATTATATCATTCCCCGGCATAAAATACATCGGGTCACTTTCTATACCTAAAACATAAATTTCAAAAAGTACATAGGTTAGCACGCAGGCCAAAACGACCAATTCTTTATACATCGTTTTAAATTCAAATTTTGTAAACTTTAACGTAATCATCAAAATTGTGCAAATCAAAATTAAGCTATGTGTCATAATGGAATATAGATTCTCAAACAAAATATATTGATTATTGAATCCGACGCCCGGATAAGCGAAAAAGGCTAAGGCACAAAGAAGCCCGGTTATACTGACAAAATTATACATGAATTTTTTATTGACGCACATAGCAAAAATGATAAGAAAAACAGAAATAGCACACCATGGCCTTGGCAAGAGAATATGTAACACATTTTGAAAAGAAAAATCTGTGGTCTTTGTAAAGTTGATAACACGCCTTGTTACTTCAAATAATATCAAGATTGCCACTAAACACCAAAGCACAATTTTCCTTGTTTTTTCACTTTTAGAGCGAAAAAGAAAGGTAAATGCCACAATAATTATAATACAAGCAACAAGTGTCAAAATATGTAACAAGCCCCACTGTCCATGTATGGAAGGATTAGGATAGCTACTCATAAGCCAATCTAAAAAAGTCATACTTTTCTCCTTGATTTTATCATCATATCAAAAAACTACAATATAATCAATAATTATATAAAAAATTTTCAATATAATATAACTATTTTCTAAACAAAAACTATTTTAAAATATTGACTTTTATCTTTTAAAAGAATATAATAATAGCGAAAGTGTTTGACTCGGCTTTAGCCTTGTAGTCCCCACAGATTTGAGTATAGAAATATCACTCGTGGCACTTTCTTTTTTTATTTCTTTTTATATGCCTAATATATTCAGTTTGCAAATCTCTATAAAAATTATATATGTTTAATTTTATATTCTTTCAGTAATTTCAAATATTCGTCAAAATGACTATCCCTTATCGGCATAGGTCGTTCATCTTTAAAATAAATTAAAAGACAAGGCGAAATGTTATGATAGTTCTCTAAAAATTCATACCCTATTGCTTTTTTCTCCTTAATCAATCTCTTAACTTTAGCATGATAGTTAAAATACATAAAAAAAGTATGCATAAGATTAACAAAAATATGTGCGTAAGAATATCTAAAAAGGAAAGGAGAAATTATGAGAAACGCTTACACACTTATGGAAAATAATGTAAACACCTTAGCACAAAACACAAGACTTGATATCATCGGAGAACTTGATGCCATCATTCAATATGAAGCACACATAAATAGTAGCACCGACCCAACATACCGTGCCACTTTGCAGGATATTGTAAACGAAGAAAAATTGCACGTCGGTCAACTCTTCGGACTTTTATTTATGCTCGACCCTACAAGCAAGGAACAATTTGAAAAAGGACTAAACGAATTTTCAAAGCAAAGCACAATGAACTATAAAAACTAAATTTTTAAATTAAAAATTTAAAATTTTTCAATAAAAATCACATTTTTTTATAAAAAATCTATAATTTTTTTAGTAAAATTATAGATTTTTAAAATAATTATATATTTGGTTGAAGTTTTCTTTATTATAGTAAAGATATTTTATACCCACTTCTTTTGCCGTTTCAATATCTTCTACAGGATTATCTCCAATCATAAGTAATTCATCTTTAGAAATTTTTTCTCTCTTTAATAATTTATAATAAATATCTTTTTTAGAGATGTTTTTAGCCGACAAATCAACAGAATAGCACTTTTTAAAAAGTCTTCTGTCAATATTAAATTTTTTCATATAGTGTTTAAGATATTGTGGTGTTGACATTGTAGCTATGTAAAGATGGTATTTTTTAGCAAGCTCTTTTAAAAATTCTGTTGATATTATTTCAGGCGTGCAGGCATGCTTATAGATATGTTTTCCTAAAAGTTTAACAAATCTTTTTGCACTATAACCAAGCTCCTGCAATCTTAAGCTTACCGCCTTGTTAGTGTAATGATTATCTTCTTTGAAACAGTCAATTAAAAAATTTTCCGCTTTATCTTCATTTTTAAAATACTTTGTCAAAATTTCTTTCAAATATTCTCTATAATTTTTGAATACATATCCATTATAAAGCGTGTTGTCAAAGTCAAAAGCGACAACCTTTATCACTTGTACCTCCAATTCTACTCCATACCCTTTAAAAACTTCACAGCGGAAACTCTATCCTTGCTGTTATAGACATAGGAACCTGAAACTAAAATATCTACACCTAAATCTCGAAGTTTTTGAGCGTTTTTCTCATTTACACCGCCATCAAACTCTATCTTAAAATTGAGATTGTTATCCTCTTTAAACCTATGAATTTTTGCCACCTTTTTATATGTCTCTTCATCGGTTGTCTGACCAGAGGCTCCAGGCTCGACACCCATAACTAACACAATATCAGCACTATACGCAAACGCCCTAATCTCTTTAAAAGGTGTGGCAGGATTAAGGCTAATGCCGGCAAGCACATTGCATTTTTTGATATACTTTAAAACTTGAGCCAACTGGTTTTTATCCTTAAAAGCTTCGTAATGCAAGGTTATGATATTCGCTCCAGCATCTATATATTTTGAAACATCGTTTGCCGGCTCATTAACCATCAAATGACAATCAAGCATGATGGCACTAGAACTATTAATCGTCTTAACCACATTATAGTCATAAGTGTTCTTGCCAACAAAGTTTTCGTTCATGATATCACAATGCAAAAACTCAGCTATGCCCTGCATCTCCTTTGCGTAATCGACAATATTTTGAAAATTATCAATTGGGTCAGTTGAAACTGCCACATCTACAACTCTTTTCATATTTACTCCGTTTAAACTAAAAGACACAACTTTTATAATGTAATATTAACACAATACAATAAAAAATCAAAATTTTTTCACTTTTTTTATGTTTTCTCGCAAAATTTTATAGTTTTCATAGCGAGTTTTGCTAATTTTCCCCTCTCTTACCGCTTTTACTATTCCACAATCTTTTAAAGAAAGATGTTGACAACTCTTATATTTACACTCATGAGCATATTTTATAAAGTCAGGATAATAGTCTTTTAACTCATTTTCATTTATCAGCAAAAGTTCCTCTGAAAGTTTGGAAAAGCCCGCAGTGTCCGCTAAATAATTGCCGTTTTTTAAATCATAGAGTTCAACAAGTCGTGTTGTCTGTTTTCCTCGCATCACTTTCTTACTAAAATCACCAATCGTGGCAAGTTTTTCACCTAAAAGAGCATTTATGATTGACGATTTCCCCACTGCACTTTGTCCAGCAAGTGCGGTTATCCCCTTTATATATTTTTTGAGCTTCATAACGCTTCTATCAAGAGTGGAGATGCTTACTATATCCACAACATTTTTGTAGATTTTTTTGACATCACTTACAAAGCTCTCACTTAAATCGCTTTTGTTCACACAAAGTATTGGAATAATTCCTTTAACCATGCAAAACACTAAAAGTTTGTCAACTAGTAAAAAATCTGGCTTCGGCTGAAAAGCAACAACGATAATCATCGTGTCAACATTCGCAAGAGGTGGCCTTATAAGTAGATTTTTTCTTTCAAGCACTCTCTCTATTACACCGTTTTGGCACTCAACTTTATCACCAACAAATATTCCCTCTTTTTTTAAATTGCGTGCCGACATAATAGATGTTTGTCCGTCCATTTCAACTGTGAACTTATCAGCGTTTTTCTTGAGAACTAGTCCACTCACTTAGCACCTCCAAGCTTATTCCTTAGTTGTCCACAAGCACCCTCGATATCCTCGCCCATCGTTCTTCGCACTGTGGCACTTATGCCGTGAGAATTTAGAATATTCATAAGTCTATACGCTTCTTTTCGTGGAATACCGTTTAAGTTTTGTTCTTTAACAGAATTTAGTGGAATTAAATTGACGTGGCAACTTCGACCTTTAAGTAGATGTGTAAGTTCCAGCATATTTTCCGTGCTTGAATTAACATCTTTAATAAGAGCGTATTCAAACACCACACGCCTACCTGTTTTTGAAAAATAATAGTCGCATGCGTCTAGTATTTCGCTTATCTTATAGGCGTTTGCGATTGGCATAATCTTTTTTCTTGTCCCGTCATTTGGTGCGTGAAGAGAGATTGTCAGCGTCACTGAAAAATCATCATCAGCAAGTTTCTTTATCTTATCGACAAGTCCGCAGGTAGAAAGAGAGATATTTCTCTGACTTATGTTTAAGCCATCTTCTGAAGAGATTAGTTTCAAAAACTTTGCCACATTTTCATAGTTATCAAGCGGTTCGCCACAGCCCATAAGCACAACATTTGTAATCCCACGCTCTTTAATCGTTCCACCAACAATTTTATTAAAAAGTAATATCTGCAAAAGAATCTCCCCGGCACTTAGATTTCTTTTTAGTCCGCCGATTGTTGAGGCACAAAACTTGCAACCCATACGACAACCAACCTGTGTAGATACGCACACTGTGTAACCGTATTTATACTTTAAAAGCACACTCTCTACAATGCTTCCATCGGCAAGTTTTAACGCCATCTTCTTTGTACCATCACTGCTTTCTAAAATCTTCAAAATTTCATATTTTGGGTAGTCTTTTTCAATTTTCGCTTTTATATCTTTTGAAAGATTGGATATCTCCTCCAAACTTTTAGCTCTATATAGAGCGTCAAAAATCTGGTCAGCACGATATGCCGGCAAACCTATACTTTTTACATATTCTTTGAGTTCTAATAGCGATAAATCTAATAACACAATCTCTCCTAAAATCTATATCCATTCAAAAAATCTTTGACATCAAGCACTTTTCCACCTGACGCTTGACACTTCAAGATGGAAAGAACGTCTTTTTTTGTTTTTATCAAAAACTTTTTCTTGTTTTCGATGACCACTTCGCCTATCTTGGCATTTTCTAGACTCCCTTTTTCCACCTCTGCCTTATATACCTTAATTCTGTCTTCTCCCAAGAAAAAATATGCCGTTGGATTTTCAACATACGCTCTAACTTGATTTACAAGCTCTTCTGCACTCTTGTTAAAATCTAAAAGAGCATCTTCCTTTTTAATTAACTTTGTGAAAGTCGCCTTTTTATCATCTTGTTTTATAAAATTTGCCGTTTTATTTTCTATCTCACTTAAGGCTTGAAGAAGTAATTCTGCTCCAACTTCGGCAAGCCTTGGCATGAGAGTGTTGTAGTCGTCTTCATCATGTATTTCCACCTCTCTCTGCAAAAGAATATCCCCATCGTCCATACCAACATCGGTTTTCATAATTGACACGCCTGTCCTTTTGTCACCATTTAAAAGTGCTGTTTGAATAGGTGTCGCTCCACGATATTTTGGAAGCATTGATGGGTGCACATTTATACACAACTTCATATCAAGTAGTTCTTTTGGTAAAATTTTACCATAAGATGCTGTCACAAATATGTCGCAGTCAATCTCTTTAAAAGTTTCTAAATTTTCCTTCAATCTGTCAAATTGATACACATTAATATTCATACTCTCAGCAAGTTTTTTAATATTAGGCGAAACAAGTTTTTTCCCTCGATTTGCTGGCTTGTCTATCTGGCAGACAACTCCCACAACCTGATGTTTTTTCACCAAACTTTTTAAGACAATCTCAGAAAAATACGGAGTGCCAAAAAATAAAACTTTCATCAACCCTCCTCGTGTTCAAAACGACTTCGATATTTCTTGCCCTCTTCGGTGTAATCGACAAAAAGTATGCCGTCAAGGTGGTCTATTTCGTGGCAGACACAACGAGCAAGATAGTCTTTCGCCTCAAAAGTAAATTCTCTACCCTTTCTGTCAAAAGCCTTAACAAGCACATATTTAGGCCTTTTCACATCACAATAAAAATCAGGAATAGATAGACACCCCTCGCTGTCTTTAACAGAGCCTTTTGTCTTTAGAATCTCTGGATTTATAAGCTCCAAATATTCGTTTTCGTCCACTTCAATGATGATTGCACGCCTTAGAACACCGACCTGAACTGCCGCAATGCCGACACCTTTCTTCTCGATCATCGTCTTTTTCATATCGTCTAAAAGCGTAGATAAATCTTCGTCAAAACTTGTCACAGGCTTTGACTTTTTTCTCAATGTTGCGTTTCCAATTTTTATAATGTTTCTAACTGACATCTTTTTCTCCTTAATCTAATGTAAATTTTCTTATCTCTGCGTTATCGTATTTACCTTCATGAATATCGTAATAATTTAAAACATATTTTTCGTCTTTTAATAAAATTTTCTCTAATATAAACGCCACAATGTCGTGCGTGACCACTAAAACTTTTTTATCATAAAAGTTGCTTAAAAGAAAACCACTAAAATCTCTAACTCTGTCCACAACATCTTGCACGCTCTCCATTTTAAGGAGATGTGGATTTTCCTTTTTTAACCTTTTTTCTTCCTCTGTTAAAGTTTCTTTTGCTCGACCTGTTAAGACTCCATTATCTATCTCTATCAGTTTTTTGTCTCGCACAATTTTCGCCTTTAAAACTTTATTTACTATGTTTGCCGTCTGCATGGTACGCATAAGTGGTGAGGTAATTATTATATCAACATCGCCTTGTTTAAATTTTTTAGCCACTTCTTCAACCTGTGCCTTTCCAAGTTTACTGAGCCTATTCTGACTTCTCCCCTGCGTTATACCCTTTGCATTCCAAACAGTTTGTCCGTGTCGCATTATATATACAACCATATTTCACTCCTTAAATTGTGCTGTCCTCTATCCACTTAAAAAATTCTCTTGAGCCTTTTGCGATAGGAACAGCAATTATCTCTGCTACTTCGTAAGAATGATTTTCTTTTATCACTTTTTCCACTCTATTAAACAATCTTCGCTTAGTTTTCATCGTGACCATAAATTCGTTTGTCTCGCACCTCTCTTTTTTCCAAAAATAGTGACTTTCAATAGGAAAAATTTGAACGCAAACAACAAGCTTTTTGTCTATTAGAATATCTCCTATCTTTCTTGCCTTCTCTAAACTATCGGTGGCAAACTTTACTTCAACAAACATACTTTCTCCTAACTTAAATTTTGCGGATTTATCTCAAAGAAAATGGAAGACTTTGCCTTTTCATCGACACATTTATATATCTCGTCTTCAATCTCCTTTGCCTTACCAAGTTTAAATCGTGTGAGGATTTGATAGCGATACTTTGTCTTTATTCGATTTAACGGCGATTTCATCACATCAAGATAGATAAAGTCATCTTTATATTTTTCTTTAACTTCCTGCACCTTATTATAGCACACTTTTATCTCTTTTGCCACAATATTTTCATCTTCATGTGAGAATAATATTCTAAGCACCTTGGTGTATGGCGGAAAGTTGGTCACCTTTCTTAAATTCGCCTCTTTTTTGAAGAAGCCTTTAAAGTCATAGTTCTGTGCATAACGATAGACATAGTGGCGTGGCGAATAGGTTTGAAGAATAACTTTCCCCTGCTCCTTGCTTCGTCCCGCACGCCCACTCACCTGAGTGATAAGTTGAAAGGTTCGCTCAATGGAACGATAGTCCGCCTGATATAGGCTTTGGTCGGCGTCTATAATTCCCACCAAAATAACGTCCTCAAAATCGTGCCCTTTGGCTATCATCTGCGTGCCGACAAGAATACCCGGCTTTGCCTCACGAAATTGGGAAAGAATGCTTCTATGAGCACCTTTTGTGGAGGTGGTGTCATTGTCCATACGAAAGATTGGAACATCTGGGAAATACCTTTTTAATTCCTCCACCACTCTCTCTGTGCCAATTGCCCCTTGTTTTATGTTGTGACTGCCACAACTAGGACATATATCAAGAGCCCTATATCTCTTTCCGCAATAATGGCATTTTAACTTGTTTTCATATCTATGATAGACAAGCGAAACATCGCAGTCCTTACACTTTGCTACATATCCACATTCCCGACAACGCTGAAAGGAGGAAAAGCCACGGCGGTTAATAAAAATCATTGCCTGCTTTTTCTTTTCCACCACATTCCCAAGTTCCGCCATAAGTGGAATGGAAAAGATTTCGTTGTTGCCATGCCTTAATTCATTCAGCATATCGACAATCACTATTTTTGGCATCTCCATACCATTGACACGCACTGGCATTTCAACAAGTTCGTATTCTCCCTCCAGTGCTTTAAGATAACTGTCGATACTTGGCGTTGCTGAGCCTAGAACTAATATACAATCGTTATACTTCCTTCTAAATTCGGCAATCTCGTGGGTGTCATAGCGAGGATTGCTCTCTGAGATGTAACTTTGTTCGTGTTCTTCATCAATTATGATTATCCCTAAATTCTCAATCGGAGAAAAGATGGCTGACCTTGCACCCACAACCACTCGTGCCTCTCCAAAGAAAATCCTACGCCATTCATCAAAGCGTTCTCCTGCTGATAAGCCACTGTGAATAAGTGCCACTTCCTCACCAAATCTCGCCTTAAAGTTGGCAAGTACCTGAGGCGTCAGAGATATCTCTGGCACAAGCATAAGGGCTGTCTTATTTTGATTCAAAGCCCTTTCAATGAGGTTCATATATACCTCTGTCTTTCCGCTTCCCGTGACTCCGTGAAGAAGATAGGTTTTATTTTCTTTAATCGTGTCAACTGCACGCTGTTGAAGAGGTGTAAGTTCTCTTTTAGTAGATGCTATCTTGTCATATTCAACTGCACGCTTTTTCTCTTCAAAATAGACAATAACATCACCTTTTTTGACAAGAGCCGACAGCGGTGCGTAGCCGAACTCCGATGAAACATCACTGAACTTTGTTATATCATTTTCTTTTAAATATTCAATAATTTCCGCCTGTTTTTTTGCGTTTTTTGGAGTGGTCACATCTTTATTTTTTAGTTTTACATAGCGGACTTTTAATTCTTTAACCTTACCTGTTCGCATCTCACTTGGAAGAAAGAGTCGAAGAATGCTGGCTAGTTTCAAATGTAGATTATCTGCCATATAGTGCATAAGAGAGAGCATCTCTTTTTTTATCACTGCAAAGCCATCAACCGTGCGAATGATAGACTTTATTTTAGACACATCGAAGTCAGTCTTATCAATAATATCAACAACAAAGCCCTCTAAAACTCTTGCTCCAAAAGGCACAACAACCCTCTCTCCCAAACAGACATCAAGGTCATCTGGAATGATATATACAAACTCTCTATCAAGTGCCTTAGCATCTTGGTCAATTATGACATTAGCAAATCTCATCTTTTCTCCATATATAAAAAATCACTACCCAAATAGGATAGTGAAATTATAACATACTTGCAAAAAATATCAAACTATTCTTCCTCACCTTTAAAGGTAATTTCTCCGTTATAGATTTCATCTAAAGCAATTGAAATTGCCTTTCTATCGGCAGTTGCAAGTTCTTCTCTTCTTGTTGCTTCAATCTCTTTTGCACGCTTGCTTGCCAAGATTGAAAGAATGTATTTATTCCCTGTTTTAGCAACGAGAGCATCAATTGGTGGTTTATTCATCATAACTTTCTTCTCCTATTTCCTCCATATTATATCACAGCTAAATCAATTTGTAAAGAAATTTTTTGATAATTTCCCTTTTTATCTCTAACTTTAATCACTAAATATCAGCTTTTTAAAAAAATGACTTTGCGTAGTATCAATTCACAAAGCCAAGAGAAATCAAGATTGCTCTATCCACCTCTTTCATCTTAAAGCTGTCGATGTTGGAGATTTTTTCTTTAAGCCTACGCTTATCAAGCGTTCTAATCTGCTCTAAAAGAACAACGCTGTCCTTTGGCAAGTGGTATTTTTGCGAAGAAAGCTCGATGTGTGTTGGAAGTTTTGCTTTACTAAGTTGACTTGTGATGGCAGAAACGATAACTGTCGGAGAAAATTTGTTTCCAACATCGTTTTGTATTATTAAAACAGGACGAACTCCACCTTGCTCACTCCCAACAACAGGACTAAGGTCAGCAAAGTATATCTCTCCTCGTTTATAAGTCTCCATCATACCTTCCTATTAAACTTTGATAATCAGTTAAATCTGCAATTTCAAAGGGAACCATGTCCTCATAGACGCTTTCAAGCTCGCCTATTGAACGATAGTCCTCTTCTACAATCATCTTATGCTCCAAACTGCCACAAGTTGACCAAACAACAAAATCTTTTAAACTTTGTCCATTTTTTTCAATTTTTTCAACTTTTTTTAGTGTTTTTGCATAAGGATTGTTCATAATAATCTTCTCCCGTTTATCAAAATTTAATACTCACTTATATTTTGTGAAGATATTAAATTTTTATGCCTTTGTGTGCATTAAAAAAAGTAATGATTAGCAATGTAATCATTTTTTATAAGAGAAGCGGTTATAAACTTTAAGTTGCTATTTTAAAATAGCCACCGCTCCCACTATATCTTTTGTGTGTGAAAGAGAGATTTCAACCGTTTTACCCTTAACAAGTTTCAACGCTTCGTTATGAAGAATGATGATAGGCTTGCCGTTTTCAAGATGTCCAAGCTCAATATCCTTAAAAGATATTTTTTCGTTTGTCACATTTAAGCATTTAAAAACAGCCTCTTTAACAGCCCAAAGCGATGCCACCTTTTCCTTTTTATTTTTAAACTTCTCTATGTAGGCAATTTCGTTGACAGTGGCGATTTTTTTTAAAAGCCTATTTTCATCTTTAACTTTTGATATATGTTCAAGGTCAAAACCAATCATCTTTCGTCCCCCTTAAATAGATCGTTGACAATCTTTTGTGCTACACTATAATCATACCCCTTATATATGAGATGTGCAAAGCATTTTTGTTTGTTTTTTAGGTTATTTTCTCGATTTTTGGCGAATTTCTCAGCTAGTATTCTTGCTCGCTCTTCCTCATCTTCATCATCGACATTTTCAAGAAGCTCATCAATAATCTCTTGGCTTATTCCTTTTTCTTTTAACTTATTCACAATAACAAGCCTGCCCTTAGAAGAAGAAAGTGATTCAAAATAATTTTTGGCAAAATTTCTATCGTCAAGATAGGCATATCCTTTCAACTTTTCAACAGCACTTTCAATATTGTTCTTTTTAAATCCCTTTCTATATAGATAATCTTTTAAGCCCTTTGTGGAAACATTATATTTTTCAAGATAACTTACCGCCATTAAAAAGGCAAGTTTTTCATCGTTTTCTTCCTTGATAGAATAGAGCAAGTCTTCATCGATCTCCTGCCCTGTCTTTAATTCATATTTAGCAAGCATCTCATCTAAAAAAACACCGAAAAAAACATCATCTATATAAAGATGATATTTCATTGGCTGTTTAGATTTTTTTATCTCGGTAATTTGCATCACTAATCCTTTTTCACTTCTTCGTGATAAAAAACTTCCTTATCATGCTTAATAGCATAGTCGATTTCCTTTTGCGTGCTTTCACTGATAAAGCCATTGATATTTACAACATAGATAAAGTCAGATAGGTCAATCTTTTTAAAGTGAGCCTTGATTATCTTATCTCTCTCCTTTTGCGTATCGTTCTTTCCAGCAAAGTCATAAACACATTGCAAAACGCAGTAGCCAAAAGTCACTTCCAAATTTCTTGCAATTTTAATCATCTCATTTTGATATCTCATACTTCCACATAATGTCACAACTTTCATTTTTTCACCTCACTTTAAAACTTCACTTGCCACTTTTGTATATGCTCTAACAAGCCCTCCAGCACCAAGTTTTATACCGCCAAAGTACCTGACCACAAAGACGCAAATATCACCTAATTTTTTCTTTTGTAACACCGACAAAATAGGTCGCCCTGCCGTGGAGGAAGGTTCTCCATCATCGACAGCCTTTTCAAGGAAAGGAGATTTGAGAGAATAGGCATAACATATATGGGTTGCTTTTTTGTGTTCCTTTTTGAGTTTTTCTAAAGCCTCTTCAACCTCTTTGGAACTTTTGCAAGAAAGCTTATATCCGATAAATTTAGACTTCTTCTCTATAAGTTCAACGGTGTTATCGAAAGAAATATTCATATCTATATTTTAGCAAAAACGAAAGCAGAAATCAATTATTTTGACAAAAAATGCAAAAAATAGTCGTTTTTTTAACTTTTTTCTTAAAAATAACATACTTTTTTACATTTTTTTCTAAAAATAAATAAAAAAAGTGGCATTGCCACTTTTTTTAGAGGTTAGTCCTCTTTCACATAATAACTTCCCTCGTGTTGTGTTGGAGGAAAAGATTCACCTTTTTCAAGGTAAGTTTTTCCGCCGTTGCGTCCGTCCCTACTGTAAGCGGTATATTCGCCAGATTCAGGGACATTTTCACCAGGTCTATACTTTTCCATATTTACCTCCCACACATAGAATGTGCAGAAGAGAAAATAATATTCACTCTAATAAAAACATTTTTTACCTAAGTTTATATAAATATAAAAGATAAAATTATTCTTCTCGATTCTCATATACTTCATTAAAGTCGTAGTTTTTCCCCTTATATTTCCAGCCGACCATAGTGTCAACATTGCAATTATGGATACTTTTGAAGATATGATTTTCAATATCTGGAATCTTCATCTTTAATTCCTTTATCAGATTTTTAATATTGAGGCGTGCAGATGGAGAAATCTCGTCTTCAATTTCCGCCTTCTCTGTAAAGCGGCAGGCACACTGCAAGAATCTTAGGTCATTATACTCCTTCCACGCTAAAATATCCTTTTCTTCAACATAATAGAGTGGCCTTATAAGTTCCATTCCTTCAAAATTTTTAGAGCGAAGTTTTGGAGGCATCGCTTGAAGTTGTGCCCCATAAAACATACCCATAAGAGTGGTCTCAATAACATCGTTGAAGTGATGAGCAAGTGCTATTTTATTGCAATCCAATTTTTGTGCTTCATTATAGAGATAGCCTCTTCGCATTCTGGCACAAAGATAGCACGGTGATTTTTCAATATTTACAACACTATCAAAAATATTGCTCTCAAAGATATAAAGCGGAATTTCAAGCATCTTTGCGTTATTCTCTATCTGTTTTAAATTCTTCTCGTTATAGCCCGGATTCATACAGATATAGACAACTTCAAAATTTACCTCACTAATCTTTTTTAATTGTTGCATAAGCTTAGCTAGAAGCATACTATCCTTCCCACCCGACACGCAGACGGCAATTTTATCCCCCTCTTCGACAAGTTTATATCTTTTTAGAGCGAGGATAAACTTAGTCCAAATCGACTTTCTAAATCTCTTCATCAAACTTCTTTCAACAAGTTGTGCTTTTGTTAATTCTTTATTCATATAAAAAATAATACACTTTTTTATCAATTTTTTCAATAAAAATTAAAAGAATATGCTATTTTTTATTATTTTCTTATAATAAGAAGTTTTATATTTATTAGTTTAAATTTTTATGCTTATATATTATAAGTCGTCAGCATCTTGAATAGGTGTCTCATAAGGATTTTCTGGCACGCCGGTATATGAACCCAAAGGGTCAGTTTTACTTTGAAATTTTTTCTTCTTTTTCTTAAATATGCTCATATTTTTAATATGTACATATTTACACATTTTATTTAATTTTATATAAAAAATATTTAAAATAATAAAAGACAGCGAGAGATTTTCTCACTATCTTTTTGAAAAATATACTAAACAAAATAATTTTAAAATTTATCACCGTCATTGATATAGAGTATTCCCAAAGTGTTTTCTCCACAGTGGCTTGATATTGTTGCTCCAGCCTTAGTACAGTAGATTTTTTTAAAGCCCCGATTAATCAAGCTGTTCTTAGCAATTTCTAGCATCTCATCACTTGCAGTAGTATAAGTCACAAAGCCAATAGAAAGGTCAGGATTATTAAACTCCTCAAGCGTGTCATCGCAATAACTTTTCACCACTTTCTCCATGTTACCACGATACTTTTTATGAGGCCCCATTTTCCCGTCTTTTAGAATGATTTGAGGTCTTATCTGCAAAAGATTTGCTCCAAAGTATGAAAGAGCTGAACATCTTCCGCCTTTATATAGAAATTCCAGCTTTTTTAGAACAAAACTTGCCTGAACATAAGACACTCTCTTCAAAACACTTTCATAAATATCATTAATATCTAGCCCGTCTTTTATAAGCTTTGAAGCATAGATTGCTTGAAGTGCTATGCCTGTTGAAAGAGATTTTGTGTCAACTACATAGACATTTTTAAATTTTTCCGCTGCTTCCATAGCATTCTTACACGAACTTGAAATCTCACTTGACAAACAAAAATGAATAACTCCGTCATAATCTTTTAAAAGTGAGTTAAAATGCTCTTGATATTGTAAAGAATTTATTGCCGAAGTCTTTGGCAATGTCTTTGTGTCCTCATAAAATTTAAAGATTTGCTCTGGCAAAATTTCTCCGTCTAAATAATCCTTGTCTCCAAGTATTATTGTATATGGTAAAGTATGAATATCATAAAGCGTCAAAAGCTCCTTTGGTAAATCTATTGTACTTTCTGCAGAAATTGCTATTTTCATATCTCACCTCTTAATCACTATTATATAGGATAAAAATAAAAATTCAAAACAAATTTTAATATTTTTATGCCTATCCACCAATAAAACAAGATAAATGCACATATTTAACATTATAAACAAACTTTTAAATTTATTTGCGAAATCTTCATATTTATGCTAGAATGATTTTAAGGAGGAATAATATGAAAATAACAAAGGGAAAATTTGCACTTTTTATCATCATGACAATAATATTCACAGCATTTTCAATTTTTGCTTTCGTATATTATTTTGGAGAAAATTATAACAGTTTTTATGCAGAAACTAATCAAGAATTTGAAATTCCCGGCTTAGGAGAAGGCTTCGTTCCACAAGGTATGGAATATGAAAGCACAAACGATATCTTTTTAGTCAGTGGCTACATGACAAACGGTTCGGCGTCAAGATTATACATAATTGACAGCGAAAACGAAGTTAAATATGTCACTTTTAATTTTAAAGATGAAGTTTATACCGGACACGCCGGCGGTGTGACAAGCGATGGCGATGGGCTATGGATTGTTGGCGATGATATGGTAAACTATCTCAATCTTGGAGAGGTATTAAATGCAGAAAATGGCGAGGAGCTTGCCATTAATTCACGCTTTACCGCTCCTAACGGTGCTGATTTTGTGACAATTTATAACAATAATTTGATAGTTGGAGAATTTCACCGTGATGAAAACTATTCAAGTGACGTTTCACACGAAATTCAAACTCCATCTGGCAATGTAAATAAAGCAGTTACTTTTGCCTATGAAATCAATAGGAACAACGATTGTGGTTTAAGTTCGTTTATTCCTGTCTATGCAATTTCAACCCCATCGCTCGTTCAAGGTATGAGCATAACTGAAGATAAAATCATTCTTTCAACTTCTTACAGTTTGCCAAATTCACATATTTACACCTATGAAAATATTATAAACGGAACATCTACAAAACAAAGTTTCCTAGGACTAGATGAAGAGGTTGACACATATATTCTTGACACTCCAACCTCCACAAAAACACTTCCGCCAATGAGTGAAGAGATAACAATCAAAGATGATGCTCTCTTTGTTCTTTTTGAAAATGCTTGCAGTAAATATAAACTTTTTACAAGGGTGAATCTAACAAATGTATATAGCTATAATCTAAATGATTTATAAAATTTATATAAAAAATTGCATTTTTGCTCATATAAACATAAAATAATATAAAAATTGAAGAAAAAGCACCTTTTATTCTAAACTTCCTTTATCAGGAAAATTTAAAATATAAGGTGTTTTTTTATTCAACTGTAACACGATAACAGGTCGGAACATTCTCAACTTTTACTTTATCACTTATTGCCACACCTACTATAACATAAACTTCATTTCCACTTGCAAGCACAGGAATATAATCACGCTTTCTCACAGGAATTTTCTTATCGATAAAGATAGACTTTAGCTTTTTTGTTCCACCACCAAATTTTTCAAAGACGTCTCCTTCCTCTCTAAATCTCCAATATGCATCTTTTGGCACTTTGCGATAGTCAAAATATAATCCGTCCGTCAAATCGCCTGTCTTAACACGGTTGATTGTAACTGTTCCAAAATTCTCAACATCAAACGAAAAACATTTATTAGGCTTACGTAAGACAGGTTTTTCAGTATAAACATTTTCAAAGGTTAAAAAGCCGTATTCTTTTGTAACAGTGACATCTAATGGAAGTTTGATTTTTTTGCCATTTTCCAAATTTACTGCTAATGCTTTTATGCTTTCAATATGCTTTCTCTCAATATCCTTTTTCACATTTATAAGTGAAAGTGCTTTAAACACCAATCTGCTGTAAATCGCACTGTGGAGTTTAAAGACACTGCATGGCAGCTGCACAACTTTATCATCTATAATCAAAGAATTTAAATCTAAATTACTGTCTATATAGTCATCGTCCTCGCATACAGTACGAGAAAAACTGTTGATTGCCTCTATAGCATTTGGCCAACGTTCCAAAATATCCTTCATAACAACATTACGCATATAATTTCTGCTGTAAGAATTGTCATAATTGCTATTGTCTTCCACGTATTCTAAATTGTTCATAGATGCATATTCAAGTATCTCTTTCTTTGAGGTATTCAACATCGGCCTAATGTAAATTCCATCACGCATCGGCTCCATACCCTTTGCACCTTTAACACCCGCACCTCGAAATAGGTGCATAAGAATAGTCTCTGCTTGGTCACTCATGTGATGAGCAAGAGCAATCTTATCAACAATATCTTTCTTTATGAGTGCCTCAAACACACCGTATCTACCTTCACGTGCCGCCGTTTCCAAACTAATCTTTTTCTCTTTTGCAATCTTGTTTGAATCGATGGTGAATTTATACACCCTAATTCCCATTTCTTTACACTTTTCTAAAACAAAACGGGCTTCATCATAACTCTCTTCACGTATGCCATGATTGATGTGAATACCAACAACCTCAATATCAAGTTGCTCTTTTACGCTGTTTAAATAGTGCAACAAGCACATAGAGTCAACCCCACCGCTGACACCAACACCTATAACATCACCCTTTTTTACAAGCTTATGCTCTTTGATAAAATCTAAAATTTCATTCATAGTTTCCCAACCTTTATGTCTTTATTATACAATATAAAAGTGGAAAAAACAATATCTTTTTAAGAAAATTAAGAATTTTTGATATAAAAACGCATTTTTTTTGATTTTTATATGCTTTTTTAGCGATTTTTAATTTTCTATGATTTTTATAACAAGTGCTGTCATATCATCAATAGCATAACCTTTATTTTTTGATAAGGCTCTTTCTATAATTTGGTCAGCAATCTCCTGAGGATTGCTTTTGTTTAAAGATAATAATTCTTCTTTAAAACTTTCATCACTTTCAAAACTGTCACTGATACCATCTGAAACAAGAATAATATAATCTCCTACACTTATAACCTCCTTCTTTACCAATGGCTCAAGCTTATCAACAATGCCTAACGGAAGAGAAGAAGATTCCACCTTTTTAACTTCCTCAGTGTTAATGATAAAAGTGACAGGACTTGCCATTTTAATAAAATCACATATACCATTTTTTAAATCTAACACACCAATATCAAGTGCAGAGAATATGTCGTCTTTATGCAAATTTAAAAGCTTGTTGACAGAGCTTATTATGATATCGTTATCAAAGCCTGCCTTATAAAAATTTTCTATGAGAGCGAGTGATAGTTCGCTATAATTTTCTGCCTTTTCGCCACTACCCATACCATCACTTATCGCAAACAAAATTTTATCTTCCTGAAGCTTTATTACGCTATAGTTATCTCCGCTTGTCGAACTTTTGCTCTTTGTCTTTTGACTGACACCAAACATACAATCAAAACGAGGAGCTGTCTTTAAGTTAACAACAGTATAATTAGGACGAGCACTTGGAAACATCTCATAGACAGCCATTTTTTGTCCACAAACTTTGCCGACACAGTCAACAAGCCTCAACTTCTGTGCATCATCATTTCTAACAACTAATGACGCTACCTCTGTATGAATATCCTTTTCAAAGACAACCGCATCAATACATATAATATTATGATAAGTTAGTTCGTCAAGTATCTTGTTTTCTCGCACCGTATCGAAAGAGATATTTGAATCAACCTCCTTTGACAATGTATCTATCACTTTACTAATACCTAAAAGTTGTTCTGCTATTATTATTTTGCTTGAATCTACATCAGCAAGCATCGTTAAATATTTTTTATACTGTGCAGTAAGAGTGTTTACAGAGCCAAGAATTGCTGTTGTCTGTTTGCAACGGGAGGTCAAATATGATGGAATATCTATAAGTGTTGCCTTGCCACGCTCAAAGGCAATAGCAATAAGTTCCTCAAACACTTTTTTCGTGCTATCTGCAAAGGTTCTATGGCAATGATTTCGCTCAGGACAGTAGGAACAAATTTTCTCACATATCTCCTCATATAAAACTTTTTTTACATCATCTTTACTCATTCCTCTTTTAATCATATTGCGATATATGATGTTCATATCATTAAAAACTTCGGCGAGATTGGATAACCTCTTGCTCAAAAGTTCACGATTTCTGTTGACAACATTCTTCATAGCAAGCCTATCCTTTGAAAGATTAAAAATGACAGCAAATTCGTTAAGCCATCTATTTGGCAATATAAAGAAAATACAAGCTGAAATTACAACCGGTAATGCTTCAACTATAGTAAATATTGGATAAAGCTTAAAGTAAAGTCCAATGATAACCTCTGAGCATAAAACACCAATTATCATGAACACTTTGTGATGATTTTTAAATACAAGCGCACAAAGTGCCCAAATAACAAAAGGTGTCATAAAAATAGGATTATTTGTGGCAAGAAGAGCACCAAATCCTGCTGTTATTGCCATAAGAAGTGTAAGAACAGAAGAGGAAGTAAATGCAAAAATAAAGATAATGAGAGATACAAAAAGCTTTAAAAAAGAAAATTCTCCAATAGATATATTGACAAGGCCAGAGCATAAACTCATGACAATTATAAACAAAGAAATAAGCTCTAAACTAGTCAACTTATTTGTAAATCCACGCACAACAAGAGCCTCAAAGATGATAATTGCCGAATACATATACAAAACACCTAAGATTATATTGATGGCGGTAAGCAAGATTGAGCCGTTAGAAACAATGGTAAACACAAGCGTTGCTGTTTGAGATAGAAGTGAAAATAAGCCAAATTCCCATTTTTTCATCACTTTTTTACAAAGCACATGAATGTAGTAAGGCACAATTAGCATAAAAATTGTAACCAAAAGGGATATAGCACTATTCAGAGAAAAATCTAGAGTTAGTCCCGCAATTAAGTAGGCCGGAACTAAAAGATATACCTTTTGATTAGCCCACGTCAATGCAAACAACATACCAAAAGAAAAAGGATACAAGAGATTATTTATGCTAGCATTGTTTAAAACAAAAAACAATAGCACAAAGGACAAAAACAATATTCCACCCTTCAAAATTTTGTCAAATTTTTTCATTTTTACCTCATAAAACAGTCTATTGCTCATAAAAGTTAATCAAATTAATTTTAAAATAAAAAATAAGATGTGTAAATGACTTTTTTGTCATATTTACACACCTTATAACTAAATTTGACTATTTTAAATATTATTGATATGTTGATTAATTCTTTCTGAACGTAATTTTTCATACTCTTCATCAGAAATTAATTCTTTTTCACGTAGATTTTTAAGCGTATTTAAATCTTTTTCTAAAACAGCAAGTTTGTCGCCTAAAACGGTATTTTTTTCGATTGGTGCTGTCTTTTCTAGCTTTTGAGTTTCCTCTTTTACATTAGCACTGCTAGTAACCACATTCCCATTTACCGAAACCCGATCCTTTTCACGAGTTAAATCGACAATCATCAAAATAGCAGCAACTATAAGCACCATCGCCAAGGTGATAAAATTAAAGGTAATAGCAGCCACAACATTGCTCTTTTTAGCCATAAACTCTTCATGCGATGATTTTGAAATAGAAATGGACTTTGCATTGAATATTATTGCAAACACACTGATAATAAGCATAATAAAAATGATAATTGCTAAAGCCACAAGTAAATCATTCGTTATTTGATACGCTTCATTTGGAATTTCTGCATTAATCAAATTTAGAATTGTAGAAAAGCCAAAAACTATATATAAAAACGAAATCGCATAAGCAAATGTTGCAATTGAAGAACCAACAACTCCAAGTATTGCACCAGCATACATTAAATTTCTTTTCATGTTTTCACTCCTTATTTTTTTCAATAATAATTGTCACAGGCCCAACGTTTTCCTGTACAATTCTCATCATTGCTCCAAAAACTCCCGTCTTTGTAGGCACAACTTCGTTTAAGCTTTTTGCCAAACAAAGATACAATTCTTCTGCTCTCTTAGGCTCTTCCGCATCTGTAAATGACGGTCGAAAGCCATGTTCAACGCTACCTGCCAAAGTAAACTGTGATACCAGCAAAATCTCACCACCCACATCAGTTAGCGAGAGATTCATCTTGCCATTTTCATCTTCAAAAATGCGAAGTTTTGAGATTTTTTTTGCGAAATAGGCTAAAAGCTCCTCTTTATCCCCTTTCTCGACACAAAAATACACCACAAAGCCTCTTTTTATTTCAGAGATAATAACATTGTCAACATATAACTTCGCACTATTGACCTTTTGAACAACCGCTTTCATCAGAACCTCATTTATATGATATCAAATATAATTACTTTTGTCAATTCTTTATAGGTTATTACAAAATCTAATATAGTTTCATATTAAATATTATGTTTAAAAATATTGAAACAATCAAAAATGCTGATTTAAAATCATACAATACCTTCAAAATAGGTGGAAGAGGAACAATAGTCTTTCCTAAAAATATTTATGAGTTAAAAAGAGTGATAAAAGAATGTAAAAATAATGGATTAGATTATTTTATTTTAGGAAATGGAAGTAATTTGCTTTTCCCTGACTACGACTTAGAAAAAATTTTAATCTCGCTTAAATATTTTGATAAAATCACTGAGAAAAAAAGTGGCATATATATAGAAGCAGGTGTAAATATCTATGCTTTAAACAATTTTTGTTTGATGAATAAATTTGATGGTTTAGAGTGGAGCTTTGGAATTCCCGCTTCATTCGGTGGGCTTGTATATATGAATGGTGGAGCCTATGGACATACAATATTTGATTTTATAAAACGAATTAAGATTTTAAAAGACGATAAAATCATTTGGCTTAAAAAATATGATATTCCTTTTTCATATCGTAAGTCTAATATTGAAGGTATCATACTTGGCGCAGAAGTTAAATTAAAAAAAACAGATGAAAATATAATCAAAGAAAAACAAAGATATTATTTTGAATGCCGAAAAAAAAGTCAACCATTAAATTATCCAAGTGCAGGAAGTGTGTTTAAACGAACAAATGATTTGATACCGGCAAAGCTTATTGACAGTCTCAATTTGAAAGGTACAAAAATTGGTGGAGCAGAAATTTCAAAAAAGCACGCTGGATTTATCATTAATGTTGATAACGCCAAATCTATTGATGTGCGTGCTCTAATTGACTATGTTAAAAATAAAGCTGGAATAGATTTTGAAGAAGAAATTATCTTATTAAATTAAAAACTTTAATTTTTGCAGTTAAAATATAATAAAATTCAATATGCTGGAATTGCTCAGCATTAATTTTGTTAAAAAACTACAAACATAATTCTTAGAAAATTCTTTTACAAAATAAAACTCTATCTAATTTAGCACTAGGCTTTAAGAGATAGAGTTTTTAAGATTTAATATATATTTTTTTTGTAATTTACCAGATGAAGCGGTCGGCACACTCTGGACAGGTAGTGATGTCGGAGATTTGTGTGTGTATATGGTTCATCGTTGTTCCTGTTGTGTTTGTTACAAAATCCATGCGTGATGTGTAGGCATAGCTGATTGTTCCAGAGGTTGTGTTGCCCACAAAGCCACCTATCTCCTCGTCTATCGTCCTTGACTTTCTGACAAAGCAGGTATCTATTTCAGAACTATTTAGTCTGCCTGCAAAGTCGCCTATGCCACTTGCTTGGTCACTGTTGTTAGCTATCTCATCTGCCACCATAACACTTAAAAGTGTGTATCTTGTGCTGTTATTGCCTAATGATACATAGGTATATGTTCCGCTTTGCCTACTTACGCT
>CALVYQ010000011.1 GCA_944372335.1 uncultured Clostridia bacterium | reverse complement strand
GAACACAATATGGCAGACGATATTGGAAGTTATGATACTTGTCGCGCTTTAATTGAAACAGAAGTTGAAGAATATGATAGATGGCTTCGTGGTATTCCACAATACTATGCTTTTGATATTACAGACCAAAATGATGAACTCATAGAATGTATGGGTGTATTTGAATTTACTACTTTAAAAGAAATGATTGGTGAAATGAAGGAACGAAGTGAACATAGTTATGATTTTTTGTTTGACACATTGCTTAAACAGGAAGAAAACTACTTATGAGTAAAAGCAAATCAACAATATCTTGGGGAGTTTTGTTTTTAATTATTGGAGTTTTAATACTTTTTATATTTGCACTTACCCAAAGAGTTAGTTTTGAAAAACAAGAGCCATTAATATCCGTTGAAGGATTTGTATTTAATGGAAGCAAAATAGTTGAGTATAATGGTGATAAAGAAATAGTAGAAATTCCAAGTTCATATTCATTTGGTGATACTGAAAATTATAGTGGAATTATTACATTTAATGATAGAGCAGAGGCTTTTCAATTTTTACAAGAACATTATACCACTGGAGCTAATGGATATTATGATTTTTATGAAATGATATATAATCAATTATATCCTTGGACTTATGAATACTCAATAGATACACCTACTTTTATTGAAGGAAGAGATGTAAAAATAACAAGTATTTCAAATAGTGTTTTTCAAAACAATAAAAAAATAAAACAAGTCATTTTACCAAAAACAATAGAAACAATAGAATTGTTTGCTTTTAGAGATTGTTCAAATTTAGAAATAATAGAATTCAGTGAGGGACTTAAAAGAATAGGTGACAGTGCATTTTGGGGAACAAATATAAAGTCGCTAATTTTGCCTAGCACAGTCGAACAAATAGATCCTTATGCTTTTTTTAATTGCAAAAATCTTGAAGAAGTTGAGTTATCATCAAGTCTAAAAAAGATGACTCTTGGCACATTTAATGGTTGTGATAACTTAAAACAGGTGACATTCCTATCAAAGAATGAGGTGTCAGCAAATTTTACTACTTCTTATCAACCGTTTTCAAGATGTCCTAACTTGGAGTCAATTTATGTTTATCAAGAGTTATTAGATTATTATCTAAATACAGAACCGTGGAATTTATATGCAGGAAAATATAGGTTAATTTAGGGGGGGATTTATGTCAACAAGAAGTTTGATTTGTGAAAAGATTGGTGACGATAAATATAAAGCGATTTATTGTCATAGTGATGGTTATTTAACCTATAATGGCGCAATGCTTATTGACCATTATAAAGATAGAGAAAAAGTTGAAGAACTTTTGAATCTTGGGAATATCTCTTGTTTATGTGAAAAGGTTAATCCAGATCCAAGTAAACCACATTCATTTGATTATAGTCAAAGACAAGATGATGTTGTGGTTGCTTATGGAAGAGATAGGGGAGAAACTGACCAAGAAGCAAGTATCTGTTCTTTAAAAGAACTTAAAAAATGGGGTTGGATTGAGTATATCTATATATTTAACGATAAAGACAAATGGATATATGCTGAATATCCATTTGATGATTTCAAAGAAGTGCAAAAAGGGTTAGATAAAGAATATAAGCAATTAGGGATAAAACGACCAAAAGATTTTTACGGATTTTGGACAGAAGCAACTTTACAAGCAGAGAAGAAGCGACAAGCACAAGAAGAAATGTAGGAGGGAATTATGCCAAATTGGGTAAGAAATCGTCTAACAATTCGAGGTCCACAATATAAAGAAATTCTACATCAAATCACAACATTTGACAACGAAGAACATAAAGTGGTTTTGGATTTTAACAAAATCACGCCTATGCCAGAAAGTATAGCGAAAATGGAATCTTCTTCACGAGTTCCAACATATATAAATCTTTTTTTGAACTCAATTAAAAAGACTGATGAGTTTAAAAAATATATATCGATTATTGTTTCAATTGGTGAAAATTACATCGGAATGAAAGACGATGAATTTAAAGAGAAATTAAAAGAAATTGCAGAAGAAAAAGATTGGAAAGGAAACAAAAGATTTGATAGCGAACAAGCTGTTTTAGATTATGGAAGAATGGCACTAGATAACATTTTAAATTATGGTGTAGTGGATTGGTATGATTGGAGTATTCGAAATTGGGGGACCAAGTGGAATGCTCGCGAAACAGTAATAGAAGATAATGTGATTTTATTTGATACTGCTTGGAGTCCTGTTCCAGAATTAATGAGAAAGCTTTCTTCAATGTTTCCAGAAAATTTATTTGAATATGATTTTTCTGAGGAGCAAATTTGGGTGCTTTGTGGTGAATATGAGTTTGAAAAAGGTGATTGCACAAAAGAAATCATTTTTGATGAAGGCAGCAAAGAAGCTTATGAAAAAAGTTTTGAACTTTGGCCTGATTCTAAAAGATATTATTCTTTTAATAAGAAAACCCATACTTATGAATATAATCAGTGTGATGAAGAAATGTAAGAGGGAATTATGTCGGTAAAATACTTGATTAAAGGCAAACTTTATGATCCAATACTATTTGGTGATGAGGACGAAGATTGGGTAGGAGATGAAGAAAACCCAACTTGTGGAGATTGCGGTGTTCACGTTGGAGAAAAACATTTAGATATGTGCGATATTGAGCGCTGTCCCGCTTGCGGATTGCAATTTATCTCTTGTGATTGTGGCATTAAGTATGAACTTGAAGAAAAGGATATGAAGGATTTAGATAAATATATCAAAAAGCAAGAATATTACAACAAAGAGAAATACAAAAACACACAAAGAATTTTGAAAGAGATAGCTGAATATAAAGCAAATAGCCGAAAATCTAAAAATAAAAAATATGACTCGGAGATGTAATATGTTAGAAGATGAGTATAGAGAGTTCGTGAGAGAACTTGATAGAGAACACGAAAAATATAAAATGCAAATGAAAAAACTTCCAGCAGAAGAATTATACGAAAGTTTTTATCAAATTCACGCACACGAAGAATTTTATAATTTCCTTGTAAACTATGGCAAAAGTTATATGAGAAGAGATTTTGCAAAAAAAGAAATTGTAGAAGATTTGTATTATAGATTTATGAAAACAGAATATGACTTGACGCAAGATGATTTGAGAGAATTTATTTACTATGATATTCAAGATAGATACAAGAAATTAAGCAGTGAGGAAATGTAAATTATTGTGGAAGATATTGAATATGAGTATCTCAAATCTAATTTAAGAAATTATCTTGAAAGTCACGGAATAAATACAAGTCGAATGTTTCGATGTATAAATCCCAATCACAATGATAGCAATGCTTCAATGAAATATTATGATGATAACAAAGTTTATTGTTTTGGTTGTGGTGAAACATATAACTTGTTTGATTGTATTGCAATACTTGAAAATGTTGATAACAAAGAGGCTTTTAAAAGGGCATTGCAATATTATAAAACGGGTCAAACTTTAAGAACAATAAAAGAGTTCACAAAAGAAAAAAATAAAGAAAACAATCAAAAAGAGAAAGATTATTCAAGAGCATATAAAATTTGGACTAAAAATTTAGATAAAGAAAAAAGTGCAAAAAATTATCTTTTTAATCGAAAAATTGATGAAAAAACTGCAAAAAGATTTAATTTAGGCTACAATGAGTTTAATTTTGGTGATAAAACTCTCAAAGCAATTATAATTCCAATTTCAAAAAATGGTTTTACAGCACGCAACATAGATACATCAAATAATGAGTTGAGATACTATAAAACAAAAGGTCATCATACTGATATTTTTAACAAAGAAGCATTATATAATGATAAACCATTTTGTTTTATTACCGAAGGTGAGTTTGATTGTTTGAGTTTAGAAAGTGTTGGTGCTAATGCAATAGCACTTGGGAGTGTGAGTAATTTATCTAAGTTTAAAAATTTGGAGTTAAACAAGAAAAAAATTTATATCACTGCTTTTGATAATGATGAAGCTGGCGAAAAAGCAACGGAAGATATAATCAAATTTTTCAAACAAAACAAAATTAAATATCTTACTTATAATAGTGTTGATTATAAAGATGTGAATGAAGCACTTGTCAAAGATGAAGAGAATTTTAAATTTTGCATAGAAAATATTGTGAAAAGGGCGATGAAAAAAGTTAACGAAGAAGAAATGAGTTAAGGGGACTACTATGCAACAATCAATGTTTGATATGCTTGGTAGTGACTTTGATTGTTATAAAGAAAAAGATAGTAATGATTGGTATTGGCATTTTAAAGATTATCCGAAAAGCAATGGGCTAAAAGTTTTTAGCACATTTGCTTGTGGAGGAGGCTCCACTATGGGATATAAGTTGGCAGGATATGATGTTGTTGGTTGCCTTGAAATTGACAAACGAATGAATGAGATATATCTTGCCAACCATAACCCTAAATTAAACTTTGTAATGGATATTCGAGATTTCAATAAAATTCCTAATAAAGATTTACCAAAGGAATTGTTTGAGTTAGATATACTTGATGGAAGTCCACCTTGCACTACATTTTCAATGGCAGGTTTGCGAGAAAAAACTTGGGGGAAGAAAAAGAAATTTAGAGAAGGACAAAAAGAACAGACGTTAGACGATTTGTCTTTTGTGTTTATAGAAACTGTTAAAAAGCTTAAACCAAAGTTTGTTGTTATGGAAAATGTCGAAGGACTTACAAAGGGAAATGCTTGGAGATATGTTCAAAATATCTATAAACATTTTCATAATATCGGATACAAGGTAAAACATTGGCTTCTTAAAGGTGAACAAATAGGAATACCACAGAAAAGACATAGAGTATTTTTTATTGCGACACGCTTAGATGTCGATTTGAATAAACTGAATATGTCTTTTCTTTATAGACCTATTATATTTAGTAAAATTAAGTCAAAAGATGGAAGCGAAAGAGGAATAACAGATAATCTTAAAAAACTTATTGATAATGCCAAATATGGAGATCGCAATTTAGAGAACGCTTGTAGAAAACTTAGAAACAAGAGTTCTTTTTTTAATTACTGTTTTGTTTATGACGATCAGGTTGCACCAACAATAACTGCCCATTGTAATAACATAAGGTGGTGCGATAAAAAATTCTTATCTAAACAAGATATTGTGTCAATTTCAACCTTTCCACAGGATTTTAACTTTCTGTCGGAGAGTTTAGATAATATTGCCTATGTGTGTGGAATGAGCGTCCCACCACTTATGATAAAAAGAGTAGCAGAAAGATTGATACCTTATCTAAAAGGAGACAATAATGAATGAAATATACGCAAGGAAGAAATTAATAAATTTATTGAAAGAAGAAGTAAAAGATATAGATACTAAATGCAAGAAAGATGTTTTTGAGAACATAAAGAATCTTATAGAGGATTTTGACGCAGAACATAGCACAGATTACTATGATGATATAAGAGAAATTTCGGATATATTAGACGATGATGATGTAGATTATTGGCTTGAAGCTGCTGCAAAAGATGGGGTAGATAGAGTTCGCTGTTTTGTAGCAGATACTTACAGTGATGATATTTACAAGTTAGATGGTTATAACAATCTTGCCAACGTCACAGGTGGTGATTTAGAAAGTCTTGTTTACGATTTAACTGAAAAGATTAAAGATGATATAGAAAATTTAAAAGCAAGTGAACTATGATGGGGAGGATTTGACATAATTCTTTTTATTTCGATAATTCTTTTTGGAATAAAAAAATTTTGTATGTCAAAAATTTGAGTATGATAACATTAAATGAATTAAATGAAATGAAAAATCAAGATTTTAAAACTTGTAATACAAATAGTTTGGTTGATATTAGAGATATAAATATCGACACATCAAAAAGTAAACACGAAAAGTTGATTGACTTTATTGAAAAGATAAAAAATCCCTATCTTTTTAAGGTTGGTGATTTGGTTGTAAAAGTAAAATTTGCTGACACAAATAAGAGTTTTCAAGAGAAAATGGAAAAAATTTTACTTGCAAAGATAGGAAATTAAAATAAATTTTAAAAATCACTGTATATTTTTGAGATGATGTGTTATAATAATATCGTATTAGATATTCACGGCATATCATCTCAATTTTATTATGAGGAGATATGCTTATGGAAAATGTTTTTGAAAATAAAGTAAGCGGTAAGATTTGGAATACTGCTTTGTATATACGTTTATCTCGTGAAGACGGTGATAAAATGGAAAGTGAGAGCGTGAAATCTCAAAGAGAGCTGTTGCGCAATTTTTTGTTGAAAAATCCAGACCTTAAACTTTATGATGAGTATATAGACGATGGTTATACAGGCACAAATTTTAATCGTGATAGTTTTGAAAGAATGTTTAATGACATAAGAGCGAATAAGGTTGATTGTGTTATTGTAAAAGACTTATCAAGACTTGGAAGAAATCATATTGAAACAAGTAAGTATATCGAAATCGTTTTTCCAATGTTGAAAGTGAGATTTATTGCTATAAATGACCAAATAGATAGTTTTTTAAATCCGCAGTCTATAAATAATGTAATAGTTCCTTTTAAAAACTTGCTCAATGATGAATATTGTCGTGATATTTCTATGAAGATTAGAAGTTCTCTTACGATTAAAAGAGAAAATGGGCAATATATAGGTTCATTTGCTTGCTATGGATATATTAAAGACCCAAATGATAAGCATAAACTCATTGTTGATGAAGAGGTTGCTGATAATGTAAGAATGATATATAAAATGTTTTTAGAAGGCGCCACAATTCGTTCAATAGCAATTTATATGAATGACAATAATTATTTAACTCCAAGTGAATATAAAAGAAGTAAAGGATATAAAGATAGACATTTTTCTACAACTGGAAACCCTAAATGGGATTCACTTGGAATAAAACGTATCTTAACAAATCAAATGTATGTTGGAGATATGGTGCAAAAGCAAGCAGAGATAGTTAGTTATAAAGTTAAAATTTGCCGAAAAGTTGATAAAGACAAACGAATAATTGTGCCAAACACACACGAACCAATTATTTCAAGAGAAGATTTTGAAAAAGTGCAATCATTGCTTGCAAGAGATACAAGAGTTTGCACAAGCACCAAACAATTAGACTTATTGTCAGGTTTTTGCAAGTGTGGAGATTGTAGGCGTGGTATGAATAAAAAGCATATTCATCAGCCTTACAAAGAATATTACTACTATATTTGTAGCACTTTTAAAAAATCTGGACGCAAAGCGTGCACAAAACACGCAGTTCAAGTTGATAAAATCAAGGAAGCGGTTTTTGCTGTGATAAAGCAGTATGTAAATATTGCAATAACGATGGATAACCTTATTGATTTCATAAATAGAAGTGAAGAACGGACAAAAGAGACGACAAAAATTGATAAGATGTTAAAATCGAAATATGCAGAAAGAGATGATATAAATAGACTGCTTGAAGATTTGTATCCAGATTGGAAAAAAGGATTTATCACGCAGGATATGTATCTTTCTATGAAAGACAAATACTCACAGAAGAAAGAAGAGATTTTAAGTGCTATTGAAAATTTGATATTACAAAAAGAAGCGATAAAAAATGGCCTAACGACTGAAAATAGGTTTATTGAAAACTTTAAAAAATATCAAAACATAACAGAACTAACAAGAGATGTTGTTGTCGAGCTCATTAATAATATTTATATATACGAGGGTGGCAAGATTGAAGTGGAAGTTAAGTTTAGAGATGAATATATGAATGCACTTCAATATATTGAATTTAACAGGCAAGTATATATGCAAGAGAAAAAATATCAACAGGCACAAATTGCCTTATCTATGTAGGTGAGATATGAGCCGAGTTAGTAGATACAACAATCTTGCAAAAATACAAGAAGAAAAAATTTGGAAAGCAGGGCTTTATTTAAGACTTTCAAGAGAAGACGATGTAGTTAAAAACGAAAGTGATAGTATTTCATCGCAAAGAGCCTTGCTAAATAAATTTGTCGCACAAAATCCTGATATTCAAATTGATGATTTTTATATAGATGATGGATATTCTGGAACAAATTTTGATAGACCTGATTTTCAAAGAATGCTTGCCAAGATTAAGACAGGGGACATTGATTGTGTTATTGTAAAGGATTTGTCACGATTTGGCAGAAACACAATAGAAAGTAGCAATTATATAGAAGTCATCTTTCCTATTTTAAAGGTTAGATTTATTTCTCTATTAGATAATGTAGATACCTTTCTTGACCCAAACTCAGTAAATGGACTATTGGTGCCTTTTAAAAATATAATGAATGACGAATATGTTAGAGATTTATCTATCAAAGTAAAGACTGCTCAAAAATCTTATATGAGACAAGGGCTGTTTATAGGGGCATTTGCTTGCTATGGGTATGAGAAAAGTAAGGAAGATAGACATAAACTTGTTGTAGACGCTGAAGCAAGTCAAGTCGTTAAAATTATTTATAAAATGTTTTTAAATGGCAGTAGTTTAAGCGCGATTGCAAAATTCTTGAATGACAATGAAATATTAACTCCATTTGAATATAAAAAATCAAAAGGATATAAATATAAAAATCCAAATCAAAGTAAATACCATATTTGGACTGCGTCAGCAGTTCAAAGGATATTATCTAATAGAATGTATGTTGGAGATATGGTGCAAGGGACAAGAACAACCATTAGTTATAGAAATCATAAAATCATAAAGAAATCAAGTGAAGAATGGTGTATAGTTCCAAACACACACGAAGCAATCATTTCAAGAGAAGATTTTGATAAAGTGCGATTAAGGTTAGAAGAAAATAAAACTAAATTCATCAAACCTTTTCGAACATATATATTAGGTGGACTTGTAAGATGTGGTGATTGTGGGAAAGTGCTTCAAACTTGCATTTGTAATGAAAAAAGTTTACTAGGAAAGTATTATTATAGATGTCCAACATATATGATGACAAAAGGGAAAATTTGCACAAAACACTCAATTAGAAATGATGTATTAGAGAAACTTGTTTTTGATATTGTAAAATCGTATATTGAGATTTCTGTTAACATACAACAAATAATTCAAAAAGTGAATTTAAAAAATTCTAATGTAAGTAGCAACATTGAGAAAGAGTATATAAAATTAGACAACGAACTCAAATCGCTTAAAGAGAGTTTGAATGTCTTGTATATAAAGTTCAAGGCAGGGGAGATGACTGAAAATGATTATCTCAAACGAAGAGATGATGCTACGCAAAAGATAACTTTGCTTGAAAATCAATTGATTGCAATTTGTAGTAATATAAATAAAAATGTCGAAATTGAGAATAATAAATTTATAACCGCATTTGCTAAATACAAAGGTTTTACATCTCTTACAAAGGAGATGGCAGATGAACTCATCAAGAAAATTTTGATATATGACAACAAACATATTGAAGTGGAATTTAATTTTCAAGATGAGTTTGAAGCGATTAGTATGTATTTAGACGAAAACTGCATAAAATAGTCATTTTGGATTAAAAAGTGGCTGTTTTATGTGGATTTGGTTGTAAATTTATATTTTTTTAAAAATTTTATGGTCCATACTTGACAATCTCACCTGCTTGTGCACAGACACTACTTTCACATTTTGAAAACACCAAAACAACGCCTGATGATTATGACCTCATCGTCACTGGAGATTTGGGAAAACTTGGCAGTGAAATTCTTATCGACCTTATGGAAGACAACGGCATAAAGTTAGGGCTAAATTATAGTGATTGCGGACAGATGTATTTTAGGCGTGACCAAAACACTCTTTGCGGAGGCTCTGGTTGTGGTTGCTGTGCAACTGTATTTAATTCTTACATTATGAAAAAATTACAAGATGGGCAATATAAGCGAATACTCTTTATGCCAACGGGAGCGTTACTCAGCACCACTGCCTCACAGCAAGGCGAGAGCATTCCGGGAGTCTGCCACGCTGTTGTGGTAGAGGCGTATGAGGAGTGAGTTTATATTAAATTTCAAATTTAAATTGTACTACAAAAACTTTAAAAGGAATGGAGATATTTATGGAGATGTTTATTGATTATCTATGGGTATTCATAATAGGCGGGCTGGTGTGTATGATTGGTGAGCTGTTGATTATCACAACCAATATAACTTCCGCACGCATACTTGTCACTTTTGTGCTTGTTGGTGTCTTCTTAGAGGCTATTGGAGTGTTTGATTATATTTCAGACTTTGCTGGAGCTGGCATCAATGTTCCAATTATCGGCTTTGGAGCGTCACTTGCGAAAGGGGCAATAGGTGCAGTTAAATCGCAGGGTATTCTTGGAATATTCACAGGTGGGCTAACTGCGACTGCTGGTGGTATTGCGGCAGCCATTATCTTTGCTTTTATCTTTGCTCTCATCTTCCATTCGCATACAAAAAAATAAAGAAAATACAATATATATTGTGTTATGCAATGCATACTACGCTGTATATTGTTTTCCAATTTACATATTCACCAAAAATCTTATATTTTGTATTTATTAAAAATCTGATTTATATTCAGTAAAATTTCATCTATGTGCTTGGGGCAAGAGTTATCGTGTTGTCTGAGCCGAGATAGACATCTGGTATATCACCAACAATAACGCTTTCAGTCACTAAAAATTCTGTAATACTGTCAACGGTTGAAGAATATGTTGGAAGTACCAAACTTACACTGGCATGAAGTTCTACATATAGTGAGTGATTTGTTTGATTGATGCCGGCACTTGTAAAACTACTTTTAAAAGAAGAGGTCATAGCCCCAATTTGAACGATTTTTATGTTGACTGTCGGACCTATTCCTACCAAAAATGGCAGTCCTGTGAATGTGCCGAGAGCTATATCAATTCCCTCTTTTCCCATTCTATCAAGATATACCTGTGCCACTTGATAAAATCTACGAGCAAGATTATTTACAACAACAGTGTCGATTGATATTAAAGATATATCACCATTATTATCGTAGGTTATTTCCACCATATCCTCATATTTTACATTCTGTTCGGCAAGCACATCATAGACGGCATCACTCACTGCGGAGGTGGAGAGTGAGTAGATGAGGGCTCTTGTTGCCTCTTTAATAACGGGGTTGATAACGCAGAAGATATATAAAAAAATTGAGGCAAGAAAAATACTTAGTAAAGTTAAAGCCACAATAACTCGTCTCTTTCTTGATTTTCGCTGTAAGTAGCAAAGTTTTTTCACGCTTTATATATATGCTCTATATTTATCAATCTTGCTAAAAATGCAAAATATGTTAAAATCTGTCGATTTTTTTAATTTTTTATTATTTATCGCTAAATTGTTTTTCTTTTTTGTTAAAAATCGGTATAATAAAAATGTTATGATAAAATTTCATAAAAAACATCATTACTTATAAAAAGAAGGGAAAAATGAAAGAGAAAAAAGATTTATCAAATGCACAGCGTTTTTTGCAGGCGTATAACAACATTGATTATGCGATTAGAACAAGATATAATTTAAATAGAAGTATGGGCTTTTCTGAACTCATTAGAAGAAGTGTAGCTTTAAATTATATCGTCAGAAAATATGAGGACGACCTAATTGATTTTGGTAGGCTTAGAAACGCTATCGTTCACGGCAATGAAGATTACATAATGGCAGAACCGCACTATGAGGTGGTTGAGCAGATTGAAAAGATTGAAAGGCTTTTAACTGCTCCTCCAAAGGCACTTGAAACGGTGTGTAGGCGTGATGTTTTAACAATTTCAAGTGATAAATCTATGAGAGAAGCAATAATCTTGATAGCATCATCTAACTATTCCAATATCCCTGTTTTTAGTAATTCGGGCGAGATAATTGGGGTGGCAAATGGACAGAAGATATTAGATGCTCTTGGTAAGTTTTTAATCACAGGCGGAAAGGCAGACGTCTTTTTAGATAATGTCAAGATTGAAGATATGCTCTCTAAGATTGAAAACAGCAATTACTATATCTTTGCCAATCGTGATTTGACGGTGGAAGAAGCACTTGAATTTTTCCATAATAACTCCAAACTTCTTGCCATTCTTGTCACAAAAAATGGTGGAGCAAAGGAGCGACCTCTTGGAATTATAACCGGCAGTGATGTTTTGAAGATGAATAGCGTTTTGGAGAATTATTAGTATTTCATTGCAATTGGTTGACAAATTTAACAATTATCGTTATACTTTAAATAAAGAAAGCAAGTTTTTTTAAATATACTTTTGCGTTGATAGGGCTTGTTTTCTAAAAATATTCACATAAAGGCGTTTGAGAAAAGACAACATCTTTCCAATTTGTCATCATAGAGAGTTGCCGTGTGGTGAAAGGCAATATGGCGGTGGTAAGGTTATCACTTTTCGAGCTTCCAACTGAAATTGAGTAAGTCAGGACGGGACTTCCCGTGATAGAAGAAGTGAGTGATGGCTCACAAAGTGAAACAAGTGGTTAACTTTCTTAGCGAAGTCTTGTTTTGCTAAGAATTTTTTTATGGAGGAAGAAGATGAAAAAAGAACAAGTTGTGCCAGATTTTGTGAAGATGGAAAAATACATCTTAAAGTTTTGGGAGGATAATAAGTCTTTCAAAAAACTTATGAAAAAGAATGAAAATAATGAGCGTTTTCGTTTTCTTGATGGACCAATTACGGCTAATAATAGGGCTGGAATACACCATTTTTGGGGAAGAATACTTAAAGACTTGACAATAAGATACAATGCCTTAAAGGGCAAAGATTGTCAATATCAAAACGGCTTCGATGCTCAAGGGCTTTGGGTCGAGGTCAATGTCGAGAAGGAATTAGGCCTCAACGGCAAGCCTGAGATTGAAAAATATGGCATTGACAAGTTCACCAATAAGTGCATGGAAAGGGTGAAATATTTTGCAAACGAAATCACTAATCAAAGTATCCGTATGGGACAGTGGATGGATTGGGAAAATTCCTATTTTACCAACACAGACGAAAATATCACCGCTATTTGGCACTTTTTAAAGAAATGCGATGAAAAAGGTTGGATAGTAAGAAAAAATAGGCCTATGGCGTGGTGTCCTAGATGTGGAACAAGTTTAAGTGAGCACGAGACCTCAGGTTCTTATCATGAGGTGGAGCATACTGCAATCTTTGCAAAATTCCCTGTTAAAGATAGAGATTTCAAAATAATAGCTTGGACAACAACTCCATGGACACTTTCTGCCAATGTTGCTCTTGCTGTCAATCCAGAGTTTACCTATTGCTTAGTTGACTTTCACGGCGAAAAACTTGTGCTTGGAAAGGATAGACTTTCTATTTTAAAGGAAAAAGTGGAGATTTTAAAGGAATTTAAGGGAGAGGAACTTGTTGGGCTTACTTATGAGACCTGTTTCCCTGAATTAAAGGAACAGAATTTCCCTCATAAGATTGTTGCTTGGGATATGGTCGATAATGCAGAGGGTGCCTGCGTTGTTCATATCGCACCGGGCTGTGGTGTAGAGGACTTTGAACTTGGCAAAACTTTAAATCTTCCTGAAATCTGCCCAATAAATGAGCAGGGCGTTATGCTTGAAAATACCGGCTTCCTTGCTGGCAAAAAGACAACCGAGGTGCCCGAGCTTGTTGTTGAACGCTTAAAGAATGATGGAAAACTTCTATATTCTCATAAGTACAAGCATAGTTATATCCATTGTTGGAGATGTAAAACTGATATTGTTTATAAGCTTATCTCTGGCTGGTTCATTAAAATGGACGAGATAAGGCCTCTTGCTCTTAAAGCCGTCGAAGAAGTGGAGTTTAAGCCGGAATATGCTAAAAAGCGAATGATTGATTGGCTAAATAATATGGGTGATTGGAATATATCAAGAAGTAGATTCTATGGACTTCCGCTTCCTTTCTATGTCTGCCCTAAGTGTGGTAAAGTTCACGTGATTGGCAGTTTAAAGGAGTTAAAAGAAAGAGCGGTTAATCCTTCGCTTGTAGATAAACTTCCAAATATTCATAGACCTTGGATTGACGATATAAAAATTAAATGCGACTGTGGCGAAGAAGTTTCAAGAATTCCCGATGTCGGCGATGTTTGGCTTGACGCTGGAATAACTCCTTTTAGCACAAAAAAATATTTTACTGACAAGAAGTTTTTTGAAAATAATTTCCCAAGCGACTATGTCTGCGAAATGGTGGAACAGATTAAACTTTGGTTCTATTCTATCCTCATCATGAGCGTGGTGTTGACAGGCAAAGCACCATATAAAAAAGTGGTAACCTATCAATATGTCAAAGATGAGCACGGCGGAGAGTTCCATAAGAGCGGTGGTAACACTCTTGATGCCGATGTGGTTGCAGATAAGGTCGGTGCAGACACAATTAGATATCTATATTCCTCTTCCAGCCCAATGAATGATATGCGATTTGGCTATTCATTGACAGATGAGGCAAGAAGAAAGTTGTTAAGTTTTTGGAGCATATATACTTTCTTTAATACCTATGCAAGCATAGACAATCCTGATATTGCACACTTTAAGCCGAAAAACTTTACTGTGGCAGACAAGTGGTTAATTGAGAGCGTCAATGAGTTTATTGAAAACAGCGACAAATTCTATGCTGATGACAAGAACTACTTGGTGGTTAGAGACTTTGAAAAACTTGTTGACGATATCTCCAATTTCTACATCAGAAGCAATCGTAAGAGATTTTGGAAATCAGAAAATAAAGATGACCAACTAACAGCGTATTGGTGTCTATATAATGCCATTAAAGCACTGATTAGAATAATGACACCAATCATTCCATTTATGACAGAGCATATCTGGCAAAATATGGTTAGAGAGATTGAAGAAGACGAAGCCGAGTGCATTATGCTTAGTGGCTATCCGGAGCTGATTTATAAAGAAAGATTTAGTGATATCATAGAAAAGGTGGAGACAGCACGTGATGTTATGTCAATTGCACAGCGTCTTAGAAACGAAAATCAAATAAAGGTTAAACAACCACTTCGCAGACTCTATGTTTCTGGCGATGAAAGCATGAAACTTGCAGTTGACAGCCTTGAAGATATCATAAAAGACGAACTTAACATCAAAGAGATTGAAGTAGTTAAAGATGACAGTAAGTTCAACGATGAATATTTATCCGTCAATTTCAAAAAAGCAGGAGCTGTTTTAAAGGGTGATGTTCAAAAACTTAAAACAACTTTGCAAGTTTTAACTGATGATGAAATTAAAAAGGCCGTAGAGGGCTACAAAAATGGCAAGGTTGATATTGGCGAGTTTAAGGAGCTTGATAAAGAACTCTTCAACCTTGAAAAGAAGCCTAAAAAAGACTATGTTATTGCTCACGAAAATGGAAAGACAGTTGTTTTGGATATAACGCTTGATGATAAACTCATCGAAGAGGGGCTATATCGTGAATTTGTGAGAAGTTTGCAAGTTTTAAGAAAAGAGGCGGATTTCTCTATTGATGACAGAATCAAAGCATCGTTTAAAACGGATAATATTGATTTAGAGAATATGATTAAGAAATTTAAAAACAAAATCATGCAAGAAGTTTTAATTAAGGAAATTTCTGATAACTTGGTAAATTTTGAAGTCGAAAAAGCTTTAGAGGTCGGTGACGGCTTTGTCACAGTGAAATTTTCAAAATAATTCAAGGAGAAATATGAGATTAGCAAAGGCTTGGAAAGACTATAGAGTGCTGTCAACGGGGGACGGATATAAGCTGGAAACTTGGGGAAAGTTCAACTTGCTCCGTCCTGACCCGCAGGTTATTTGGCACGCAAAAAATAACCTATTTAAGCGAAAAGATATTGACGCATACTATGAAAAGCGTGAGGGTGGCGGACTTTGGCATTATAATAAGACATTGCCGGACTCTTGGCAGATTTCTTGGAAAGATTTAAGGTTCATAGTTAAACCTATGGGCTTTAAGCACACCGGTATCTTTCCTGAACAGGCGGTCAACTGGGAACTTATGCAAAAGCTTGTTAAAGAGAGTAGGCGTGAAATAAAAGTTTTAAATCTTTTTGCTTACACTGGCGGTGCATCGGTGGCACTAGCAAAAGTCGGGGCATCTGTCACGCACGTTGATGCTTCAAAGGGTATGGTGGAAAGAGCGAAAGAAAATGCGAAGCTAAACGGCATATCTAATATCCGCTTTATCGTTGATGATTGCCAAAAGTTTATTGAGCGTGAAATTAGACGTGGAAATTTCTATGATGCTATCATAATGGATCCTCCAAGCTATGGCAGAGGGCCAAGTGGTGAGATGTGGAAGCTTGAAGATAATTTAGCTGACTTTCTGGAACTTGTAAAAAAGGTCGTATCAAATAATCCTCTTTTTGTGCTTATCAACTCCTACACAACAGGGCTTCAACCAACAGTGATTGCCAATCTACTTAAAGGAGTTTTTGGAAGTGACGGCGTTGAGGCTGACGAGATAGGCTTGCCAACAGAGGAAGAATATATTTTGCCGTGTGGTGCAACAGGGGTGAAGATATGGAAAAATTAAATGTGCTATATGAAGATAATCAAATTGTGGTCGTTATAAAACCTCAAAATGTACCAACGCAGAGCGATGAGAGTAAAGATGTTGATATGCTGACCATGGTCAAAAACTACATCAAAGAAAAGTATAATAAGCCGGGCGAAGCTTTTGTTGGGCTTGTGCATAGACTTGATAGGCCAACCGGTGGAATTATGGTGTTCGCAAGAAATTCTAAGTCTGCAAAAAGGCTTTCTGAGGAATTTGCTAGTCACGATGTTGAAAAGGTATATTATGCTGTCACAACAAAGGTGGTCAGAGAAAAAAGTAAGACACTTGTAAATTACCTTGAAAAGAATGAGAAGGAAAACATTGTTAAGGTTGTTCCTATGCTTACAAGCGGAGCTAAAAAGGCAGAATTAAATTATAAAGAACTTGAAAATGATGGCGAAATGAGTTTGCTTGAAGTGAGAATACTCACCGGGCGAAGTCACCAAATACGTGTGCAACTTTCCTCTTTTGGCTATCCATTGTATGGTGACGCTAAATATGGCAAAAATAAAAATATGTCCTCTAAAAATCTGGGGCTTTGGGCGGGCAGGCTAATTTTTACCCACCCAACCACTAAAGATAAAATGGTGTTTATTGCCTGTCCTGACACCACAAAAGAACCGTGGAAGAGATTTAATATGGAGAAATATTTTGTGAGGTAGTATGAAAAAGAGAAGTGAAATTGCCGAAAAATATAAGTGGGATATCACTAAATTCTGTAAAAATGATGAAGATTTTTATAGACGCATGAAAAAGCTTGAAAAAAGGATAAAGTTAATATGCGAATATGAGGGGAAGCTTGAAGATGACGATATGCTCTTTGATTGTCTAGAGAAAAGTTATGCCTTCAGCAAGGAGTTTGGCTTTTTAACGCTCTATAGTGAACTTTCAAAAAAGGTAGATAATGCTGACACAAAGGCGAATGAGATGTGTGATAAATTAAACACTCTCCGAACACAATATTCCACTCTCTCTTCCTATATTGAAGTGGAAATGGCTGGTTTCTCTGATGAAAAATTAAAAAATTTGCAAAAAAATAAGCGTTTTAAAAATTATAAAAGGCTTTTTGAGGCAATAAGGCGAGATAAAAAACATATTTTGTCGAAAAAAGAGGAACTTTTGATTTCAAAATTGGGTAATTTTCTTGGTGGCTTTTCTGATAATTTTGACAAGTTTGCCGATGTCGATTTAGATTTTGGCGAGATTGAGGATAAGGATAAGAAGAAACACTCATTCAATCAATCAAATTTTTCAGTGTATGCTGAAAGCGAAGATAGAACGCTACGAAAAAATGCCTATAAGAGAATGAATGGCAAGTTTGGCGAATTTATCAACTTTATTGCCAACAATTATGCTAGTGATGTTAAAGAGGCTTGCACTTTTGCTAAAATTAGAAATTATAAATCTGCTCTTTCAAGAGAAATTTATGAGGAAGAAGCAAGTGAAAAAGCCTATTATTTGCTTATAAGAAAAGTGCGAGAAAATGTCAAAATACTTCAAGATTTTTACGAGATAAAAAGAAAGGCACTTAAACTTGATAAGGTGGCAATTTATGACACTTTCGCACCAATTTCCAATATGCCAAAGCAAAAGTTTACCTTTGAAGAGGCGATTGATGTAATCAAAAAAGCATTAAGCGTGCTTGGTGAGGATTATGTAAAATTGATAGATAGGGCGGTTAAGGAGCGTTGGATTGATGTCTATCCTAATCTCAATAAGGATAGCGGGGCATTCTCTTGGGGGTGCTATGGTGCGACTCCTGTTGTGCTTTGTAATTTTGAAGGAAATCTCTCTTCTGTATTTACGCTTGCTCACGAATTAGGCCACGCTATGCACTCATATCTATCCGACACTCATCAGCCTATCCAAACTGCAGGATATGTCATCTTTGTGGCAGAAGTTGCCAGCACAACGAATGAAATGCTCCTTCTTGACTATCTTCTCAAAAACGCCAAAACAGATGAAGAGAAAATATATTATTATGACTACTTTCTCACTGAGGTTCGCTCAACAATATTTAGACAGACGATGTTTAGTGAATTTGAAGAATGGACGCATAGTAGCTTTGAAAAAGGTGAGGCTTTAACTCGAGAAAGTATGTGCAATAAATATAGAGAGCTAAACGATTTCTACCACGGCGAAAAGGTGGAAGAAATTGAGGAGATGCAATATGAGTGGGCTCGCATTCCACACTTCTATTCGCACTTTTATGTATATAAATATGCAACGGGCATGATTTCGGCAATCAATATCGCAAGAAATATATTAGGAAAAGCTGACGGAGCGGTTGAAAGATATAAAAAATTCCTATCCTCTGGTTCAACTGCCAGCCCTATCACACTTTTAAAACGCTGTGGTTGCGACCTTGAAAACGAAGAGATTTACGACGATGTTTTTGCCTATTGCAAAGATTATCTAAAAAATATGAATAAATTAATTAAATGATATAAATAAAAACAATTCAAAGAAAATTTGGATTGTTTTTTATTAATTTTATATTTAAAAATATTTATTTTATAAAAATAATAAAAAAATCACTATTTTTTCAATTTTTTATTAAAATTTTAGTTAAAAATAGTGATTTTTTTAAAAGAATAAAATTTTAGAGATTTATTTTAATTTTTTATGCCACATTTTCTTCAAGTAAATTTTCAACATAGGTGTTGTCAACAACTTCAGAGAAAACTGATTTTTCTGTGATAACGCCAGCATTAAGCATAACATTCATAAGATTATCAAAACTTTGACTTGACATAATCATATTTGAACTCCATGCATTGATTGCTACATATTGCTCAACAGCGATTTGTAATTCTTCTACAGTGTTTCCATCAAAAGACGGAAGAAGTGCTTGAGCAACTGCGTAGGAATCATTGGTGACGATATAACTATATGCACGCTTAACGGCCGTTAAAAATTTTTCGACAACATCACTGTGATCTTCAATATAATTTTCACGAGCGATAAAGCAGGTGTATGGAATTGAGCCAGAAAGTTCGCCTAAACTTGCCACAATCTCAGAACCAGACACTGCGTTTACAATATTGGTTGCAGTAGGTTCAAATAGGGTGCAATATTTAACTGTGCTATCATTTTCCCAAACACTTGCAGTAAGGTCGAAGGCAACATCGGTTCTTAAATTTATTTGGTCAGCACCGGTGCCAATTTCGTAGCCCTGCGATTCGATGATGTATTGAAGTGTCATTGCAGGAAGTCCGCCAGCTCTTCCGCCGATGATAGTCTCTCCTACAAGGTCATCTAAGGTGAAATCTTCAACCGTTTCTTTTGACACGATAAAAGAACCATCGCATTGCGTCAGTTGACCAAACACAACAGGGGCATTTGCAACACCTTGCTGATTGGTATATACCGCTGTTTCTGGCCCTGCCAAAATCATATCAGCGGAGCCTGAAAGAAGTGCACTCATTGAAGTGTTAGAGCCTCCACCATTTGTTAGGGTGACTGTTAAGTCTTCATCTTCAAAATAGCCGTTATTTATCGCAACATAGAGCGGGGCATAGAAGATGCTGTGGGTGACTTCATTGAGTTCAATCTTGTTGTAATCTTTTTTGTTACAGCCAAAGAGAAGTCCGCTTGTTGCCACCATAAGTAATGCCAAGCAAAGTAGCGTTAGTCTTTTCCAAATTTTCATTTTTCCTCCTTACAAATAAAGTCTATGTTTAAAGCAGAAATTTTGTTTTAAACTAATAAAAAACTTTATTTTTTTAATTTTTATGTTAAAGCCTTGACCAACTCCCCCCCCCGTGTTAAAATTAGAAAAATGTAGGAGGTAAAATGACAAAATATATCTACAAATCAGATGCAGATAGAAAATTGATTGAAAATTCGTTTTCATACATTGCAAATATGATTTTTGGCTCAAAAAACAATAAGGACAAAACATCTATTATGAGAGAAATGTTTGCTGAATATGTGAAAAAAGTGGAAATTATCCCTTGGGGAATAAATAAGGAATACATAAACTCAAATACTCCTGGTGTATGTAGGTTTGATGATGAAGATAAAATTATCATTGAAATGTGGGGATATACAAACGCTCCAGTCGATAAACGAAAGTGGATAGAGCATGAGGGTGTACATGAGTTTTGCCATGCCTTTGTTGATTTATTATCTTCAGCAACCTCCAAAAAGATTACAAAAAAGGGAGTAGTTAGAGAAAATAGTGCAGGACTTATCAAAGAAACTGACCCAAAAACAGGTAAGCTGGTTGGAAATCACTATTATGGAAAGATGTTTAATGAGACAATGATGGATATAATTTCTGCCATGGCAATAAATAATTATGCTCCAACAATCACATATACGACAGTTGATGATGTTTTACGCAATAACTACACAACAACAGGGAATCAGCAAACAGGTTACACCTTTTTCACGTCAATCACAAGATTGATGATTGCTGCATTTTCAAATGTTGGTGATTCAAATTTCAATTATCAATCTTACGTTGACGCTGGGTATGGTATTTTTACATTAACTAATAAACTTGGAGATGGCTCAGTAGTTCGTGGCAATGATTTCCTATATGGAATCGTTTTTGACCCAATGCATATTGAGAAAGAGTTTGATAAATATATGGGAGATGATGCTTGGCGTACAGTTTGCCATGCGATAGATAGTTGGTTCATTAATTATCAAAGAACGGGCGAATTGCCTGCTAAAAATGTAAAATTAATTATGGATCTAATTCCAGATTTTTGTAATAAAAGAATGGCAGACTATGAGAGAAGGGGATTAGTCACATTGGACGAACGCATTAATATGGTGGGGAATTTTAATAGAATTTGGAATTCTATGCAAAGCGAATATGGTGCATATTTTTCAAAATCGGATATTGATGAAATTTATAATCGAGCGAGAAAATATTAATAAAATTTTAAATTTTATATATTCTTTAAACTAATAAAAAATATTGGAATTGCTCCAATATTCTTATAAATTCGTTTATTATATTTTATTTTTAATTAATTTTTATATTTTAAGTTTTTTTAATTCCTCTTTTTGGGCTGGTGAGAGGCGAAAGGAGTCATGGCACTTTGAAATTGCTTTGTTACGAATAAATTTATCGGAAAATTTTTGAAGTGCCTTTTTGCCATAATCATACTTTTTGCAAATAAGTGTGCAGAGATACCAACTTATTGCCATTTTGACATAATATTCGCTTAAATTTTTAATTTTTTCCTCTGTTGTTCCGCTGAAAGAGTAGGAAGTGTTTGCTGAAAGCGTTTTTGCTAGATTTATAAGGGCATCAATAATTTCATCTAAATTATCATCATTAATAAATTGCGACATTAAGCCAATGATACCAATTCTTCGCTTATAAAAATTTTCATCGGAAAGGAGATGAAGAAAATATTTTTTCCCATTCTCAGTTTTAAGGCGTTTTAAAGAAGGGGTAATAGTGTCGCATGTTCCCCAATTATCAATATATGAATTGAACTTTTCATATTCCTCAATAATTTTTAAATCACTCCATTTTTGTTTAGACAGAACAAGTCCTTTTAAGACAATCTCTTCGCTTGAAGTGTTGTCGATGCCCGATGGAAGAACGCCATTTTTTGCTAAGTAGGTGGCATATTTTCTAAGTTTAGGAGTGCTTATACCATAGACGGGCAGAAGTGTGTATATTAATTTTTCTTGAAATTTTCGTCCGTTTTCTGAGGCGTTATCCAATAAAAATTTTTTAATTTCACTTTTGTCAACCATATTTTCTCCGAATTTTATTCACGTCTAAGAGATTCTACAGGGTCAAGGCGGGCGGCTTTACTTGCTGGATATAGTCCGCTTAAAATACTGATGACAACTGAAACTCCAAGGGCTATGAATATGTAGTACCATTTAAATGAGAGAGGAGCTATGCCTACAAGGGATATTAAAATGAAGTAAATAATTAAAATCAAAAAGCCAGCAACAATAAGCCCGCAAACGCCACTAAGTAGCCCTACAAGGAAACTCTCTGAGGAGAAGATGCGATGAATATCTTTCTTTCTAGCACCGATAGATTTTAAAACGCCAATTTCCTTTGTTCGTTCTGAGACACTCATATACATGACAACCAAAATCATAATAGCCGACACAACAAGTGAGATAACGGATAATATAACTAGTGAATTGCCAATGGTACTTCCCATGCTTTGGAACATATTTGCTAAACTCTCTTCAATAGAACCTGTGTAACCATCAAGCGTGGAGATATATCTATTTATCGCACTTGAAATTTTCTCGCTTTCTGTTTGAATGTAGTAGGTGGAAGGTTGAGGGGTGGCATAGTTTGCATAGTATGACATGAAGAAATTATAGTCTATGTATAAAATAGGAAATCCACTCATAACAGAAGTATCAACAATGCCGGTTATCTCCACTCGATTTATTGGAATTTCTTGGTCAAAACCTTGCAGGTTAATATCCACGAAAAAATCCACCTTTTTACCAATTGGGGATTCTTCTCCAAAGAAATTATAAACAGCAGGCGTCAACATGATGCCACCAGAACTTGTTGCCATTTCGCCCTCTACCAGATTTGTTTCTGTGTAGTATGGCGGAGTGGTGTAGAGATAATATATACTTATCCTCTCGTCTTCTGTTATCTCGCTATCATTATTTTTATCATATTCAAGATAAGCTGAAATTGGGCCAAACATGGTCATAACATTAAAGCCGGGTGCAAGATTGTCGTCAGTCACAACATAATCATAGCCATTTTTGGCAAGATAATCATTAATACCGTTTTTTATTTCTTCAATCTCTGTGCCCTCAGCATCAAAAAGGGGAATATCTGTTAGGCTTTCGCTCTGTTTTGAAATTGTCACAATAGTGGGGTCAGAGTAAGATTTCATTGTGTTGTTGATGTAGTCTGTGATACCAGAACTAAAGCATAACATAAGGAGTAAACTACCTATACCAATTGCCACTCCAAATGCCATAAGTATATTCTTAGTTTTGCTAGCCCACATATTATGAAAAGCTAATTTAATTGCTGAAAGATAGGATAAATTCTGTTTTAATGGCTTATTTTTCTTATCTGAAGCTTCCTTCTGCACAAAAATTTTGGCTTTTTCTTTTTTATAGTTTTCATTTATTTTGTCGCTGACAATCCTGCCGTCTGAAATTTCAACCACACGAGAGGAAATTGAAGCGACTTTTTCAGAGTGTGTAACCATGATGACAAGTTTACCACTGTCGGCTATCTCTTTTAAAATTTTGAGTATTTGCATGGTTGTTGTTGTGTCAAGTGCACCTGTTGGCTCATCGGCAATAATGATGTCTGGGTTATTTATAAGGGCACGGGCAATGGCCACTCTCTGTTTTTGTCCGCCAGAAAGCTGTGTTGGCTTTTTCTTGATTTGAGATTCAAGCCCAACAAGTTTTAAGATGTTTGTTGCACGTTCCACCTTTTCTTTTTCACCAACATTTGATAGGGTGAGGGCGAGAGTGACATTGTCGAGAATTGATAGATGAGGAATTAGATTAAACGATTGAAAAACAAAGCCTACCTTATCTTTTCTATATCTGTCAAGTTCTTTATCTGAAAGTTTACTTAAATCTTGGTCACCGACAATGATATTCCCTGTGAAATCAGAATCAAGCCCGCCAATTAGATTCATAAGGGTAGATTTACCACTTCCGCTCTCTCCGACAATAGATACAAGTTCTCCGCTTTTAAATGCTACGGAGATATTATGTAAAGCTTGAAAACTTTCGTATTTATTGATTTTATATATCTTGTTGACATTGACTACTTTTAACATTTCGTCCATAGGGTTCTCCTATAAAATCTATGTTATTATTTTACTATAATGCCATATATTTTTCAACTTTTTATTAAAAATTTGTTAAATAATTTTAAATATTTTAATATTTCAAATTTTTAGATAATTAGATAATGTGTATATTTAAATATAAATAAAAGCGAACTAATTTTGTCCGCCTTGATTATTTTTCTTGCCTTCATTATAGAAATCAAATGCCTTCATAATTTCTTCTAAGCCAACTTTTGGGTGCAATGCCTCTTGAAAACTAAACCCACTCTCACTTTTAGGATATTCGTCTGGCAAAATCTTTTTATTTTCCACACTTTTTCTTTCTAAACTATCGTCCGCTTTTTCCGTATTTTCTTCTTTATCTTTAGGCTTAAAAACAAAGCTGTTTCTTTTATAGAAATTAGTATATTTTGTGGTGTCAGAGACATTATTTGTGCTTACCTTTACTTCCTTAGGAGCTTCTTTTTTAGGCGTTTTATACTCTTGCATTTTATTTAAAAGGAGACGCATACTGTCATTAGAGGAGTTTATAGGATTAGTAATGTAATTTTCAGGAACGAATTTTTCTTTATAATCGGTTATTAGGCTGTAAAGCTCTTGCAAAATGTTATTATATTCTGTGTTACGACGCATATTAGGGAAACGCATATCAAGCTCATGAACCAAAAGTTTTAATTTGTCAAAAACAAGAGAATAGAAACTTCGTGTTCCTTCTTCTTGAAATTTTTTAGCCTTTTCAAGCACATCAAGGGCTTCCAATATACTCTTTTCCTTATGGGCGAGTTCTGTATGTTGATTTTTAAAATTCAAAAGGCGTCTTTCGCTTTCTAAGGTTTTAAGTTTTTCGTCCATTAGCTTAGATTCATAACTAGCCTTTAAACGCTCTATGTAAGCATCGACCTCTTGTTTATTGTAACCATTAAATTGTTCTGAAAAATTCATTTTGGAGCTCCTTTTATTTTCTGCTACATAAAAAACTCACAGTCGTTATCACTATTAATAATAGCAAAAATGATAGGGAAATTGCAATAGAAATGGCAAAAGTTATTAAATTTAATTTATATAAAAGTTGAAAAATAAGCACGAAAAATAGCGAATAAAAGATTATTAGATGAAATTTTTGCCCGCATACAAAAAATGATAAAAGTGAAGCAAGAGCAAAATCAGAGAGGAGATAGACGCTTAAGAATTCAAGGGTGTTTGTGAAAGAAAAAATAAAACCACTTATGCCGATTAGAAAGATAGCCATGCCAAAGTAAAACGCACTATCTAATTTGAAAAATCGGCTTTTTAAAATTTCATATAGCCCTGTAAGGGTGGAGAACGCATAGAACCATAGAGTTTTATATTCGTTAAATAGGATAATATTTAAGACTATAAAAGTGACGAAAACTAAAAGAAAAAATAAGAGAACAATGCTCAAAATCTTGGATTTTTTTATATTCCCTATTCTTCCTCGCATACTAAAATTATCCCTCAAAAAAGGGACAACTATTCATTTATCCTATTTTAAATCATTTTTTAGGACATTCATAATAATTTCATCAGGTGTTTTCTTTCGTTTGTTTTTTATAGCACAAAAGACGATGTAGGCGATGCCACATAATATTAAAACAATGCTGACAAGTTGTGATATTCTGAATGAGCCGAGGTATAGACTGTCAGTTCTGAGTCCTTCAACAATAAAACGACAAAAGCCATACATTATGAGATAGCAGGCGGCGATTATGCCGTTATTTTTAAATTTCACCTTAAATAAAAGAATGCTTAAAACGATAAATATGATGGTGTTGTTCATAAATTCATAGAAGAAAGTGGCTAAGTGCCAACCGTATCCCGGGCAGGTACAGCCAGCTTGATGGCAGTGTTCGATATACACTCCAAACGGAAACCATTGCATACTTGGATTATCGATGTAATAGCCAAATGCCTCTTGATTGACAAAGTTTCCCCATCTTCCTATTCCTTGCCCAATCACAAGCCCAGCAACGACAACATCAGCAAGTTTCAAAAAATTCTTTTTAAAAACAACACAGTATAGAACAACGCCAAGTGCTCCTCCGATTAATCCTCCATAAAAGCCAAGTCCGCCTTCCCAAATTTTAAAGAAATCCCAAAAGTTTGTAAATTCATCAAGCGAGAAGAGAACATAGTAAATTCTTGCACCAATTATGGCAAGCGGAATAACAAAACAGGCAAGCGTTATGATATCATCAACCTTAAAGCCTCTCTTTTTAGCATAAAGACAGGATACTATAACGCCAATAAGATAGCCAAGGGCACTTATAAGCCCGTAATAATTGATTGGAATACCAAATAATAAAAATCCTTTATCCATAAAATCTACCTTGAGTAATTATATGAAAAAAAACAAAGTATGTCAAATAAATTACATAATAAAACACACCGGTGTAGGGTGTGCTAAATTTTAAATATACTATTAAAGTTGAATTTTGTTTGAAACTTTGTTTATGCAAGTAGAATAAAGAGCATCTAAGTTGTCACTTTCCTCGTTAGTGATAAACAGGGTGGAAGTGTTTTCTACATTGCATTTTGCCAGCATGACAATTTCTTTGATTGTGCTTGCAGTTTCCTCGGTGTGATTAAAGTAAGTTTTAGGTGAATTTTTGTAATTTGCATCTAATGTGTGAGCAATTGTCACGATATCTTGCACAAAAATAGCCATATTAGTGCCAACTTGTTGAAGTCTCTTTATATTTGCAATAAACATATTCATCTTGTCATCATAAGTTTTTGGCTCGTCATCATATTTTAATAGAAAGATGTTATCAAAGCCCATATTTGAAAGTGCTATGCTATCTTCATATAAAACATTGCTTGCAAGAGCGATTGTGACTATACGATTTTTCTTTAAAACTGAAAGCAAAGTTTTAAGATTAGGCTCGGTGAGTTTTGGTTGATTTAAAACATATCTACTTCCAAGTTTAATCTCTGTTTTTCCTACTTTTACACTAGATGATGGTAAGGTAGGAGTAAACTCAACGCTTTTTGGAGCGTAATCTTTATAATCTACAAAATTTATCGTTTCGATGTTGTCAAGTATGTATTCGTGGCTTTCATTCATAATTACAGCACTGCCTGCTATGTAGTCAAACTCATTTACTTTGTCGAAGTTTTTAACAAGCACAGGGAGGTTGTTATCATTTAAAAGATAAAGTGATTTATCTGGATTTGTTAAAACAACGCCTTTAACCTTGATAGGAAAGAGTTTTTGCTCAACCGTCTTTTGCTCAACTTGTTTAAAAGTGAACACTTTGCCATAGGTTCTTGCTGTTTTTTCCTGATTTTTCTTTAGAGTATAATCTTTTCCTGTGATTTCAGAAAGTTCTTCAAGGATAGGTTCGATATTTGAAAGCTCTTTATATGGACGACCTTGACGAAGAGGAATAGGCTTCAAGTCTTTTCCAGAAATGATAACGTCCATAATATACTTTATTTGCTCATTTCTTCTAAGAGTGGTAGGTGATGGCTCTCCAAAAACTCTTGCAAGTGCTCTTAGTTCATATATACCGACAGATTGAATAAGGTTAAGACTCTTTTGCTGAGCTGATGTCAATCCATCATAAGTTATCTGTTGTTTACTCATATTATTTTCTCCTTTTTAATAAACAAAATAATTATATCACATTAAATTAGTTTAGGCAATTAAAATTAACAAATTTCGACTAACTTTTTACAAAATCTTAAAAAACAATTTATATCATAGCATAACACCACAATATATGGTGTAGTATGCCATCAAAACTATAAACAATACACAATCTTAGTTTAATTATAAAGGTATATAACCTCCATCGACATTGATAGTTTGCCCGGTTATGAAAGAACCACTATCTTCTGCAAGGAAGGCTACTGCTTCCGCTACATCAACTGGCTCTCCAAGTCGTTCTAGTGGGGTCATACTTTCAATATCTTCCTTTTCAGCACTAGAAAGATTGTTGTTCATTTTGGTGTCGATAAAGCCTGGATTTACCATGTTTACAGTTATATCAAAATTACCAAGTTCGTTTGCAAGAGATTTACAGAAGCCAAAAAGTCCAGCTTTGCTTGCACTATAGACACTTTCACAAGCACAACCATAATTTGCCACAAATGAACCAATTAAGATGATTTTTCCGCCTTTATCCATAGCGTGCTTAACGAATTCACGTGAGCAAACAATGTTGCCTTTGAGATTTGTGTCAATTAAATCATTTATTTCATCGTTGGTGACGTCTATAACAAGTTTTCTCTTTTCACTTATACCAGCGTTTGCAACAAGGACAGAAACGGCATCAAAGTCACTGAAAATTTTGTTAAAAACACTCTCAACTTGATTAAAATCTCTGATATCTATCTTGTAATTTTTAATCTCAATTTTATATTTAGTTTTTAAATCATCGTCATATTCTACGTTGTTTTTGTTAGAGCAAAGGGCAAGATTATAGCCAAGTTTGGCGAATTTTTCTGCTATGGCTTCTCCTATACCGCCAGATGCTCCTGTAATTATCACTGTTTTTTTCATTTTTTTTACCTCTTTTTTTAGCGAACATATATATGATAGCACGCTTTAAAATAATTTCAAAGTGTTTCGACAAATATTGTTAAAATTCTTATAAAATATTTTTTAAAATCGAATAAAGTTGTAATTTGTTTAATCAAGTTTCAAATCTTCAAATATTTGTTCAAAAATATTTGGTCGAAAAGATAAAAGGTGCTATAATGAAGAATGTTATGATAAATTTCAAAGTTGCACGGAGGAAGATATGTTATCTAAACTTTTGAGTTACGGCTTGACGGGTATTGATGGATTTTTAGTGGAGATAGAGACAGATATTGTTGGCGGACTTCCACATTTTGACCTTGTAGGGCTTGGCGATACAGCGGTAAAAGAGGCGAAAGAGAGGGTTAAGTCTGCTATAAGAAATAGTGGGTTTGAGTATCCTTTAAAGCATTATACAGTCAATTTAGCACCAGCTGATTTAAAGAAAGAGGGGCCGGTATATGATTTAGGAATAGCTATTGGCATACTCTCCGCTTCCGAACAGATAAACAACAGAGATTATAAAAAATACATATTTTTAGGAGAACTCTCTCTTGATGGAAGAATTAAAAAGATTAGAGGTGTTCTTCCTATGCTAATATCAGCTCGTTCTCAGGGCTATCAAGATTTTATCATACCAAAAGAAAATGCCAAAGAAGCAAGTTTTATCTCAAACATCAACTGCTATGCCTTTGAAAATTTAAGGGAGGTTGTGGCGTATTTAAATAATGAAGTGGAGAAAGAGCAATTTAAGGTTAAAACTATGAGTTTTGAGGAAATTGCCCTGTCAAGCGTAAATAAACTTGATTTTGAGAATGTTAAAGGTCAGAAAATGGCAAAGCGTGCTCTTGAAATTGCGGCAGCTGGCGGACATAACGTGCTTATGATTGGCCCTCCGGGAAGCGGTAAGAGTATGCTTGCCAAATGCTTTTCAGGAATCTTGCCAAATCTCACCTTTGAAGAGGCATTGGAGGTGACAAAGATACATTCCATCGCAGGTGAATTAGACTTAAATCAAGGCATAATCACAGAGCGTCCTTTCAGAAGCCCACATCACACAGCAACCGCTATTAGTTTGACAGGAGGCGGAACACACAGTAAGCCCGGAGAGATAAGTTTGGCTCATAACGGCGTCTTATTCCTAGACGAATTTCCAGAATATTCAAGACATCTAATCGAAACGCTTAGACAGCCACTTGAAGATGGATATATAACAGTGGCACGTGCTCAACAGACGATAACCTATCCTGCATCTTTCACTCTCATTGCTTCCATGAATCCTTGTCCGTGTGGGAATTATGGCTCAAAGGATAGAGAATGTACTTGCTCTCCAACACAGATACATAGATATCTATCTAAACTCTCAGGCCCAATTATGGACAGAATCGACATACACGTAGAAGTGGATAATATAACATATAAAGAGCTTAATGACGAAAACAAAGAAGAACCAACAAGTAAAATTAAAGAAAGAGTGGATAAGGCAAGAGAGATTCAGTTAGAGCGTTTTAAGGGTAGTAAGGTCTTTTGCAATGCCAAGATGAGCGTGCCTCAAACAAAGCAATTTTGTAAACTTTCACCAGAGTGTCAGAACCTTATGTCTTACGCTTTTACCAATCTAAAATTAAGTGCCCGTGCACACGACAGAATACTTAAAGTGGCAAGAACGATTGCCGATTTAGCGGGTGAAGAGAATATTCTTCCAGCTCATATAGCAGAGGCAATTTCCTATCGTGGACTTGATAGGAAGTATTTTAGTGTGTAAATAAATTTTGAAAATTGCTTGACAAGACAGTGTGATAATCGTTATCTTTAAAAGGAAGCTATGAACAAAAATATATTAATCTTTCTATCCTTAGTCGAAATATCTAATAAAAAGTTAGAGAAGATTATGGATATAGTAGAGCGAGAAGAAATTAAAGAGATTAGAGAAGTTGTCGATAATAAGGAGATTGTCAATCTATTATCAACAAATGAGTTTGCTAATCTTGTAAAAAAATGTAATGACAGGCTCTTTAAAGCATACCTATCAAATCTTGAAAATGACAATATAAAAGTTGTAACTATTGAGGAGGCGGAATATCCAGAGAAACTTAGATACCTAGATGACGCACCATTGCTTTTATATTGCATGGGTGATATTTCGCTTTTAAACACAGACGCAATCTCTATTGTCGGCACACGTATGCCATCAAATTATGGTAAATTTGTGACAGAAAAATTTGCGGGTGCTCTTGCTAGTGCTGGGCTTACTGTTGTGAGCGGGCTTGCGTATGGGGTTGATGCTATCTCTCACAGAAAGACGTTAGAGGTAAATGGTAAGACTATTGCCGTTCTTGGAGGCGGACTAAATCATATTTATCCTGAAGCCAACGCCAATCTTGCAAGCGAAATTATTGAAAAGGGATTATTGATAAGTGAATATCCGCCATTTGCTAAACCGACAAAATACACCTTTCCGCTAAGAAATCGTATTATTGCCGGGCTATCTCTTGGCACACTTATAACGGAAGCGGGCAAGAAGAGTGGAACGATACACACTAAGGAGTATGCTCTTGAATATGGGCGAGATGTCTTTGCTGTGCCGGGAAACATAAACTCTTTAAAGAGTGAACTGCCAAACTCGCTTATTCGCTCAGCACAGGCTGAATGTGTGCTTGACCCAGAGGATATACTTTCAAGGTATAACATAAAAGGTGTCAAAAATATGGCAAAAGCAGTTGAGGTTAGTTTAGATGAGGCAACAATCTTAAAACTGCTTGAAGACGGCGAGCAAGATTTTGATGAACTTTCAAAAAAATCAAAACTGCCAACAAATATTTTAAATAGTTGTTTGACAACTTTGGAAATTCGTGGGATAATAAAAAGAATGCCAGCTAAAACATATATGTTAAGTTAAAAAGGAGAAGACATTTGAAACTTGTTGTTATTGAAGCCCCAGCAAAAAGGGAGACATTAAAGAAATATCTTGGTCAAGGCTATGAGGTATTTGCTACAAAAGGTCATATACGAGATTTGCCGGTTAAAAGCTTTGCAATTGATATAAATAATAATTTCCAACCACATTATGAAAACAAACCAGATAAAAAAGAACTTATAAGCGAACTTAAGCATAAAGCAGATAAAGCCGAAGAAGTGTTAATCGCAACTGACCCCGACCGTGAGGGTGAGGCGATTGCTTGGCATATTGCCAATGTTTTAAACTTGGATTTAAATAAAAATTGCCGAATAGAATATAACGAGATTTCTAAAAATGCCGTTCAAAAAGCACTTAAAAATTCAAGAGCTATCAATTTAAATTTAGTCAACGCTCAACAGGCACGCCGTGTGATGGATAGAATTGTGGGCTATAAACTCTCACCAATCATCTCAAAAAAAGTTGCACCAAAATTATCAGCAGGAAGAGTGCAATCGGTTGCTCTTAAACTTGTTGTCGATAGAGAAAAAGAAATTGAAAACTTCAAACCAGAAGAATATTGGAATGTTACAGCTTTTCATGAGAAATCAAACATAGCTTTTAAATCGACATTGCAAGCATATAAAAACAAAAAGATAAAACTTGAAAATCGTCAACAGGTTGATGAGGCTTTATCGGTCATTAAAAACAGTGACTTTATTGTTGAAAGTGTCAAGAAAAGTAAGACAAAGACGCACGCACCAGCTCCTTTCACAACAAGCACTATGCAACAAGATGCTTTAAATAAACTTAATATGAGCCTTAAAAAGACCACAGCTTCTGCTCAGGAGTTATATGAGGGGGTAGAGGTTAAGGGCGAAGGTAAGATAGCACTTATCACATATATAAGAACCGACTCTACTCGTGTTTCTGAAGACGCTCAAAAAGCTTGCCGGGAATTTATAGCAAACAAATATGGTAAAGAATATTTACCAGAAAAGCCAAATATTTATGTGGCGAAAAAGAATGCACAAGATGCACACGAGGCAATAAGGCCTATTTCCATGCAAATCACACCTGAGATGGTGCAAGATAGTCTGTCAAAGGATAATTATAGATTATATAAACTTATCTATGAACGCTTTTTGGCTAGTCAAATGATAGAGGCAGAATATAACAATGTTGTGGTTAATATCGATGCAGGCGGGTATAATTTCAAAGCAAGTGGAAGAACTTTGGAATTTGCGGGTTATACTGCCGTCTATAAAGAATTTGTCGATGAAGATAAAGAGAAAAAGCAAGATGTAAGTAAGCTTCCAAAATTATCAGAGGGCGAAAAGCTTGTTGTTAAGGATATAAAAGAAGAACAGAAATTCACAAAGCCTCCTGTTAGATACACTGAAGCTAGCCTGGTTAAAGCGATGGAAGAAAAAGGTATCGGCCGTCCTGCAACTTATGCTGCTACTATCACCATTTTAACAGCGAGAAGTTATTGTGAAAAAGAGGGTAAGTTTCTTGTTCCAACAGAGCTTGGCAGAAAAATTACCGAATATCTTGAAAAGTTTTTTAGTGGCGTTATTAATGTCAAGTTCACAGCACACATGGAAAATAGACTTGATGATATTGCTGAAAATAAAGACGATTGGCATGATGTCGTTTCAAGTTTTTGGAATGGCTTTAAAGGCTTGCTTGAAAAGGCCGATGCTTCTTCTGTTACTATGAAAGCCGAGCCGATTGAGACGGATATTATTTGTGAAAAGTGTGGACACAAAATGCTACTTCGTGAGGGAAGATATGGCAAGTTCTTGGGTTGCTCTAATTTCCCAAAGTGTCGAAATATTATGCCTTATAACGAAAAAGAGGAGGAGAAGAAAAAAAGCGTAGGAATATGTCCAAATTGCGGAAAAGAAGTCTATGCACTTAAAACTAAAAGAGGTAAGACTTTTTATGCCTGCGAAGATAGAGATGGGTGCAACTTTATGAGTTGGGATATTCCAACAGGCGAAAAGTGCCCAGAGTGTGATAACTACCTTATAAAAAAGGGCAAAACCGTCAGATGTTCAAGCTGTAAATATGTGAAAGAGGATAATAAGGCTTGACGGGCGAGGTTAGGCAAAAATATATAAAAATAATTGGTGGCGGACTTGTTGGAATAGAGGTAGCTTATATTCTTGCAAGGAATGGCTTTGTTGTGCATATTTTTAATCACGAACAGCCTTCGATGTGCCATATAGAAAGAGATATACCTTTTAAAAAGGAGATGCAAGAAGAGCTCTTAGCGTGGAATAGTCCTACTTTTCTGACAGCTAAGCGTTTAGGAGTTAATCTTGAAACTATTGATCATGATTTTGTTAAAATAATGGAAGATTCTCTTAAAAAATTTTCCAATGTCTCTTTTATTGATGCAGAACTTACTGAACTTAACTTAAACGAGCTTTCATTGATTTCAACCGGTAACAACACCACAAAACTATTAATAGAAAATCTATCAAAATATGTGGGCGAGAATAAGATTGAATATTTCCACCCAGCACCGATGGAGCTAGCTTATATAGATTTAAAACATCTATACCATGACCATGATGATTTTTATCATGTTAATCTAAACGAAGAGGAATATAAAATATTATCCGATAATTTAAAAAGATATCGAAGCTTTTATGATAGCTCAAATCTTCTAAATGAGATAAGCGTAGAAAAACGAGCAGAAAATAACTCTTTACGCACATTTCTTAGGCCTATCTTTAGCGAAAACTCCAAGCCTTATGCTTCAATAAAGTTAAAAAAGCAAGACGGTGACTATAGTTTAATCAATTTTTATTCTGCACTAAGCGATGAAGAGCAAGCAAAACTTATTGGTGGAATAAACGCCTTTAAAGGGGCTAGTATTTCTGAGTTTAGCAAGCTTTATAAACGTACTTACCTACATTCAAGTGCGTGTTTAAATAAATATTTACAAGTCAAAAATTATCACAACCTTTTTATTGGAGGGAGTTTCTTAGGCATAGGCGGTGTGCATGAAAATTTGCTTGTAGCAAACTACCTTGCATACAATCTTATGAGCGAGGCGGAGGGTAAAAATTTGCAAGAATGCCCAAAAAATTCTTGCACAAGTGTCATTATCGAAAAATTATTACAAAAAAGTGTGTTAAATTATATGCTTTTAAATTTAAACTATGATATAATAAAAAAGAGTGATAGGTTTTCGGTTGAAAGTGATGCTATCACAAAATTTAAGGAGAACTATTATGGAAAGTATTTTCAGAGGAACAACCATTTGTGCCGTTAAGCGAAATGGAAAAATTGCTGTCGCAGGTGACGGACAAGTTACCATGCAAAATAGTATTATTTTTAAAAACAACGCACGTAAGGTTAGAAGAATATTCAATAATCAAGTTGTGATAGGCTTTGCTGGTTCTGTTGCAGACGCATTTGCTCTCAGCGAGAGATTTGAAGAGATGCTAAATAAATTTGCAGGCAATTTGATGCGTAGTGCTGTCGAGCTTGCACAACTTTGGCGAACAAACAAAATTATGAAACAATTAGAGGCTCTCATGATTGTTGCCGACAAAGACCAAATTTTAATTTTAGATGGCACAGGAAATGTTATTGAACCACAAGATGATGTCTGCGCAATTGGTTCGGGCGGAAATTATGCCCTTGCTGCTGGAAAAGCACTTATGCAAAACACAGACTTTTCTGCAAAGGAAATTGCCTTAAAATCGCTTAAAATAGCAAGCGAAATTTGTGTTTTCACAAATGACAATATCATTGTTGAAGAACTTTAATAAATATTTACTAAATATTAGATAATAAAGGGAGAAAGATATGAATTACACACCAAAACAGATTGTCAACGAACTTGATAAATACATTGTCGGTCAAAGTAAGGCTAAACGTGCGGTTGCTGTGGCACTAAGAAATAGGTATCGCAGAAGCCATTTGCCGGCAGAGATAAGAGATGAAATAACTCCAAAAAACATCGTGATGCGTGGGCCTACCGGTGTTGGTAAAACGGAGATTGCAAGGCGTCTTGCTAAACTTGTGGGAGCACCTTTTGTGAAAGTCGAGGCAACAAAATATACCGAAGTTGGCTATGTTGGCAGAGATGTCGAAAGTATGGTCAGAGATTTGGTGGAAGTTGCTGTTCGTATGGTAAAAGACCAAAAGAAGAAAGAGGTGGAAAATAAGGTAATGCCAATTGTGGAAAATAAGCTTATTGACGCCATCTATCAAAATAGACGTGTAACCACCGTTGAGGTGAAGCGTGAGGATCTTGAAAGTGAACTACATTCAGGTAAATGTGAAGATGAAATAGTTGAAGTTAGTGTTTTAGATAATCCAAAACCAATTATGGCTTTTGGCGGAAATGAGATAAACTTAGGCTCTATGTTTGATGGGCTTCAACCACCAAAGCATAAGAAAAAGAAGATGAGCGTCCGCCACGCACGTGACCTACTTTTGCAAGAGGAAACAGAGAAGGTTATTGATATGGACAACGTCAATGAAGAGGCCATCTCTCTTGCAGAGGAGCAGGGCATTATCTTTATAGACGAAATTGATAAAATTATAGGAAAAAGTCAGGCAACAAACAGTGCCGATGTTTCAAGAGAGGGCGTGCAAAGAGATATACTTCCTATTGTTGAAGGAAGCACTGTGCCTACAAAATATGGCAATGTGAAAACTGACTTTATCCTCTTTATTGCAGCAGGGGCTTTTCATGTTGCTAAGATGGAAGATATGATACCAGAACTTCAAGGTAGATTTCCAATTCGAGTGGAGCTTGAAAGTTTGACACAAAAGGACTTCAAGAAAATTCTTACTGCACCAAAGAATGCTGTGACGCTTCAGTACGCCAATCTTTTAAAGGTTGACAATATTGACCTTGAATTTAAAGATGATGCTCTTGATGAAATCGCAACGCTTGCTGCTAATGAAAATGAAACAAGCGAAGATTTAGGAGCACGCAGACTGCATACAATTATGGAAGCACTTCTTGAAGATATCTCCTTCAATGCAACAGGCGAACACCCAATGACCAAGGTTGTTATTGACCGTGAGTATGTTCAAAAGACCTTTAAGGACAAAAATCAAAAATTTGACCTTAAAAAATATGTGCTATAAGGATATATGATGTGGACGGACAGAACCGAACTTTTGATAGGAAAAGATAACCTAGAAAAGTTAAAAAATGCCTATGTCACGGTGATAGGGCTTGGTGGAGTTGGCGGAATAACGGCAGTTATGCTTGCTAGATGCGGTATTGGAAGGCTAAGGTTAGTAGATTTTGATAAAGTAGATGAAACGAACATCAACAGGCAAGTTGTTGCAAACACAAAGACTGTTGGAAAAAATAAAACTGATGTGTTATACGATATGATTTTAGATATCAATCCAAATTGCCAAGTTGAGAAATTTAGCACAAGATTGACAAAAGAAAATATCTATAACCTCATCTCAAACGATACCTTTGTTGTTGATGCGATTGACAGCGTTAAAGATAAGGTTGATTTATGTGATTACTGCTATAAAAACGAAATTCCAATAATTTCAGCTATGGGAGCAGGAAATAGATATGATTTGCCAAATTTCAAAGTTTTGGATATCTATAAAACTTCCAACGATGGGCTCGCAAAAATTATGAGAAAACAACTAAAAGAACATGGTGTAAAAAAACTCAATGTGGTTGCCTGTGAAAGCGTGGCAGAAAAGAAAGTTCCTGTTGGCAGTATTGCATATTACCCAACGATGTGTGGCTGTGTTATTTGTGCATATATCGTAAATGAATTAATAAAATAAACACCTATTTTTAGCAAAAGATTTAAAATAGAAGATAATAAACATATAATTTTTGGGGGGGGGAATATATGGAATTAATCAATGAGAAAAATTTTAAGGAAAAAACAGGTAAAGGCTTTGTTGTAGTTGATTTTTTTGCCAATTGGTGTGGGCCATGCCGTATGCTTTCACCAATTTTGGAAGAAGTTAAAGATGAGTTAAAAGATAAAGTGGAAATTTATAAGGTCAATGTCGATGACGAGGAAAATTTAGCAAGGCAGTTTGGAGTTATGAGTATTCCATGTCTATTTTTCTTTAAAAATGGCGAAATGGTTGAAAAACAAGTTGGGCTTGTTAACAAAGATATTCTTGTTTCAAAAATTGAAAGTCTTATGTAAAGCTTAAAAAATATGATAGATTTCATATTTGGTATTGACTTTTTGGACTAAGCGTGATAAAATTTAACTAGAATAAAAAGAGGATAAAATGGATAGAAAAATTTATTTGGATAATGCTTCTACAACTTATGTTTCACAAGAGGTATTAAACGAAATGATGCCTTGCTTTAATGTGCTATACGGCAATGCTGGCTCAATTCACAGTTTTGGACGCACTGCAATGAGCATAGTTGATAAAGCAAGAGACAGAGTTCGTGAGGGGATAAATGCCCAAAAGTCAACTGAAATCTACTTCACGAGTGGAGGAACTGAGGCGGATAATTTGGCAATTATTGGTGTTGCTCACGCTTATGCTGAGAAAGGGAAGCACATAATAACAAGCCAAATTGAGCATCACGCAGTGCTTAATGCTTGCAAAGAGTTAGAAAAAGAAGGTTATGAAGTGACCTATCTTCCTGTTGATAAAAGTGGCCTTGTTAGTTTACCTGACCTTCTACATTCAATAAGAAAGGACACTATTTTAATTTCAATTATGTCTGTAAATAATGAAGTTGGAACAATACAAAACATTAAATCTATTGCGAAAATTGCTCATGATTACGGCATAATCTTTCATACCGATGCCGTTCAAGCGATTGGTCAAGTTAAAATTGATGTGCAAGATATGGAAATCGACCTTTTGAGCTTATCTGCTCACAAAATACACGGGCCAAAAGGGGTGGGGGCTCTCTATGTTAAATCTGGCATAAAGTTTGAGCCGATAACTTATGGCGGAAATCAGGAAAGAAATATGCGTTCTGGCACAGAAAATGTTCCAGGAATTGCAGGACTTGGTAAAGCGGTTGAGCTTGCCACAAAAAATTACATCATCACAAACAGAAAATTAAAGATAATTCGTGACTATTTTCTTGAGAAATTGGCTGAAAAAGTGGAATTTTATCAGATAAATGGTCATCAATATCAAAAATCTAACGCCATAGTGAACATATCTTTCTATGGAATCGAAGGAGAGGCTCTTTTAATGCTTTTAGACCTTGCAGGAATTTGTGTTTCAACAGGTTCTGCTTGCACTTCTAAATCTCTATTACCATCTCATGTTCTTGAAGCAATGCAAATTCCAAGCGATATTGCACAAGGCTCAATTAGATTTTCTTTTGGCACAAATATCAGCAAAGCAGATGTCGATTATGTTGTTGACGAGCTTGCAAAAGCTGTGGCAAAACTAAGAGCTATTTCACCAATTCAAGCAGGGAGGATATAATATGTATTATAATAGATATATTATGGAGAGATTTCAATATCCAACAAACGCTGGGGGTATGCATGGAGCAAACGCCATAGGAGAGGTTGTCAAAGAAAATTGCAACGAACTCACTCGTTTATATCTTAAAATTAACGAAAATAATATTATAGAAAATGCAAAATTTAAAACCTTTGGTTGTTGTGCTTCCATTGTTTCAGCAGATGTTACTTGTGATTTAGTGAAAGGAAAGACAATTGAGGAAGCCTTACAGATAACAAATCAAGATGTTTTAAAAATAATTGGAGAACTTCCAGACAAAAAGGCATATTGCTCTGTTATGGCAGAAGAAACAATACAAAGTGCTATAGACGATTATTATAAAAGAAAAGAAAAAGAAGCTAAAAAAGCTCTGAAAGAAGTTAAAGACGAAGATTAAAAAACAGCTTTATTTTAGTCAAGCAATTTTGAAACTAGCGGTATTTTTAGAGAAAGAAAAGAGTATAAATTAAGTTTTATCTTAAAATA
>CALVYQ010000010.1 GCA_944372335.1 uncultured Clostridia bacterium | reverse complement strand
TCCAATTCAAATAATTTACATTTTAATTTTTTAGGATTTAAAATTTGCTCCAAATTTTCTACATCTGTAATAATAAAATTATAGAGTTTATATATACTAAACTGATTAGCAGTCTTTGAATATTTTAATTCAAACATTTCTCCTAATTTACTTTGCTTAACTTTACATTTGCAACCAATAAGTTCTTCAAATCTTTTGTATGCTAATTTTAATTTATTTTCTATATCTACATTAAGAACTTGATTTGTTTCTTCAATAAGTTCTCTGTATGTTTTTGAATTTGATGTCTTTACAATAGGTGCTTTATTAACATCATCATAAAACGGATACCATAAGTCCCAAGCAGGATTATAATAATATGTCACTAAATAATATTTACCATTTTGCCTTATGCCACAATAAAAATTCACAGCCATATCAAAACGAGATGGTTTGTTTTCAACATTTTTATTCAATATTTCATTTGTGATTTGTATTGCTTTCAAAAAATAACTCCTTATTTCTTCAAAATTCCGCCACCATTAACTTTTAGATTCTCACCATTGATATAATCGGCTTTGTCAGATAACAAAAATAAAACTGCATTTGACATATCTGTTAGTTTTCCAAGTCTGTGTCGTGGATTGCGTTTTTCTTTTGCTTCAATTTCTTCTTTTGTCCAACCAGAAAGTGAAAGTGGTGTAGGTGTAAACGCAGGACTAACACAATTAACTCTTATACTATAGTCGGAAAGTTCCATTGCTAAACATTTAGTAAGCGTGATGATGGCAGAAGCCGAACAACAATATGCAGAACACTCTGTATCTGGTCTAACCCCGAGAGAAGAAGCAATATTCACTATACAGGCATTCTCTTGATTTTTAAGAAGTGGAATTGCATATTTGCTACAAAGCATTTTGCCAATAAAATTCGTTTTTACAACTTTCATATAATTATCAAGTTTACATGTTTCTACAAATTCATCGATATTTGTTCCTGCATTGTTTACAAGTCCATTTAGCCTACCATAATTACTCTTTACAAGGGCGAACATATCTTTTACCTGTTTTTCATCAGAAATATCTGCTTTATAAATAGAAAAGTTATAATTCTTGCTTTTAAATTCTTTCTCGACAGCCTTTGCTTGTTTGTCATTATTCCCATAATTTAAAATAACCTCATAACCGCTTTTTAATAAATCTTCAGCAATTTGCTTTCCAATTCCACTTGTTGCACCTGTCACTAAATAAATCATATTTTACTCCTAATTTGATTAATTTAATTTATTATTCCGCCATGACAATGGAGTTCATAAATAAGTTCATTGTTTTTATAAATCTTTTCAACACCTGTAAAACTCTCCATTATTCCATTGCATTCAAAAGTATAAATGTAATCGCCATTAACAAACCTACTTGGTCCACGCAATGGCAATACCTTCTTATCTATTCCAACTTGCATAAGAGCAGGGCGCAAGGCATTTGCAATTGCTTTTTCATATTCATCATCATTAAGTGAATATCCATAATAGTTCATTCCCCAAAATGGTTCTTCGCTATCTAAATACACAACTTCTTCACCAATAAACTTTTTACCACCAAAGTATGTGTCATGATATATTGCTTTTTTATCCCCAATTTTACCTTCAAAATGATAATCACTTGATCCTTGCCTTAATGGTTTCGTTCTTAAAGCCTTTCCGTTTGCATAAGTATTTTTCTTTGCTTCAATTAAAAAATCTTCTATTTCTCTCATTTTACCCCATTACAAATTCTAAAATTGCTTTGCTTAACTCATAACTTTTATTTTTAAATGTATGTCCACAATTTTCTATAACTCTTATTACGTTGTTTTTGTTTCTACTGTTTTCATTTATTGTTTGAAGATGCTTTAGAGTATTCCCAAACGCAAAACTATCATTTTCTCCCATAACAAAAAGTCCAATTTGTTTAACCGCTTCAAGTTGATCCCAACTTCCATTCGTTGAGTAAATGGGAAGATTTTTTGCTTGTTTGTTTTCAATAAAATCTAAAAACGCACGAGCTGTATATAGATTATAATTATCAAAAGGATAAGGCAGCAGCTCATCAAGTCGGCTCTCTTCTTTATATTTTAAAGCGATTGGCAACAATTCATCTGCCGAAAGTTTTTTGCTTTCTTTTAGGTTTAGCGTATCGGTAGGAGAAATAAGAATATATTTATCAATCTTCTCGTTTTGTTTTTCTGAAAGATAGTAAACTACTTTGTTTGCTCCATAGCTATGCCCACCTAAAATTATGTGTTTATAACCGCAGTTTTTAACAAAATCTATATAGGCTTGTAAATCTTCAACGCAGTTCTCAAAAAGTTCGTAAGTGTTGCCGATAGGTTGCCCATTTTTGGTAAGAGTATCAATTCTATGAAATGCACCGCTGTTATGTGCATAGATAAATGAGATATTGTTCTTTTCTAAGTTTTCGCCTACATCTCGTAAAAACTTATTTTCAAAAACATTCCCACAATTTCCATTTGTAATAATCACACAAATATCTCTAAAATTTTCACCATACCAACAACCATATAGCACATCACCTCGTGCAGTTTCAACATCAATGATTTTCATTTTTTCTCCTTAAAATTTTGTAAATGTTGAGTTTGCTTCTGTAAAGCCCATTTTCTTATAAAATACCTTTACTTCAACTCCCAATAATATACTTTAAATCTTCAATTGCTTTAGGTGCATTAAAAAAGCCATTTCCAACAGGGTAATAAACTGGATAGCACTTAAAAATTTTGTTTTCTATAACTAAATCTTCTCTTATTTTTCTATATTCACTTATGCTTACTTTTTTATTTAACACTATACTTGACACTTGATTTCCAAATAATATAATCTTTTTAGGATTGACCATTTTTATTTCTTCCAAAAGCAAATCTCTGTATTCTTTAAACACTTTATCTGGCAGTGGTCTTGCGTCATCCTGCGTGCATTTTGCTAAATTTGTTATATAAAGCCCTTGCTTTGCAACTTCAGTATAAACCTTTTTACAAAATTCAGGAGACCAATCTTTTGGCTTCATATTTTGAATTTGATTATTTAAGTCTTTATCAAACAAACCGACATCTGTCAAAAATTTCCAAACCTGCTTTGTGCCAAGCCACTGACTTCTTATGCCTTTCCAATCTTTGCTTGTCGCAATGTTTTTTGCGGTAGGGTTCATAAACACTAAACATAAAACTGGATTGTTGTCTTTGCCACCACCATACACAGAGTTACAGGTAGCACTGCCAAATTTCTCTTGCAATTTATCAAATTCTTTAATCAAATCTTCCTTTGTCATTTAATCTCCTTAATCCATTCCTACTCCAAAGCCATAGTGGTGTATGCAGGTCTATTGGGCAAAATTCTGTATCCTTTAAAAGTTCGTTCCACTTTTCAATAACTATTTGCTGAATATTGCTTTTGTTATATTCATCATCAGTTATTATTCCAAGTTTTCTGGTTGCTTGAATTACATGAGTGTCCGGTGCAACAGTCAAGTCTTGCAAATTTTTATATTTCACATCTGCGTATTGATATAAAACATAAAGCCAATAATTACATATTTTATTCCCAGAAAGATACGGAAAATCTTTTTTATGTTCGACTTGGATATAAGTTCTTATTTTGTTTACATCGTAATTGCACTTTGCAAATAAGTTTCTTATATCACAATTAAATTGTTCGCTTATTGTCTTGCAAAGTTTAATCCATATTTCTGTTTGCTTTGTTGGTTGCAGTGCAACTTTATATTTTGTTAGTGCGGTTTTAACTTTTTTAAACTCACTCTCTATCACCTTTTTAACATCAAAAACAAAATTTGTTGTGCTATCCTTATATGTTTCAAGTGCGCTTTCCCAAAGTTTGTATGAATTTCTTTGATAATTTAAAGCCATAGGCAAAGTGAAATACAAAAAGTTTTCTTTTGATGATTTTGCGAGATGTGGATTACTATCTTCTGGCATATATTCTCCACCAAGTTCACCATTTTGCCACATTTTATACAATGTTCTAACATTTTTAAGTGTTTTTGACTTTTGTGCTTTATCCGTAAAATGATTATAACATATTTTACTCAAATTTGTATAAGATTTATAAAGATATTAAAAATTTTTTGTTCTATAACTGTCTAAAAGAAAACTGCAAAAACTGAAATAATTTTAGACAATTTCAAAAATTAAAAGATAAACCTGAATAACACGATTTTGGTAGGGGAAATAAGGTAATTAAAGGGATTTACTAGCATAAAAAGGCATTAAAAAAGAAGTTTCAAAGGCACCTCTTAATCGAAGGGTCCGGGGTTCGAGCCCCCGGCAACCCACCAAAACAAACATCGTAAGAACTTTTGAACATAGGTTCGCATACTTAACGAAATATTCCACAATGCTAAATCCCTTATAAAATAAGGGATTTTTTAATGTCAAGATATATAAATTTTAGCCCAAAATTGTCTAAAATATTCGTAAAAAGTGTCTAAAAAATTAATATTAAAATAATATTCAAATTTTAAACTTTTTCTATTTTCAAAAGCATATTTAATTTTCTTTATTTTTCATTCTTTAATCACATCAATTATATATTTAGGAATATATTTACTAACATCTTTATTTCGTTTTAATAATTCATATACCATACTTGAAGATACAGCACCAAATTCGCCAGCTCTTATATAAATTGTATCAATTCCTGCGATCTCTTCATTAATAAGTGCTAAGTTTTCTTCAAAATCGTAGTCTATACCATTTCTAACGCCACGAATTAAAAAATTGGTATTATATTCACTTGCTATATCTGCGGTTAAACCATCAAAAGTAATAACTTCAAAATTATCTACATTTTCAGATTTCAAAAGCTTTTCAATCGCATTTTTCATTTTTATCTTGTCAAAACGTCTTGTTTTCTTTGGGTTCACACCTATACCGACAATGACTTTATCAAAAATTCTACTTGCTACTTTCACAATATGTAAATGACCAATTGTAAAAGGGTCAAAACTTCCTGCATAAAAACCTATTTTCATAACAACTCCTTATATTAAATAAATATCTTTTTCTTTCGCTATAAATACATTATTAAATATTTGTTTAGCTTCTTTATAATAATTTTTAGTATCCTCTTCAGGCCAAAAATGGGTTAAAATTAATTTCTTAACGTTGGCTTCTTTTGCAATCTCGCCAGCCTGCAAAGCAGTTAAATGGTTACATTCTTTTGGAAATCCATGAGACACAAGGAAACTTGCTTCACAAATTAAAATATTAGCATTTTTTGAAAAATCAACAATAGCTTGTTTGCTTTTATAAGAACAATCACCGGTATATACGAGCACCTTATTATCAGTTGAAATCTTTGTAGCATAACTCAAAACGTCAGGGGAGTGGATAGTTTTTAAAAATTCTATTTCATAACCACCAAAACTATACTTTTTGTTTTCATCAATAGCCACCAAATTAGAAAATGATAATTTTTCGTTTTTTATATCTTCATAAATGTGTATTGGCTGAGTTGGCAAATATATGCTAATTGGATTGATAAGTTTTTTATGATTCTTCATTACAAGAGAAGAATACATATAATTATATAAATCGTTATAATGATCTCTGTGTAAATGGGATATGACAATTCCTAAATTATTAAGTTTATTCATATTAAAAAATCTATGAGAACCACTGCCACAGTCCAACAATAAATAGTCTTTTTTATTACTTAACAAAAATGAGGGACAAGCATTATTTTCTTTTGCGTAAGGACTTTGAGTTCCTAAAACGGTTAGAGTAGTTGCTGATTTTATATAATTCATAACATTTGATACATTATTCTTTAATTTTTCGTAATTATAATCATTCATAAACACAAAATCGAATTCACTTTCATTATATTCAATGCTGGCTTTATCTCTAAGGATTACATATTCTTCCGTAATGTTATCTCTTGCCATTAATTTTTTTAATCTTACATTTTTGTCGTGTGGCTTAACAAGAATTCTTAAAGCATTGTTTGCCCAATACTTTGTGTGAGGTAATAAAATCCAATCAACAACAGAATTATCAACTAGTTCATTATCTAATATCTTTTTCATATATTCCCAAGTTAAATCACTAAATGCTTTAACTCTTTCAGAATGCCTCTCACTAAAAACTATTTGCCCAAGTTTTTTCCTATCAAACTCACCTAACTCATTATTAATATTTGTTCCAAAGAGTTGGTATGCCTTCTTCATAATTTCCGGATATTCATAAACTTTATGACCGATATCATCAACATCGATATACTTATAATTTAGTTCTTTTGCAAGTAATTTTGAAAATGTTGATTTTCCGCTCCCTGATTTTCCTGTAACATAAATAATCATAAATTATTCTCCTATATGCGTATTATAGCATAAAACCCTATATTTGTGTTATATCTGTCAAACATTTTTTTACAATCGACCAATCAGCATCATTACTTCGTTTAACTTTATTAGGCTCTATTTCTTTTACATTTTCCAACAGGATAATAAATTGGTAGTACTTATAGATTTTTGCTTCTAAAACTATGCTCATTGTATATTATTTATCTTTTTTTATTTCTCTTAGTATTTCGACTACTTCAGCTTCACCTTCAAAAAGAATTTCTTTCACTTCTTCATCTTTCAAATCTTTTTGTGACCAATAGCCATAAGCTTTTTCTTTGTAATGTTCATAACTTTCGCTTTCTCGTGTCATATAAAACTTTCCGGCCTTAAATATCGTGCCATTAAGTTTTACCGCAATCGCTTGAAATTGCTTTCCATTCTTTTCTTTGTTTTTAGACATACTATCAATGTTTTGAAGAGCAATGTCCTTACCTATTGAAAGATACATACAGTGCAACCTTGATGGTAGGTCAGGAAATTTGCTTTCACGCACTTCTTCAAGTGCTAGCTCTTTAACAAAAACATCATAGTATTCCAGTATGTGTGCAAGTTCATAAAGTTGATTTTTCTTTAATTTTTTAAATCTGTGGGCTGCAACATCATACAAAATATCGCTCGGCCTTTTGCCATTAAGCTTAAAAGAAAATTTAAAAACTCTGTTAAATTGACCATTTGGGGTATTTTTGTCAAATACTAGTTTATCTCCAACTTTATAATTCCTATCTGTTGCCACTTGATACAAAATTAAGTTTTTAACTTTCACATTCTTCACCTCTTTTATCATTTTCTTTATTATTACTTCAAAGCTTTTTTAAAACTCAATTTTAATTTCGGTTATGTTTTCTTGTATGTAATTTTCATCAATGTTAATTGCTTATATTTGTTGCGTCATATATTATTTTAAAGTCTTTCACAATTAGAGTATAGCAAAATGTAAAGGAAAAAGCAATAATTATCAGTATTTGTCTATTTTTAGATAAAAAATTAAATTTGCTATTGATTATATTGTCAGAAAATGTTAGAATAATTCTAATTAGGAGGGGATATGGATAATAAGTTTGTATTTAAGGGTGTTGATTTAGAAAGAAGTGAAGATGAAAAGTTGATGTATGAGTTTATTAAACTATATTCCTATTATATTTCTGATTTTATGTACAGGTTCAACACCACAGAAAGAGCAGTGTATGAAAAATTTAAGAAGATTAGAGGGAAAATTGTGGCATTGGCGAAAAAGGGTTCGATGAAAGCACTTTCCTTTTATTTCCACAACGAATATGGCGAAAATTGGGATAAAGAACTTGTGGATATAGCCAAAAAGGTGGAAAAAGATGTTGTTTTAAAGACACCAGAAGAGTGGGAAGTTGTGGCAGGGCTCCATTATTATGACAGAGTCTATGTTATGATAGATGGTATTGAAAATGTCAAAGATTTGAATAACGCCTTGGGCTATGCTTGGATTCGCTTTGATGAACTTGAAAATGAATATCATCACGGAAGATATGTTGACTTTTTCACTTTGAAAAAATATGATAAAGATGGCTTTGAGCAGGTGGTTAAGGCTGATTTTAGAAGGCTTGGCTGGCTCTTAGACCGTATGAGAGATGAAGAATATACAGACGCCATCAGGCACGCCCAGATTGGATATTATGGGAGATTTTTAAAAAGTGACAGTTTCGTGGATATGTGGTCGTATTTGGAATTAAAGAAAAATCCTTACGATTTATATATTCCTTATAAGGAAATGGAAAAGGCTTGCTCTGTTGAATATACGCTCTCTAATGACCACTTTCACGCCATTTTAAAGCATGAAAATCGTAAAAAATTCTTTGCAAAAGCGTTTGCTAAAATATTAAAAAAAGGTGAAATAAAGGAATCATTAACTGATGCTTTTGCCTTTGCTAGATGCTATAACTTACTTGGCAATGAAGGATATTTTGGCGGAGGTAAGTTTGATAAATTGATAAATGCTGACTTTATAAAGCAAAAATCTAACACTCCTAATCCTGACGAGGCGGTGCTTGCTAAATAAAACATTATAAATTTTTTTACTACATTTTGCGTATTGTCTATAAATTTGCTATAATAAATCTATGAGAGTAGATTCAGGTAAATTTAAAGGCAGAAAGCTGATTGAAAATAAGTTTGAGCATATCCGTCCGACAACGGATAAGGTTAGGCAGGCACTTTTTACAAAACTACAATTCTTTCTTCCAGAGAGTAAAGTGCTTGACCTTTTTTGTGGTACAGGAGCACTTGGAATTGAGGCGTTGAGCCGAGGGGCAAGTGAAGTTATCTTTGTCGATAAAGACTCAAGAAGTGTTAAAATGACGAAGGACAATTTAAAGGCATTGGAAGTTACTGCAAAGGTAATCAGATGCGATGCTCTTATCTATCTTGACAAATGCAAGGAAAAATTTGATTTAATCATATTGGACCCGCCGTATAAAAGTGGATTGTATGAAAAAGTTGTGCCAAAACTATACAACTTACTTGAAGATGATGGCATAATTGTGTGCGAACACGATAAAAAGGATACCTTTGATTATTCTCCATTTGTTATCTATGACGAAAAGCGTTATGGCAACACAATGCTCACCTATCTATCAAAAAAATAAAAAATTTCGACGTTTTATTTGGAAAATTATATTAGATTTGATAAAATAGGTATGGTAAAAAGGAGAAAAAATGGATAACTGTGTAAAAAATATGAAAGGCTATGGCCCATCTCCAATTCCACAAGAGGGGAAATGGAACCAAACAAAGGAAATCACAGAGATTTCTGGATTTTCGCACGGTTGCGGAATGTGCGCTCCACAACAGGGCTGTTGCAAACTTACTTTGAATGTAAAAAACGGCATAATCAAAGAGGCGCTTGTTGAAACTATCGGTTGCAGTGGCATGACACATTCAGCGGCAATGGCAGGCGAAATTCTTATTGGAAAAACGCTTTTGGAGGCGTTGAACACGGATCTTGTTTGTGATGCCATCAATGATGCTATGAAAAATCTTTTCTTGCAACTTGTCTATGGAAGAAGCCAATCTGCTTTTTCGCTTGGAGGCTTGGAGATAGGAGCTTCAATGGAAGATTTAGGAAAGTATAAGACAAGCCAGGTTGGCACAATCTTTTCCACTGAAAAAACGGGCGTTAGATATTTGAATTTGACCGAAGGCTATATCACTAAAATGGCACTAGATGAAAACGATGAGGTGATAGGTTATGAATATGTAAATCTTGGCTTGCTTCTTAAAAATTTGCAAAGCGAAGAAAATTTAACTTGCAAACAGGCAATGGAAAAGTCGATTAAAACCTATGGACGCTTTAATGAAGGCAAGAAATTTGTCAATCCAAGAGGTGTGTGATGAATAGAGCGGTGGAAACTTTAAAGAAATATAATTTTAAAGATATTGAAGATATTAAAAATTATTGCTTAAAAAACGGTATCGATGTAGAAAAAATTGTTCGTGAGATTCAGCCAATTTGCTTTGATAATGCTGTTGAGGCTTACGCACTTGGCACGGCGATTGCTCTTAAATCTAACTGCAAGGACGCTTGCGAATCAGCAGAAAAAATTGGCGAGGGCTTGCAGGCATATTGCACAATCGGCTCAGTCGCTGATGAAAGAAAGATAGGCTTGGGACACGGCAATTTGGCATCAAGACTTCTTGATGAAAACACAAAATGTTTTTGCTTTTTAGCAGGACATGAAAGCTTTGCTGCGGCAGAGGGCGCTATGGGAATTGCTCGCACAGCAAATAAGATTAGAAAAACTCCACTTAAAGTCATCTTAAACGGACTTGGAAAGGACGCAGCATACATTATTGCTCGTGTAAATGGCTTTACTTATGTCAACACAATTTTTGATAGAGAAAGCCAATCTCTCAAAATTCTAGGCGAAAAGAAATTTTCAAGTGGAGAGAGAGGTGATGTTAAAATTTATGGTGCTTATGATGTTTCTGAGGGCGTGGCTATTATGCAATATGAAGGAGTTGATGTTTCAATAACAGGAAATTCTACAAATCCTCTTCGTTTTCAACACCCTGTTGCCGGCACATACAAAAAATGGTGTGTGGAAAATGGTAAAAAATATTTTTCAGTTGCCTCTGGCGGTGGAACAGGTAGAACATTGCACCCAGACAATATGCGTTGTGGCCCAGCAAGTTATGGAATGACTGACACTATCGGCAGAATGCACAGTGACGCTCAATTTGCTGGCAGTTCTTCAGTTCCAGCGCACGTTGCTATGATGGGTTTTATCGGTATGGGCAACAATCCTATGGTTGGAGCAACCGTTTCACTTGCTGTTGCTGTAGCTTTAAGTAAGAAATAAAAAATCACTATTTATCAAAAAATAGCAGGAGTCGATATGCAAGAGTTTATTTTTAGACCGGTTACTTTATATGATGAAAAAATAGTTATGGATTATAGAAATGAATTTTTGCAAACCGATTTTGTAATTAAAGGCACAAAAAATTTAGAAAATTTTAAAAACTATCAAGATTTTTATAGAAATTTAGAATTGAAGAAAGAAAATGAACCAAATATAAATCAATATCTTCTAATTCGAAAAACAGATAGCAAACTTGTTGGTATGGCAATTATAAGAAAAGAGTTGACCGAAACCAATATTCTGACTGGTGGAAATATTGGACTTGGAATAAGACCGAGCGAAAGAAGAAAGGGGTACGGAGATATAATTTTAAAATTTTCACTTGAAGAATGTAAAAAAATAGGAATGAAAAAGGTTTTGATAACTTGCAGAGACGAAAATATTGCAAGCGCAAAAAATATTGAAAAGAATGGCGGAAAATTTGAAAGAACTGCAGTAAGCAAGGTTACTGGTGCGTTGTGCCGAAGGTATTGGATAAATTTATAGGAGAAAATATGAAAAAAGTTGATACAAATTTATACAACACATTGAAAGAGCGTGGGCTTCTATATCAATGTACCGATGAAGAGGCACTTAAAAAACTACTAGAAAGTGGCAAACCTATCGCTCTTTATGAAGGAACTGATCCAACGGCATCAAGTTTGCATATAGGTCACTGCGTGCCATATTGTATAATGCGTAGATTTCAACAGGCTGGTCACAAAGTGGTGCTTCTTATGGGCGGAGCAACAGCTTCTATCGGCGACCCAACGGGACGAAGTGAAATGAGGAAGGTGCTGGATAAAGAGACGATTGATGACAATATATCTAAAATCAAAAATTCTTTAAAAGTCTTTCTTGATTTTGAGGGAGAAAATAAGGCAGAGATTGTCAATAATAAAGATTGGTTCGAAAATCTTAGTTATATTGATTTCATGCGTGATATCGGCAGGCATTTTAATGTTAATAAAATGTTGGCAAATGAAATATATGCCAATCGCATAAAGGAAGGAGGACTTACTCTATTCGAACTTGGCTATATGCCGATGCAAGCGTATGACTTCATACATCTAAATAAAACTCATAACTGCGTGCTTGAATGGGGTGGTGCTGACCAATGGGGGAATATAGTTGCTGGTGTGGAACTTGCAAGAAAATTAAACTATGAGAAAGGCACAAACATTGACATTGTTGGAGCGACCAATCCTCTTCTCTTGACGCCAGAAGGTAAGAAGATGGGCAAAACTGAAAAGGGCGCTATTTGGATAGATAAGGACAAGATTTCTGCTTACGATTTTTATCAGGGCATCTATCAAACTCCTGATGCTTGTGTAGAAATGATGTTTGCACTCTTTACTGATATCCCAATGTCTGAAATTAGAAGTATGGTAAAAAAGGATATTGTGAATGCAAAAAAACGTCTTGCTTACGAACTTACAAAGTTTGTTCGTGGCGAAGAGGACGCTAAGATTGCCGAGGAAGCATCAAGGGCATTGTTCAGCGGAGAGGGCAGCTTAGATAATGCTCCAACATATATTCTTGAAAGCACACCTATCCTTTTAAATGACCTTTTGTTTGATTCAAAGCTTGTGCCATCGAAATCGGAAGGTAGAAGAATGTGCCAGCAAGGTGCCATTTCTGTAAACGGTGAAATTGTGAAAGATTTTAGCTATCTTGTTGAAGAAAAAGACTTTAAAGATGGTATATGCTTACTCAAAAAAGGCAAGAAAAACTTTATGAAAGTTGAATTAAAAAAATAAATTTAACTTAGCCTTAGTTAAATATATTTGAATTATTTTAACTAATTATTAACAATAAATCATCATAAAAGCCTATTAATTTTTGATAGGCTTTTTATTCAAATTTAAAATATTCTATGAGATATAAATTTTTTGTCGATAAATAGTTTAGTATTTTTTATCACTAAAAAATAAAATACAATGTTAAAATAAAAAAAATAGTAAAAAAATAATAAAAATTCAAAAAATATTAAAATTTTTTAAACTAATTATTGATTTTTAATAAAAACAATTTTTTTGATTGACATAAATGAAACCTTTATGCGATAATGCTTGCAAGGAAAGGAGGTAAATATGAAAAAAATTTTAACAACACTAGCTGTGGGTGCACTGTGCTTGCCATTAGGACTTGGGCTTGCTGGGTGTGGCGGAAAGAGTGGTGATGTTGATGTAGTTGCAAAAGATGTCTATGCGATGAGTGCTGTTTCGTCTGTGATGTATCTTGACGATTTAGATGCATCTGTTAGTTCACAAGAGGCAACATCAAGACCTAGTCACTTTACTGATGACGATGTTCAAGGCGTTAAAAATTATCTTGAAATGTTCAATGGAATGCTAATTGGTGAAGGCTTAAATCAAAAAGTTGAAAGCACGCCGGTTGAAGATACCGAATATTATGGAAGATATAACCTTTGCATGACTATATCTGTTCCAAGCGTAACGGGTGAGACCGTTGTTTATAAGATGTATTACAATGAAATAAATAAAGAAACCGAAGAGAAAATTGATGACGGAGAATTAGAGCTTGAAGTTTCTTCCACTCTTGACGGCGTTTTAGTGTTTGGTGATGCGGAATATGAGGTGCATGGAGAGCGTGAGTTTGAGCAGGAAGGAAACGAAGAAGAAGCTTCCATAGAATTTACAACTCGTTCAAGAACTAATAGAGAAAATTATATCGTTGTTGAACAAAGCGTAGAAAATGATGAAATTGAATATGAGTACACAATAGTTAAGAACGGTGACATAGTCAGCGAGACAGAAGTGGAAATGGAAAGAGAAAGAAATCACACAGAGTTTGAACTTCAGTTTAAAGATAATGGCACTTTAAGAGAGGGTGTTTACAGAATGTATAAGCGTGATAATGACGATACTTTTGTGATTGACTATACTCAAAATAATGTTCGTGACCAAATCTTAGCTACAATTTCTGCTGATGGAACTGTAACTTTCACATATACAAACGGATATATAGAAACTTTTTAAAAATAAAGGACATAAATGAAAAGAAGATGTATAAAATTTAACGAGCTGTCAAGGGGCAACAAAATTTTTAGAATTATTAATCTTGTGCTGATGGGAGTTATGTTTTTTGGCACCTTGGCGCTTGGGATTTATTATGCAGTTGTCGGCGACCCGAATAATAGGGTATTTTCATGCTTTGTCATTCTAATTCCAATTGCACTGTTGTTTCTTATCGAGCTAGTATTTAAATATCGTTTTTCAAATTTCGTTTTCCTAATATATGAATTATATGTGCTTTTGGGCGGAATAGGAACAGTGTTAAATGTATATAAATTATTGCCGGGCTATGACAATGTGATACATGTACTTGCAGGATATGTTTTTGCTCTTTTTTCGCTCTTCTTTTTATCAAGGATATGTAATTATAAAAAACTTAATGTTTGGACGGTGGCACTTTTTGCCTTTATGTTCACATTGACAATTGAATATTTTTGGGAGCTTATAGAGAGATTTAGCGATATGTTCTTAGGGCAGACAGCGCAAGGAGATATTATTCCTGGCTATGATGCTCCACTTGTTGTTGATTCAATGATTGACATGTTTTGTAACTTGTGCGGAGGGGTTATCTTTGTTATACATTTTCTTATTGGAAAATTATCAAAATGCTCATTAGGTATGAACTATATAGAAAAAGAATTTGTCTTTATTCGCAAAGATTTAGCCACGGAAGATAGATTAATGTTATCTAGTGTGGAAGATGATGTTATCGATAAAGTCGAAAAGCAACAAGAAACTAGAGAAATGATAAATAATGATGAAAAAATTGAAAAAAAGTGAATTTTTATTCACTTTTTTTTATAAAATATTTGATTTTTTAGTGTTTTTTATATGTTTATAAGATTTAATTAAAAGTTGAATTTATCTTTTTTTAAGACTTATTAAAAAATAATAAAAAAATTATATCAAAACGCATGACAATTTTTGCTAAAAATTTTATAATAAATGTAGGGTTGAAAAGGAGGAAATATGAAAGCGTTAACCGGATACAGTACAAATAAAAATGCCTACCTTGCAGGCTTAGAGGCGGGCAGAATGGCTGGCAAAAATGCCAATGCTAAATTAGTTTTTGCTTACATGAGTTGCGACTACAAGATTAAAGATGTCATTCGAGGCTTAAAAGAAATCTATGATTGCCCAATCATCGGCAACACAAGTTTTACAGGTGTCATTATGCCTCAGGGCTACATAGGCGGAGATAAGCCATTTGTTGGCATTCTGGTGCTATGCGACCCTAACATGATTGTTGGAGTTGGCTTTGCAGACAGAAAGGCTTATCAAAGTGCACGTGATGCCGGCGAAAGTGCAACAAAGCACGCACGTGCTATGACGAAGATGCCGTTTAATGATGAACCTGACCTTATGTATATGACAGCTAGCCCAACAGAAGAGGAATTTTTCTTGAAAGGGGCTAATCGTGTTATAGGAAGAGTTCCTCTCTTTGGAGGCTCAACTGCTGACAACACAATTTCAGGCAATTGGAGTTTATATCTTGACAACAAAGTTACAAATGAGGGCGTTGCTGTTGCCTTAATTTATATGAAAAATGGCTTTGTCAATGAGTTTACAGGAGCATACAGAGAAACAGGCGATATGGGCATAATAACAAAGGTGGAAGGAACAAGACAACTTGTCACGATTGATGGAGTGCCTGCGGTTAAGAAGTATGCAAAGTGGAGAAATATGAAGCCTAGCGAACTTATGGGCGACAAACTTCTTTCTGCCACAATCACAAGCCCACTTGGAGTTAAAGATAGGCTTGGTGACTTAGTTGCCATTCGTCACCCTATGTTTGCAAACGATGATTATTCGATGAATATTGGTGCGAATCTATCAACAGGCACAACTGTTATTCGTATGGAAGCGACCGTTGATGAACTTATCTCTTCTGTCGGCGAAACTCTTAGAAAATTGAACGCTAAGCTAACAAAGCCAGCAGTATGCTATCATCTCGTTCACTGTGGCGGAAGACGTGCGGGAATCGGTGATAGAATCAATGAGGTATATGAAGAGATTAAGAAAAACACAAACGGCGTGCCATTCATTATGGAATTTACCTTTGGCGAGTATGGCTATGTAGATGACGGCAGAAACACCACAGGCGGACTTATGCTTTCATTTACAGCAATCACAAAGTAAAAGGAGGCTTATATGCAGTGTATTATAAACGGAAAGTTTGTTGATGCAAGTGATAAGTCAACGATGAATATTGTCAACCCTTACACAGAAAAGGTTATAGACAAAGTGCCAAACTGCACAAAGAAGGATGCCGACCGAGCTGTCGAATATGCCAAAAAGGCGGGCGAAAGTTGGGCAAAAGTGCCTGTTCATCAAAAGGTGGAGATTTTAAATAAATTTTTGGAACTTGTAAAGCTTAATCGTGATGATTTAGCAAAGACGCTTTGTAAGGAAACAGGCAAGCCGATCACTCAGGCGTATGGCGAAATAGATAATATTTTCATCGCCTTTCCTGCCTTTATGGAGAAGGCTAAACATCTTTATGGCAATGTTATTCCAGCGGGAACAGAGGCAGGGCAGGAGAGAACTTTGCAGTTTACTGTGAGAGAACCTTTGGGTGTTATGGTTGCTATCATACCTTTCAACTTTCCTTGCGATTTATTTGACCAAAAGGTAGCCCCAGCAATACTTGCGGGCAATACTGTGATAGTGAAGCCTCCACATCAAAATCCAAGCGTGCTTATAAAGCTTGTAAAACTTATGCACGATGCCGGGCTTCCTAAAGGCGTTGTGCAAGTTTTGACAGGAGAGGGGGATAAGGTTGGCAATGCCTTAACATCAAACAAAGACGTGCACGGCATAACCTTTACCGGCTCGACGAAAGTGGGTAAAATTACCTATCTTAATGGTGCTGAGCATCTGGCACACGTAGCGTTGGAGCTTGGTGGAAATGATGCCTTTATTGTGCTTGATGATGCAGATATTGACCTTGCTGTCGAAGAGACGGTCTGGGGCAGAATGTATAACACCGGACAGGTATGCTGTGCAAGTAAACGCTTCATTGTTGAAAGAAGTGTGTTAAAAGAGTTTGAAGACAAATTAAAAGCTCGCCTATCTAAACTTGTTATAGCAAATCCAATGGATAAGAAAAGTGAAATTGGTGTGCTTGTGACAAAATCAGCCTGTGAAAAGGTGGTAAGGCAAGTAGAAAATGTTGTAGCACAGGGTGGAAGAATAATCTATGGTGGAAAACATGAGGGAGCTTTCTTTGAGCCGACAATAATCACCGACATTCCAAAGACAGCAGATGTTGCAAAGGACGATGAGATTTTTGCTCCTGTTGTCAGCATAATTCCGTGCGAAGATATGGAAGATGCGATTGAGATAGCAAACTCGTCAAGTTATGGCTTAGGAAGTTGCGTTTTCACCCGTGATATGAAAAAGGCCTTTTATATTGCCAGCAAGATGCAGGCAGGTGGAGCTGTTATAAATGGTGCAAGTTTCCATAGAAGCTTTGAAATTCCATTTGGTGGCTATAAAAATTCAGGTATCGGAACAGAGGGCGTTATGAGTACCTTTGACCATGTGACCAAGACAAAAACAATAACTTTAAAAAATATTTTATAACAAAATTCTGAGTTTTGACATATAAGATAAATAAGTAAAGGAGATATTATGAACGAAAAATTAAAAAAGGTGTTCATTCTTTTGAGCGGATATTTAAGTTTCATAGCTTTTGCCATTGTCGGAGGATATGTTTTTATAAAGAGTGACAGTGAAGAGCTAAAAAAGACAGCCAAGCTGACACTTATAGTTACCTTAATCTTTACCGCAATAAGTGCTGTGCTTTTAATCTATAATCACTTTGGTAACTTTTTTGGTGGCTATTATAGTTCAACGGCTTACGATGTCTATTCTATAATCACAGGAATAGTTGCAATAGCAAAAATCATAGTTTATGCAGTGCTTATTATAATGGTTCTGGTTAAGAAAGATAAGGAAATAAGCGAAAATAAATAAAACAAGGAGCCTAAGTTTTCTCATTTAATGTCAATTAAAAAATTTTAATTATTTTATTAAATTGCTAGATTATTTTGTCTAAATGTAGTATTATATGAATAAGGGAGGGGATAATATGGCAAAGTATGGAAAAGACTATTTTGGCTGGAATAGAGTTCTAAGCATCATTCTTGCAATCATTCCTGTTACATCATTCATCTTGGGTTTTGTAACAAGAATTGCAGAAGGAAAGATTGTAGCTGCACTTGTTAGAATTATTCTTGGCTGGAACATCATCTGGATCGTAGATCTTGTTATGATGATAATAAATGGTCAAATTTGGCGTCTTATCAATTGCTAATAAAAAAAGCACAATAGATGTGCTTTTTTATTTTATTAAAGTAATAAATGGTTGAAGTCTATCTTTCTCTGATAGACAGTGATTGTCGAACCACATATAGAAAAATCTTTCTGCTGGGAAGATTGAATAACCGTCTCTATTATTGTCATTAAAATCAGAAGGGTCAGCAAAAATCAGCATATCATTCTCGTAATTGTCGTTCACACAGTCATAGCCGATTATCACTTTATAGTGTCCGCCGTAATCGACATTTTCCACAATTATTGGACAAGAATTTTTTAGCATATCTATTACAAATTTTTTAAATCTTTTAAAGGTTGAAAAACATAGCCCGTCTTTATTCTTTTATATTCTATACTGCTTATAAGGGTGTAGTTGTTTTTATTTGCAATAGGCTTTAGGAAATTAACCAAATCCTTCAAATCAGTTCCAAGTGGAAAGGGACGACAGTGCATCTTTTCTGCCACTTTCAACTCATCAGCCCTATTAAATTCTTTCTTCCATATATTTAAATGCTTCAGCACCATTAAAGCACAGCATGCCGCACAGGTTGAAGGATTGCTTTGTTGGAAGGTTTTGAAGTGGCTTATAATATATAAGTCTTTTGTATTTTCTAAATTAAAGTAGTCATAATCTACATAATATTTTGCCATTTTTTATTCCTCAATTTATTATAACATTTTTCGCATTTTTTCAAAATGTTTATAATAAAAAATTAGTTTTTTTAACCTTTTGGGTTATTTAAAACTAATTTTTTTATTTTTTAATTGTCTTTTTTAGACTTTTTATCTTTTTTATTGAGAGCTTTTTGTTTATTCTCTGCTTCGAGATATTTCTTTCTTTCAAGTGATAATAGATGCTCAGGTGATTTGATGTTTTCAAGTTGATGTTTAAGGACATCTATCTTTTCACTTATAACTGAACGCTTTTGAGCAAAGAGTTTAAATTCTTTTTCGGTTGCTTTTGAGATTTCTGACTTATCTTCCTCTCTAAGTTTTACAACCTTTTCTTTATGCTCTTTTTCAAGAGTTTCGAGTTCAGCCTCAAATTTTTGGATATTTGCCTCAAGTTCTCTTACTTCTTTGTTTCTCTCTTCTTCAGCTTCTTTTCTTACGATATCTCTGTGGATAGTTCCTTTTCTGTCATAAGTTTCTTTACGCTTAGTTTCAATCTTCTTAATCTTAATCTTTCTCATGAAGTATCCAACGATAGCAATTATTATTGCAAGCCCTGTTATGAGGGAGGCGATGAGAAGAAGCCAAGTGAAATCATCATTATTTTCGGTTGTATCCTCTTCGCTAGAATCGGTGTCTTGGTCAGTGCTGTCATCTTCAGTAGATGTCGATGTTGCATAAACACGGTCAGTGTTGATATCATAGCTACTCTCGTTCATCGTATCCATTGCACTGTCATAGTCTGCACTTGCATTATCTTCGTCAGAAGCAATCTCTGTGAAGCTTAAATCATAAAGAACCATTGTTCCTGTTGTGTAGAAGTCATCACTTTGTAGTCCTAAATGTAAGGTTGATGATGTATCTTCTGTGCAGTGGATATATAGGGTGTATTCTGCATATTCGTCATTTGACACAAGATTTGTCATGTAGTCAAATCCAGAAAGTCCGACAATTCCGCCATAGTTATACTCGTCAAGGTCGATATCTTGGGAGGAGCTAAGGTACGCAAAGTTAGTTTTAAGTTTAAAGCTAATAGTGTAGTAATTTCCGCTTGTCAAATCGAAAGTGAAAATACTGTCGATGGTGTAGGTTGTGTTAGATTTTGTTTTAAGCACAAATACACGGGCGTCTTCCTCTTCTGTATCTATTCTAAAGATGGAATCATTGTCAAAGTAAGATGCATTTACAATTCCGCCTTCCTTTTCATCGTCATATCCAGACGTTGTGTAAGCACCAGAAGAGAACTCACGTAATTCGTTTGTTACATTATTTGTTGGGAGGTGCATATAATAGTCGGTCATATCAACGATATTTTTGTTTGTATCTCTAATTTCGTCATATGCTTCTGCTTCCATTGAAGCAAGTTCAAAGTTATCAAAATATGCATATCCAGACATTAAATTTTCACTTGTACCAAAATCTATTTGAATATATACATTCTCTGAGCCAAAGAAAGTTTCAAAATAGATTTCATAAGTCTGCCATCTATCACTTGTCACGTTTTCTTCTTCATATAGAAGCACGCCATCTTCATTAAATACGCTTACATTAAAGCTTGCTGGTTTATTTTCGTTTGTGGAAAGCGTCTTATAGTTAAAAGTTAGGTTGTAGTAAGAATTAGCTTCAAGTGTGAAAGTTGGACTTGTTAAAGTTTGGTAGTTTGCTGAGTGATTGTTAAGCATTAAAATGTTGTTGTAGTATTCGTTTGAGTTGTTTGGAGCAAGTGGATTGCCAACAACTGCCCATAGATATTTATTGTCATTTCCTAAGTCAAGATTTTCTCTATAAAGGTCGAAATATGAGTTATATTCACTTGCCTTTGTGTTGATAACCCCACCAAAGGTCAATCCGTCACCACTTTCAATTGTCCAATCACTAGGGGAGAGTGGATAGCTACCATCTTCGTCTTGTGTTGAATTGAAGTTTCCATTTGCAATAGATTGTTCCGCTGTGTTTTCGTGTATTGTAACGATGGAAGCACTGTCTTCTTGTGCGGTAGAAAATTCTGAATATCCTATCTCTTCAACAGTTATATCATCAAATACTACGCAACCTGTTGCCACTTCATCACTTGACCCAAGTCCTAAAATGATGTTGACTGATGAGTTGTAAAGTTCTGAGCCTTTGATGTAAATTGTCAATGTGCCATAATCATTTGTAAAGTTATTGTCGGCATTTGCTGTTGCAGATGTGTTTCCGCTTGCTAAGGTGTAGTTATTTTCATTTAAAAGAGGTATCTCTTTAAATATGTTTTCGTTTTCTTGAATTCTTAAATATGCCGTTCCTGTAATCTCGGATATTTTATAGGTTGCAGTAACTTTATAGATTTTGTGTGTTTTTATATCAATATCTTTTGATTTAACTTCCACATAGTTATTGTTTGCCCAAAGAGCCATAGCTTGTCTGTTGTTTTTAATTTCAATGTTGCCATATTCGTCAACAACAACATCAACACCAAGATTAGAGCCAACGAAGTCATAACCGGTTGTTGTTTCAAAGCCTGTTAGTGTGTCAAGAGAGAGAACTCTTGCATTACCATCACCACTCTTAGTCCAACCACCAAGGCCATCAGTTCCAAAATCGTCTTCAAAGTTAAGGTTAGCATCAATATCAAGCGAATTATCATTTTTTAGTGTTAAAAATTGTGTGACAGGAACTTTTGTGGTGCTTCCGTTTACTTCATTAGTTTGATTATAATATTTATCTTTGTATTCTTGATATTTTTCATAGAAAAGATTTTCACTATATTTATTCACAAGAACTTCATCAAAGAAAACAACGCCTGTGCTACTTGCATTTTCTCCGCCAAGCCAAAGTTCAAGAGAAACTTCTTGTGCCTCACTTCCGGTCGCTATGAAGAAGTAGAAAGTTGTCCATTCTGTGGAGGTTACCTTTTCATATTTAAGCTTGATTTCTTCACCGTTTACATCAGTTAAGCCCTTTAAGTAGATTGAGCCTACGCCATATTCGTCAAGGCTGTCATAGACTGTGTTTTGTGAGTAATATGAAGTTCCTTCGCTGACGCTATATGTTCCTGAATTTTGGTTGGATGTGTTAGGAGTAAAGTTGATTGTAGAATTAAAGTATTCTGTACCAGCATTAAATGTGAAGTTAACGTCACTCTTTCTAACATAATGTTCTCTACCATTAATGTTGACAAAGAGGTAATCGCCGTCATTAAACTCAACATCTTCTAAATCAAGTGTTATATCACCAGGTTGTGTTGTTGAAGTTGAATCATCTGTGTCATCATCATAAAGTGTTGTGCCATCTAATATTGTTATTGATGCAAGATCTTCTATCTTTGAATATATCGTCAGATTTTCGCTTTCTTCGCTTTCTTTGAAGTTATATCCAATATATGAGTTATCAACATAGAAAGACTTATTTGTTGTGAAAGCGTTTTGAAGTGATCCTGCACTTACTAAGTTTTTGTTAACATAATATGAAGAGGTGAGATAGGTTATTTGAACATAGCTATCATCACCAAATTCAACTGCTCTATATCTATCAGAGGTCACATTAACATTTCTATCAACTTCACCTCTATAGACGTAGGTTCTATCTTCAGAATAGTTTGTGTCACTTTTATAGCTAACTTGGAAAGAGTAGTAAGAATTTGCATCGAGAGAAATCGTGTTAGATTTAAAGCCCTCTCTTGCTACATTTCTTTGATTGATGTTCAGTTTGCTGTTTATCATCAAAATCTGACTATCTTCTGATTTACTGCTTGGATTGACAGATAGACGATAGGTTGAGTTTTTGTAGTTTTCAAAGTTAGAGCCAACATTTATTATTCCTGCGGTTGCATCAGAGTTATTTAATATCTTTGACCAGCCAGAAGGGCTTTCACTGATTGAGTTTATTGTGCTACTATTAAAATTGTTGTTTGTGACATTTACCTCTTCAACATAATTTTTTAGATAGCTTGTTTCTCCAAGAGCATAGTCTCTAAAAAAAGTTGCGACAATTCCGGTCACTGCGATAGGCATAATTAAAGCCAAAATAATTAAGCAAAATTTCAAATTGATTACTTTAAGTTTTTTCATACACCACCTGTAAAAATAGTTTAACTACCATATTATAATACATTTATTCTATAAAATCAAATATTTTTTTAAAAAATATCAATAATATAAGTATGATGTCGAATTTTTTGGAAAAAAGGCAGAGTTTTAGTAAAGAAAAAGAGGAAAAGTTATCGGTCAAAGAGGCGTGTGTGCTTATTGTGTGCGGTGCAATAATTGGCTTCTTAAACGGATTTTTTGGCGGAGGCGGTGGAATGATTTGTGTTCCTCTCCTTGAAAATGTGCTTCATTTGGAGAGTAAATATTCTCATGCGACAGCAATTGTCATTATTTTCCCAATTTCTTTCATAAGTGCCATAATTTATCTTCTTTCTGGCACTCTTGAAACAATACCTCTTGTCACAGTCGGGGCAGGCGTAGTTTTAGGCGGAATAATCGGTTCTTTTATATTAAAAGTGTTGCCACCAAAGGCTCTTAGAGTTATTTTTGCCCTCATCATGCTGGCAGGAGGAATAAGACTAATCATCTAAAGTGAAGAAATGTGCTTTCATAAAATATTATTTGATAAAATATTTCTTATATTATTTTAATTGACTGTCTTATTGAAAAATTTTCCTTCCAATATATTAACTTTGAATTCTATGTTCTTATTTAAGGAGGTGACATGATTTATTTTCTATATGTGCTTGCGGGCATAATCTCAGGAGTATTTGGTGGGCTTGGAATGGGAGGAGGAACGCTATTAATTCCGATTCTCACCATCTTTTTAAATCTTGACCAAAAATTAAGCCAAGGCATAAACTTAATAAGTTTTCTTGTGATGGCGTTGTTTTCAATGTTTATACACTATAGAAATGGCTTTATAGTGACTAAACATATAGGTTACATAATTATCTCCGGCATGATATTTTCTGTTGTCGGTGCTTTTTGTATGACAATTTTGCCTTCAAAGGTGCTAAAAATTGTCTTTGGAGTGTTTTTATGCGTTCTTGCGATTATTGAAATTATGAAGGTATTTAAAAAGGATAAAAACAAGACAAAAGAGAAAAAGGCAAAGAAAGATAATTCATGATAATATTCATTGATTAAATATTTTTAGGGCTTATTGTAAAAAAATAGTGGACAAAATCACTTTTTTGTGATATATTTATCTAGTAGATTTACACGGAGGCGAATATGGTAAATAAAGAAAAATGTATTGGGTGCGGAACTTGCGTGGCTATTTGTCCTGTTGGAGCAATAAGCTTCGATAAAAATGGCAAAGCAGAGATTGATAAGGCAAAGTGCATTCATTGTGGTGCTTGTGAAGCAAGCTGTCCTGTCAGTGCCATTAAACTTGACTAATTGAGAAGAGGTAAATATGGAAAACATCGCATTTATTGAGCTTACTGAAAGGAAATTGGAACTTAAAATTGTGCAGAGTAGGCAAGGGCGTTATCGTGTGCTTGAAGATGTTATCAATCAATATGATTTAACAAATGATATCACAAAAGACTGCCTTTTTTCTCCAAAGTCCAGAACAGATATACTCAAAATATTGAACATTTATCGTTACACAATTGAAACGTATAATGTTTCCAAGATGATTGCATTTGCATCAAACATCATCGTTAAGGCAAGAAATTATCGTGGCCTTTTAGACGAAATATATACTCACACGGGCATGAATTTCACTCTCACCAACAATGACGAGGTAATTCGTGATATTTATCAGGCGGTAAATAGTAAAATCGACCTTTCAAAAGGAACTTGCGTCTATATTGCTGGTTATAGCACATATATTTTGAAATATAATAGGCGTAATGTCACCGATTCCTTTGTCGTTCCTTATGGCTACATCAATTTGACTGATAAATATTCTAAATTAGAGGATATGGTCAACTTTTTCAAAAAGGAGTTAAAGGGTTGCCCGTTTGTTGTCAATTTTGATGAAGAGGGACTTGTCGGTGCTGGTGTGCCGTTTATAGATATATCTAAAATCAGTAAAAAACTTCTAAGATATCCTATTGATATTGACAATAATTACACTCTAACCAAAGAGGGTGTCGATAAAGTTGTCAATTTTTCGGGCGAACTTGATGTTGAAAAGGTGAAAAAAATCAAAGGACTTTCGTTTGAGGGAAGTGACAGCCTTCAAGGTGGACTTGCGATTATTAGTGCCATCTTTGACTTTTTCGGAGTGCAGGAACTATCCGTCACAGATGCCGACAAGATGGAAGGTAAGGTATTAGAAAATTTAGTGGGTTCTCCAACCGAAAGATACAGCGATTTAGTGCTAAATAGTTTAGACAACTATTATGAGTTTAAAAAGGAAGGCCTATCAATAAATTATAATGTTTATAATATGGCAATTCTCCTTTTTAAACAACTTAAAGTGGTGCATAAACTTCCAAGAAACTATGTAAAGCCACTTAAAATTGCTTCCTATATGTTCGATGCTGGAAAGTTTATCGACTATAAAAACTACGAAAAACATGGCTTTTATGCGATACTAAATTCTGGCATTGTCGGAGCTTCTCAAAAGGATATCTTGATTGCAAGTTTTGCTTGCCAATGTCAAGATTTAGACAACTTTAATCTTCCAGAGATAATGAAATATAAAGAGATATTGTCAGATGAAGATGTCGATGCTATAAGAAAACTTGGGGTGCTTGTTAAACTTGCAGTTAACCTAAATGCTTCAAGAAAGGGCGTTATCCAAGATATTATATGTGATATTCTTGGTGACTCTATCATAATGAAGACTGTAGTGAAAAGTGACCCTGCCTTTGAAATAATGCAAAGTATGAAACTTGCCAATGATTTTAAAAAGACCTTTAAAAAGAGTTTACAAATAATTTAAGAGGGAAAATGGCGGAAAATAACGGAGCAAAGAGAGTGTTTTTTATAATAGGCATGGTGCTTTTAAGCATCGTGCTCTGTTATTTTTCTATTGTTCTGTATTTTTATTTTGCAAGGCCTTATGATATAACCGGCAAATTGTCCGTTTGGAACTTGATGAATGATAACGAAATTGGAGAAATGTATCTTGACGCAACCTACGACATCAGATATGGGGAGGAAGATTTTGTTGGCGTAAACATTGATAAAAGCGGATATGTGCTTACGTGTGAATATAACTTTGAAAACTATAACGATGAAGAAATTTTACTTTATCATAATAGTGGAGCTGTTTATAAGGGAGAGGTAGTTTTTGCTAATGAGACTCTCAATCTTGCCATTTTAAAAATCTCAGACTATTTTGACGAGAATATAGCTTTAAGCTTGCCTTATGTAAAAACCGGAGGCCTCAGTTCTTCAATTTTTGGTGGCGATTATCTTGCAATTGGCAGTCCTTTTGAAGATGGAAATATCACGAGTGCTTCAAATGTGCAAGACGCTATCGGCTATGTAACAACAATCTATGATGGCTATGAGGTGGTGGATTTTATTTGTTTAGATAGCGTTTCATATACTGTCGCAAACTACGAAAATACATCTCAGGGAGCTTTGTTTGATAGGTCAGGCAGGCTTGTTGGGCTTACCTATGCCTATGCGATAAACGAAGACAACATCTCCTCTGCAGATTACTATGCCGTTTCAACCTCTTCAGCTAATATAATCTTAGAAAAATTAAAAAGCGGTGAAAATTTAGATATTGAAATTACCGGCTTTGATATGCGTGAACTTTATATTTACCAACTTTTTGAAGTAAATGAAAATCAAATATATTTTAATGGTAGTTTGTTGACGCTTGATAACGCTCTTATAAATTATTATAACAGTGGTGATGGTGTATATTTAACTGAAGCTTTTTCCTTAAATAGTGTGACACTTGAAGAGAATAATTTGATAACAAGTGTAAGCTATAACGGCTACTCGCAGAGTGTTACAACTTTATATGAACTATACACAACGCTCTATTCGTTAGATGAAGGCACAACTTTCACTTTGACTTCTATAGATTTATCCACTGATACTGTCATTAGAACAGAGTTTGTAATTTAAGGAGGAACTATGAAAAAATATAAATACGCTATTGAAATGGGCGGAGGCTACACAAATATTTATGTCAAAGGGCAAGGGTTGGCACTAAAAGAACCTACTCTTGTTGGTGCTGAGCCGACAGAAGAGGGATATAAGGTGATAGCACTTGGTCAAGACGCCAAAAAACTTATTGGAAAGACTAAGGAAAATATCGAAATTTTCACGCCTTGCGTCTATGGAGAACACTCTAATTTTGAATATAGCGTGGTGCTTTTAAAACATTTGCTCTCCAAGGTGGGCTTTAAACAGTTTGAAGACAATGTGCTTTTTCTCTGTCCTTGCGGAATAACAGCAAGAGAGAAAGATAACATTTTTCGTGTCTGCGAGGCGGTGAATATGGGACAGGTGGAGATTGTTCCTGCCGTTCTATGTTCTCTTATTGGCGAGGGCAGAAAAATTGACGGCTCAACTGTCAACATGGTGGTAAATATTGGCGGAACTTACACCGATGTTGCGGTGGTTAATATGTCTAATATTCTAAAGGGAGCAACTCTCTCTGTCGGTGGAAAATCTATTGATGCTTCCATTGTCAACTACCTCGCCTACAAAGATGAACTTGTTATCGGGCTTCCAACGGCAGAAACTCTTAAAAATGATGTAGGTAGTTTGTATGATAATGACACTTTAAATATGGAAGTTACAGGTGTTGATTTAAAAACTAAGTCACCAAAGTCAGTTGTAATCCACTCCATGGAGCTAAAAAATGCCATAGAACCTTTTTATAGTGAGATACTTCGTGCTATTGACACCACCATAAACACGCTACCACCTGAGGTTGTAACAGATATCATAAACAATAAAATTTTAGTTTGCGGTGGTTGTGCAAAACTTCAAGGCTTAGACAACTACTTTAAACAAAACTTAAAATATCCTGTTTTCATCTCTGAAGACACTGACTATGTCACAATTATGGGTGCAGGAAAATTACTTTCAGACCAAACTCTTCTTCAAAGCGTGCTGAACAATCTATAGAGTGATAAAAATAGGTGATAAAAAGGTCGCAACTTTTAAACACTTAAAAATATCAATATTTTATCAAATATCAATAAATTAAATTAATATTTTAAAATTAAATCAACAAAAAAATCACGATTAAAATCGTGATTTTTAATTTTATCCTCTTTTTCTAGCTCTTTTTCTTGCAGCTTCGCTCTTTTCTTTCTTTGCTACGCTTGGCTTTTTATATGCTTCTTTCTTTCTAATATCGCCAATAATGCCGTCTTTTTGGCATTTTCTTTTAAATCTTTTAAGAGCACTTTCAAGACTTTCATTCTCGCCAACCTTGACTGTTGTCAACTTTCTCACCACCTTTCAATTCTAAAATACTTATGTTATTATAATTATTTTTATGCCTTTTGTCAAGTGTTTTATTGATTTCTAAACGAAATTTGCGAAAAAATTATGAAATTGTGGCTATATTGTGTTATAATTTTACATGAGGAAAGATAAATATGGAAAAATTGACATTAAATGAAGCAATAAAAAAGAGACTTTTATACTATTTGGAAGAAAAGAAGATAAAACTTTCAAAATTATGCTTAAACTCAGGCTTGACGCCATCAACAGTGTTTGAATTTATGTATGGAAATACTAAAATTTTAGGGCTTCTTCCTATTGCGAAACTCTGTGAAGGGCTTGGTATCACTTTGAAAGAATTTTTCTCGGCTGACTACTTTAAAAATCTTGATTTGCCTGAATGATGTTGTTATAAAAAAATATGCTATTTTATGTATATTTTATAATAAAAGGTTATATAAAAATAATAAATATTTTTAAAAAATTTAGCAAATAGCAAAACTATTTCAAAACAAAAAAAATATTGAGTCAAACCCAATATTTTTTATTTGTTTTAAATTCTACTTAAAACATCTTTTTTCATTTTTTCAAATTCTTCATCACTTATTGAGCCTGCTTCTTTTAAGGCGTTTAATTTTCTTAAACTTTCAGCGACGTTATCGGTGCTAGTTTTATTAGTGTCATTTTGAGCTGTGGTTGATTCGCTTGTGACATCTACAGTTGATGTTTTTGTTGTGTTTGCTGGATTCAATTCGCTCTCTGGAATACAAAGCATAAGGATTCCGCCAACCATACTGCAAAATAAGAGTGCACAAACTCCGAATCCTACAAGTTCTTCCTTTTGAGTTGCAGAATTAATCTTGCTTATCGCAAGTCCACCAAAGATAAGTGGTAAAATCATCCAAAATCCTATGACCATACCAATAATTATAAATACTTTTGCTGCTGTTTTCATATTGTTTTAATTATCTCCTTTATTTAATAAAAGCATATTATCACAATTGCGTCTAAAAGTCAACAAATTTCTTTATTTTAATACAAATTATTTAAAAAATTTATAATATTTTTTAGAAATCTACATTTTATTTAAAGTTTTAGCCTTTATCATTATAATATTTACGTTTCACTTTTTGTTCTATCTAAATATGCAATCTTTTAGTTGACTTATTTCATTCTTTATAATTTTTGTGTATTTATTTTGTCTTTTTTCTTTTTTATGATAAGATAGTCTCTGTGAATAAATATGATATTAATTCTTTAAATGAAGAGCAAAAAAAGGCACTTTACGCCACCGACGGGGTGGTGCTTGTAACTGCGGGTGCGGGAAGTGGCAAGACTAGGCTTTTGACGCATAGAATTTGCTATCTTCTTATGGAAAAGCATATCTCTCCATACAATATTTTAGCAATAACTTTCACAAACAAGGCAACCAATGAGATGAAAGAGAGAGTGCATGAGATGTGCAATTTAAACGTCTGGATTTCCACCTTTCACTCTATGTGTGTGAGGATTTTGCGACAAGAAATTGACTTTTTAGATGGCTATGACAAGAATTTTACGATAATTTCTGAAAGCGACAGAGATAGAATTGTCAAGGAGATATGCAAGGAACTTGAACTTGAAGATGATGATGTTTCCAAAATAGAGCATCACATTGACAACATAAAAAATGGCGGACTTGATATTGAAGGATATTTTCTTGAAATTATGAAGTTTGGTAATGATAAGATGTTGAAAAAATATCAATCGGCAGTATTTAAATATGAAGAGCGTCTTAGAAAAAATAACAGCCTTGACTTTGACGATTTATTAAACAAAACTCTCTTTCTCCTTCAAAACTATCCTGAAGTCTTAAATCGTTATGCTAACCGCTTCCAATATGTTTTGGTTGATGAATTTCAAGATACAAATTTGGTGCAGTATAAACTCATAAAAATGCTTGTTTCTGTGCACCACAATCTCTTTGTGGTGGGCGATGAGGATCAATGCATATATTCGTGGCGTGGGGCAAACTTTCACAATATCTTCAATCTAAAAAAGGACTTTGAGAATGTTCAGGTGTTTAAGTTAGAGCAGAATTACCGTTCTAGCAAAAACATTTTAAATCTTGCTAACAATGTTATCTCCAACAATCGTGAACGTATGGAAAAGAAACTTTGGACAGAAAAGGAAAATGGCTTGCCACCTGTCATATATTCCGCTTTTGATGAGCGAGATGAGGCACTTTTTATCGCCAATGAGATAGGAAAGTTGTGTGATGAGGGATATTCATATAGCGACTTTGCCGTGCTAATGCGTATAAATGCCCTTTCAAGGTCAATAGAAGAGGGACTTCTTGCTTACAATATTCCGTATCGCATCTTTGGCGGACAAAAATTCTTTGAAAGAGCGGAAATTAAAGTGCTTCTTTCCTATATTAGCATATTTGTCAATAAAAAGGACGATATCTCTCTTTTAAAGGTGATAAATTTTCCAAAGCGTGGGATAGGAGATGTGGCAATTTCAAATATTAAAAATGAGGCTGAGGATAGCATTCTTGACTATCTTTTGAGTGAAAAGTTTAAAGAGAGCAAATACTACAAAAAGCTGGAAAATTTTGTTGACACCTATAAGAAGTTAAGCGAAGAGATTTCAGTGTTGTCGTTATATGATTTTACAAAAAAAATAATTAAAGCTTTTCGCCTTGACATCGAATACGCAGGCAAAGACGAGGAGAGTATAAATAGGCTTGGAAATATCGACAGTTTTCTTTCCTCGGTGAAGGAATTTGAGGCGGAAAATGAAAACGCCACCTTTTCTGACTATCTTGCCGGCGTTATGCTTAGAAGTGACCAAGATGAGATAAGTGATGATGGGTATGTCAGTGTTTCCACCGTTCACGCAGTCAAGGGTTTGGAGTTTAAAGTGGTGTTTGTTATAGGCTTAGAAGAGGGCATCTTTCCTCTTTCACGTGCCATGAACATGCCAAGTGAAATGGAGGAAGAAAGACGCCTTATGTATGTGGCAATCACACGTGCAGAGGAAAAGATATATCTCACTCACGCCACAAAAAGATATATGTATGGCAAGTCTAACTATGAAACGGACAGTAGATTTTTAAAGGAACTTGGCATTGTTGATATAAAACACCCAAATGTGGAAACAAAAAAGAAAGAAGATGACTTTTTTGTCAATGAAAAGGAAGTTTTTGACTCAGGCTTAAAAGTTGGAGATATAGTTAGTCATAGCCGTTTTGGTAAAGGCATAGTGAAAGAGATTTCCGATGACGGAATTGTTGGGAAAATAGACTTTTCAGGGCAGGTGAAAGAACTTATGCTCAATATGGCAAAGTTAGAAAAATTGGAGGAAGAAGATGAATAAGTTAGAGCGAATGAAATTTCTTGTTGAAGAGATAAACAAGCATAATGTTAATTACTATGACCTAGACGCTCCGACAATTTCCGATAAGGAATATGACGCTCTTTACTATGAACTTGTTGACCTTGAAAAAGAGACAGGGGTGATTCTTGAAAATTCTCCAACTCAGCGTGTGGGCGGAAGTGCCTTAGATAAATTTGTCAAAAAAAGACACGAAGTCAGACTTTATTCTATGAATAAGGTGCGTTCCTTTGAGGATTTAGATAAATTTATGCTGGATATGGCAGAATATCAAAAAAATCCCACCTTTTCACTTGAATATAAGTTCGATGGACTTACAATAGTTGTTGAATATGAGAATGGAAAGTATCTTTCGGCAACAACAAGAGGTAATGGTGAGATCGGCGAGGTGGTAACAGAGCAGGTAAGGACAATTAAGAGCGTTCCTTTAAGTATTCCTTTTAAAGGCAGGCTTATAGTGCGTGGCGAAGGTATGATGACTATGCACGCCTTTAATAAGTATAACAAAACGGCAAGCGAACCATTAAAAAATCCAAGAAATGGCGTGGCAGGTGCGATAAGAAATCTTGACCCAAAGGAGACTGCACGAAGAAAGTTGGACTTTTTCTGCTATGAGGTGCTTTTGGCAGATGGTAAAACTTTTGCCTCTCAACAGGAGATGCACGATTTTTTAAAGGAAAATAACTTTTTAACAGGCGACTATTTTAAGATTATAAGAACAAGCAAGGAAGCGGAAGAGGAGATTGAAAAGGTCGATAAGGTCAAGGATAAACTTGATGTTATGATTGACGGAATGGTGATAAAACTCAACGAAACAACGTATAGGGAGGAGATAGGTTACACAAACAAATTCCCAAAGTGGGCGATGGCGTTTAAGTTTGAGGCTCTTGAAACTTCCACTCTTTTAAAAGATGTGGTATGGCAGGTGGGAAGAACGGGCAAGGTGTCACCAACGGCAATACTAGAACCGGTGGAACTTGCAGGGGCAAATATCTCACGTGCGACACTAAATAATATTGAAGATATAAGAAAAAAGGGAGTTATGCTTAATTCTCGCATCTTTATTCGCCGTTCAAACGAGGTTATCCCAGAGGTACTAGGCTTAGCAGAAAAATATGAGAACTCAAAGGAGATTGAAGAACCTAAGTTTTGCCCGTGCTGTCATTCTTCGCTAGTTAAAAAAGGCCCTCTTCTTTACTGCAAAAATCGTGATGGTTGTATGGAGCAGATTATCTCACGTCTTACGCATTTTGCAAGCCGTGAAGCTTTCAATATTGAGGGCTTAAACGAGAAATCACTTATTAAATTTCATAACGAACTTGGCGTCAATGAGTTTTCCGATTTGTTCACTTTAAAAGAGGAAGATTTATTGAAACTTGAGAATTTTAAAGAAAAAAAGGCAAATAACATTATAAATTCAATACAAAGGTCGAAAGAAATCGAATTATATCGCTTTTTATACGCTCTTGGCATAAGCGAAATTGGCATAAAGACGGCAAAGGATTTATCTAAACAATTTAAGAGTTTGGAAAATATTAAAAATGCTAAGTTTGAGGAACTTACAGGCGTTGAAGATGTTGGAGAGATTATTGCTCAAAATGTCCTAGACTATTTTTCCGATGAAGAAAATGTCAAAGAGATTGAAAGACTTTTCTCTCTTGGTGTGACCATTTTAAACGAAGATGATATCTCATTAAGCGATAATTTAAAAGGGCTGACTTTTGTTTTAACCGGCACTTTGCCAAACTATTCAAGACCTGATATGAGTGCTCTTATTGAAAAACATGGTGGAAAGGTGTCAAGCTCCGTTTCTAAAAATACCTCCTATGTTTTAGCCGGCGAGGAAGCGGGCGGAAAACTCGATAAGGCAAAAGCACTTGGTGTAAAAATTATTTCAGAAGTCGATATTTTAAAAATGATGGAAGAAAAATAGTAAAAACGGTGGAAAGATTAAGAAAATTCATAAAAATTAATAATTTATCAAAAAAGGCAATCTAATTATTGCCTTTTTTATTATTTATATTGACATTTCAATTTTTATGAGATAAAGTGTATTTACTTAAAGTAAAATTATTTCTTTTTCCTCTGTCATCTTAAAGTTGGGCGGAGGAATTCTTTTTTTTCATCAACTTTTCCACTTTTAGCTTTACAAATTTTACTTTTAACATTTAGTTATTTTCTCGTATCTTGAAAGCATATATTTTAGTGTATAAATTTATTGCAAGGAGTAAATAATGAAAATAAAAGCAAGGATATTAAAATCTGACGAGAAAAAAGGTAATGTAAAACCGATTATTAAGGGAGTTTTGGTTGCACTTGCCATTTCACTTGTTGCCATTCTGCTTTTTGCCTTTCTTCTTAGATGGACAAATATCTCCGACAGCCTAATTGCACCTGTAAATCAGGTTATTAAAGGAGTATCCATCTTTTTAGGAGTATTTTTTGGGCTTAAAAAAGTAAAGCAAAACGGCATAATAAACGGACTTATTATTGGCTTTCTTTACACAATAGTTGCTTTTTTGGTATTTTCTTTGCTTGACGGGGCATTCTGTTTTGATAAATCGCTTTTAAATGATATTTTATTTGGCACGATAATTGGAGCGATTTGCGGGATTATTTGCGTAAATTTAAAAAAATTTTAGTTTTTTAATTGACATACGCCCCGAATTCTTATATACTTAAATGGTAGATTTGACTTTTAATAAGGGGCAGTATGGCTAAAAAGATAAATAGACTTAAAAAGAACTCTATCATGAATTTCGTTGCAGTGGCCGTTTTAACCGCCATCGGCATCGTTCTTTCAGTTTGCAGTTTTATTATTCCATTTACAAGCACAACTTTTAATGGCTTTGCGGGTTCCATCTCGCTTGGACTTGACCTTGCGGGAGGGGTTTCTGTCGTATATGACTGTTCGCTATCCGAAACTAGTAACACAAGTGATTTAGATGCGGCAATTGATGCAACGGTGGCAAGACTTGAAAGCGTGATAGGTGGAGAGTATTCTGAAGCGATCATAACAAGGCAGGGAGCAAGCGAAATTAGAATTGAAGTTCCAAGCGTTACAAATAGTGATGATATTTTCGACCTTATTGGTGACCCAACTCCACTTTATATGACTATGGAAGAGGGTGCTGTTGATGATGGTGATTTGTATATCTCTGGTTCTGATATTGAGAACGTCTTTGTTTCTTTCCAAGACAGCAACTATGGCGTTGTTATAAATTTCACAAGTGAAGGCAGAGAAAAATTTGCTGAGCTTACAAGTAGTGCCGCAGGTGGCAGTAAGAGGCTTTACATCTATCTTGGAGACCCATCTGATCCTACTTGGCAGACTCAACTCACTTGCACCGAAGAGATAACAAGTGGAAGCACTTTCATTTCAGCAGGTGACGGAGAAACGGCTTGGACTTATGATGATGCGGAAGAATATTCTCTTAGAATTATGTCTGGAACATTCAATGTTGAACTCGAACTTAAAGAAAATTCAGTTATTTCCGCCACTCTTGGCACTAACGCATTAAAATATTGCCTTATTGGAACAGCGGTTGGACTTGTTGTTATTCTTCTCATTCTTTGGCTTAGATATGGTGATTTTGGCTTACTTACATTCTTTGCTCTTATTATCTATATTGTGCTTATGGTGTTCTTCTTGCAGGCTATCTCGTTTGTTCAATTGACACTGCCAGGACTTGCGGGAATAATACTTAGTATTGGTATGGCAGTTGACGGGGCGGTTATCATCTTTGAAAAGGTTAGAGAGGATTATCGTGGTGGAAAGAAAATTCCTATGGCTTGCAAAAACGGCTTTAAGCGTGCATTCTGGCCAATCTTTGACTCAAACATCACCACAATTTTCACATCGCTTATTCTTTATATTTTAGGCACAGCTTCCATTCAGGGCTTTGCTATAACTCTTCTTATCGGTATCATCTTGTCGATGTTTATGAACCTTGTGATATTAAGATTTTTCGTTAAGTGGTACTTGCCATTAAACAGTGTAAAAGCAAAACCTCTTCATCTTCCTAAACAGTTAAAGCCTGTAAAGGAAGAGCCTGCGGTGGAAATTGTATCAGCGGGAGGTGAAACTAATGATTAAGACTAATAAAAAGCACTTCTCGATAGATGAAAGATTAGAGAAGAGTAAGTTTAGTTACACAAAAAATTTAAAATACTTTATGATAGCTCCAATCATCATAACAATAGTAGGGATTATCCTTCTTTGCACACTTGGCTTTAATCTTGGCTTTGATTTTACCGGCGGAACGAATATGACAATCTATATGAACGACCCTACTTCCACTTCGGAAGAATTTAAAGATTTTAATCAAAGTTATGATTTAGACAACGATGCAGACTATCGTGAAGCGTCAGAAAAAATAACCAATGTGTTAAATCTTTTCGGATTAGATGTAAGCACCATTCAAAAGAGCGAGATGAATATTGGAACTGATGCTGGCTATGGATATACAATAAGTCATGGTGATGCCATACTTGTTAAATTCCAAAATGGTGACAGCGAAGATGTGGAAACATTAAACGATAGAATTAGACTTGCCCTCCTTGTGGAGTTTGGATATTATGATGGCTTAGATTTAGAAAGTGTCGTTAAAATTCAAAATCCAGATAGTTATATAGATGAAGCGGAATATTCAGCTCTTGTCATAAACGGCGGAGTAACCACAGCAAGTGCCAGCACGGAGCTTATGATGAAATCATTTTTGGCACTCTTTGTGGCAATTGTTGTCATCTTAATCTATGTTGCTATTAGATTTGAACTTACAAGTGGACTTGCAGCAATCTTAGCACTTTTCCACGATGTAATAATAACCGCTTCCGTTATGCTTATTTGTAGAATTGAGATAAACACAGCATTTATTGCAGCACTCATCACAATTTTAGGATACTCTGTCAACAACACAATCATCATATTCGACAGAATACGTGAAAACTTAAAGATGAGTAAAAACTTAGGCAAAATCGACAACAATGCTATTGCAAACAAGGCGGTGTCCTCTACTATGATGAGAACGATACTTACAACGCTTACCACCTTTGTTATGATATTCTTCATCACTGTTATTGGCGTTGCTGATATTCGTGAATTTGCTTTCCCAATCATGGTTGGTATTCTTGCTGGCTTCTATTCTTCCGTCTTCCTTACACCGGGGCTTTGGGCAATTGCTTATCACCCATCTAAAAAGAAGATAGCAAAAATGGAAGCAAAGCGTAAAGCTAAAGAAGCAAAAGCAAAGCGTGGCGAACAATATGAAGTTTAATAAATTTGATCTAGGTTAAGTATTAAAGAGTATAATTAAAACTAAGTTATACTCTTTTTTATTTATGTTGACTTAAACTTAAATTTTTGTTATACTATATTTATAGGAGGCAAAATGACAGAGGAAGAATTTAAGAAAGAACTCGAATTTAACGACAAATTGGTAAAAAAAGAAAAGATGTCAGTCGAAGAGCAATATAAGGACTTTGCTGAGTTTATTGCTAAAAGCAAAATCAGAGTAAAAAAGGAGCAGAACGATGGGAAAAAATAAGCCTTATTATATTGCTATTGATTCAGATGTGTTGAGAGCTTTGGCATTTGCTGATATACTTTTAAAAAATAAAACAGACTTTAGAACGGTAAAGAATAGTGCTATAAGAAATTATGGCGGTTATTTGAGAAAACTATTGGGCTATATGCATGAAGATAAACTCAGAATAATCATACTTAACAATGTCTATCAAGAGAACAAGCATTCTCAAAGTCTAGTAGATTTTATCGTTGAAAATTGCCATGTTGCAAATATTACCTTTGACAACTATGAAAAGATTAGTGATGAGGTAAAAAGAATGGCAAAGAGGTATTGTTCGCCTTATACTGACCTCAAAACAGGCAGAGTGATGGAAGCACCAATGCAGATGGTTTATGATGCATATCTAAGGGCAAACAAGCCAACAAACGATGCCATGAATATGGCGGAGGCTTCAGTTATAGGAGTGCCTTTTGTTACGCTTAATGCAAAAGATTATGTCTTTAATCCACACTCAAATAAGGAAGTCAATGAGAGGGCTATTGGTATTTTGCAAATAAACATACAAGAAGGGTATTATTTTGAAGATGACTACGGCAGATATGTTGCACCTAAGCCGTTTTCACTTGCCACCTTTGGAGCATTACTTCAAAACATTGACAATAAAACTCTTAGTATCTCCGAAGTTCCAGCAGAAGATGTTATAAGAGCAAAACATATCAAAGAAGAAATTGACAAGGGTGTTTATGACGTCAAAAGAACTTTAAGATAAATCGTTAAACTTATCATAATTTAAAAAATCATTTTTTGTGCTGGCAATAAAGATTTTGTCCTCGCCATACTTAGACTTAATCTCTTCCACGCACTCAGTTAGTTTTATCTTTTCATCATCAAATATAGAAAGTTGTCTATATTCTTCCACTTTATTTAAAGAAGATACACGCACACGAATTGCACGTATCTTCTTTTCATATTGCCAGAAACTGTCAAGAAGTTCCATTGCACATTCAAATATCCTTTCATAGCTTTTTATTGGAGCTACTGTTTTTGAATGCCTAAATTTTTCAAATTCATTTGTCTTTATGGTGACGGCAATCGTGCGAGCTTCAAATTTTCCACGGGTCATGCGAAGGGCGATTTTTTCGCAGAGAAGAGCGACAGTTTTTTCCACTTCTTCTCTTGACTCTATATCTCTAAGCGTGGTTGTGCCGTTGCCGATACTTTTTGGCGGAGCGAGATTATAGTAACAGGCGACAGGTTCAATAAGTTCTCCTTTTAATTTTGCTTGAAGTTCCAAGCCGGTTTTACCCATAATAGTTTTAATTATGCTTTCATCTAAATTAACAAATTCGCCTATTGTTAAGATGTTCATATTTTCAAATTTTCTCCACAATTTTCCGCCAATTCCTATAATTGAGTTTAGCGGAAGAGGGTAGGTAATCTCCTTAAAGTTTTCTTTTGAGATGATGGTGGTGGCGTCTGGCTTTTTCATATCTGAGCCAAGTTTGGCAAAAATCTTACTAAAAGACACACCAACAGAAACGGTGAAGCCAAACTCCTTTTTAACACGCACTCTTATTTCATTTGCAATCTCTTCGCCTGTCATTTTTAAGTATTTGAGCGAGTTTGTCACATCTAAAAAACACTCATCAAGTCCTAAGGGTTCAACAAAGTCGGTGTAATCTAAGTATAAATCGTGAAGTTCTTTGGAAATCTTTTCGTATAGGTTATAGTGCGGGGCAAGACAGATAAGGTCGGGGCATTTTTGCTTTGCTTCCCAAATCACCTCGCCGGTTTTAACACCAAACTTCTTAGCAAGGTCATTTTTTGCAAGGATAACGCCATTTCGCTTTTCAGGATTGCCCGTAACTGCAACGGGCTTATCCTTAAGTTCAGGTCTTGTTACGCATTCCACAGAAGCAAAAAAATTGTTGACGTCTGAGTGTAATATTACTTTCATTTTTCTCCTTTTTTTGTTACAATATATATTGTTTAAAAAGGCAAAAAATATGACAGAAAACATTTATCTTAGCAATACTTTTGTTAGGTTAAAAAGTATAAAGATTTATGGAACATTAAAAAAGGAGAGAATATGCTATTTAAAAATTGTAACCTTTTGAATTTAAAGACGGGAGAGTTAACTTTGACCGATATTTTGGTGAAAGGCGAAAGAATTGAAAAGCTAGGAGAAACTAAGGGCAATGGGATAGATTTGGGTGGAAAAATTGTTATGCCAGGTTTTGCAAACTGCTATTTAAACTATGAAAGGGCAAGCTTAAATTCTTTTAATAAAGTGGTTGATGAAAGTGTGTTATTTAAAAAAAATATCCTTTCGGGTGTTTGCTTTGATTTTTTTGATGTCAAAGATATAACCTTTATAGAAAATCTTGAAAAATTGTCTGAAAGCGAATTTTTGAAACTTTGTATGGGCTTAAAAGAAAAAATTTTCATCAAAATTGGGCAAAATTTAAACGAAATGGGCGAGATAAACACAATATATCGCAAGATGCCAAGCGAAGTATTGGAAGATTTTGGCGTTTTAGATAAAGCTGTAACGGTTGTCGGTGGAAATTGCTTTGAAAAAGACGAACTTGAACTTTTAGGCGGTTATAACGCCAACTTTGTATTACTTCCAAATGATGACGCAAGAAGTGGAAGAAGATTTATAAATATTAACAGCTTAAACAGGTTAAATATTCCGTTTGGACTTGGTAGTGGTGAGTATGCAGAGGTTGATTTCTTTGCTTTTATGAGAGAACTACTCTCTTTTAACTCTTTTGTTATGGAAAATTCCTCTCTTATGAGTGAGCAAGAGGCACTTCTTCACGCTACACTTATTGGAGCAAAAATTTTAGGCTTTGATGGTGAAATTAAAGAAGGAAATTATGCAAATTTCATTGTTTTAAACGGAAAGACGGAGTATAATGATATTTTCAAAGCCATCGTCTATGGCATGAGCAAGCAAAATGTCTATATGACGGTTAAAAATGGAAAAATTCTTCAACAAAATGGTGTTTTTGCTATGGAAAAATAGAAGATTATGCTAAAATATTCGTAGAGCATACCGACAAAGTAAATTTTCCTTATAATATTAAACAACTTAAAATTTATTGGAAGTTTGTTTGTAAATTTATAGTGTTAAAGAAAAATTGCTACAAAAGAATTTTGGTGTGTAAAAAAAGGAGTAACAAATGGAAATTAAAGAACAACTAGCCAGCGAGTTCGGACTTAGAAATGACTATGTGGAGAACATAATTAACCTCATCGATGAGGGGAATACGATACCTTTCATCGCAAGATATAGAAAGGAAATGCACGGTTCGTGCGATGACCAAGTGCTGAGAGATTTTGCAGATAGACTTAAATATTTAAGAAACTTAAATGATGAAAAAGAAAAGGTGCAAAAAGTTATTACCGAGCAAGGCAAATGGACTGAGGAAATTGCTAAGGCTCTAGAAAATGCTATGACACTCACTGAGGTTGAAGATATTTATAGGCCGTATAAGCCAAAGCGTAAGACAAGAGCTTCAGTTGCGATTGCAAAAGGCTTAGAGGGCTTAGCCGACATCTTGCAGGCACAGAGCAAGAGTTTTGTCTTTTTACAAGAGGCAGAAAAGTATATTAAAGAAGAGGTGCCAACAGTTGAAGAGGCTGTGCAAGGAGCAAAGGATATTGTTGCTGAGCGAATTTCAGATAGTGCGGAATTAAGAAAGGAACTTCGTGAGATTTTGGCAGAAAAAGCGTTTATTAATTGTTCGCTTTTAGAAAATGAAAATAATTTAACTTATGAAACTTATGCCGGCTTTAAGCAAGAAGTTAAAAATCTTCCAAGCCATAGAATACTCGCTATCAATCGTGGCGAAAAAGAAAAGTGCTTGAAAGTAGAAATTACGATTGATGAAAAACTTATGTTTGATGTCATAAATCACCACTTTAAGAAAAATAATCCTGACACAGACGCATATATGGAAGAGGTTATCCGTGATAGTTATGATAGACTTCTCTTTCCATCTCTTGAAAGAGAACTTCGCTCTAATTTAACAGATAAAGCAGACGAGCAGGCTATCAAGATGTTTGAAGTGAACTTAAAGCCACTTCTTCTTGAAGCACCACTTAAAAACAATATCATTTTAGGGCTAGATCCAGCATATAGAACAGGCTGTAAGATTGCTGTTATTGACAAAAATGGTGCAGTGCTTGACACCACCGTTATCTATCCAACTCCACCTCAATCAAAAACGGAAGAGAGCATTGAAAAACTTAAAAAATTGATTGAAAAGTATAATATCAACATAATCTCAATCGGCAACGGAACGGCATCAAAAGAGGCAGAGATTTTTGTTGCAGAACTTATTAAGCATGTGGATAGGCCTGTAAGCTATGCGGTAGTTTCTGAGGCGGGCGCTTCTGTATATTCAGCGTCAAAACTTGGGGCGGAGGAATTCCCAGACTATGATGTTTCGCTTCGTAGTGCCGTTTCCATTGCAAGGCGTCTTCAAGACCCACTTGCAGAACTTATTAAAATTGATGTGAAGTCGATAGGCGTAGGGCAATATCAACACGATATGCCACAAAATAGGCTGACCGAAGTTTTAACAGGTGTGGTTGAGGACTGCGTAAACAGCGTTGGTGTCGATTTAAATACCGCTTCTCCAAGCCTTCTTTCCTATGTTTCAGGGCTCAACATGTCGATTGCTAAAAATATCGTAACTTATCGAACAAAAATTAAAGGCTTTAAAAACAGAGAGGAACTTTTGTCTGTTCCTAAACTTGGGCCAAAGGCGTATGAGCAGTGCGCAGGCTTCTTACGTGTTGTAGGTGGTGAAAATATCTTAGATAACACCGCTGTGCACCCAGAAAGTTATGACGCTACAAGAAAACTTTTAAAACTCTTCAATATGACAGAGGAGGATGTTAAAAATCATAACCTCGTGTTACTGCCAAAACTCATCGAAGAGAAAGGTGAAGAGAAGGTGGCAAAGGAGTGCGGAGTAGGTGTTCCAACTCTCAAAGATATCACAAGCGAACTTCAAAAGCCAGGCAGAGATATTCGTGAAAGTATGCCAAAGCCGGTGCTTAGAAGTGATGTTATTCACATGGAGGATTTGCAACCAGGTATGATTTTTGACGGCGTTGTTAGAAATGTTGTTGACTTTGGTGCGTTTGTCGATATCGGCGTGCATCAAGACGGCCTTGTGCATATCTCACAACTTTCAGACGGCTATGTTAAACACCCATCAGAGGTTGTTAAGGTTGGCGACAAAGTAAAGGTCAAAGTTTTAAGTGTTGACTTAAACAAAAAGAGAATATCTCTAACTATGAAAGGTATAGAAGAAGAGGAAAAATAATGGAAAGATGCCCTAAGTGCGGAACGAGCGTGGAAGAAATTTTGGAAACAGGCTTTGTCGGCTGTGAGAAGTGCTATGAGCTTCCAACAATTAAAAAGGCAGTCGAAAAGATGTTTAATGGCAAAAAGCATAAGGCTAAAAAAGATTAGTTTGAAAGGAGAAAAAGGTGTTAGGAGCAATTATCGGTGATATTGTTGGTTCAAAATATGAATTTAACAACATAAAAACAAAAGATTTTAAATTCTTTCAGCCCGATATGTTTTTTACTGATGACACTGTGATGACGGTGGCGGTCTATGACGCTTTGTCTTCTTGTAAGGGTAACTATTCATATTTAAGTGATTTAGCAATAGAAAAAATGCAAGAATATGGCAAAAAAAAGTATCCAATGAGCGACAAAATAGGCTATGGTTCCATGTTTAATGGCTGGCTTACATTTAAAATTCCCGCTCCTTACAATAGTTACGGCAATGGAAGCGCGATGCGTGTAAGTGCTGTTGCGTATTTTGCAAAATCGCTTGAAGAAGTTAAAAAAATGTCTTATGCAGTCACTTCTGTGACTCACAATCATGAAGAGGGTATAAAAGGAGCAGAGGCAACGGCTGTCGCCACATTCATGGCACTTCATGGAGCAAGCAAAAAAGAGATAAAAGACAAGATAGAAAGTGATTATTATTCCTTAGATTTCGACTATGAAAAATTAAAAGAAACATATAGCTATAAAGTATCCTGTCAAAGAACTGTGCCAGAGGCTTTATATTGTTTTTTGATTTCAAATTCGTTTGAAGATACTATAAGAACGGGAGTTTCTATAGGTGGTGACAGTGACACTCTTTGTGCTATTGCGGGCAGTGTTGCTGAGGCGTACTTTGGAATACCAAGAGAGATAAAAAGCACGGCGAAGCTCTATCTTGACAAATTTTTAAATAAAAAAGTTGACGAATTTGATAAAATGTTTTCATTAAAAGATAAAGATAGGGGAACTGATGGACGAGTTTAAAGATGTGGCTATTTCATCAAGAATACGGCTGGCACGCAATGTCAGTGGCTTTAATTTTTTCACGAAACTGATAAGCGAAACAGACGCAGACTTTATCTTAAATTCTATGGAAAGAATATTAAATGATTTTGGCAACTTTGACTTTATTCGCCTTAAAAAGCTTTCGCTAAACGAGTGCAATTCTCTTCTTGAAAGGCATATTATAAGCCGTGAACTTATCGAAAACAAGGATATATCTGCGGTTGCGATAAGTGCTGACGAACATTTAATCGTTATGATGAATGAAGAGGATCATTTAAGGCTACAATGTATATATGACGGATTTAATCTCAACAGGCCATATCGAATTATCAAGGAACTTGATGAGAGAATATTATCTGAAATCGACATTGCATACAACGATGAACTTGGCTTTATAACTGCAAGTCCGTCCAATCTTGGCACAGGTATGCGTGCGTCCGTCATGCTCTTTTTGCCGGCACTTGAAAGGCGTGGAGAACTTGATATTATGAAAAGAGAGGTACTGTACTCTGGTTGCACAATTCGTGGGCTTTATGGTGAAGGCAGTAAAAACTATGGTGGTTTCTATCAAATCTCCAATCAAAATTCGCTTGGGCTTTCAGAAGAAGAGATAATTGACACAGTCTCTGAGCGTATTTTTGACATCTGCGAAATGGAAATGTCAGCAAGAGAGGATATTTTATCAAGTGACCACTTGAAATTGAAAGATGAGATATATAGAGCTTATGGTATTTTAAAAGAATGTGTGTGCTTAGGCGAAGAGGAGATGATAAAACTTCTCTCACTTGTCAAATTCGGCGGAGTTTTAGGCTTTTTGAATATCAAAGAAAAGGAGTTTGAAAGGTTATTCACAGAAGGAGCATCGGCAAATTTACGAGAATTAACAAATTTTTTTGAAATAAAAAAGGAAGAAGTGGTAAGGGCGGAGTATATAAGTAGGAAGATTAGAAAACTAGTCACAAAAGGAGGCTAATTATGGGATATAACAATGTTCAATTTTCGGATAATATAGAAAAAGTCATCAAAAATGCCAGCAAAATTGCCTTACGTTTTGGCAGTCAACTTGTTGGAACAGAGCATATACTTTATGGTATTGTCTGCGTGCCAGATTGTTTGGCATCAAAACTACTTCGAGATAATGGCGTGACTGAAAACGCACTTTTTGACCTATTTGAGCAATCTTTCACCGGCATATCTATCTTTGGCAATGTCGAACTTACACCACGCACAAAGGAACTCTTTAAGCAGGCTCAGCAACTTGCTATGCAGTTTAACCATTCTTTTATCGGCACAGAGCACTTACTTCTTGCCATACTTCAAAACAAAAGTTGCTATGCCACAAAAATTTTAATGAGTGTCTTTAATGTGGAAGTGGATATGCTTCGTGACCAACTTCTTTCAAATATGGAAATAAACAGCACGCCATCGCAAGAGGGTAGAGAATCTAATAGGCAGGTGGGAAGTGAACTTCCTGAAAAACTACTTGAAATGGGAAGCGACATCACTTTAAAGGCGAAACAGCATAAACTAGACCCGGTCATCGGCAGAGAAGAGGAAATACAAAGAGTTGTGGAGATTCTTTGTAGAAAGACTAAGAATAACCCTGTTTTAATCGGCGAAGCGGGCGTTGGTAAGACGGCTGTTGTTGAAGGACTGGCACAGGCGATAGTCAGCGGTGATGTTCCTGAGGAAATTAAAAATAAAACCATCTTTGCTCTTGAAATTGGCGGGCTTATGGCTGGCACAAAATATCGTGGACAGATGGAAGAAAAATTAAAAGACACCATTGAAACTATCATTCAAAATGGCAACATCATCGTCTTTATTGATGAAATTCACACGCTTGCTCAGGCGGGTAGCGAAAAGGGCGAAACCAGCCCTGCAGATATGTTAAAGCCATATCTAGCACGTGGCGAACTTCAAACAATAGGTGCAACAACAACTGACGAATATCGAAAATTTATCGAGAAGGATAAGGCGTTGGAGCGTAGATTCCAGCCTGTTATGGTCAATCCGCCAAGCGTGGAGCAGACCATTGAAATTTTAAAGGGCTTGAAAGATACGTATGAGGCCTTCCACAAAATTATCATCACAAACGAGGCAATAGAGGCGGCAGCGACATTGTCAGATAGGTATATTATGGACAGAAGTTTGCCGGATAAAGCCATCGACCTTATAGATGAGGCTTGCTCACGTGCTAAGGTAAATTTCACACTAAAGCCTCAAAAGGTTAGAGATTTAGAGGAAAAAATACGCAACCTTTCTGCCAATCGTGATGAGGCGTCCTTGCAAAGAAACTATGAAAAAGCGGCAAAACTTCAATCTGAGATTGTCAAACTTGAAGATGAACTTAAAGAGCTTGACAAAAATAGCATAAAGAAAAAGGCAACTGGTCAGATTGGCGCCAATGAGATAGCGGAAGTTGTTTCAAAGTGGACGGGTATTCCTGTCACTAAAATCCAAGAGGGTGAAAAAGAAAAACTCATTCACCTTGAAGAGATTTTGCATAAGCGTGTTGTTGGACAGAATGAGGCTGTTGATGCTGTAAGCAAGGCAATTAGGCGTGCAAGAGTTGGACTTCAAGATTCTAAACGCCCTATCGGCTCTTTCCTATTTATGGGGCCTACCGGTGTTGGTAAGACAGAGCTATCTAAGGCAATAGCTGAGGCGATGTTTGACAATGAAAATAACATCATAAGAATTGATATGAGTGAGTATATGGAAGGGCACACTGTGTCGAAACTTATCGGCTCTCCTCCGGGCTATGTCGGCTTTGATGAGGGCGGGCAACTCACTGAGCAAGTTAGACGTAAGCCATATAGCGTTGTGCTTTTTGATGAAATTGAGAAGGCCCACCCTGATGTTTTAAATGCCTTACTTCAAATATTAGATGATGGCAGACTTACAGACAGCAAAGGTCGCACGGTAAGTTTTAAAAACACTATCATCATTATGACAAGTAACATCGGCGCAAACGAGATTAAACAACACAAGAAACTTGGCTTTGGAAGCGAAGATGAGAAGAAAAGTGAGAAAGAGATATATATGGACGCTCTTAAAAAACGCTTTAAGCCTGAACTTATCAATAGAATTGATGTTATTTGTATTTTCGAGCCACTTTCAAAAGAGGATTTGGAGAAAATTACCAATATTATGCTTACAAACATCAATAAACGCTTGGAAGCAAAGGGACTTACTCTTGTTATTCCAAATGATGTTGTTGAATATATTGTGGCAAAGGGTTCAAATCTTGAATACGGAGCAAGACCTCTTAGAAGATTTATCGAGCAGGAAATTGAGGATAGAATTGCCGAAAAATTACTGCTTGGTGAACTAAAAGAAAAGGGCAAGATTGAGGCAGTGATAGATGATGGGCATCTTGATTTTAAAATGATTTAAATTTAAGGCATATCTTTAATAGATATGTCCTTTTATTTTCAAATTGAGCAAAAGTTGTTTAAAATTTATAAAAAATATTTGGAAATTTATCTTTTCTTTGATATAATACAAATACAAGGAGAATAAATTATGAAAATAAAGTTTGTAGAAAAAAATTATAGGATTGCAGATAGATTCAAGGAAGTTATGACAAATAAACTTGAAAAACTTGACAGGTATTTTGGGGCAAGTGCAAGTGCCACGGTTAATTGCATCAAGCAAAACAAGGTGGAAAAACTTGAAATCACCATTAAAAATAAGGGACTTTTGTTCCGTTCTGAAGTTGTTAGCGACAATATGTATGACAATATTGATTTAGCATTGCCAAAACTCGAAAGACAGATTGTGCGTCATCGTGAAAAGAAGATTGACTCTAAAAAGACCAACAAAAAGGTTAAAGATACGGCTTTTGAGTTTATTGAAGATATGCCAGAGCTTAATCTTCCAGAAGTTTCAAAGCTTAAAAAGTTTGAACTTGTTCCAACGATGTTAGAGGAAGCAAAAGATGCAATCGAAAGATTAGGTCACAGCTTCTATATCTTCCTAAATGCTGAAACCGGGAAAGTCAATGTACTTTATCGCAGAAATGACGGAAAATATGGACTTATCGAAGTTACATTCTAATTTATTGAGAAGATGTTGTAAAAAGAGGTTGTAAAGAAAAATGCAATCTCTTTTATTTAATATTTGACGTCAAAAAGGCGTCATTTTTTTAATATTAATTTAATTTATTTAAAAATATTTGCTAAATACATCGAAAAAATATATAATATCCATGTTAAAATTTTGTCGAAAAGAGGTCGATAATGAAAGAGGCATGGAAGAAGAGTTGGAAATATCTGTTGATTTTGCCAATAATAGCGGTGGCGGTTGTTGGAGTTATCTTGACACTACCAGACGGTGAAACAAAGGCACTATCTGTGAGTGCAAGTGATATTGTGTTAAGGGTAGGCGAGGAAAAAGCGTTAAATTACAGTGTAAATATAAAGCAGGCGGTATGCAGTTTTGAAGTGGAAGATGAGACAAAGGCGAATATTGACGAAAGCGAGAAAATAATTGTTGGCTTATCAGAAGGGGAAACAGAACTAACGGTGACAGCAAAGTATGGCAATGAGACAAGTGTTGTCACGGTTAGCGTGACTGTTATAGAAAATAATACGCCAAATTTAGACACACCAAGCGAGCCAGAAAATCCGAATATACCAGATGAAGTAGAGCCGGTGGAAGATAGTGAAAAGATAAAGGTGATATTTAATAATAACGAAGTAGATGAGTTAGTTTTAAATTTAGGAGAGAGCTATAACTTTAGGCTTGAGAGCGAGGAGAGAAATTTTACCTTTAAAAATATAGGGGATATCATAGTCACAGAGATAACAACCGGTTACTATAAGATAATTGCAAACACAATAGGCTATCACACCTTAACCATTCAAACTCCTTCATATCAAAGGACAATTGAAATCATTGTAAAAGCATAATGTGGCAAAATTCGCATTATGTTTTTTATAAAAAAATCAACATTTTTTCAGTTTTTGCCTTTAAATCAGCAACACTAGGTCGGGTGTATGCTAAAAAAATGAAAAAAAGTTAGAAAAAGTGAAAAAATTTTGCTAAAAGTGTTGAC
>CALVYQ010000009.1 GCA_944372335.1 uncultured Clostridia bacterium | reverse complement strand
CTTCGATATGTTGATATTGCCACAACAGAGCCTTCTTCAATCCCATCAAAGCAAAAATCATAACTTTCTTCTCCTGCACAACATACTGTTGGGATTACAATTTTCCCCATTTTTTGCCAGAAAGCACCACACCATCTATTTTTAAAAGTGTTGTATATTTGCACAGCTTTCGGCATATCCCAATATAAACTAAATTCTGGACTTAAAAGTGCATAATATTGGTCTAGTTTTTCCATAGCTTTTTCTGGTTTATCAAATACACTTTCAAAGTTCCAATCATATGTGAAAAAATGTATAGTTTTATCTTTATTTTCTTCATCATTAAGTTTGGTTTTAGCGTACCCCCACAAGTCAATTTTGTCTAGATCAATTTCTTGTTTTTTAATAATAGGCATACCATACTTTTCAACCATTTTAAATTGATTTCTAACCAGTTTTTGCTTTTTTAACGATTTTTCAAATTCATAATCGCTTTCACCGTCGTTACTTGTGTTTGAATTTTTCTGTGGTCTTTCTAAATCTCTTTTCCGCCTATTTTCTTCTGCTCGTTGCATCTTTATATCATAATCAGGTTCAATTTCTCTTAAATATTTCAAATTGCTTTCTTCGAAATTTTGTTTGTAAAATTCATCAGCCTTATTATAGACATAAAGTAAATCATTTTTATGATTTTTTAATATATCTTCTTTACTTTTCTCCCAAAATTGTTTATATTGATTGAAACTCATATTATTAGCACCACCAATATAATCTTTATCATCATTTTGGATAATATCATCCTCCCATCCGCAGATTTTACATATTGCAAATGCATGCTCTATATCTCCCAATCCGCAAATTTTGCATTTATGTGGACGATTTTCATCTAAATTGGATATACTCATAATTACCTCCTTGTATCCATTCTCCATTTAAATCTTTAAATAATTTCAAATAATATCTTAAACTAGTTTTATAATATGTAACAATTTTTCCATTTTTAGAAATAATAATAAATTCTTTAGTGCTTTCATTATATTTATAAATAGTCCCATCTTCTATTTTAAAAATTAAATTATCATCATCTTCATTTTCCATAAATCTTTTTGCACTTTCAGAATACTCATATGGTTTTAAATTAAATTCTTTTGCATGTTTAAAGTGTTCAACTTCATTTTCTGGTGATGTCAAATTTTCAGCGTATTCGCTCGGTCCTTTTTCCATTATATCATCTTTTCTCCTTATTTTAATAAAAAATTTTCGACTTTTAACAAAAAAGTTTGTAATGAATCTCCTCACAAACTTTTATAAAAAATATTAAGCTATGAATTTTGCAAATTCGAGTTTATATGTCATAAATTTTCAAAGAATGCCACAATTATTTTGTTATTAAGAATTTCATATTAAACAATGTTTTGACTTGGATGTAATTTTAAGCAAAAATTTGTTTTAAATAATAAAATAATATGCTATAATCAAAAATATGAGAAAAACCGTCAAAAATTTAAACAAATTATATGCATCTGCATTTGAAAAAATGGAGAAGATGTCAAAATTCCTAAGCAAGAATTGTGTTGACCATGCATTAGATTTTCACTATGGGCATAGGATAAAAATTGGTAAACAATTTACAAATGAATTTTACCCCATTCCCCTTGTTCGCTTTAAACTGAAAGGAATAAAAACAGAGACTTTTTTTGATGTCTATACAAACAAAAACTATATTGGCTATATCAAACTTTATCCAAACAAAGAGGAAATTTTATCTCTTAATTTAGAAGTTTTTGCAAGTCTCAAATATCTTATATATGGTTATAATTATCAACAAGAACTTTATAACTCTGAAGATTTAAAAGAAACGAAAAACAACATTGAAAAATCAAAGGATACAAGATTTATTATCTATGCAGATTTTGAAAATCTCGAACAGATTTTTAGCATGGTAGAAATATTTATAATCAAGCCATCTCAAAGATTTTCAATTGCAAATTACAAATGCGACTGCGGACATTATGTAACGATTGACGCATACAATGGCGCCTGCCCTATTTGCAGAAAAGATAGTCCATTCAAAAGAAAATATAAGGCAAAATGCCCTGTGTGTGGAACAAATTGTTTGAAAGACCAATACGGAAATGGCGAATGTCAAAATTGCGATTGGAAATTGGATAAGTATGCAAATAAATTTAAAGACAGAGTTATCTACCCAAACCTTATCTCACTAAATAAAGCGAAAAAACTTTATAGTGAAGGTAAACCTTTTGAACCTGACCTAGAAGATTTTATCGAAGCATTATATGTGTATAGTGAAGTTCAATTTAAATACAAAAATATTTACTACGAGTTAATTCTTGCATCTAATGAAAACAAAGAAATCATTAAAATGAATGATTTCAATGGTGGGCATTTGCAAACATTTAAGACAAAGGAAGATTTTATAAACAATGCTAAAATTGATGACAAACTTTTAAAAGATATATGGGAAGAAACCACCGAAAGAGATTGGCTACAATAAAAACTTAATTAAAGCATATCAACTGATATGCTTTTTTTTGTTTATAAGCTAAAATTCTATTATAAAAATTATGAGATTAAATTTTTTCACTCTAGCATTCTATAGAAAATATTATTTCTAGTTTATATTTTTGTTATCAACATTTAACTTTACTTGACAAGGATTGCGAATTTGTTGGATAATATTAAATATGAAAAAGTTTGCAGATGTTTTTTTATGCATTCAAAATAAAATATATGTCAAACCTTTGCTAATATTGTTGACGGTATTTTTTTTGTTTTGTATGTTTCTTTCGCCTGGCCAATACGCTTTGGCTGAAAACAGTAGCACCTATTATATCTGCACAGCAAACTTTTGCTATCTCTATGAAGAGCCTGCATTTACTTCTCAAAAGATATTGGAAGAAAATGGTGAGCCACTGAGAATTTCACATAAGGACAAGCTTAGCTTAGAACTAACAAACAGTATCCCAACTGAATACAATGATGAATATGGCATGATTTTCTATAAGGTGGAAAGTTACGCCGGCAACCCGCTCCCTTCTGCCTACATCTTTTCTGACTTTGTGGCAGTTGGTGGGAATGAGATTGAAACCTATCCTGCCTACAACGCTTCAATTAACGCCGACACAAAACTATATCTTTTAAACGGTGAAGTGATGGAAGAAAGCGAAATCGAGATTGAGAAGGGTGAGCGTGTCTATCTATATGAAGGCTATAACAACGAATTAGACTACATACCTATCGCATATCAAAGAGGAAATTCGCTTCAATACGGCTATGTCTTAAAAGATGTTGTTGCTCCAGATGGAGTTAACCCATTCATAATCTACGCAGTGACAATTGCTATCGCCTGCATAGGAATAATTATAGCGTTACTCTTTATGAAAAATAAAAAGAAGAAAAAGGTGACATAAAAAATTGAAAAGCAAAAAAATTCATTATAAAATATGACAAAGGAGAAAAATATGAACAATTTATACAGTCTTGAAAATGAGGTTGAGGAACTTAAAAAAATCATTTGGAATTTAACTCGCAATACCATTCCTGCCCTTGAAAAACGAATAAATGAACTTGAAAGCAAAAATTAAACTCTTACATTTGTAAGAGTTTTTTTATTATTAAATTATATTATATTAAACTGAGATTATATTTAAAATTAAAGATTTATATCAAAGCTATATATCATTAAAAATGCATATCAAAAAATATTTTTAGTTAAAATAATTTATTAGATATTTTATTTATATATAAATATGCTTATATGCTAATTTTCACAAATAATATTATTTTTTAAAATTTTATAGATGATTTTAAAGGATTTTTTCTCATTTTTTTGATTTTTTTGCGAATTTAAACTTAATTTTTTCATTTTTTTATTCTCCTTTATTTTTTAATAATCGAATATATGGTATTTCCTAAAAAAGTTTGTTATCTTTCTTTCGTATTCCACACCTAAAATTGCATAACTCTGTGCATGCTCTGCTTCATCTACAAGCATAATATTTCTTAAACTTTCAGGCGTGGCATTGTAAAGATTTTGCGAATTTTGATAAGGAACATAATCATCTTTTTTGCCGTGAATGTAAAGAATTGGGACTTTTGTGTTTTTCACAAATCTCAACATATCCGCCTCGCCCAAATCAAAATTGTGCAATCTTTTTGTGTAAGACTTTAAATGCTTTAAAATCATTTTTCTAAAAATGCCAAACTTTTTTAGAACATGACTTAACTCCTTTTCGGCATTGTCGAAGGCACAATCTGATATTATTCCTTTTACAGATGATGGTAATTTTTCGCCTGATAGACAACATACCGCACTTGCTCCCATCGACAGTCCAAGAAAGACTATATCGTTTTCGTTACCTAAGAAATCCAGCCAAGCGAGCAAGTCTTTTCTATCGAGATAACCCATTCCAACCACATCACCTTCGCTATTGCCGTGGGCTCTATTTTCAACGCATAAAATATTATAGCCTTTTTCATAAAAATATTTAGCATAAGGTTGCATCTCTTTGTAGTTTGCACTGTAACCATGCACTAAACAGACAGTTTTGTTAGAGTTTGAATCATAATAATGCCCAACCAAAGTTAAATTATCATAACTTTTAATTTTCACCTCTTTAAAAGGCACCTTATCCCACCAACACAAATCTATGTTGTACCGCTCTAAATTCTTTTTTAAATTATTCTGTCTAACTCTCTTCTTTAATGTCTTTCTTCCAAGGCTGTAATGAAAAATAATGCTGCCAACAATCAAATAAAAGAGAAAGCCGAAGAGCACTACAAGACAGATACCTAAGAGAATCCAAGCTAAAATTTTCATATATCTCCCTTATTCCATAACAGCCTTAATAGGCTCACCTGTTTCTGCATCTTGATAGGTTATATAGTAACCAAAACCCTCTTTATCTTCCTTATTAAGCGGAACAAAAATTGGATAACCAGAAAGTTCCTTTGGTGGCTCTTTCTCATAGACTGCCGGAACACCATAGCAAACATACTTTACTTCATCACCATCATAAATAAGTCCAAACACGTAAAAATCACCATCATCTTCATATTCAACCTTAACCCATTTTGACGAAGGAAACATCTCCTCTAAGTTTGTTTCTGCTGGATTTTTTTCAAAGAGCTTATCAATCTGTGGCTTCAAACGTTTAACAAAAGCTTCTTGCTCATCTTTTTCTTCTAAATCATTGTTTTCGCCACTCTCTTCGTAGTCAGTTTTACTTTCGCTTTTCACTCTTGATTCATCATCAACTGCTCGTTTTTGCTCAGCGTTTTCGTAGAAAAATTCTTTATAATAACAATTTTTGCAATCTCCAAGACACCTATCAATTTCTTTTTCTATTTCTCTCTTCTCGTTTTCGTCATAGTCTATGCCATGAGCATCAAGTTCTTTTTCAACATTAGCCTTGGAAAAATCAGAGGAGAGATTTTCAATTATGCTGGCATAGACATCTTCTTCTCTGCCCTCACTTGAACCATAAAGAATGGGCTTTGCCTCAGCGTCATTAAAATTTAATACTGCACATGAAAATTTTTTATCTATAAAGTCGTCAAAAAGTTTAAAAGTATAATAGCCTGTGCTTTTGTAGGTCAAGCCACTTTTAATAACCTTATTATCAACATAAAAGCCAAGAGTTAAAATACCTTCAATAACGATGGGAAAATTATAAAATCTTACACTGCCATTTACAGCCTCACCATCTTTTTCTAATGTAAGAACCGCCCGCTTATTACTCTTACTATCCAAATCACTTAGCACCATACTTTTTTTAGATAACATAAAAACCTCTCTAAACATTCTGATATATAAACTAAAAACAATTTATTATGTTTATATATCTATTGTATTTAGAAAGGTATTATGATTTATATTAAAAAAATGTGAATTTTTGACGAAATTTTGCTAATTTTAGATTATTTCGCATTCAATTTGTTTTCAATAAACTTAACAAGAGCTTTAACTGTGAATCCTGCTTTTTCAGCTACGACATCACCATTACCACTGTGTTCATATTTATCGACACCATATAGATAACTATTTTTAGGCAACACCTTAAGTGCCTTTGTATCATTTGACATTTCAATATAAAAGCAAGTAGCTTCTTTTGGTAATATTTTTGCTTTATAAGCACTAGGTTGTTTTTCAAACACCTCGATGCTTGGCATACTGACAACATTCACGCTGTGTTTTTTTGATAATTCTTTTTGAGCTTCAAGAGCAAGTGACACCTCGCTACCACTTGCCACTAGCACAACCTCAGGTTTTTCCTTACTTTCCTCTAAGATATATCCGCCCATCAACGCCCCATCATAAAACGTCTTTTCTATATGAGGTAAATCTTGCCTTGAAAGTATAAACGAAACAGGCATTATGTTTTTAATACAATACTCATAGCCAGCCACAAGCTCTTTATAGTCACAAGGCCTATAGACAACATTGCCGATAATGCTTCTAAGTTGCCCTATCTGCTCTATCGGCTGATGTGAAGGCCCATCTTGCCCAACCTTCAAGCTATCGTGAGTAAAGAAGGAAAGAATTGGCAATCGCATCATAGCACGCATACGAAGTGCTGGAATCATATAGTTAGAAAAGGCAAGGAAGGTACTGTCAAAAGTGATAAAATCTTCATAAAGACTTATTCCATTAGAAATGGCACCCATAGCGTGTTCTCTTACACCATAATGGATATTTTTCCCACGTTTATAGCCATAGGAATAATTGCCTGCATTGTCTATATACGCAAGAGAAGATGGAGCAACATCGGCTGTTCCACCGATAAGTTGAGGACATTGATAAGCAAGTTCGCTGAGGGCATAATGGTTGATCTTACGCATACTTTGCCCATCATATTTTGCGATATTTTTAATAATTCTCTCAAAATTTATCTTTCTCTTATCAAAGAACGCCATGAGCGATTTGTAGAGTTCTGGGTGAGTGCTACTATACATGGCAAGCATTTGATTCCACTTCTCGTGATTGAGTTTGCCTCTTCTTGTCGTTGCCATACAATATTCTCTAACATCACTTGGAATATAGAAACTTTCCTTTACCTTTAATTTTTCTTTGAAAGCTTGAAGCTCTGCACTAGTAAGATATGCACCATGCACTGCACTCGTCCCTTCCTTGTCTGTACCAATACCAATTGTGGTTTTAAAGATTATTATCGTTGGTTTACTACTCTTCTTGGCACGAGCTATCGCTCTAGTGCATGAGCCGTATGAATTTCCATCGGCAACTTTTATTACATTCCAACCCATAGCTCTAAATTTTTTGCCAACATTCTCTTTGTTTGCCAAATTTAAAGGACCATCAATGGTAACATTGTTTGAATCATAAAGAAGAATAAGTTTTTTTAATTTCAATGCACCTGCAAGACTGCAAGCCTCCTGAGCCACTCCTTCCATCAAACAGCCATCACCCGCAAAGCAATAGGTATGATGATTTATGATATTAAAACCAACTGTATTAAAACGTTCTTCCATAATGCTTTCTGCTATTGCCATACCAACCGCATTTGCAACGCCCTGCCCAAGCGGGCCTGTTGAAACTTCCACACCGTCCGTCACACGATATTCTGGGTGTCCCGGTGTTTTTGAACCATAAGTTCTAAATTCTTTTAAATCTTGCAAGCTAACATCAAAGCCAAACATAGATAGCAATGTATAATAAAGAGCACTTGCGTGACCTGCCGACAAAACAAATCTATCCCTATTCAAAAAGTCAGAGTCAGAGGCATCAAAATTATAGTGATCTTTGAAGAAGGCAAAAAGTATGGACGAAGCACCAATTGCCACCCCTGTATGCCCCGACTTTGCATTTGAAATTGTTTCTGCTGAAATCGCCCTTAAATAATTGATGGATTTTTGAACTATATTCATAATATTCCTCCAAGTTGTTTCAAAATTTTATTTTTTACGAGTTCTACATCTATCTTTCTCGCTTTTATAGTGACAGTAGAATTCTGCTCCAAGCATGCCTGTCGTTCTTCAAAGCGTATAAAAGAAATTTTTGACTTTTGTTTAATATATGTCTTTGGAAGGTCGATAAACACAATTACACTTTCTTTTTGAAAGAGCGAAAAACTTTGCATAAATCGCTCATAGGAGATAGAAATGCACACATTTTCATAGGAAGCAAGATTTTTAAGCACCCTCTGTTCTTGCTTTTTTAAATATTCCACCGAGCATCTTTCTTCCATAAGTTTTCTATCCGTAATTTCATAAGCCATGAGTTCACGCACACTACAAAAAAGCATACCTAAATCATTAGACATTGCTTTTGCCACAAGTGTGGAAAATTTTTCATATAACGAGACAACAACAATTTTGTTATATTTTTCCTCTTCCATGTTGATATTTTATCACAATATTTAATTTTAACAAACAATTTAACACAAATTATTTTTATAATTTAAACAATATCTTCTTTTACGAGGAAATTTAATTGCCACAATCATAAAGAATATAAGGAAATATACGGTAAGTAAGAGTGCGTCATCATGAAAGATAAAGCCTTTTGCCTCTTTAAAGGAGGTATTTGTCAGGCTTAGTCCTATCGTTCCTAAATTCTTCGTAACAAAAATTTTATTAGTGCCTGCATCATAAAGCCTATCTATCACCTCTTCAGCTGGAAAATTGTAAGTGTTGTCTATACCGGCACTGATAACCGCAAGAAAAGGGTGGATTTTCTCTAAAAAGGCTGAGCTACTTGCCGTGTCTGAGCCATGATGAGAAACTTTTAAAATATCAACAGCTATTTCATCTTCGCCCAAAACTTCCAGAAACTCCTCTTCGGTGTCGCTTGTTGCATCGCCGGTCAGCATGATAGTCTTTCCAAAAGCCTCGATGGAAACAATCGGCGAAAGCTCATTTTCATCACTATATGTAATATTTTGTGGTGTCCAAAACTTTAGCACAACATCGCCAAGGTTAACTACGCAAGGTTCAATAAAAAATATATTAGCGTTTTCTTTTAATATTGCATCAATAACATCAATATAGCTTAAATCACTTGTGACAGGATAATTTTCCACATTCTCTTCAAAAGGAGATAAAATCTTAGGCCTAAAAATATTTTCAACTTCAAAACGGCTTAACACCTTTTCCGCTCCACCCGCATGGTCGGTGTGTTGATGAGATAAGATTAAATAGTCAATTTTTGATATATCATTTGCATCAAAAATAACATCAAGCTCATCGCAGAGACTTTCAGCGTATTCTATAGTTCCTGTGTCATAAAGAATGGTGGTATCACCTGCAACTACCAGTGAGCTTTCGCCCTGACCTACATAAAAAGAATAAAACTGCAAATCATTTTTAAAAATTGTGTCAAAATTATGTGCATAAAGCGAAAGCGAAGTTATGTTTATATAAAAAAGAAAATACAAAGCTGAAAAAATGACGAGAAGAACAATCTTCACGCTATACTCATATTTCCATTTAAAATTTTTTATCTTCCAAATGTATTTATTCATTTCTAAATAAAGAGGATATCGTCCTTGCCGTAATCTTTCTTTTTCTTTTTAGGATACTTGCCAGAAAATATCTTCATAATCTCCGGCATCATATCAATCGTATTTCGATAACCTATCTCCACCATTTCGTCTATGCCTTCAAGCTCAGTCGCCTTATACTTTTTTGTGTCACACGCTATTGTTAGATCTGCGTTGAGATAACCCTTAATAGAGTTACTTTTCATAAGTACACGAAGTGCACAAGAAATTATATCCAACGTCTTTGTGCTTTCCGTGCCATAAGTTCGAGTGCTGTTACAGTCAACCGCAATGACATAGTCGCAATCAAAAAAGCGTGGAATATTTGCCGGGATATTGTTTTGAAGACCGCCATCACATAAGAGGTAGTCACCAAAAACAACAGGTTGAAAGACGCCAGGCACACAACAACTGCCTGCCACTGCCTTTGCAAGATTGCCATGAGAGATGCAAAGTTCCTTTGTGCTTTTCATATCAACGGCAACGCAAGAAAAAGGCTTTTTAAGTTCCTCAATCTTTATATCTCCAAAAGTTTCACGCATCATGCTTTCAATACCTTCCGTTTTTGATGGCACAAAAAACACCTTACTTGTTCTGATATCACTCGTTTTCATGCTTTTTGCGACCTTCAGAATTTCGCTGGATTTCATGCCTGAAGCATAAGCCGCACCCATGATACTGCCCACACTTGTGCCTGCCACATAGTCAAAATCAAGGCCGTATTCTTCAAACGCCTTCATCACGCCGATGTGAGTCATACCCTTAGCACCACCGCCACCAAAAGCCACTCCGATTTTGATTTTTTTCTTAAATAGGTCAAATAATTTCATACTTTAATTATATCAAAAATTTTTCTTAAATAAAAACAAAATGCTTGTAACTCTAAAAATTTTTAAACAAACATACCAATTTTTATAAATTTTAAAGAAAAATCGACAAAAAAGTCTAAACTAGAAAGCAAAATAATATATTTTAATATGAAAAAATTTCCGTATTTCGTAACTTTTTCCGCATTACTTGCACTTTTAACCTGCGTGTCGTTTGGTTATCTTGTTTCCACACTGCTAGTTTCCGCCAATCTTTTTCAACCTTCTCAAAAAGTGGAAAGCGGACAAAACACCTACTATCTTCTCTCTGTGTATTCTTCCGAAAGTTTAGAAGAAACAGAAAACGAAGCGGAGTATTTCTCTGACACCAACTTTGGCTTATATATCTACGAAAATGAAAACACCTTCCATCTAATTGCAAGTTGCTACAAAAACAATAACGATGCAGAACTTGTTAAAAGCAATTTAAAAGCTAATGGCATCGAAGCGGAAATATTAAAATTACAAAAAGACAGCATAATTTTAGAGGGTAACTTCACGCAAAACGAAGAAGCCATTTTAAAGGATTGTCTTGCAATTATTCTTAACATCTACACCGAACTTAACGATATCTCTGTCAGCCTTGACACAGCCATCATCGATGAAGTTACAGCAAAGCTTAAAATCAACGAAGTATATTCCAAATTTCTCACAACTAAAAATAACTTTGAAACGCTTTTCAAAGTCAATAGCTCCGCTGATATCAAAAATATTCGTGAAGACTTTTCTCAAATAGACGAGATTTTGCTCGACCTCACAAACACCGATAACAACAACCTCTCCGCTCAAATCAAATACTCCTACACAAAACTAATTATAGAAGTCTAAACCTATCGGCAATTTTGCAACAAGAATTTTAAATCTTTTTTGCCGATAAAAAGAAATAACACCCTAACAAAACAAAAATGTAAAACATTTTAAGCAATTTTCGCTTATTTTGTTTCACATTTTTTGTTTAATATTTGATTTTAAAATAATCTAACCATTTTTTGTAAGTGTCTTGTGCAGACAAACAAGTTTCAATCAAAAAGCCATGCTCATTCTCCCATTCACTTAACCCTCGATAGTAATAGATTTTGTGAGCGCTGTCAATAATGAAAGGCACAATATTATGGTGCAAGCATTCTTTAAACATGATGAGCCTACCTATTCGCCCATTGCCATCTTGAAATGGGTGTATAGCTTCAAAATCATGATGAAATGCCACAATACTTTCAAATGTCTTTTCGTTTTTATATTTTTCTAAGAGTTTTCTCATCTCTTTTGCCACATTTTCAGGCAAACAGGTTGTCTTACCTCCAATTTCGTTTGGCAATTTTTTGTATTCACCAACATTAAACCAAGCTTTTTTCGCATCACTTGTGCCAGATTTAAGCATATAGTGTAGTTTTTTTATCATATTTTCAGTAAGTGGTTTGCTGGCATTATCTATGATGTAATCTACACATCTAAAATGGTTTGCCGTTTCGATAATATCATCAACATTGACACTTTCACTGACACCGATCGTGTTTGTTTCAAAGATAAGGCGTGTTTGCTCTTCGGTCAACCTGCTCCCTTCGATATGGTTAGAATTGTAAGTGAGTTCAATTTGCGTTTTATGATAGATTCCGCCCTTATATTTCATATTCTTTTCTTCTTTCAAAATATTAAGAAGATTATTGCCACAAGCACGCTTAGACTTCATTGCATTTTCTGGTATTTGCCAAGTTTTACCAATAAGAACCGCACCCTCAACCTTACCTTCTCTACAATAATTTCGCACCGACCTTTCAGATACTTTCCAAAGTTTACTTATTTCCTTTGTTCCTAAATATTTCATACACACCTCATAATTATTATACCAAACTATCGGCAATTTTGCAATTAAAATTTTTAATCTTTTTTTGCCGATAACTCATAAAAAGTGGCATTTTGGCGTGTTTTTTGCAGATTTCTGCTTTATCGGCAATATTTTCTGTAATTTTTCAAATCACTTTACCTATAAAACAAAATGTGAAGCATTTTATGCAAATTTTGCTTGTTTTGTTTCACATTTTTGATGTTTATATTCTATATCGGCAAAAATACCAGCAATTTTTTAAAATTAACTTGCCGATAGATTTTAAAGAAAAAAATGGATATTTCCACTTTTTACTAAATAATTCCTCTTAAAATCTCTGAAACATAACTCATTTCTTTTTCAGATGACAAAATTGTGATAAGTAAATTTTTGCTAAAATTGATTATTAAATATTGACCATTTGTTCCATCTTTATAAACATAACCATCTCGTGAAATATGCATAACATATCCCACCCCGATTTTTGGCAAAACTCTCTCTTTTTTAATTGCATACGGAGTTGATATTTGAATACTGCACATATCTTCGATAAATTTTTGTGATATTAGTTGCCTACCTTTGTAATTTCCTTTATGCAAAATTAGTTCGCCGATTTTTAATAAGTCAGCGTGAGTTAGATAGAGCCCTGTTCCGCCTGGACAATAAATACTATAATTATTCCACACAAATTTTGTTATACCCAAAGGATTAAATATCTCATTAACAATAAAATCTTTTATATTGATTTTAAACGCTTCCTGAAAGAAAATAGACAAGATAAACAATTCCGCATTATTGTAAACATATTTTTCGCCAGGCTGATATATCAAATCATAATTTAAAACATAATTAACATAATCTTTTTCATTGATATCTTTTATAAATCTTTCAGAAAACATTTGAGTATCATAGCCTGACGAATATGTTAAAAGTGTTTTAATTTTCCAGTTTTTAATTTTGTCAACATTTTCCTTTTTTATTGTTGTTAGATTTTTTATAACAGGATACACAAGAGTATTGATAGTTAATGGTTTTCCATTTACAAGCATTTTTCTATCTATGGCAATTCCATAGGCAAGAGCAATCAGCACCTTGCTTACACTTCGCATCTCATGTAAACTATCCAGCTTATAAAAATATGATTGTATATCATTATTATCATCAATCATAATGCTATCAACTTTCACATTTTCGCCACTTGATGTAAAAATCTTTTCCTTATTTACTTTTATCTTATCTATTAATTTCACTTAAACTCCTATATACTTTTTTAATTCAGTGCTTACCCAATCTTTATATTCTTTTTCGTGCGGAGCAAAATCGGTGGAATATAAAAGTTTTATAAATTCATTATAGGGCAAATATTTAACCTTTGAAACCTCTTTTTTCTGCAAAGTGAAATCTTCAATTTTTGCCGTGGTTCTCAATAGATAAATTTCAGCAAATTCCCAACTTTTTTGTTTTAACTTTTCCGTCAAGAAGAGGAAATCACTTTCTTTTACGTCAAGCCCAAGTTCTTCTTTTGTTTCTCTCGCACAAGCTTGCAAAAGTGTTTCGCCTGCATCAACGTGACCAGCAACTGGCATATCCCACTTGTTCGGTGCAGTTCGTTTTAAATGAGAGCGTTTTTGCACTAAAAATTCGTTTTTATCATTGATTATCCAAATCCAAACTGCCTTATGATAACACCCAGGATTTTCACTATGGCAAAATGCTCTAGTTTGCGGTTTTAAAAGTTTCCCATTGATATCATAAGTGTCTAACATTTCTTCCATAATATCTCCTTAAACTGCTAGAAATGATTGTTTTTAACACTTTTTCAGTTAAAAAATACGAAAAAATCAGTATATTTTAAGTTTTAAAGTGGTTTTACGGCGATTTTTTCTATTTTTTCAAACATAACAGAATTTCCAAAAATTTGTGCTTTAATTAATTTATAGGTTTGATTTGCAATTTGGTCGGCTTTTTTGAGTTCCATCTTTGTAGGCTTTCCACCACGTTGCAAGTAGCCAACTGTCTGCACTCGAATTTGAGTTGGATATGCTTCAAGTTTATTTTTTAGTTCGTCCATATCTATGATTTTTTCTTTCACGATGATTGCCGTACCTTTGTCTTTCTTTTCGTTCTCTTTGATTATCTTTTTAATCTTTGAATATTTTAAATCGCTTTCGCTGGCAATGAGATAGTCGGCATTCGTCTTTTCAAAAACTGCCTCAGCAATCTTTGGGCAATATCTTCCCATAACCTTATATAGACAAGTTTTGGAAAAGGTGTGAAAACTTGGCATGGAATTTTCGACGGTGTAAACGCCTTGATAGACTGCCGTGTCAAAGCCCATGCTATATTCCGCCCCTTCCACATCGTTATCAATGGTCGCTGGCACAAAAAGCACATTAACACCATTTTCTTTAAGCTCCTTTGCTCCCTTTTGACTGCCGTTTCCACCAAGCACAATGGTTGCGTCAAATTTTAGTGCATTTTTTAAGCCTTTTAAAAAGTATTTTTTTTCTTTAAATTCTGGATAGCGTGAAGAGCGAATATATGCACCAGCCTCATCCTTAACCTTTTCAATTTCGGAGTGGTCTAATTTTCGTATATCCCCCTCCACAAGTCCTTTAAAGCCTTTATAGGCATAATAGACATCATCAAAATTTTTTGAAAGCGTATAGATAAATCTATTCATACCCGGTGCATCACCACCACTACACAAAACTAAAATTTTCATTTTGCCTCCTTCACCACAATATTTTCATTGCCAATAATTCCAGAGAGTTCGTTGATTAGATAGTTATTTATTGCCACCTTGCCATTAAAATTGAGTGCTGAGCCTGAAGAAGTGCAACGAATGACAACCTGAGCCTCGCCCGGATATGACAAGAGCGAACTTTTAACTTTAGAATAGACGTCTATATCTTTAGTATCAAATCTTAGATATACCTTCCCTAGCCTATCTTCAGTTTTTGCCTTTTCTTCTTCCTTCCAAACAAACACGCTGTCACCGATTAACGAAACGCCAGAATCTCTGACATTATATTTTCCCTTAACCGTCACAAGTGCGTCTTCCACAATCTCGTTTCGATATTTCGCATAGACATTTGGAAAGAGCGTGACCTCCATTGTGCCTGTCATATCTTCAAGTTTAAATGCACACATATCACGTCCGCTTTTCGCACGAATTTTTTTAACTTCCACTATAATTCCGCCACAAGTGAAAGGTTGACCGTCGAGTAGTTCCGTCTCTTCGCTGAATTTATCATCTTCCTCTGGTACTTCCATATCCTCATCTCTTGCATTTATGGCATTTAAAGTTTCCGCATTGATAGTGAAATTTTTAAATTTATCGGCATATTCTTCAAGTGGGTGCCCTGACATATATACTCCAACGATATCACGTTCATTTCTTAAGAGCGTCTTTTTATTGAACTCCTTAATATCTGGATATTCCACCGTATCGACAATTTCGTTTGTGCCGAAAAAGGAAATTTGGCCAAGTTGCCTTGTCTTTTTGTCCTTACTTGCACGTTGCATAATCTTTTCATATACCGCCATACATGAGGAACGAGAATGTCCAAAGCAATCAAAAGCACCACTAAGAATTAGGCACTCCACCATTTTTTTATTTATGGTGTAGTCACTCATTCTGTCTATAAAGTCCTCCATACTCTTAAACTCGCCATTTTCCTCACGCTCTTTTTCCATATTTTCGATAACCTGCGTGCCAACGTGTTTAAGTCCACCAAGTCCAAAACGAATTCCGCCGTCTTCCACCTTAAAATATGTTCCGCTCTTGTTAACATCAGGAGGAAGAATTTTTATGCATTCGCTTCTTGCAAAGTTTATAAATTTGGTGAGTTTATCAGCGTTTGTGATTCTATTGTTTAAAACAGCCGTCAAGTATTCCACTTCGTAGTAGCATTTTAGATACGCCGTTTGATAGGAAACATAGGCATACGCTGCAGCATGAGATTTGTTGAAAGCGTATTTTGCAAACTCCTTCATTTCATCAAATATCTTTTCTGCAACTTCCTTTTTATGCCCTAATTTCACAGCTCCCGGAATGGACTTTTTCCCTTCAGGGTCGTCCCAACCGTTGACAAACTTAACTCTCTCTTTGTCAATCTGGTCAACCTTTTTCTTTCCCATGATACGGCGAATGTTATCAGCCTGTCCTAAGCTATAACCTCCCATAACCTGAAAGATTTTCATAACCTGCTCTTGATAGACGATACAGCCATAGGTTACATCGAGTATTCCTTCAAGGCACGGGTCATCATACTCAATATGCTCTGGGTCTTCCTTGTTCTTCACAAATTTTGGAATGAAATCCATAGGCCCCGGTCGATAGAGCGAAATTCCTGCGATGATATCGTCCATGCACGAAGGTTTAAGTTCTTTCATAAACTTCTTCATGCCAGCTCCATCAAGTTGGAACACTGCATCTGTTCTTCCAGACGAGATAAGGTCGAATACCTTAGGGTCATCATATTCCATGGCATACATATCAACCTTGATACCATGTGTTTCATAGATATAGTCGCACGCCTTTTTGATATCAGTGAGCGTGATGAGCGCCAAAAAGTCCATTTTAAGTAAGCCCAGTGATTCAAGTTCAATCATATCATATTGCGTCACAATATCATCGCCGTTTCTTGCAAGCGGAACAAAGTTAGAAACAGGCTGAGGAGAGATAAGCACACCTGCCGCATGAGTGGAGGTGTTTCTTGGCACGCCCTCAAGCTTAATCGCCATATCAGCAATACGCTTAACACTTGGGTCGTTGTCGTACATCTCTCTTAGTTCCGGAATGATAAATTGATCGTTTGCTGGATCTCCCGTTGTGCCAAAATAATATTTAAGTAGAGGTGGCTTCTTAATGCCGTCTGGCTTTTTAAGAGGAATCTGTTTTGTTATCTTATCTACCTCTGGGTATGGAGTTCTCAGAACTCTCGCAACATCACGAATGGCATTTTTCGCCTGCATACGTCCAAAAGTGACAATCTGTGCAACATGGTCACTGCCATAACGCTCTCTAACATAGTCAATAACCTCTCCACGCCTATCTGTACAGAAATCGACATCGAAGTCGGGCATGGATACACGCTCTTTGTTGATAAAGCGTTCAAAGAATAGGTTATATTTAATTGGGTCAACACGTGTTATACCTGAAGTGTATGCCACCAAACTTCCAGCACCGCTTCCACGTCCCGGCCCAACCGGAATGCCGTGCTCAGTTGCCCAGTTGATATAGTCCCAAACAATGAGGAAGTATTCCACAAAGCCTTGCTCTTTGATGGTGGTAAGTTCCATTTCTAGTCTGTCGATAAGTTCTTTTGTTATCTCTTTATACTTCTTATGTAGTCCCTCATAGGATATTCTTCGCAAAAACTCATAAGGCTCTTCACCTGTCGAGGTTTTATATACAGGAATGTAGTTTTGATTTGGTGGAAGCTTATACCTTTCCGGTAGTTCTGCAACTTCGTATAGGTGTTTAGTTTTAATTGTTACATCGCACTTGTTTGCTATTTCAATCGTGGTGTCAAGATACTCATCAGGAAAGATTTTTTCCATTTCTTCACGTGTTTTTAGATAAAATTCGTTGGTGTCAAAGCGAAGCCTGTCCTGATCCTCTAAATATTTTCCCATCTGCACGCACATCAAAACATCTTGCATCTCTGCGTCCGTTTGGTTTAGATAATGTACATCATTTGTGGCAACAAGCTTAACGCCTATTCGCTCTGCTAAATCGATTAAATATGAATTAACAAGCTTTTGCTCCTCTAAGCCGTGGTCTTGAAGTTCCAAATAGAAGTCGCCCGGAGCAAACATATCTTTAAGTTTAAGTGCAAGTGCGTCCGCCTCATCAAATCGGCGTTGAAGAATAAGTTGCGGAATGTGACCAGCTAGGCACGCTGAAAGACAAATAACCCCTTCACTATGTGCCTTCAATGTTTCATAATCAATTCTAGGCTTATAGTAAAAGCCGTCAACATACGCAATGCCGTTGAGTTTATAAAGGTTATGTAAGCCGGTATCATTCTTAGCGAGCAAGATGATATGCCCAATGTCGTCTTTACCTTGTTTGCGATGTAGATCTTTGCAAATATAAAATTCACAGCCCAAGATTGGCTTGATACCAGCTTTTACGCACGCTTCAAAAAACTGCAAAGTGCCGAACATATTACCGTGGTCAGTGATAGCACAGGCGGAATATCCACGCTCCTTTGTCATCTCAACAAGTTTGGCAATTCTGGCAATTCCGTCCAGCAACGAAAATTCGGTATGCACGTGTAAGTGGACAAAATCTTTCATTCTTCTAACTCCTTTGCAATTTTGATTATCTTTCTAAATCTGTGGTTAAGCCCCGAGCGAGTAAGTTTTATAGTGGATAGTTTAAGTAGTTCCTCTAAACTCTCCTCTTGATTAGCAAGCCTAAGCATAGCAACTTCCTGCAAGTCCTCTGGCAAGCTTTCAAGACCTATGGTGGAGATGATCGTGTTTATTGCCTCCACTTGCTTCATGCTAGCTTCCACCGTCTTATTAATATTTGCGTTTATGCAATTTACCTGCCTGTTGACCTTGTTTCTAAGTTCACGTGTAACAAGCTCATTAGACAAGGCAAGCACACTTTCATTTGCCCCGATAAGGGCAAGTAAGTCCATAATCGCATTGACATCTTTAAGATAAAAGACAAAATCACCTTTACGCTCAAAAATCTTACCCAAAATATTGTAACTTGCCAAGATTGATGAAAACTCCAATAAAAAGTCATGATTTTTTGAAACAAATTCAAGATGATAGCCGGTAGCCTCTGTCTTATGTGCACCTTCAGAAAACTTTATACTTGAAGTCGAACAGCCGATATACACTCCTTTAATGAAAGCACGCCTTGGAGTGTCTTCGATGATTATACTTTTGTTAATTTCAAAAACAAAGGAAAGTCCATCAGAAAAGTCGATAACTCCAACATCAAGCAGTAGTTGTTGAAAGTTTTTGACATCAAATTTTAATTCATAAAAGTTGCTTTTGTTTATCGAATAATGCTCGGAGAGTTGTTCTTCAATATTGCCACCATAGAGTTTTTTTACAATCTTTTTAACATAAGAAAAAAGTTCCTCTATATCCGAAATTATAGAAACAAAATAGTCAGCACCCTCTTTTCCAATTTCTCCACATGAATGGAAAAGTCCGGATAAAAATGCGATACAAGAAGAATCATCTTCAAGTTCTGTTTCCAATATTTCTATCTTAGATTGCCTAGAAAAACTCATTAAAAACTTCCTCTTTTCTTATTAAATTTTGGAATTTTATCCACATTTGCGACAAGCGAAAGCGGAATATTTAAGCGGTATATCGTATCAAGACCATTATTGACCTCTCCGACATTATCCGGCTTATGCGCATCAGAATTTACAATAAACTTTACTCCTTCACTTGCCATAGTCAAAATCTCATCATCAGTGAAATTTATACGCTTACCATTAAGTTCGACATAGACGCCTTTTTGCTTTGCCATTTTTGCAACCGCAAGCGTGTCAGTCTCAAAGCCGTAGTTTAGATGGGTGATGATATCAATCGGATACTTATCAAGTGCTTTCAAAAAAGCAGTGGTATTGCGATTGATTTTCTCCATACTTGGGCGGAAAATTCTTGCAAGGTCATTTGCATAGTTTAAAAGTACTTTATCCTTGTAGGTTGTTGTCTTTACCATTCTATGGTAGCCCATCAAGAAGATATCCAAAAATTCATAATCCTCTTCACGGACATCGACATTACCTTCAAGTGAGATGAGGTTGGCTTCCACTCCAAGAAGAATATCCACCCCTGTCACCTCACGAGCATTCAAAATATCCTCTTTTAGAAGAGGTATATCCTTACGCCTAATGCCATAGAATTGATGATTGAAGCCATGGTCGGTTATTGCAATCTGCTTTAAGCCCTTGTCCGATGCAACAGAGGCATTTTCAAGCACCGTACCTTTGCCGTGTCCATGCCTTGAATAAGTGGTATGTGTGTGATAATCGCCAAATAGTAACATACTAGCTCCTTTAGAAGTTATTTTATCACCTTTTCACAAAAAAAACAAGCAATTTCTTCCTCTGAGTAAAAGCTCTTTAAACATAGAGAATAAAAAGAAGAAAAAACGCAAAAATAGATATATGTTAGACAGCAAAAGTATGCTCGTTTTAAAAATTCTTGCAAGTAGCAGTGTGGGCGGAAGTTATAAGATTTTTGAGAGTGCCGACATCATATCTGCCCTGCCAAAACACTATCGCACCGATAGTGAAGGTATCCGCCATATCCTCACCCATTTAGAAAGACAGGATATGATTTCGATAAAATACGATGATGACGACACCTATTGCCTCGCCGTACTTCCTTATGGTCAAGAGACGTTAGAAAACGAAAGGCCAAACAAAAAAGAGAAACAAAAGACAGCCCTAATTATTTTTCTCTCCTTTCTTTGTGCCTTTCTAGGTGCAATACTTGGTGTTATCATAACGTATTTTTTAATAAAGGGCATTTAAAAAATATAATTTTAATTTAGAATGGCTAATAAATTAATTTAAAAATATAAAAAATTGTGGCATTTTAACCACAATTTTTTAATCGAAATTATTTTTTATTCTTATTATAATTCTTCTGTGGATTAAATTCTTTTTTGAGGTCATCGATATCACAATATGTTCTAACAAGCTTGTTATCTAACATACTATAAACACCGTCCTCGCCCACGATGTAGGAATCGACAAGTTGCACGCCACAATCAAAGCAGAGTTTTTTAACAACTTTAAGTGCTTCATCGTCATCTTCACTTGGAACGCTTAATCCATAAGGGTGGCAATGAGCGATAACAAAGGAATTAGGCTTGGTGGAAGAGAGGAAGCCGGATAGTTCCAACACCGGCATTCCAACCTCATTTCTAAGATTACGAGAAACAATCTTTTTTCCACAAAGGTAGTTCATAGGAGAAAAGCCAAGAAGAAGCATATATTCGTTGGTTCTAAAGCGAAGCATATCTTCAACGATATCGATGATATCCGCCTTGCAAAAGATTCTTGTTTTCTTGTTCATTCTTGCTGTGATGTAAGCAAAGAAAAGTTCGTTGAAAAGATGTATCTTTTTTGCAGAGCGTTCATTTATCCCTTTAACGGTCATTAGATCGGTAACACTGGCACTTATGATATGAGTGAGGTCACCGTAGGTATCCAAAAGCCTGTGAGCAAGCGGATTGACATCGCCTCTAGGAAAGACATAGGTGAGCAGGAACTCAACAACCTGAACATCACTCATATTGTCAAGCCCTGCATTATATGCCAAATCAAGAAGTCTTGCCCTGTGTCCGTCATGAGAAATATCGTCATTTTTCATACCTATTCTCCTTTGTTAAATCTAAGTAGATTATGCCATAATATTACCTAATAAGTCAACTAAAATAAACAAATTTTTTACAGAATTAAGTAGTTTTTTTAATCTACGAGATTAGGAGCGCCTGTGCCGTCCGAATTTATAAGCCCCTGAGCTGTACCATAGTGTCCAGCGCTTGTAACCATATCATTTCGTGAGAAGAAGAATTTATCATAAACACTAGCACCTGCTCCTCCCACTGCACTTGGTGTATAAACCTGAAATCCATAAATTTCTCTTGTATATGGAGTTCCACCAATCATATTAAAATACGCATTTAATGCTGGATTAGAATAAGTACCTCCTTTGCCTCCATAGAAAATTTCTTTCCAACTATTATTATCTAATTCTCTTAATGCATCAGAAGCTTTTATGTAATTTGATAAATAAAATCCATATCCATAGATAGTGATATGAGCATTGTCTCCGTAAGGCACAAAAGATCCATAAGTGTTCATAATCTCACTATAACCAGCAGGGATTTCTTTTGGCGAAACACCATTTAATCTAGCAAGATACCAATGCGAAAAGACTGGAATAAATTGTAGATTTCCAAACAAAAATTCGTCAGCATAATACCAATGGTTATCACTCCAATAATAACTATATCGTGCATTTGTATTCTCATCATCTTTGGCTGGTATAATAAAGTTTAACCAGTCCCACCACCAAGACTCACCTGTTCCTCTAAACACACTAGTATAATTTGCACTACCACCAGATCTTCCTGAATAATAATCTCCAGGAGATCCGTTGCTGCCTTTTATAGCTACACCATTTAATCGCAAGCCAGCAGAACCACCACCAGCAGCTGTTAAATAGTAACTTGTTGGATTTTCAGAAGAGCCTGGATAGAATGTTGTCCCACTATTTCTGCCTTCACCATCATTAAATGCTTCAACAATTTCAGCACCGGTTTCATTATAGTAAATAAGTCCAAGTCCACCAGAACCACCACTTCCGCCAAGAGCAGAGATATTAGTGCTATCAATATTGTTAGAACCTGATGCTTGACGCCTATTGGAAAGAATGGAATCTGCATCTAAGCCGTAGATAGTTTGGCCCACATTTTGGCCTACATTATTTCTATAATAATATTTAGCATCTAGTCCATAAGCACCACCGCCGCCTCCGCCACGGCTTAGACTTACTACAGTATGATTATCGTTTAATGTAACATTGTTACCATCTGCACCATTTCCGCCATTTCCACCGACACCGTCAGTACCTTGATAGATTGTAGGCGTATTGTCACCACTTACAATAACGTAGCCTGCTTTTCCGCCATTTCCGCCGTTATCTCCGCTTTCAGCATTGTTGGAATTAACACTACCTCTTATGCCATCTGCACCATTTGATCCGTTTGCTCCGTCACCTAAGACAACATAGGAATTTGAAGCAATAATATTTGAATTAATGTCAAAAATAACACTTACACTTGCTCCATCAACATCGTTTTCTCCATTTACATTATCGGTAACTATAAAGTCATTTGCCTTTGCGTTATTGCCTTGTATGGTCATATATGAAGTAACTGCTTCTATATTATCTGAGGAATAGGCAGAAGAAGATAACATATATACATATCTTATTGGAAGGCTTCCACTTCCTGTATTTCTCGCATTATCTATTATATTTCCGTCTTCGTCTGTGGTGTTAGAGTTTATATTTCTCAATGCTCCATATAGATTTACATCGCTTATACTACCTATATTGCTTGTATCTTCTGACTTTTCTATTCCAAGATAGATAAGAGAAGCGGAATAATTTTCATTATCACTTGCATAGGAATATTCGCTTAAATCTACCATAAAGACAATGGTTGTGTTGTCAATAAGTCCTCCATCGTTAATTTCAACCATATTTTCCCAGCTGTTCATTGAGCCAAATAGATTGAGAATATAGCCATCACCATAGAGTTTTGAACCGTTAAGTTTGATGTTGCCTTCATAATAGATGTTGTTGCCTAAGATTATGTTTACAGCATCAAAATCTGTAAGTGAATCTTCGATTGATGTTCGTTCTTCGTCTGGAATTTTATAAGTATGTTCAGTATTTTCGTCACTTGTGACTGTTGCAACAAACACAACATTTCCGCTATGTTCACCAAACTGAAGAGAATCATTATTTAAACTAACGCTGCCTCCTGAAATATTAAAGATGCTGTTTGAGTTTGAATAATCCCAATCTGTAGTTCCAGAAGTAATATAAGGTATTGAAGATGTGCCATAGTGAAGCTGAATGGTGTTTGAACCGGCTAGTGTCCTTGCATACTGTCTTACTTGGAAGGCTGTTGCTCCATCTTCTAAAATATATTTAAGATTTTCTTCATCAAAGGTTATTGTTTGATTTATTGTATCTCCATCAATAGCATTATCAATACTATCTGCAATAAAGTAGAAATTAGGTAAAGTTTGAACGAACCAGTTTGTATCTAATGAATGGTTTTGTGTATTAGTATTACCTTCATCGTTATTTGTGATTATAGCAAAGAAGTTAGAAGAACCTGGAGAGAGCGAATAGTAGTAAAGCATTCCATATACTTCCGCTCCATTATAAGTTGCAGTATCTGTAGAAGCATCATACCTATAACCACTAAGGCTTCCGGTATATAATCCACCTTCATAAGCAAGATATATGTTTCCACTTTCATCTTCAATAATACCCGAAACATCAAACTGTCCGAATGCACTACCTGGATCTACAAAGAAGTAATTTTCAGAAATTGGATCACCGCCCAGTTCTTCTTTTGCTTCTGTTTCTGTGCCATCTTCTGAATATGAAGTATATACAGCATGGGCAGTTGTTCCATCTATCAAATAGCTTGATGAGCCGAAATCATACTCTCTAATTTCTCTGCCATCTGCAAAACGATAGATATTCAAGGTTATTCCATTATAAGTTATTATAGTTTGAGTGTATTGTGCCCCCTCGCTATTCAATTCATAGAGCGTGTCACTGCCGACAGTGAATTCGTAAGTTACATTATTAGCAGTGTCTCTAATACCTATCATTTGCCCATCTTCGCCTTTTTGAAGTGCAAAGACATTTTCAACATAGGCAAGCGATGTGCCATTAGTGATAAGTTGGCCTCTTCCAGTTGAAGTGCCGGTGCCACCATACCTATAAATTGCACTGAATACACTTGCATTATTACCTTCATTACGTCTCACTACATACTCATCACCAACTAAATTAGTACCAAAGCCAGCATCTTCAGCTGCTTCTGTGTCAAGAGTATATATAACCTCAACACCGTTTATTGTTCTTGTCAAGGTTTTAGGCACAACAACAGTATCTAAGTTTGTGTCAATGCTTGCCGTAAAGACTGATCCATTATTTAAAGCAGTTAAGAATGTTTGATAAGCACCTTGTGCATTATTGGAGAAGTTTATTTGCATATAGTTATTTGGTGAGCTTGTGAGAATATCATCGTCTGTTAGTCCTGTGCCTGTTGTATTCAAACTGTACTCAAATTTATTTCCAGAATCGTTGTTAATGCCATTTGAATAATAATAGATTTCGCCTATTGATGATTCAATCTTTATTACATCACTACCACTATTAAATTGAAGTTTTATACTGTAAGCAGAGTCGTCAGGGCTTAAACTTACATAGCCATTATTTGAGTCAACTCGTCCCACTTCTGTAAAATCACTCATGCCTATAACATAATCCATATTAATCGTTTCTGGCAATGAATTTGTTACCGTGTTGACCAAGTTATAATCCTCATAGTTACCAGTGCCTAGGACATAATACCTGAAAGTCATACTAACAGAGCCATTTTCAATAGCACTGATAAATTTTTCTGCCTGATCATCATTCTCAAAGTTTGCTACAGCATCTGTGCCGTCAAAATCAATATAATAGTTTTCGCCGTCACCTTTTAATGAAGCAATTAGATTCTTATCAATTCCAGCGAATTCTACAGGAATTTGCTCATCTTGAATATCGGCGATACCCTGTTCCGCAAAGTAAGCACCAAAGCTTTGAGCCGCTAAAGTTTCAGTATTAGGAACATAGAAAGTAACTTTATTTCCATTCCTTGTAACATTATTTTTACTCAATTTTATATTATCACTAAAAGTAAATGCGACATTGTAAGAAACATCAATGCTAAGAGGCTCTAAATTCACCGAACCACCTGAGCTAAATTCGTTATAAATCTCCTCTTTGTCATAATATACGCTGTAATTTATATAATACTCTGAGCCCGAGCCTGAGATATATGTTGAATAGCTCAATTGTTCAAGGCCTGTTTCAGCATTTCCGTTTTTCAAAGTGAAATTCATGCTTTCCACTCTAATGCTTGAGCTTGAAATTTGCTTATCACCTATTGAAAGCGTTGGCACATTTTCAATTTGAACCGAACCAGAGAAAGTCACACCTTTGGTGTAAGCAGCAAGTTGATTGCCGTTGTATGCAATGCTGTATTCCTCACCTTTAATATTCATTCTTTTTTCTTCACTGTTGTCTGAGGTGTATTCTGTAATCTGACTGTATAACTCATTGATAGATATGTCTTCTCCGCCCTGATCGCTTTTATTAGCATTTTCATTAAGCCTATTTACATATTCCTCATACGAGCTTCCGTCACTAGTGCTATAGAATGGCAATGAGATATATCTATTTGTCGTTCCGCCCGGCTTTGCACTATTTTCGCCAGTTCCAGTATAGTCGGTCGCTTCAACAGTAATACCGCTTACACTATCTGAATAAGGTGTAGGATCTTTTATATCTATCCTCATTTTGTTGTCTGCGTTTGCACTCCAGAACTGACCTCCATCGAATACACCACTAATTGCCAGATCAAAGGTGTATTGATAATAGAGATTTAGTCTATTTGGGAAGCCATAAGAGTCATAACCGCTGATTACCGGATTAGATGAGAAGTTTACATAGTCTTTAACTCCATATTGACTACCATTAAACGTCACACCATAGTATCTTTGAATTGTATATGTCTTTGAAACCTCCGTAGAAATTCGTCCAATATTACCATCATTGACAATTTCAGCATATTCGCCATTTCTACCACTCAAAGCGTCCTCGTCATCTGAAGCTGAATAGCCTATTGCATTAGCAAATACAAGTCTATATTGACTGTTGTTATTGTAAGTAATTTCTGTTATTATTTCAATGTCAATATTTGCCGTATTATTATTCATATAGTTAGAGTTTATTATCATATCCCAAGCATGTTGTAAAAATCCATTATTCCCCCATTCATATTCGTATCCATTATGCAAGAGATATACACTAGTTGTATAATCACTCTTATCAAGATAACTAACAGCCCGCACTTTGCCATCATTATAGCAATTTGAAGCAGATCTCGTTGAATAACCAACAATACCGCCAGCAAAAGCAGGATAACCGAAATTTCCACTCTTATTATACATATTTCCTGAAACAATATAGCCGGTGTTGAAGGAATTTGTAATTTCGCCTGTTGAATAGCCGACAACGCCTCCGCTTATCACCGTACCAACCTCGAGTACACGTTCACGTGCAGTATCACTTTCCTCGAATTGTTTATATCCATTGATAATGGAAGCCGTGTTGAAGGAATGGTCAACTGTAACATTTGATACGCCAACCACACCACCAATAATTGACGATGGAGCAACCTCTTTTAAACCGATTTCCTCATCATCTTCTGTACCACCATTATTATTCGTTGTGTTAATTTGTATATTTGAGGTGATAGAAAGGCTCAAACTACCTCCAAAATCTGATATCGAAAAACTAGCCGGCAACTCTCTTCTTGCTTGTTCATTACTTGAGATGCTGTCTTCAATGTTGATATTGCCAGCATTTGAAGAGTAAGAAATCACTCCATTTACCGCATAACCAACAACACCGCCGACAATATTATTGCCTTCTTTACCAAAAGTAAAGTTAACTACACTTTCAACAGCATCGATTTCTGACTCTGAACCTGCCAACACACCAACAACACCACCAACAATATTATAGGTGCTTGATATATTCATCTCGCCCTGAACAGAAACATTTCTAATTGTTGCATTATAGGCCACATTTGCAAGCGTGCCATATACTTGCATATCACCACCATTAGCACTTATGCTTCTTACAGTACTTCCAACAGAGACGCCTCTTATACGCAAATTCTCTATATTGCCATAGACACCATCAAAGATTGCATAGTCATTTCCAGAGACAGTCATAACATTATTTCTGCCGTCCAAAGTGAAGCCTTCCTCAAAATCAACACTATCTTCACCCTCTGGAGCTAAATTGCCGACAGATATATCATAGCGGAGCATATAGTTTTTATCTTTTGCCTCAACATTAGCATCATTGCTTGGCAAAGTTATCATCTCATTGAAGAGACTTTCATTCAAAATTGGATAGAAGTATTCTGAAGTTGTGGTTTCATCATCAATTCCTGCAATTTCGTCTGTTGTATAGTTGGTATATTCATAGTTCACTGAACCAGTTTCCTCGCCACCTAAATTTTCTGGCGTTCTATGTGCAATTGTGATATTTCTCAAGAAGCCAAAGCCGGTTGTGCCATAGCCATAGTTTTTGTATGGTGAATAGAACCAAGCATTTAGAGTCTCAGGATTTTCTATGTTAACGTAACCATTATCATCAGGCGTATCTTTCTCCTCTGATTCACTATCTCTATTAATTGAAAGTGAATATTTATAGTAAGACATTCCGCCATAGCCTACCGACCTTGTTTGATAATTGTCGCCATCACCATCACTGAACGTGTTGTTTTGTGTATCACCAGCAAAGTCGCCTGTTACACTAACACTAACATTGCTAACAACATTGTTGTTGAATTGTTGCATAATCGTGTAGGAGTCAAAGATTCTTATATCTTCTCCATTATTTGAACCATTAAATAAGTTTATGGTATTAAGGCTTGAATACGCTTGAACAGAGCCAGCTGAGAAGGTATTTAATATCTCTAGATAATCTTGACTATATACAATTCCATTAACAGAGCCACCCGCACCTGCTGAATAGTAAATATCACCATCAAAGTAAGCATTGTTAATCATGCCATTACTTTGCATACCTCCAACAATTCCACCGACATAGGCAGAGCCTGTTCCACCCACCGTGATAGAACCATTTACGCCGACAGCATAGAGAATGGAAGTTCCACCATTGGTGCTACCTGCATGACCAACAAGTCCACCAACTGTGGCACTATCATTTTCGTTTACCACCACATTGACCGTGTTGTTGATTACTAAATTTGTGACAGCAGAATAATAACCATCTCTCGTTGCCATATTTTGAATAAAGCCATAGTTTAGATTTTCGTCATCAAGTGTTTCGCCAACTTCTGTTATTCCTTCGTTTGACTTAAAGTTAATCACCTGCCCATTACCAACAATAACAGCATTATCTAAGGTCTGAATTCTTGTGGTCAGATAGTTATCCTCACCACCTAGCGAGCCAGAAAGATAGAACCAATTTACTTTATTTAATATTCTTATACTACTTTCGTCTGTGACAGGATTATTCCAACCAAATGCATCAGTAGCACCTTCCTCATAGTTTGCCTCTATAAAATCTATTGTTAACTCAACAGGATTTAGTTTTGTTATATCATTAATTGCTTGTGACGGTAAAATATGTTGACTTAGCAAAGCATTTCTAATCACACTTAAAACATTTATATTTGTTGTCACTACATCATCATTACTAAATTGATATCCATAATAACTTGGCGTTGTCGTTGCATCTACTCCAGCATAGTAGGAGTCAATATTTCCTGTTTCGGTTTGAAGAGTAAAGGTAACGCCAGAAGCATAATAATTGTTAGCAAAGTTAATCGACTCACTGCCATAACCAACAACAGCATTAGCATGATAATTAGATAGATCACCTGTCATTCTGTCATTAAAATTAGACATGAGTAAGTATGAATTGGATATAGAAAGAGTTATATCTTCAATTTCATCAGAAGGTTGATATTTTCCTATAACACCACCAAAATTATACTCATCAAGCCTTGAAGCATCATTATAACTTAAATAGACATTGCCGAAAGAGTATGCACTTCTTACATTGCTTTCGCTTGAAGCCTTCGCACTTCCAACAATTCCGCCAACGCTTAAAGTACTTCCATTATTAATATTATCAACTATTAGATTTCCACCAAAGCCAGATTCTGAAATTTCAAATGGAGCTGAGGAGGAATTTCCAATAACGCCACCAACTACCATACTTTCGCAACCATTCAATGTATAAACGCTCATATTCATGTATTTTGCGATGTTAATTCCTCTTACAGTTTCGCTTTCAATATTTCCAATCACACCTCCAACAATTACCTCGCCGGTTGTTGGATAGACACTTATATTATCGTTAGATCTCATGCCATATTCTTCTTCATTGATATTTGTGCCCAAAGTGACACTTGCAGAAGCACTGATAGAACCAATAAGTCCATAGTAAATGTTAAAATCAGATATAGTCCTATCATTACCAATACTAAATCCGTTTGCAGTATTAAACGATTCGGCAGTAAACGAACCACTTAAATTTCCGATGATGGAACCTACACGAGCTGTAGTTGTAATATTCGTGCCTACACTTATTGCAACACTTGTATCTATAGTGTTATCAATGGAAATCAAGCCCATATCCGCCTGACCAATAAGTCCGCCAATGTAAGCTTCTGCCACAGTACCCGTTTGATTGATTGCTCCTGCAACAGTAAACTGCACAGCTCTTTCAACGTTTGTAGATACTGTCATAGTGCCACTACCGACAACTCTACCAAAGCCCAAGCCCAAATATTCTCTTCCAACATTTAATCCTTGATTTATTGTGATATTGTTAAGAGGATAGTCATCATCACTCAAAACACCTTCAATCATGGTGAAGTTTGCGTTCCCAAAGTACGAGCCAATATATGCCTCGCTGAGAGTAACGGCAGAATCACTACTCAATGTTATCTCAATCTTGTAAACATCTTCAAGATACCTATTTAAAGAGGTCATTCTAAATGTTGAAGTATTTTCACTTTCTATCGCACTTTCACCAGCAAGCAAGCCAAAGTATAAAGTATAGTCAAAATTCGCCCGTTGAGTGAAATTAAATTTTATTGTTTCGTCAGTGACTGTAGCAGTGGCATTTCCTGTTGTTTTTGCCTCAATAGCAAAGTTTATGTTGGAAATTGTCATGCCTTTATAGATAGAATTTTGCACCATTCTTCCTGCAAGTATGCCAAAATACTGACTTCCACCACTTAGCTGCTGAGCTGAGTTTGAATCTACGAAATTAATGGCGCTTGAACTTGTTCCATTACCTCTTCTGAAGATTATATTGATGTTAAGGAAATCAGATGATACTGACTCTGCTGTTAAAAGCCCTGCCATACCATTGGCGTCTGCCTCCAACGATAGAGAGCTGTTGAGATGTATATCTAGATTTGAGAAAGTTGCGTTAGTTGAAACTCTTGAAACTAAAAGTGAAGTGTAGCCCGTTGCGGTACCTTCCAATCTCTCGTTGGTATAATATATATTAAGGCTGTCCATCTCAAAGCCATAATCGACACTCTCAAATATTGGTTGGTCAAGGATAAGTCCGACATTTTCTCCCACTGTTCCGCCAATAATATAACCATCTTCATCTCGAACAACATCGCTCTGAGATGTGATTACACCTTCGTTTCTTGTTTTCATATATTCTTCATAGGAAACAAACGTTCCTGAGAAGTTTCTAGCTCTATCGGTAGGATCTATATAGTTTCTCAAATCGACATCTTTATAGCCTCCGCTTGGATTGTCACGCTCTATCATACCACGAACAACAACTGTAAGAGAGGAATTGTTTCTAATTGCATCAAGCACGCTTTCAATGCTCTCTTCATAGGCATCTAAGTAGATAACATTTGTTCTTGGAGTTAAAACAATTCTTGGATAAAGAGTGTTGACTTCATGTTCCCAATAATTTGGATCCCAATCGTTTCTAAGGAAATATTGATTCATCTTTGTATATGCGAGTTCCATGGTTGACAAATCTCTAATCCACTCTACCTGCATAATTCTGTCGCTTGTAATCTCAGATGTTACAGTTTCGCCTAAATTTGTGTTGTTTACTGTTATCAAGGAATCTGTGTAGCCAAAAATGTAGTTGTATCTTGTTGCTAGATTCACTGTGATATCGTTTTGTGCAAGATATAGGGCAGATACGGCAACACTTGTGGTCGGAGAATCTCCTCCTGCCAAACTACTTCCTGTCACAACATCATAGTGACCGTTTAGGTTGTCTAGGATATAAATATGAGTAGGGAAGGAAATTTCAATATTGCCACTATCAAAAACCTCTGTTTCAAAGCCACCGATAAGGCCAAAGAGTTTATTCATATTTGCAGAATCATTCTCATAATATGGCATTGTGTTGACATTTTTAAGTCCCACAATACTCTTTTGCGTTATAAGCCCGATTGCACCACCCTCATTTACATTTGTTACAGAATTTAGAACACCACTAAAGTATGTTTCATTCATAAAGTAAGAAACTTGGCTTCGTGATAACATAACTTCAGAGGAGTAGTAATAATCTGTATCAACAACACCGACGATTCCTCCATAGTATGCTTCATACTGACCGTGATTTGAGACATTTGAAACCACATTGAGTCTGTTATATGATGTTGAAATATATCCACTACCTGCATAGCCGACAAGTCCGCCAACAAAGTAAGGGTTGTTATGCCTATTGACAGTGCTATCGTTTTCTTCAGTGGTGTATGAGAATATGCTCATCTGTCCACGTTCTACGGTCGAACCACCGTTATAGTAAGAATACATATTCTCTTCAATCATGTCTTGTAGTTCTCTACTGTATTCCGCATAGCAAGCAAACAATCCGCCGTAACTTTCACCAACAATACCGCCAGCATAAAGATTCTTAGCCGTAATGTAAGAAGGAGTGCCTAAACTCATATCGGCATTAAGTTCCAAGCCCATATCATAACCAATTGTTGTTGCACTTAAATAACCGATAAATCCGCCAGCAACCTCACCATAAATATTTATGGAATTATAAATTCTTACGGTTAAAATATCATAAGTTGAATAATTAGCAGAACCATCATAAGTGACAGCCTCCTCGTCTTCATACTCATAGATATCTACATATCCAGCTAGTCCTCCTGCGTAAGATAGATTTCTAATATTGTTTGCAAGTGAACCACCTGCCTCAATTATTCCTCTCAAACTGTCGCCAACTATGTTTGCGTTTGGCAATGTCAACTCGTCTCCATAACCGATTTCTTTTGTTTCGTCATAGTAATTTGCAGCGACATCAATATCTTCTATTGTGATATCGGAAAGTTTTGAATTTCCAAATACCGCACCAACGACACCACCCACAATATTGTTGCCGTGAATAGAGATAGCCACAAGTGTGTCTTCTTCATCTCTTGTATCCACCGGATTCAAGGTCAAGCCAACAAGGTGAGAATCTATAACCGTGCCGGCAAGAGTGCCAACGATAGACGCATTACCATTATGGACTGATGCCACTTCAAGACCTAAGTTCATGATGCTTCCATCGACAATACGTGCAAACAATCCATAGTTTTCTACAACATTTAATCCTTCAAGAACCATATTATGGATAGTAAAGCCATTACCATCTAATATACCACTGAAATCTTTTGTTGTCGTTGTCAATCTAATATCATTATCATCAGCAAGATTTTGATCTATTGTGCTAAAGTCAATATCGCTCACAAAACGATAATGTCCAAACACTTCATAATCATTATAATATTGACTGTAAGATGAAATTTCTACATCGGTTGCCTTGCCTGTTGCTTTTGCAAAATCTTCCGCATCTCTTATTATAATAGGATTGTTAAGCGAACCATACGATAAATCAACCATTGTTCTTGTTGTGTAATCTCTCAAAGTGCTGTAGAAAAGAGAATATTGTTCTTCATCATCTTCATCATAGACAATATACCTATTTGAAAAGGCGATATGGTCAGCACTAACCAAAGATATTCCAATATCACCTGTATGCATTGTCCAAATTCCGTCCAAAGCATTTTCTTCTGAAGAGAAGCTGAAGCGATAATATATGCTTTCATCATTTACTCTTGAGATAGCGTAAGCACCGACATCATCATAGTTAGCTTGAATATCGATGTTGCGTTCATCAGAATAATAGTAGCAATAGGAAATTCCATCTTCATTCACATTTAAACTATTACCCTTTTCATCAACGCCAGAGAAACTCATGTTGTTTATGTAAGAAGTATCTTCCTCTGCCATCTTCACCTGTGCAAAGCAAAGCGAAACGATACCTTCTGCATCATTTTCATAGACAAAGCCTGCCGATAAGTAACTTCTTGTCTCATCGATTTCTATAGCAAAATTAACATAGCAATTTTTAATTGTTCCGTTGTTGTGATAACTAAAGCCACCAACTTTTCCTGTTGCTGAAATTGTTGAGCCATCATAGTAGTAATCATCAGAGTTGTCCGGATTATACTGACCTTTCACATAAGAGGTGTTGATTTGTCCATTGTTATCTCTAACAAAGCCCGCTGTCTCCGAAAGCGTTGTTCGCATACCATTATTTATCTGCACATTGCTTGCAAAGGAAGCGGAAATTGTGCCAGAGTTTTCTCCAACAAAGCCCGAAACATATCCCTGTCCTTGAATTGTGAAGAGAGAAAGTGACATTTCATCATAAAAACTTTCATCAAATTCTTCACGAATATATTTATAGGTGTCACCTCCGACACGGGAGTTTGTCACAATGTTATTATTGTTTAAAACAAATCCTGCAATATTTATGTTCTCTGGAGCAACATCACCGGTTGTTAAATCTGTTGCCTGACCACCATTGCCTTTCACAAAGTTTACAACAAGTCCAGCACTACCCGAAACTCTGCTTGATGAATTGTTTACATCATAGAAGGAAACAACATCGCAGTTATAGATTATACCATTGTTGACAAGTGCAAAGCCGGCAACATTTACAGTTGTGTAGGTATTGATATTAACAGTAAGTTGTCCACCATTATATAAATTCACTCTGACATTTCTTATGGTCGAATTTTCTGTTACTTCACTAAACAAGGCAAGATTTAACTGTGTGGAAGTTGTGCTAAAATTAAAGGAATTTAAGAAGATTGTGTAGCCGTTACCATCTAAACTGTTAAAGTATTGTGTAGATAACGGTGTGTAATTTGTAAGCACGATATCATTCATCAAAATATAATCGCCCGTGTCTGTGTTGCCTTCGCTGTCAACATTACCTTGAAGATAACGCAAGAATTCTTCTGTTGTATAAATAGGAATTGGCACTTCTTCATCAGTCCAAATTCTCACTGCAACAACAAAGTCATAGTCATATTCAAAAGTACTATTGCCAATAACCACATAAGTTTTAAGTCTTAAAAGCACATTGCCAGCCTGTTTACCTGTGATTGTTATCCTATTTCCATTATCACCACCGCTAAAGCTAAATGTTGAATTTTCAAGGAAGCTACCTTGATTTCGATTATAAATTGCCGTTGCAGAACCATCACTGTTGACATAATAGAGCCTATCTCTCAAAGATAACGCTTCATATTCACCTGATGTTGAATTAAAGGTGTAGTTTATATAATAAGAATTAGCTACATCGGCATAATAGCCATTATTTCTAAATTCATTTTGCTTACCGATTAGTTCATCTACAGCAATTACCTCGTCATTATTTGCAGTGTTGTAGCTATAGTTTGCTGGATTGATTTGATAGTTAAAGTTAAGTGTAGAACTTGCGTTGATGTAAGAGTTAAATGAATCATATTCTTGTCCACCATAGATTGCTGTGGAAGCGGAAGTGCCGATAGAAACATTCTCAGCATTAACCGTAAAATCTACAAGATAGATTGTCGCATAGCTATATTTATATGTTGCCCTACCGTTGACGTATCCAACAACTGAGGCTTCAACATTGAACGAACCGGTGCTTGCTCCGTCTGCAAGCTTAGAAAGCACGCTGGTATAGATTTGAGCCGTGTAAGTGGTCGAAGTGCCGTTATCAACTGCCACTACATCTGTCATAGTTATATAGTTGCCATGTCCACTAAGATAAATTCTGTCAAGCGTTTGGTCATTATCAACCTCAACCGTCACAGTAGCTGACATACTCTTTGCGAGAATAACAGAAGTCTCTCCATTGACACGCACCACCGCTTCACTTATGTAGTCAATTGAATAGGAGTTTGTTGATGTTGCAAGCACTTCATCTCCATCATAGAAAGTGAAGGTTATGTTGATAACTGAATTTGCCGTAAAGCTTGAAGAAACATATAAACGGAAGTAATAAATGCCGTTTCTTAGATCATTTTCTGTTGGCGTCACCATAAGTCCACGTTCTGTGGAGTTTATAGAATTCAAAGCTTGCGTTGTCGAGGTGTCTATATAATAACCATAATTGTAGTTATATAAAAGCCTTGATAAATTTACTGTTCCAGCTGAGGAATTAGATAGAGTATATGTCACCTTAAAGTTAGAAATATGTGCAAAATTAGGATTTACTTCTAGTGAGAGTATCGTCTCTGTTCCCGGCGTGATTGTTGAAGTGATTTGGTCGGTTCTACTATAATACCAAGTGGAATTTCTAAGTTGTTTACCGCCGACCATGTAGTTTACAACGTTGACATCTTCAATCGTCTGCTTTTGAACAAGTAAACTAATAGTCTTTAAAAGTCTGTCGCTATTTTTCTGACTTTCTGGACGAACATAGATTGTTAAATTATAATCTTTATCAACTTTATGCCTATAATCTCTATTAACGCTTAAAAGGACATTATGGTTTAAATTATTAACTTCTTTAGTAATATATATATCCAATTTTAAGTTATCGTTTATTGTCACTGTTCCGTTGTTTTCATTAGTATAGACAACATCAAACACTTCGTCCTCATAACCAAATTGAATATCAAGTCTGTCATTTATATTATCAGAAGTTAGAACTGCACTAAACGACTGTGTTTCAAGAGGCTTCAAACTCAAATTTATAGCGTCAACTATAAGAGAATTTGCTCCATCATAAGAAGAAAGAGAAATTGTTCTTAAGTTGTTATTTTTTATTGCTTGCCTATATGCCTCATAGCCATCACTAAGATTTTTGACTCCAAGCGAGATAGTTGCAGTAACATAACTATTATCTGAAGCATTTTCTGCCTCGTAAATAACATTATTTCCAATCACCTGTGCTGAAAAATAATTTAAAGTTTCACTTTCATCAATAAACTCATTGGTTGCATCAAATTCGTTATAGTATTCATAATCATCAAGCACAAGAGTGTATCTTTCGCCATAGAGATATATTGAATCGTCCATGAGTATGTTTATGCTCTGTGCGTTATCTATTCCTGTTTGAACATTGACAATTTGATTATCTCTTATCTCCGCTCCGTTAATGGCCGTTGTGAAAGTTGGAATAGCGTCTAAAATCATTATGTTGTAAGTCTTAGTTTTACTAAAATCTGTTCTACTTACCAAAGTCAACACGAGTGTTCGGCCTGCTAAGCCATCTGTTGTTTTCTTTGTTACAATGTTAGAATTTGAGAAAGAAGCGTATTCTTGATTGTTTACAGACACAAGCAAACTCTCTGCTTCTCTTTCAGTCACTCCGAACAACTCGCTTATAGAAATTGTGTTATGACTATTAAGCTCCCAACTTGCATTATCGCTTAAAATCAGTTCTCTTACACTGTAGTTATACAAGATACCATCAGCACCATCATTTACTGCCAAGCTCTTTCCAGCAACAGTATGAATCATTTGGTCAACAGATACCGAAGGTGTCTGGGTCACATTTTTCAAATAAGGATAGCCAAAGTTAATTTCGCTTGAAATGTTTTCAATTTCCCAAACAGAGCTATCAAGTGACCAAACTGCATTTTCCAAATCATTGTAGTGATATGCAGGAAGGTTGCTACCTTCATCATCATAATAACTAAACGCAGGGTAGTATAGCCCATCTTCTTGTGCATAGTAATAGGTAATATAGGAATTTCTAATTGTTACTTCAGAATTTTGCGGAACGAGATAGTTATGATTCCCCATAAAAGCGAAGGACGTTTCAATGACATTTGAGCCTGTTGCATCTATTGAGCCTGTTGCATCTATAACACCTGCCAATGGATAGAAAGATTTGGTGGCAGAAATATTTTTTGTATAACTATCAATCGCACTACTACCAATACCGCTATTAAGGTTGAAAGCATAGACATAGGAATCTCTTATAGTAGAACTTTTGTCGTCAGCACCAAAGTAGCCAACAAGTCCACCAACAGTGCCACCTGCAAAATTGTTGACGCCATTTGCAAAATTATAAAATTCTACGCCAGAGCCTGAAACTAAGCCATAGCTGTAACCTGCGACACCACCGACATAATCAACGCCAGCTGTATCCATAGTGACACCATACACCTTGCAGTCTACGATATTTCCTGCATTTATGCCAGCAATTGCTCCCGCATAGGTGTTTCCGTTAAAATCATAACTCCCGCTAACACTGCTTGGAACATAATTAGTGCCGTTATAAATGACATCGACATTGACATTTTCCACTGTTGGCTTTAAGTAGGTATCATTAGAAATATTGATTGTATCTCCACCAATCATTTTTGCAACAAATGCACCGCCTGTGACCGAACCTTGAATATTCAAATCTTTAATGACACCTGTAAGAATAGAAATTAAACTATCACCATTTAATGTTATCATCACATCATCAGAATCACCAAAGAGCATACCAGAGAATTCAAAACTCTCCCAATCTGATAATTCAATATCATTCATAAGACGATAGTAGAGATTAGGATTGTTCTTTATATTTAAAAAGTCCTCTTCAGAGTAAATTCTAATAGCTGTCTCCTCACTTTGTCCGTCTGCAATCGTCACTCTAATTTGAATGATTATATCTCTATAATACACTCTTTCATTGTCATTATTTAGGAAATAATTTAAACTGCCTTTTTCGCCGTTTATTACTTCGCTATACCAATTATGAATTTCATCAAGCGGACGATAATATGCTTCATATTCACCATCGACAAGTTGATAGATCAATGCACTTCGCACACCGCTCTCGAATTTAATCATATCAGCCGGCAAGAGATATAGATATCCCCAACCGCCTTCACTTATGTCTCCAATCGACAAGGTAAATGATTGCCCAAGAGAAGATGGAGTGATATCAAGGATATTTTGCCTGTTGTCCATTGGTTGATAGTAATAAGAAAGCTCTTTGTTATAAGCCTCACTAGGCCCAACCGATGTATTGATAGTAAAGGACTTTTCGTTGTAGTCATCGGAAGCCACATTTAAATATATGGAAGAATCAGCACCTCCATTTAACCAATTTACCTCTTCCACTCTATCCACTTGCATGATGTTGACGTTTATAATCTCAGGATAAATGCTGTTTTTGAAAGCATATTGAATTCTAACTACCTCATTTACAACATTTTGAAATTTTGTTGATTCGGCACTTATGTTAAATCTAAGTTCGTTATTGACTATTCTAAAATTTGTCAAAAGAAGGTAGTCGTTGTAGATATATGTAATTTGGTCAAGAGAAAGCATATTTTCAAAGTTATTTTCTTGACCGGATAAGGTATAGTTCACCTCTTCATCGCTATTTGTAAGATAACTTGTTTCTGTGCCAAGTGTTACCTTAAAGTAAGCCAAGCTAGAATATGTAGCAGGATTATCATCATTTCTCAAAGACAAACTTACATCGACTTGAGAAAGGGCTTCATCGTTTACAGACAAGCTCTCTTTGGAAAGAAGAGTGGTGTCTGCAATATCACTTCTTAAAGACGTCACAGGATAGAAACTTTCTAGCCTGAAAAATCTAACAAATGTAACCTCTTCATGAGCATCGTCATATCCATAAAAACGCACCATAACAAAGATGACAAATTGGGAATTGCTGACCCTTAACTCTCCATTTGTAAAGGTGAAGTAGGTGTTTCCTTCTACTAGGAAGCCCTCATAAAGCCTATCAAGATCCCCTATACCAAGCTTAGCAAAATCTTCATCTTTCATCTGGGCATTTTCACTATTCAAATAAAGGAATTGATAGCCAGATGTGATATTGGCTGTATTTAGTGTGGCGTTTTGATAGTCTAATAAAAGCGAAACATTTGAGCCGGCAGAAACAAGAATGGTGGATAAACTCATATCACCATTATCACCATTATCACCAGAGATAATTTCTCCGCCAGACACGATGTAGTCTTGCTCTTCGCTTCCCTCGTCATAGATGTTGTTTGCACCTCTACTGTTATTATAAATCGAAACTGAGGTAAGAGGATTAAATGCTTCAAGACTTATAGCCTGCGAACTTAAGCCTGACTTATGATTAAAGCTAAAAGTTGTGTAATCTCTAAATTCCACACCATTCAAGCTGACAGTAACTTTAATAATCACAAATTGCTCGTCAGCATTTTGCCCAGAGCGAGCATATTCTTCCATAGAGATATTGAAATTTCTATTGGTCATACTTGAAAGAGAAAGCCCTTCGATGGAAGAAATTCCGCTTATTTTAAAATAGTATTCTTTTGTATCTGCCACGCCAAGGGAGTTTCTTGCAGATGATATATATTTTGTTGATGAATAGTTAGCTGAGGTTGATTCTTCATTCCCCTCTTCATCATAGAAGATTTCTTCTATCTCCATTGTAGTGCCCATGGATATATGATAAAGATTTGCTGTTATTGTTTCAGTGGCAATAGCAGAATTTCCACTTGCAATAAATCTTATGTTAAAACCGTTTATTGAATTTCGCCCATTTAGGTCACCGCTTCTAAAATAAAGTGGCGTTCCGTTTGCAATTTCCGTCTCAGTTATGTAGGTAGTTACCGAGTCCGAGCCTTCCATCAGCACGAAAGGAATCTGCACACCTGTGTTTCTGTTATAAACTCTTAAAACATCATCTGCACTATCAACATTACGTCCACCGATATCTATTACTATTTGATAGTTGCTGTTTGAAAGTGGAATATCATCAGGATAAACATTGCAAGAAAGAATGTAGCCCTGCGAGTTATAATATTGTGAATAAAGGTCTATAACTTGTCCGCCGACATCGTTGCCATTGCTATCTCTAACTACCACGCTCTCTGGCACAAAAGAAAGCTTTAAAATAGCTTCATTTATATTAGACACGTCTCTTGTGTTAATAGAATAGATAAATTCGCTATAACTTAGTTCAAGTTCAAAATAGAGATTACCAAAACGCTTCTCCATAGTGAAGTCATCATAAAGAGCATCAATTGTGAAATTTATTGTAAGTTGAGATTCATTAGTGTCGTAATTTCTACTGTCAACTGAAAATTTAAAATATTCTTCTGTTGTGACCTCTCTGCCACTATCGACTAAATAGGCTTTTGGAGATATACCCATATTCGCATCAAAAGTATTAATAACAATTTGCCCCGTAACTTGTGAAGGAAATTCATCGGTCACAGAACTAGAACTATTGTTTCTTATAAGGTCAACTTCAACATTTCCGTCTGAACTCGTTAACGAGCTATTATGAATAGAAAAGACCTTTATAAAAGAATCTTCGATTACTTGAAAATCTAATCTTTGCGATAAACTGCTGTTGCCAACCACAATGGCATAAACAGAAATAAGTGGACGGGAATAACTATCATAAACATAAAGTCTATTGTCTTTTATCTCTGCAGTTGTCGCAACATTAGTCCCGTCACTCTGAGTAAGCACCGTGCTAACCTCTTGACCTGCTTCTTTAAATGACCAAACAACATCTCTGACATTTGCGTCAGCTGGAGCAAAGGCTATGTATTTTTCAACATCAAGCAAAGTTCCCTCACCTCTTTTGACAACAAACATACCTGTGCGTCCCTCAGAATCGTTTTGGTCAACAATGCTTGTAGATTTTGGAATTGTCAGAACCCCAACATCGACATATTCATAGATATTTTGATTTGCCATAGCATAAATTTTTACTTTTGCATTACCCGACTTAATCGCACCCAATGTGACAGCAAAAGAAGAGGAACTTAGCCTGCTGGTAGAATATGTAACAACATCACTACCTGATTCCACTTGCACTCCAATTCCATCATTAGAGCCATTAAGTGTTACCTCAACCACTCCTTGCTGATAATTGTCTCTATCTGCATCATTGGTGTAGATTTCAATGTAATTTGTAGATATAGAAAGAGAAGGATTTTCTCTTGTACAAGCAGACAAGAGCACTCCTCCAAAAAGCATGAACACGCTAAGAATTCCTAGTGCAATTTTTTTCATGACTCCTCCTTAGATAATATTTGCATTAAGCAAATAAAATATTTAAACAAGCAGGTTAAAATATATAATATATTATAAACTATTAATCAACCAAATCAAAATAATTTTAATAAATTTTATGTAAGTTTTTAATAAATTATTTTTTCAAATTCTCTAACAAAAAAAGAAAAATATGGAAAATACCATTCCATAAAACGATAAAATCTCTATGAAAAAATAACAAAAAATAGTAAATTTTTATAAAAAATAGCCTTTTTTATTAAAAAAATTGATTTTTTAGGCTATTTTTTTATTTTTTTATTAATTCAATTTTTTATTTTTTATTTAGATTTATTTGGCTATTTATAATTAATTAAAATATCCTCTTTTTCAAGCCTCTTCTTTTCAAATTTCTTTCGGGTTGACTCTCCTCCACGAATATGCTTTTCCTCAAAATGTTCGTCTAATATCTTCTTTATCTTTTCATAAAGATTATAATCCACTTTTCTTAATCTAATTGAAAGGTCATAGTGCACTGTGCTTTTAGACAAATGAAATTTTTTTGCACTTTCTCTAATTGTATCATGCGTCTTTAAAACGTATTCCCCAAGCTCTCGTGTTCGGCTAATGATATAAGGCTTCATAAAAAAAATCCTCCCATATAAAAATATGAGAGAATTTGTCGAAATATGATAAAGTTTGTCTTATTTTTTACACTTTTCGATAAGCTCAGCAACCTCTTTAACAGTTTTTACTTGATTGATTTGATCATCAGGAATGGTCACTCCATATTCATCTTCAAGAGTCATCAACATCTCGATAATATCAAGGGAGTCAGCACCCAAATCCTCTAAGATGTTTGAATCATCGTTTATAGTTTTTGTATCAATGCCAAGTTGCTCAGCAAGTAATTCTTTAACTTTTTCAATAATCATTATATCGCCCTCCGATACCATTATAATACCACAAAGATTTTATAAAAATCAACTCTTTTTACGATAATTCCAACATTTAATTAAATTTTTTTAATATTTTATCAAGACTTTACATATTTGTAAAATTTTATAAAATAAAAAAACTTGCAGAGTGTTTGCAAGTTTTTTATTATTTATTTCCTAAGTCCAAGTAATTGTTTGGATCAACTTCAACGCCGTCTTTTAAAAGCACAAAATGCAAGGCTGTCTCATCATCAAACTCTCTGCCCGCTGAATTTGATGCATCACCAATTTTATCACCTCGCCTTACTTCATCTCCTTCATTAACAAGCACGTTTTCGCTAAGTGATGAATATATGCTTACAAAGCCGTCATCGTGTGCAATCTCAACAATATAACCCTCAAGCGAATTGTTTGAAACACTTGTCACCGTTCCATCTAGCACTGACATTACGCTTGTGTCGGTGGAAGAAGTGAAATCTATTCCAAGATGTATCTCCCATCTATTTAAGACGTCATTATATTGTAATTTTGTGTCTGAGTAATCTTTTATAACCTCAGCATTATTCATAGGTATTTGAAAGGACAGACTGTTCGTTGACACTTGACTTGTGCTATTTCCCACTGTCAACGCAACTGTCAATGCAATAGCTACTGTGAACACTCCTACAAGAGCTAAAGCTCCATATCTTTTGAAAAAGTTTTTAAATTTGTTTGTTTTAATTTCCATATTTTCCTCCATGCCTATGTTATTGTCAAATTTAAAAAAGTTTAAACATAAATTTTTAAAATCCTGTTAAAATTAGAGGAAAGCCAGCAATAAGATTATCACCGTCAAAAGCCAATTGCAAGTTAACCTTTTTCCCATCGACCATAACAGAATCTTGATAATATGGTGAATATGCATAGATTAATCTAAGATTTTCAATTTCATTTTCTTGCACAACTGTCGCTTTCAAAATATTCAGAATTTCCTCGGCATCAACATTGTTCATATAAAACTCCAAGCCTTCTACAGGAACCTTTTTAATCGAATTTAGACCTTCTTCTTTTGTAAGATAAACAAAATCGACATCTCCACAAGAGACAATTTCTCCACCACTCAAACTTCCATTTTTCACAATTAAACAAACTCTATATGTTTCAGCAAGCGTAAAAAGAGGATTATAAGAATTCTTAACGAAATAAGTAACCCCAATAGTCAATGCAATAAAAACAAACACAAAAATTTTTTTCATATCTTAATAATTGCCAAAAAAATAAAATCCAACAGAAATTCTGCTGAATTTTATTAAATTAATAATATTTTTGCATTTTTTATAAAAAAAATCATCTTAATAATACAATTTTTATAAAATAATTAATAATACTAAAAAAACAATAAGAAGCACACCCCCGCCTATTATACCAAACAAAGCTAGAGATTTTACATTTTCCCTTTCTTTTTTTATTTTCACTTTTTTAGTCTTCTTCTTTTCGGCTATTTCAACCTTTTCATTATTTTCTGTTACCACTTCATTTTCCGTTTGTGTCTTAGGTGGTACGTTTGGTAAAGGCTGATGAGGCACTTTTTTTACCTCTTCGTTTTTAACACTCTCCGCTTTATTTATATTTGGTGGTGGAGGTGGAAATTTCTTTGGCGGAATAGGAACATTAATTTTTTCTTCCATTTTAACCCCTTTATATCATTTTAATAAAAAGGAAAATAAAAGTCCAGCAAATTTAAGCAATTTCAAAATCACCCCATACATTTTCTAGGCTAGCGTCAATATTTTCAACAATAATGGTCAAGATATATTTTTCTTTACTGTCTAAATTGGCTGGCATTACTACATAGTCACAAAATGTCACCTTATTTCCTCCCGCCAAAGCACCATTTAAATAGAAATAGCCATCAGTCGCTTTTAAAAAGTTTTCATTTGCCACAAAATCAACAGTTGTTAAATTATCATGCATAAAAATTTCAGCTTTCACACGCACCCTCACAGCTTCAACAGTGTCAATCGCTCTAATTTGTATCACCTGAGGAATTCTTTCTCCTTCTAGGTATGAGCCGTCCAAAGTAAATGATATAGCACTTGCTTCGTTTGGAGCTATCTCCACCATAGTCGTTTCACCAAGTGCCATATCAGAAGGAAGATTGTTCATTGCCACAGAAAAAAGATAACCAGAAAAGCCTAGATAAAGAGAAAGAGCCAAAAGCACAACTAATATAACTATGGTAAAAATATAAGGATATGTCTTTTTCATATCCTTAGTTTAAGTTTAAAATGTCTATTTATTCAATAATTTTGCACTTTTTTCACGCCTACGACGCTTATTTCTCTCTGCTCGGAAAAGTTCAATCTGCTTAGCTTTAAAAATTTGACTTTCCTCTTGAAGAGCAGAACGCTTTTTTGTCCACTGATATTTTTTATTGCCATAAACCGTATCATAAGTTATTATACAAAGTCCTTGAATTAGTTGATAATAATAAGTTGCAAACCTCCAAAGTAATAACGCCCAAAAAGTATCTCCACCAAGTCCACCTATATTACTAAAAATAATAGTAAATGTAAGTTCATTCATGCCTGATCCTCCTGGAAGAGGAATAAAACTAGATGATAATTCAATAAGCGCTGCTGCCATAAAGAAAGTGGAATATAACTCCGCTGCTCCTGTAGCAGGAAAACCTTTAAATATACAATAGATAAAAAATGGCATAGAATTAGTAACTACATTGCGCGCTCCATGCAAAAGAATTTGAAAAATAATATCCCAAATTGATTTGCTATATTCTCGCATTATAGCCTGGTAATCATCAACAACTTTCATAGTGCTTTGGTATTTCTTTTCGTAATTTTTAATAAGGTGCATCTTATGCAAAATTTTTATAAACCAACCAACAACTTTTTTACCGTTCTTAGACAATGACATAAATAAAATTACAGTTATCATGCCAAGTGCTAAAATAAATCCAATTATGCTGGCTACCGAAACAAAAGTAAAGCCTGAAAGTTGAGGATTGAAACTTGCGCAAATAAGACAAATTGCACAAATTATAATCCATGCAAAATTTTGAAATACTAACTTTGATAATGGTATAGAAAGAGCGGTAGAAGCAGGAACATCATGACTTATTAAATATGAAGCCATAAAAGCCTGCCCACCACTTGCCATAGGCGTAACAGCATCATAGTACCTACAAATTGCACCAGCTTTATACGACAAACACCAGTGCCTTCTATATGTTTTCCGATAAATCATTCTATTTACGGTTAGCACATCTAAAAAATACAACATTGCTATACATAACAGATAAATAAGCACAAACCATCCATTGATTTTCAATTGACTTAATGGTGTAAAGCCTTCATCAGAACCAAGCAAATTCCAGAGCAAAATTGCAACAACAAGAACTATATTAAAAATTAAAAAACAAACATTAATAATCTTTTGCTTTTTTGTGTTGATTTTTTTTACTTCTTTATTAACCTCTTCTAGCTTTTCCTCAACAGCCTCTTTTTTTTCAACATCTTCTTTTTTAAACTCTTCTATCTTTTCTTTTTTCTTTTTCTCTCGTTGCTCTTTAAGGCGTGAAAAAAACTTACCCTTATTATTCACGTCGGGTTCTTCAACAATTTTTGTATCTTCAACAACCTCTTTTTCGTCCATATAATTATATTTTAACAGAAAAAATAAACTTTTGTCAATAATAAACAAAAGTTTATTTATATTATATTAAATAATATGTTTTTTAATCAAAATAAGTCGCTATATTTATCAACACGTTTAACAATTCCACCTTCTCCTATTGTAAGAGAATTCTTTAAACTTTCAATACTGCTCTCTTCATATTCGCCATAAGCAGAATCAACATAAAGGCTTTCATAAATTTGATCAAAGATAGTTTTCTCTGTGAAGACATTTACTGTTGTGTTTGCAAGTTTTAAAACATCTTTTTGAGTCAAAGAAAAGTCCTCAGTTATTCCAGAGAATAGATTGTTTACTTCTCCTGCATAGAATAGAATATAAACACCATCACTTCCTCTAACTACATTTGAAACATCACCAACTTCTGCCTTGCCATCGTTATAAAGAGCCTTGATTGCCTCTTGGAATTCGTTATACATCTCATAGTTTTCCATACTTTCGTCACTCACATTGGCACTAGAATATGTTGTGTTATAAAGCACCTCACCAGAGTTTGAAATTCCAAAAACAGAAAGTTTGTCTTGATTTAAATAGGTCGTGTCATCATTGTAGTAATAGTAATATTTTAAAAATGCACTTGCCTTTTCATGAGCTATCTCATTGTTGTAACTATCAACATAATTTCTAATTGTTTCCTCTTTAATTTCTGAAGAAGCACTTTGAGAAACTCCACTCATCTCCAAGATTTCATTTACTTTTTCTGTGTCATTAATAACGGTATTATAGTCAAGATAGCTACGTGTAGTTGACAAAGCTTTCTTTATTTCAGACAAAAGATTTTCCGCACCTATCGTCTTACCGCTAGCAAGCCCTGTTGTTTCATCTTTAATTTCAACATTGGCTGTTGAATATAATTTTAATAACTCATTGTAATACTCGTTAATATCTATACTGTTGTTGCTATATTTTGTGTCAAGAGCTTCTTTTTCGCCATCTTCAAAAGCTATTTTAATAACTGCCACATTGAAATATCTTGCTTCACTTGAATTTATATAGTTTGGAGATGTAGTTTCCGACAAAATATCAGTTTGGAAAGTCGCACTATCACTTATATATTTTTCATAATCAGTTAAAACATTATTTTCATAATATCTAATCACATCAGCAACATTCACATTTGTGACAGTTGAGCCAGAGCTTGCAAGTTTATTATAGATCTGCTCGTACTTTTCCACCATGTAGTTGTCTTTTAAGATTTCATAAATTCTATCAAGTTCAAACATGAAGCAGGTTTTTTCATCGTCAAGGTCAATATATGAATAGTTTTCTCTTACCGCACTCATATAATCATTCAAAGCCGATTTAAAATTTGTGCTTCCTGTGTTACCATTGGTGTTTCTTGTGTAGGCAAGGATAGTTTCATATATTAAATCTTTAAAGATGTAGTTCCCATCACCATCTTGATATTCAACATCATAGGCTATTCCACCATCATTTCTTAACACATGATTTCCATCACGAATATTTGTTACAATATCGACCTTTTTAATGCCAAGAGTGCCATCTTCCTTTGTGTAAAGAGTGGCTTGATTTTTATATTGCTCATATACAACATCAGAACTTTCATCTTCTGAAGAGCTATCTTCATCTTCTATGCCTAAAATATCATTATAGTATGACCTAAAGTTATCATAGATAGCCTCATATGTCTCTTCCCAAAGATATGTTTTTTCCGCATCATTTAAAAGCTCTTCACCACCTTCTTTATAGTAACGCTCAACCTCTGTCACCATTAAACTTCTGTTGATGAGAGTATCTAGTGTCATTTCAACTGCATCTTCTTGAGAGTAGCCATTTTGAGTATAGTTGTATCCATAGCTATTATAAGCATTAACTAAATCACGCTTTGTTATATCCTCGGTGTAAGAATAATTTTCCGCACCAATAGAATATTGATAATTTATCTGTGCCACAATGGTGTTATAATAAGTTTCAAGGTCACGACCGAATAAATTACACCCGGCAAGCACCGAAGCACACATAACAAGGCATAGAATAAGTGAAAATATCTTTTTCTTCATAATATCTCCATAGGTAGTAAGATTTTAACTTAATTATTATAACTTATATGACAGCAAATTTCAAGCAAAACAAGATAATTTTTCCATATTTTTTCTAACTTAGTGCCTTAGAAAACATCTCAATAAGTATTTTCATCTTATTTTCCACGCTTTCATCACTGTTTAGTTTTAGAATAGGTAACTCTTCAAATTTTAAACTAAAACTATAAAAGTCTCCCATTTTCGACAATCTTTTGTCGATAATTTCCTTTGATTTATAGAAATATACCAAACATTCCTTTTGATTGATTCTTATAAGTTTAACATTAAAATTCTGTGCAAGATTTTTAAGTAAAGCAATTTCGCAAAGATTTTTAGTCTCCTTTGGCACATCACCATTTGACAAGCTAAGCTCCTTTAACACTTCCTCTTTCTCTTTTTGAGTGGAAATGTGGCTTATCTTGTCATAGAAAACAATTCTCTCCTCTTGTGATTCGATGTAATCCTCATTTATATAGGCATCGATTGGCATCTCTATTTTAATTTCCTTTGCCTCTAAATCTTTGTCACCTTTTAACGAGCGTGTAACTTCGTCTAAGAGTTTAAGATACATATCATAGCCAATCTTTTCTAGATGCCCATGCTGTTCTTTACCTAATATATTGCCCGCCCCTCTAATTTCAAGGTCACGCATGGCAATTTTAAAGCCACTTCCTAACTCTCTAAATTCAGTGATAGCTTCCAATCTTTTATAGGCTTCTTCTGTTAAAATCTTGCCCCTGTCAAAGGTTAAATAGGCGTAGGCAAGCTTATCTCCACGCCCTATTCGTCCTCGAATTTGGTATAGTTGACTAAGCCCAAGTTTATCGCTATCAAGCACAAAAAGAGTGTTTAAGGAAGGCAAATCAACGCCATTTTCAATGAGAGTGGTGCTTATAAAGATGTTATATTTATTATTATATAAATCATCAATTACTCGTGCAAGTTCCTTTTCCATCATCTGTCCATGTGCTACACCAATCTTGCCTTCTGGAAGCAAGTTTTTAACGTGAGAGGCAAAATTATATATATCCATAACACGATTGAAAAGTATAAGCACTTTTCCACCACGTGAAAGCTCTCTACGTGACGTATCAACAAGCAGTTGGTCGCTGTAATCTGTGACATAAGTTTGTATTGGCAGTCTGTCCTTAGGAGGTGTCGCAATAACGCTTATATCTCTGATATTGCTAAGTGACAAGTGTAGTGTGCGAGGTATAGGAGTGGCAGAAAGTGTCAAAACATCTATGTTTTGCTTTAGCTTTTTTATTTTTTCTTTATCTTTCACACCAAAACGCTGTTCTTCGTCAAGCACCAAAAGTCCGATATCTTTAAACTCCACTTCCTTACCTAAAATTTTGTGAGTTCCAATTAAAATATCAATTTCGCCGTTTTTAAGCTTCTTCAAAATCTCATTTGTCTCTTTTTGTGTTTTAAATCGATTTAAAACTTCCACTCTTACGCCAAAGGGCTTAAAACGCTCTGTTGCTGAACGAAAGTGTTGTTCAGAGAGTATTGTTGTCGGACATAAAAACGCCACTTGTTTAGAGTTATATACTGTTTTAAAACAAGCACGAAATGCCACCTCTGTTTTACCAAATCCGACATCTCCGCAGATGAGTCTATCCATGATTTTGTCGCTTTCCATATCCTTGTCAACATCAAAAATGGCCTCTTGCTGGTCAGGCGTGAGTTCATAAGGAAAGAATTCATCAAATTCATGCTCAAGTTCTTCATCACGAACAAATTTAAAGCCCTTTATAGTTGCACGCTCCTTATAAATCTTAGCAAGTTCAATTGCCATCTCCTTTAGATTCTCTTTGACCTTATTCTTTAAATGGATCCACTCTTGAGAGCCGAGAGAGTTTAGCTTAGGACTTTCCCCACCGATATATTGAGAAAGCATATTTGCCTGCTCTGTTGGAAGATATAAAAGAGCACCGTTTTTATATTCCAGCACGAAGTAGTCTTTTTCAAAGTTTGTCAGCTTTAATCTAACTATGTCCTTACATATACCAATACCATAGAAAGAATGAACAACATAGTCTCCCACCTTAGGCAAAAACGAAAGTTTTTCCTTACCCTTTTTAAATTCCACTCTCTTAGATTTATATAAATCGTCAGTGCCAATCGCAATAATTTTTTCTTTTAAAAAACTAAAGGAAAAAGGAAAATATTTATCCACAACATATAATTTCCCTTCTTCAATTTTCCCGTCAAATTTTTTAAATGTAATTTTATTTGTCACCAAAAACTCTTCCATAAGCTCATGGAAGCGTCCTGCAAAAAGCAGTATGGCATTATCATCAAATCTATAAATCTCAATATCTTTTTTTAGAGAGCTAAAATCTGTCAAATAGCTCTTTTGCCCAATCGTCTTATTGTCATAATCTGCATCGCCTAAATTTGAAAAAGTGTAGTGTTCTTTTTCTAAAAGAGTTTCAAATTCGGTAAACATATTTTCATCTGCCCACGATAGATTTTTTCGACTCTCCTTTAAAATCTCACATTCATTTTCTATCTTAATCGGCTCGTCAATCACGATATTTTCAGCAATATCTGTCACATTGTCACTGCCTAATTTCAAGATTAATGGTGAAATTTTTATGCTTTCAAGTTCTTTTATCGTCTTCATAGATGAAGCGTCAAAATGGATAATCCTTTCCACTTCTTCATCGAAAAACTCAATACGTGTAGGGCTGTCATCACCAAACAAAAATATATCTAAGATATCTCCTCGAAGAGCAAACTGCCCCTCAATGTTGACATAGTCTGTTCGCTCATAGCCGAAATCAACTAAAGTGGAAGAAAGAGAGTTATAAGAATACTCCTTACTTTTTTCAATTAAAAAACTTTTTTTTAGAAATGCTAAATCAAATTTAGTTGTCATAGAGGACGGCAGAAAGATAAGATAATCAAGCTCTCCCGCCAAAAACTTGGACACTGCACTTGAAAAAGGATAGAGATTGGCATCTCGTTCATCTACCACCTCTCTTCCACAAGCGATAATTTCCGCTTTTTTACCAAGTGCTGACAGAGCAAATTTAAGTTTGCTTGCCGTCACAAAATCACCACAAAGATATAAAGCCCGTTTTAAAAAATACACCAAAACGGACTTTTCTCCAATCGTCACACCGCCAATAGCCTTATGCTTTAATATCTCTTCTACAAAATTCATTTGAGCCTGTTTAATACCTCATCTGCCGCTTTTGAAATTATCGGAGCAAAATACTCTCTGTCATATTTTGAAAGCACATAGTCAGCTAAATCCATGAATATATCTCGCCCAATGCCAACCCTTAATCTTTCAAAATCTTCGCCTATCTCTTCAACTATATTTCTTAGGCCATTATGCGTTCCACCGCTTCCATGTTCTTTGTATCTCAAATTGCCCTTTGGAAGGTCGATATCATCTGCAATCACCAAAATGCGTGCATCTTTAAATTTCTGCTTTAATTCTTTAACACAAAGTCCACTTAAATTGACATAAGTTTGCGGTTTAACAAGCAATATTTTTTCACGCCCAAGCCTACCCTCAGCCACAAGCCCTTTACACATTTTTTTCGTGAAAGAGATATCTAGTCGCCCAGCAATTTCATCTAAAACATCAAAGCCAATATTATGATAAGTATGTTCATATTTAGTTCCATAATTTCCTAGCCCAACAACAATTTTCATCTTGCCTCCTAAATAGTTTCGCTTATCAAATTTGCACCATAAAGCACCTTTCCCTCTGGCACTTTGCTGTTTTTAATGTAACTATGACCAATCTCAGCGTCTTCACATATAATGGAGTTATCGATAGTGTTACCACTTTGAAGAATAACACCTTTACAGATAACGCTTTCGCCTTTAATGACATTGTTAGGATAGATGATAACACCACTCTCTATCTGAACATCAGCGTCAATAAATATTGTGTTTTCTCCAAAGAGAATAACTCCTTGTGATTTTTGAAAGTCTATAATCCTTTTACTTAAAACTTTAAAAGCATAAGCCATTGATATAGCATCATTGACAATAAAGAAATCATCTCGTCCAAAATGGTCAAGAGGTGTAGATAGAAGCGAAGCGAAATTTTCAATATATTCACTCTTTATCACGAACCCACGCTTTAGCGGAAGAAAATTCATCTTTTTTGAAGCAAAATATTGCATTATCTCAAAAAAAGTGGAATTTTGAAGGAGTGGAGTGTCACCATAAAACACAGCGATTTGCTGATATTCAGATGAATACTTTAAAAGTGATTCATAAATCTTATCCTCTCCATCGACCATTTTTTGTGTGCAAGCAGAGGTAGCAAGAGAGACATAATCTGCCACCTTCTTCCCTAAAAGCAAAACATCAGAAAACTCATTTTTGACTTTTACAATCAAAACAAGCGTTTCCTCTTTAATCCACTCAAGAGACGAAGAGGACACAAGTGGCTCGGTATTCATCTTTTCCACAAGTTCTTTCAATCTGTCATCTTGAACATCTATTTCTTCTTTTTCTTCAATTTCAATATCCATATAAATATTATAAAATTAAAAAAAATAATTGTCAAACAAAAAAATATGTAAAATTATTTTTAAATTTTATTATTATGTGATAAAATAAACTTATGGTAAGAAAAGGAATTTTTAGTTTAATTTTTGCCTTTATGGCACTTATCCTTGGCATATTAACATTTATGCCTACTTTTGATGCATTCGCACAAGGGAATAACAGCCTTACACGTTCAGATGATAACTTTTCCATAACCTACACGGGCTACAGTTCTTCTTCAAGCGTCCTCAATCCTACATTTAGCGATCCTGTAACAATCATAGATGATGAATATGGCAGAGAGGTCAACTACGCCTACTATAATTGGTCGCAACTTAGATTTATAAAAATCAACATTGAAAATTACATATCAAGTAGCACAAACACCTTTATAAGCTATAGATTGTCATTATCATATAAACAAACAGAAAATTGGGAAGAAAACACCACAGAAACTCGCACTCTGTATGAAGAAAGAATCAACAACAACGTGCTTAACAACCAAGTTTTAACCTTTTATATAGATGAACCAGACGAAATTATTGAAAATGTGCTATATGGTGACGGCTTTGGAATATATAAGTTTGACTTTACCTATAGTTACTTAGATAACACAAGCGGTCAACCCTTTGAAAAGACTCTTGGAGATATGTATTTTGCAGTTGTTCCAGATGATATAGACACCATCAACAGACAAATCAGCTTCGATACGGAAGTTCTTAGTTCTGATAAATTTTTGAACACATATTACATAACCTTACAGCAAGACGACTATAAATACGTCAATCCAAGCCATATCGTTTGGTCAGTGACCGGAATAGGAAAAGATAACACACGATACGTAATGCGTGAAGCTGATAAAACAGGAGAAAACGATTATCGACAAGCTCTTTGGCCAAGTTATGGTGATGACAACGAAAAAGATACTGAAAAAGATATGTACGGCAACGATTTCCTGTTTGATAGTAACGATGTTGAAGGTAGATTTGATATCACCTGCACAATATATGACACAGAAGGCAACATTATCACCTCCTACGTCACAACCGTCACCACAATAAAAGATGAAACATACTCCTATCTATGGCTTATCATTGTGCTAATAATCTTAGTTTTAATTGTTATAGCTGCAATAATTCTAATTGTTGTTTTAAGAAAAAAAGAAAAAATGTGGTAAAAAATATTACCACTTTTTTTTAATCATACAAAAATTGTCTTATAAAAAGTTCTATTCTATTTAATAATTTTTTACTATTAATTTTCCTTACATATAAAATTATATCCTTTATAAAATATTGTGGAAGCTTGCCCCCATGAAGTGATGGTATTGTTCCTCGTAGAGCTTAATAAGTTCCAGCGATGCCATAAATTCCTTTTTATCGTTCTCTTCCATATATGTTTTTATTTTTGAAATTTCCACACCTATTTCTTGAATGGACTTATGATTGACCATATAGCATAGGTTCCACTCGTACTTAAACCAATTATCTTCCATGTTATCAACAAGTCTAGCCACATCGTTATTCAAAATGCCGCCATTTTCTTCCACCGAAGCTTCAATTTGATAACAATAATTGCGAACATCATGTAATGCACTTGACACAAGATTATCCTCTAATACACACACCAATACAAGAATAACCAAGATAAAAAATATTGAAAGACACTGAAACCACATAAATTTTGTCATTCGCTCACCTGCCCAAGCGGTTCTATTTGAAATGTTGTGTATTTTTTGTTATACTCTTGAGCAAAAACACCTCCCGCCTTATCAACAGAGAGTATCAAGCAATCTTTTACCTTTTTAATACCTGCTTTCTTTAAAATTTGCAAAACATTATTTTTGTCTATCTTTGCAATCTTCAAATTTTCATTCATAATTTTACCTTCACTTACCACATTTATCGGTAAAACACTTTTTTCAACATCTAAATTCATATCACCAACTGTCACAGGTGCATATTCACTTTTCGGGAAGACACTCATTTTCCCATTCGTTTCCATTATGGCATATTGCACCTGTTCCAACTTAAAATACCCTGCCCCACGCATTGCCTCCATAATATCATCAATAGAAAGGTTAAGATTTTTAAGAGCTCTATAATCTATTCCGTATGGATTAATTACTATAACAGGCTTACCACTAACAAAGCGAGAAAACTTTGGAGAAAGCTTGCAAAGAAGAGTAAGAGCAAAATGAAGAAGCACAAGTGTAAAAAGTGGCACAATACCGTGAAGTACCGGCACAGAAATTTCTGCCATTGGAATGGTGGCAAGGTCGGCAATAATCAAAGTAAGCACAAGCTCAAAAGGTTGCATTTGCCCAAGCTGTCTTTTCCCCATAAGCCGATAAAGGAAAAGCACAATGAGATATATTAAAATTGACCTTAATACGATTGTTAACATATTGCTAGTATAATAAAAAATTAATTTTTTAATCATTTTAAAATAATTTTTTATTGTAATCTTATTATTATTAAACGATATTTAATATAAAAAAATCATAAAAAATTCACTTTTTTGCACGTTTTAAGCCCTTAATTTTAACTTTTTCTTTAAATTTAATAATATATGAGTGAATATTTACTATATTAAAAGTTATACATAGCAAGACAAAAATTAAAATTCCAAGTCCTCCACTTAAAATAAGATTGAAAATTAAAGGAAGAAAATTGGCTAGTAAGTTGCTAACAAAAGAGGTTATAGCAAGCGTTGGCAGAGAAAGCAAAGTGAATAATGTAAACTCTTTAAGAATTTTTATTTTTATACCTAGTTTTCTCTTTATCATCAAGATGTTTAAAATCATCGTAATCGTGGTGCTTACGCCCATTCCAAAAGGGAGAGACAAAACGCCCATATAGTTTGTTAAACACATAATTGAAAAGAAAGTAAACACTCCACCTATGATATAGTTTATGAATGATTTAACCTCCAACCCTATAGAATTTAAAATAGCAGAAGTGATATTTGTAACGCCCATGGGAATCATTATCCAGCTTGAAAATTGTAAAAGTGTTCCACTCAAAACTTCATCATATAAAAACACACCAATCTTATCACCAATCGCCATAAATATCGGCACTACCAAAAAGGAGATAAAAAGAGTGAAGTTTATAGAGGCAGTTACTCTGTTTTGTATATGCGACTTGTCATTTTGTGCCATTGCCATAGATATATCCGGCACTAGTGCTGTCGAAAGAGAACCTGTAAGTGTGGTTGGCAAAAAGAGTAAAGGAAAAGTCATCCCAAGTGCTATCCCATAAATACTCATCGCTTGAGACGCTGTGTAGCCCGCAAGTATTAACCTTGCAGGAAGAATCAGGGCAATAAGAGGTTGAACTAAACTTCCAACTATTCTCACTCCTGTTATAGGAGCTGAACGGGAGATTAGAGTTTTGTATATTTTGGTTGGCTTGCCCATTTTCCCGCCATAGAAAAAGAAAAGCAAAACCACGAATATCGCTGAGAACACACAGGAAAGAGTAAAAGACCAAGCAACTGTCATAGCACTTTGAAGAGCCGCCATGCTTGCATTTAAAAGAAGCACACTAAAGGCTATTTTTACTACCATTTCAAAAAGCTCAGTAATGCACAACGCAAAATAATTATCATGCCCCCACATTGCTCCACGAAAGACAGAATATATTGAAGAAAAAATAAGTGACGGCAAAAGTATTATCAAGATATTCATGTTATTTTCATCGGTGAATAGATTAGAAAAAAGATTTCTAAACAACAAAATAATTAAACATAAAATCACACTGACAGCAAGTCCAACAAGCATTGCAGAGGTCACAAGACTTGCCGAAGCCTTTTTATCTTGAGAAACACGATATGAGGCTGTCATGCGTGAGATAATAAGTGTTAATCCACTTGATACAATCGTCAAAAGAACCATAAAAACAGAGAGAGCAACTTGATAGATACCAAGTGCTTCTGCACCTATTGTTCGTGCCAAAAAAATTCTAAGCAAAAAACCTAGTAGCCGTGTTAAGACGGAAAAGACGGAAATTAAAGCAACGCTTTTAAAAATTGATTTCATATATAATAATTTATTGGAATGTTTAAAAAGTTATGCCAATAAAATATTTTGTGGAGGAATTATGAGTGTTAAAAAAATTTCCTTTCCTTATTATAAAGTTAAAAAGGGCGAGAATTTAAAGATAATTAGCAAAAAATTCAATGTTGACAGCACAAAAATACTACTCGACAACAATCTTTCTCCAAAACAAATTAAAGAAGGAATACTTATTAAAATTCAAAAATAAACAAAAAAATCACAAAAAATTAATTTTTTATTCGATTTTTTTGTGATTTTTTATATTTTCTTTAAATTCATTTATTTTTTCTTTAAATTCTTTTTCTTCTATTTTTGTATATCCAAGTTCTTTTGCCCTTATTTTTAATTCATTATTTTCTAAAACTTCTTCCTTGTTTATCTTATATTTATTCTTTTTATTTCTAAATATTTTAAGTAAAAAATTTTCAATTTGTTTTTGATATTTATATGAAAGAATTAAAACTGCTATAATCAAAACTATTATTACCGCCCAAACAGCAAGTCCCCAGCCGTGATATGGAATAAGATAACCGCTTCCAAAATAACTCACCGTAAATATTCCTATCGGCCTTGCGATTAAATTTGTCACTGTAAAGAAAGCCCAGCTCATATTTGTGAGGCCGGCCACCAAGCAAAGCACATCATCTGGGAAAATAGGAAGCAACATCATTATGAAAAAGGAATACTTTGCATTACTTAAAAAATGCACCCATTTTTGACAAGTCCTCTCACCCACCATGAAAACAACAAGCTTTCTTCCAAACACCTTGCCAAGCAAAAACGCCAGCATGCTTCCAAGGAGTATTCCAGAAAGCGAGAGGAGTGAAGCTTGAAGAGGCCCATATATCAAAGTTCCAGCAATTATGGTTACAGTCGATGGAAGAGGAATAAATGTCACTTGTAAAAATGATAACACAACAAAGCCAAGCCTTCCCCAAAATCCCCACGAAAGAATGAGCTCTTGGAGTTTTTCAACTGAATTAATCTTCTCCCATACACCTGTCCATCTTAATATATAATACCCCAAAACTACCACACAGGCTATGATAACACAGACTAAAATTGTTCTTAAAATTTTAGATTTAAGAGTTAATTCTTTTTTTTCAACTTTTTCCTTTTTCTCACTCATAATAATATATTATACTATTTTTTTATAAAGTTGCAAATTTAATTTAAAAATATTATATTTTCTATTAGTTTTGATTAAATTTTTTCCAATCTTTCTCTTGCACTATCCTCTGCCTTTTTTGTGACCTTTTGCGGACTACAAATAGAAACATCACTCGCAGGCAAAGTCATACCTGCACCAAGCTCCTCAACGCCTTCCATAACAATGCCGTCCTGAGGTTCGTAAAAATCATGTCTTATCTCCTTTTCTTCAATAAATTCACCATCTTTATAATATCTCAAATAACCCTTGCTCTCATATCCTTCTCTCGGCCATTTAACACGATAAAATTCACCTTTATATAGGATTTTATTAGAATATTCTCCCTTAGTATCAGGAACAATCTTATCTCCATTGTGAGGTAAAATTTTAACTAGTTCAGCACGCCTTTCAATCTTCATTCCGTCCATACTCGGCCCATAGATTTCTACGGTAACTTTTTCATCATCTGTCGAAGTTTTTATGTAAATCGATTTTTCTAAATTGTTAGTAAATACCAAATCGCAATAATTGCCTGACACCATTGCATCAAAAGAAAGGGGAACATAGGAGGCTGGAAGCGAATGGTGATACACCTGATTTATTTCTAGTCCTGCCAATAATAATGCATTATAGAGAGTTGTCGAAGCCTGACACACCCCTCCACCAACACCATTGACATAGACACCGCCATAGATTATATGTGCATTTTTATAACCATTATCTTCCGTTCTTGCTCCTGTTGTTTCGTTAAAGGATACAGTTTGTCCACTTTCAACAACAAGACCGTTAAAACTTTCTAGTGCTTTTTTTACATTGTTCTTTCTATCACTTGAACTTGTAGCATAATTCGTAGAGAATTCACTCCTTTTAACTACAGAGTTTAATATCTCCTCCTCATCGAACTCCGGCGAAATTTCAATTATAGGAATCTCTACATTTGCCACTTTACCATTTAAAAGCCCCTCGTCAATTCGTCTGTATAGCTCATCACGAAGTACTGTAACACTACTTTGTCCTTTATCTACCTCGAAAATCTGTTCCTCATTAGGCAAAAAGACAAGTTTTGCCACCTCTTGCGGACGTTCAACCTCTTCAATTATATCTTCAATCTTTTCGTCCATATCAGCAAGCACACATTTATAAGAAATTTGAAAATCTTTGCCATTCTTTTTTATATCTTTTGCTTTGCTTAAATTTTGAAAATAGTTGCCCGTTCTGCCATATTCTGCCACTTTTTTTATGTATGGTTCTATCTTGTTTGTCACTTCAAAATCTGTACCTTTAAGCTTCCATTCCTTATCACCACAAGTTAGATTTATCTCTATATCACCACGACTTGTAAGCATATCCGTCAAAACAACATTCTCAGCCTCCGCCATAGTCATGTTGCCGACATCAATTCCATTAATCTTGGTATTCTCATAAAATTTCACATTATTTGTCAGAGAACTCGCAAAAAAGAATTGACAGACAAGCAGGCAACCAACCGCCACCGCTGATACAGAAAGAAACCAAAGAAAACCACTTTTTTTCTCTTTTTTCTTGCTTTTTTTTGTAATTTCATTATTAACATTTTTTTTCATGACTTTATTATGCCGCAAAATTTTAATTATATTAAAACTTCTAATATATTTCTCATTTCATTAAAAAAGTGAACCTTTTTAAGTTCACTTTATTTAGCACTAGGCTTTAAGAGATAGAGTTTTTAAGTTTTAATATATTCTTTTTGTAATTTACCAGATGAAGCGGTCGGCACACTCTGGACAGGTGGTGATGTCGGAGATTTGTGTGTGTATATGGTTCATTGAGGTGCCTATTGTGTTTGTTACAAAATCCATGCGTGATGTGTAGGCGTGGCTGATTGTTCCAGAGGTTGTGTTGCCCACAAAGCCACCTATCTCCTCGTCTATTGTCCTTGACTTTCTGACAAAGCAGGTATCTATTTCAGAACTATTTAGTCTGCCCGCAAAGTCGCCTATGCCACTTGCTTGGTCGCTGTTGTTAGCTATCTCATCTGCTACCATGACACTTAAAAGTGTGTATCTTGTGCTGTTATTGCCTAATGATACATAGGTATATGTTCCGCTTTGCCTACTTACGCT
>CALVYQ010000008.1 GCA_944372335.1 uncultured Clostridia bacterium | reverse complement strand
TTGAACAATGTTTCACTATACTCAGAAACAACCCCAAACTCTGCATATTCCTCTTCATTTATCTCTCTCGGCTCAAGGATGATAGCCATTCTATCAAAGAGAGAATGATATGTGCCTTCTTTAAAATATAAAGAATATTCGTTTGCACAGTTATCTACCTCTACTTCTTCACCAAATTCTCCAAAAGTTCCTGTGTTATCGTGAAATATTCTAAATGCATAATCAATTTCATTATTAATTATAGTTAGAAAATTTGTATCATTATTTGTTACCACAGCGTAAAACTCATACCAGGAAGAATAATACTTCACCAGGCCAGAAGAACTTTCTATTACAAAATCTGACCCCGTATAATTTCTGTAATTATCATATGTTAACACTCTAATGTTCATTCGCTTTATATAAAAAGAAGGAACAACAACTTCTTCATCATAACGTGAAAAACTCATTAATCCATAGGCATCAATCCCAGTCCATGTTAAATCTATTTCGTCTTCGTCATAAGAAAAACCTAGTGATAACATATATTTTCTTCCTGTCTCGGTTAAAGAAAAAGATGAAATTTGTGTGCTATTGCCTCCAGATCCATCACCAAACAACGAATCTCCTGAATTAATATATCTAATGTTGTTTATGGTACTATCCGTTTCGCCTCCACAAATTAAACCAAATGCTACTTTCTCGTGGCCTTTATGCTTTTGCCCCGCCGAAATACAATTTGTTATTTCGCCTTGCTCAAGATATCCAGCTAAACCACCTTTATAAAATATATGGCCTTCATTATTGGCTTCCAATGTGGTTTTTTGCTGATAAAAAACTCCATAATTGATGCAATGGTTTATGGTCGCACTTCCTGCCACCCCTGCAATTCCTCCTATATATTTAGGATTGCCAACTATAAATGAAAATATCTCAGGATATTTCCCACTATTATCAAAAGTTGCATAATTAACGCAATCCTCAATATTGCTAGAAATTGCAGCCCCAACTATTCCACCAACAAAACCATCTACATTCCACAGCATATATTTGCCTGTAAAATCTATAGCATTATAAACTCTTTGAACGTAAACTATAAATTTTCCTCTTACAATACACTCTCTTATTTCAGTAGGCATAGGAAAAATTGAAACATTAGTATTAAGGTATAAAAAACTGCAGCCACATATTCCCCCAACATAAGGGGTAATTGTTGCGTGAGTTGCAACATAAACATCTCCTGAAAACACACATCTTTCTATAGTTGCTCCTAGTGCATAGCCAACAATCCCACCACAATAAAGTTCATCCTTCCAATAAGGTTCACCAGTAATTATTTTCACATTTATACGTATGTCAATATTTCCTTTTACTATTACATCTCTAATTACTCCACCTTTAACACTTCCAAAAAGACCATAATAACAAACCCCCATATGCCCATCAAACTCGTTATTATGGGTATATTCTTCAAATATAGTAAAGCCATTTATAGTATATCCGTTTCCATCAAATGTTCCCATAAAATTCATTATTGGCTTCCAATAATGTAATGACAAATTTATATTTGCAGCTAAGTTGTATGTTCCTGTTAAACTACTTTGATTTGCCATCCAAGCAAGGTCACCTGCGGAATCTATAATATATGTACCATTTGTCTGACTTAGATTTTCCGTCGCATAATCCGTCCAATAGCCGCTTGCGGTGGTGGTGACTTCGTCTTCGTCATTGTCTAATGATATATTCTCCCCGTCATCAACCGTTTCTTCTTCATTGTCTGAGCCGTTTTCTCCAGCACCATTATTCTCTTCGCCATCGAAAATTCCCTCTTCGGTATTGTCAAAAGCCTCTTCGCCGTCATCTAAAGTTTCTTCATCATCAAGCGTCTCTTCCTGGCTTGTTGTGGAGAAAGCTTGAGAATAGTTATAGATATTAATAGAGCATAGTGGAATTATTGCCACAAACAATAAACAAACTATGCTCATAAGATACTTTCTATTAAAAATATTCTTCATATATTTAATATAACTAAATTTATCAAAAATTGTCAAATTATTTTTAGTTTTTTATAAAATATATAAAGTTATTTTATTAAGTGCTATAAAATATAGTTAATGTGAAAATTCATAAAAGGCATACAAATTCACCACTAAAACATCATTACGCACACTATTTAAACCAAAATTAACATAAATATTTAAAAATTCCATTTATCAATCTCTTGAAGAAGAGCTTCTCTTTCGTTTGGTAATTTTCCATCAAAAACCTTGCTAAGTAAGTCTTCCAAAATTCTGTCATAACTTCTATGGTCAATCTTAGGAAAATTATTTTTTATATCATCTTTATTTATCTTTAAATCGCTTACACGTATGGTTAAGCCATAACGAATGATGTATTTGTAGAAAAACATATATTTATTCATCAAATGCTTACTTTTTTTTGCAAGAAGAGGCATAATCACATTGACATCATCAAAATATTTAAAAAAGTATTCTTTATTGCTCATTTTGTTGATAGCGTTATAGTAGCCTGAAATATAGGTGAAAACTTTTTGCGTCTGCTTTTGAGTAAAGCCGAATTGTTTTTTTAAAAATTCTTCCATAAACGCTTCCAAGCACTCCGGTTGAGAGGTGTCTATAATATCAATCAAAAGTCCAAGAAGTCTATCCTCTGCTTTTTTCACCATCTTATATTTTACCTTTTTAAATGGCAAGCCGAAATATTGCCAAACATTGAGCCTGTTTAAAAGTTTAAGAGCCTCAACATAGTCACTTTTTATCTCTGGATAACGCTTGTCACAATATACGATTTTTTCTAGTTCAGCAAACTTTCTACTTGGTGATAAATCTCCGATATTTTTTGCCATTAAAAATGCCTGTTTGAGCGTTTTTTTGTCAATTTTTAGTCCAAGTTCACCGACAATTCTAACCATTCTTAAAATTCTTTCACCGTCATAATTTAAAACTTCCTCCGGTGAGCCAATACAGCGTAATATTTTCTGTTTTGCATCTACTACACCCTGATAGTAATCGACAATTTCATCTCTATTGATGTTGTAATAGATGGCGTTTATTGTAAAATCTCTACGCTTAGCATCTTCTCTTATATCTGAGGTTCTCTCCACTTTTATCGGACAATGCTTGCCGTTATCAGGATAAAAGTCCTTTCTAAACGAGGTAAACTCATAGCTTTCCGCATCCTTAGATATGCTTATAGAATTATACATTGAATTTTTAACTTTGACCTTGTAGTCGTTAGCTTTTAAAATTTCAGTGATTTCCTCAATATCAACATCACTAGCTAAATCTACATCTCCACCCTTTATCCCCATAAGGCAGTTGCGAACATAGCCACCTACAACATACAAATCCTTTGGAAAAATTTTTGAAAGCTTAATTAAATTGGCCGAAACAGGAATAAACATACTTCCTCCTAACATTAAATAAAATAAGCGAGCATAAAAAAATAAGTTGTCAATTATTTATCATTTTTCATTATTATCTTAAATTAAAAGTAAAGAAAAGTCAAGAAAATCGCTTTAATAATTGACAAATATGGCAAAAATAATTATATTTATATATAATGAGAAACAAAAAATTTAGAAGCAAAAAACAAAATTCAGTATCAATTCCGGTTGTTCGATATCAGACAGATGCCGAGCATGGCCTTTCTGAAGAGCAAATTGCTGAAAGAAAGGAACATAAACTTATTAACGACACAAAAATCAAAACTTCAAATTCATACCTCTCCATAATTTGCAAAAATATCTTCACGTTTTTTAACTGTATTTGGCTTTTGATTGCTATAGCTCTCATCTGTGTCAAAGCTTGGGGAGATTTGCTTTTCTTATTCGTTGTTATTGCAAACACTGCCATATCCATCATTCAAGAGATTAAAGCTAAAAAAATAGTTGAAAAATTGTCACTAGTCACCGCACCTAAGGTCAAAGTGATAAGAACGGGGCTACTTCAAGAGGTCAAGGGTGATGATTTACTGCTTGACGACATCATCATACTTGAAAACGGCAACCAAATCCCTGCCGATTGCATTATAGTCAGTGGATTGGTAGAAGCAAATGAAAGCTTGCTTACCGGCGAAAGTAATTCTATCAAGAAAAATATTGGAGATGTTCTACTTGCCGGCTCTTTTCTCGTTTCTGGACAATGCTATGCACGTGTGGATAAAGTGGGAAAAGATAACTACATTCAGACAGTTGCCGAGCGAACAAAGGACTTTAAACCACAGACCTCCAACCTTTTTAAAGATTTGAATAATTTAATTAAGGTCATCATTTTGATATTGATACCTGTTGGAATTTTAACCTTTTTTAAAGAAAGCGTCCTACTCGGCTCATCAATCACAGATTCCATTACAAGCACAAGTGGAGCACTGACCGGAATGATACCAGCGGGAATGTATCTTCTCATCACTGTTGGATTATCTGTTGGAGTTATCAAGCTTGGAAAGAAAAAGACCCTTGTTAAAAATCTCTATTCAATAGAGATGCTGGCAAGAGCAAATGTTCTATGTTTAGATAAAACAGGAACGATAACTGATGGCACAATGAACGTGGTTGACGTCATACCTTTTGAAAGCAAAAAATCAAAGATAGAGAATGTGATGAGAGTTATCTTGCAACATCAAAAGACCATGAATGCCACAAGCATCGCACTTTTGACGCATTTTGGTAAAGATACTGAAAGCACTGTTAAATCGATTGTAGAGTTTTCTTCACAAAGAAAGTATAGTGCAACAACTTTAAAAAATGGTAAAACCTATTTTCTAGGTGCTCCGTCTTTCTTAAAGTGTCAAATTTCTGCTGAGCAAAAAAAGATTATGGTTAGCAATATGGAAAAGGGCTTCCGTGTTATCGGACTTTGCGAAAGTGACGGTGCTTATGATGAAAAAATTGCCGGCAAAAATGGTAAGCTTATTGCCTTATTTGTTCTTGAAGACCATATCCGTAAAGACGCTGTGGAAACGATAGATTGGTTCAAAAAGAATAATGTAAAAATCAAAATTATCTCTGGTGATGATGCAATAACAGTTTCAAAAATTGCTATGAGAGTTGGTGTGGAAGGCTATGATAGATATGTTTCGTTAGAAAATGTCAGCTTACAAGAAGTTGCTCAACTCGCTAACAAATTCACTGTCTTTGGCAGGGTAACACCAGAACAAAAACATATCTTAATTAAAACATTAAAAACGCAAGGAAACACTGTAGCTATGACCGGTGATGGTGTCAACGATACCCTTGCCTTAAAAGAAGCAGACTGCTCAATTGCCATGGCAGACGGAAGTGAAGTGGCAAGAAATATCTCCCACCTAGTTCTACTCGAAAGCAACTTCTCCGCTCTTCCAAGCATTGTTAGAGAGGGAAGACAAATCGTCAACAACGTGCAAAAATCATCTGTCCTTTACCTTATGAAAACGCTTTTTACCATTATGCTTTGCGTGACAACCTTGGTGCTCAAGATTTCCTATCCGTTCACTCCTAGACAACTACTTCTTCTTGAAATGTTCGTGATTGGACTTCCTTCCTTCATTTTAACCTTCCAACCTAACAATGATATAATACGGGGCAATTTTATTCCGCAAGTTTTGAAAAAATCTATTCCTTGTGCCCTTATTTTGTTCATAAATGTGCTTGTTGTTGTGCTTTTAAATGCAAATACTGACACGCTATCACCTGAAGAATTCTCCTCTCTTTCCACCCTTTTGGTTGTCTTTACAGGTTACATCAATCTTGTCTGGACGTGCTGGCCTTTAAATAAACTTAGAACAATCTGCGTTTCGCTTTCAGGAGTTTTAATTATTGCCTGCCTTGCAAGCATGAGCCAATTTTTCTCTATCACAACATATTCTGCTCCTGTCATAATCACCCTAATTGCTATGCTTTTGTGTACCACACTTGTTGTTGTTTTGGTATTCTATCTCAAAGAGTGGTATATGCGTAAAAAATATGGCTTAACCCCGAATGAAAAAGGAGTTATCGAAGTACCAACAGATGAACTTACAGGCGAAACAGAATTTGATAAAAAATTCAATAAACTATTAAGTAGTTTTAACAGAAAGAAGAAAAAAGAAGAGCAAATGGTTGTAAGTGAGGAACAGGTTGAGGAACTCTTAGAAAATCTAAAAGCAAGTGGCAAAGCTCACCTTGAAGAAGATGAAGAAAATGAATTTATTAAGCGTTTAGAAAAAATTAATAAGTAAAAACATATCTAAGGTTAGTGATATCTGAAACTAGTAGAATAAACAATAAAAGGAGTTATGCTTTTCATTAGCAAAACTCCTTTTTAATTAGTTTAAAAAATTATAGACTAAATTGATATTTTTTTTAAATTTTATTTAATTGGGATAGATGTCGATTTTTAAATTCCATAGAATCTGTCACCTCTTTTCCAAACCAATCTGGCTTTTGAAAGGTGTCTGCTTCTTCAAAGGAGGGAAATTCCACCTCCACCGTCTTTAGTCTTTTTAATTTGCCATAATAACAATCAATTTCAGCCACCTTCCCATCTTCAAAAGGATAATAATATCTTCGTTTTTTTATTAAATTTCCATCTATACTTCCTAACAACTCAAAAAACTCATTCATGGTAATCTCTTTTTCAAACTCTTCTCTCTTCCAGCCTTGCCCAAATTTTCTTGTCAGATAAAAGTTTTTATTATCCACCGACCTTATTCTCATCTCTCCATTATTGGACATTAGATAGCCTTGAAGAATATCATGATGTTCAAGGCTATTTATGTTAAACGGCAAATTTCTAACCAAAAATTTTCTTTCAATCTCTTGCCCTGATTTTTTTAAAGAATCATAAAACTCCACCCTCTCTTTGACTTTATCAATAATTATTTTTGCACAATCGTCTGTGGAAAGGAGATGTTGCATATTTATATTAAGGCTATCCATCATATCCATTAACCTTTTTTCTTCCTCTTTCGCTTGTTCTTCGTCTTGATATCGCCCTTCACGCTTATATTCATGATTACGCACAATAAAGAAGTTCAGATTGTCAAAAGTTCCATGAATATATAGAATCAATTTATTTAATATCTCATCAGGAATTTTAAAGGTATTTTGCTTACTATGATTGTTTTGATTATAGAAAATACTGAGTATAATTGGCGAATCTGTGATGATGATATTTACCTTATCTCTAAGAATATCCATGTTGTAATATTGATTTGCTAAGATAACAAGTTGATTGTGTAAGATAGTCATATTGTTTTCATACACACTCTTTTTAACAAATTCTGGCACATATTCGCAGTTGTACCCCTCCCTTTTAAGCTTGGCAAAAATTTCCGAAGCTAGTGTCGATTTTCCTGAGCCTGCCGCTCCTATTAAATTTACCACAATCGTTTTCATAAATACCCCCTTTTATATTTGCGTATTTTATACGCATTTGTGGTTATATTAAAAAGACCTTAAAGTCTTATTAATATATTTTTTGTTACATTTATCAATTAGATAACGTTACGATAATCTAAGTAAAGCATAACTTTTCTACACACTTTTATTATAATGCGTATTTTATACGCAAGTCAAGTAATAATTAAAATTTTTTAGCAAATACTAAAAAAATACACGATTAATATTAATCATGTATTTGATTATTAAATTTTACTTAAATCATAGCCGTCACGGGTATCCTTCACAAGATAGCCTAAACTTTGAATTTCCTCACGAAGACTGTCTGCCAAAGCAAAATCTCTATCTTTCTTTGCTTGCCAACGCTTTTCAGCTAAAGCTTTTATTTCTTTTGGGATTTCAACCTCAGATTTTTTATCTACCATATTTATAAAATTTTCTGGAATTTCTTTAAATAAGCCAAGAAGCGAATAGGTATTTATTACACTATTTAAAGTAGCCATAACGCTTTTATCATTATTTTGTAGTTTTTCTCTTGCCTCTTTAAAGATATTGAATAGATATGATATTGCCTTTGATGTATTTAAATCATCACGCATCGCATCATCAAAGTCGTCTTCAACTTTTTTATCACTTCTGGCAAATTCACCAAATTTCTTTTTCACTTCGTTTAAAACGGTGTAGAAATTATATAGATGTTTTTCAGAATCTTCAAAAAGCTTATCGGTTATATTTATGTCGGTGTGATACGAATTTTGAAGTAAAGCTAACTTTATAACTTCAACATGATATTTTTTCCTCAAATCTTCCATAAGAAGTGAGTTTCCAAGGCTTTTGCTCATCTTCTGCCCATTTACACGAATAAGTCCGTTGTGTATCCAATATTTCGCAAAAGGCTTACCTGTTAAACTTTCGGTTTGAGCAATCTCATTTTCATGATGAGGAAAAAGCAAATCTCTTCCGCCTCCGTGAATATCTATCTGCTCGCCAAAGGTCACAAAGTTCATAACAGAACACTCAATATGCCAGCCGGGACGCCCTTTCCCCCAAGGAGATTCCCAATAAGGCTCGCCTTCCTTTGCCGACTTCCAAAGTGCAAAATCAAGAGGAGATTTTTTAAATTCGTCATTTTCAATTCTGACGCCGTCAAGAGCCTCATCTGTCCGCCTACCCGACAACTTTCCATATTCTTTAAATTTATCGACACTAAAATACACATCACCATTAGGCGTTTGATAAGCTTTTCCTTTTTCTATCAACTTTCCAATAAAATCAATCATATCAGGAATAGTCTTCGTCGCATATAGCCAAATATCAGGCTCACCAATTTGAAAGGCCTGCATCTCTTTATCTATCTTTTTTATCATTTTATCAGCGTATTCATTCGCTGGAAGATGAAGTTCGTTTGATTTTGCAATAATCTTGTCATCAACATCGGTATAATTTCTAGCATAGACAACTTTATAGCCCTCTTTCACAAGAAATTTTCTCATTATATCATAAATGAGAGCTTGATAAAGATGCCCAATATGTGCCTCAGCCGAAGGAGTAATTCCGCAAGCATACATCTTCACGTTATCCTTATCAAGCGGAACAAAAGCTTCCTTTTGGCGGGTTAAAGAATTATAAAATTTAATGTTTTTATTCATAATATTTCCTTTAAATCATAGCTTAAATTTTCTTATTCAAATAATAGTTTAATTGTTCAATAGACTTTTCAATGTCGTGGTCATCTTCACTAAAAAACTTTTTGATTTCATTTAGATAAGCATCAAGTTCTTTCTTGCCTTTTTCTGTTAAAAATAGCATTCTATTACGCCTATCAAATTCCCCATGCTTTACGCTTATTACACCCTCTTTCTCTAGTTTTTTACTCATGAGTGCAAAATTAGATTTTTTTACTCCTAACTTACTGATAATCATACCAACAGATAAATTTTGGTACTCACCGACAAAATATAAAAACTTCACCCTTAAAAGGTTGTTTTTAGCAAAATGCTTTGTTATATTTTCAAGCAATGCTTCTATTTCAAGTAATTTTTCAAAGTTCTTCATATAGTTAATTATATCTAACTGCCACTATTTTTGCAACTAATTTGCTTGCTTTTTAAACAAAAAGTTATTAAAATAGTGATATGGCATTAATTGGAACTATTGAAGATATTGTTTTTCGTAATGAAGAAAATGGCTACACCGTGGCAAAACTAGAAAAAGACGGCTCACTAGTTACGGTTGTAGGTAAATTTATTGATGTTAAAGTCGGTGCAATGGTCACTTTGGAGGGAAAGTTTGAACGCTCCAAATTTGGCGTGCAATATGCTTTTACTTCCTACGAACTAACTCAGCCAAAGACAATTGCTGGAATGGAAAAGTATTTAGGTAGTGGACTTATTCGGGGAGTCGGCCCAATTACTGCTAGGCGAATTGTTGAAGAATTTGGTACAGACACGTTGGAAATTCTGGAATATACCCCTGAAAAGCTTGCCTCAATAAAAGGTATAAGCGAAAAGAAAGCTCTTGAAATCGGCATGAGCTATCGGGAACATAAGGAAGTGCAAAACACCATTATGTTTTTACAATCTTACAACATCTCCACAAATATGGCACTGAAAATCTATAATGTCTATCATGAAAAGACGGCTGATATTGTTAAGAATAACCCATATAAGCTCATTGAAGATATAGACGGAATAGGCTTCACAACAGCAGATAGAATCGCAAAAAACATTGGCATACCTGCGGATAGTGCTTTCAGAGTGAGAGCAGGACTTATTCATGTTTTAAAAACAAGTTGCGAAAAGAATGGAAACACATATCTTCCAAAAATTATGCTCTTTAACGAAGCATCAAAGTCACTTGATTTAGTTTATGAAGAGAACACCGACCTTTTCAATTCCACCTTTGATACGCTCTGTCTTGATAAAACCTGCGTCACTCTTTGGAATGACAACGTGGAGATTGTTATGCTGTCACGCTATTATTACTATGAAAATTCCATCGCACAAAAGCTTACATGGCTTAAAAATGTCAGCAAAAGCGTTGATATAAATGTTGATGAGGATATCAAAATCTTTCAAGAACGAAACAAAATATCCCTCCACGAAGAACAGATTAAGGCAATTGTTGGGGCAGTCAATAACGGCGTATATGTTATAACCGGCGGGCCGGGAACGGGCAAGACAACGATAATCAAATGTATCTTGGAGATATTTGAAAATATGAAGCTTCGTGTTGCACTTGTTGCTCCGACAGGACGTGCTTCAAAGCGTATGAGTGACAGCACAGGCAGAGAGGCAAAGACTATTCATAGACTGCTTGAAGTTAACGTTATCAAAACTGATGAAAGTTATTTTATGCACAATGAAAGTAACCCTCTTAAAGTTGACGCCGTGATTTGCGATGAGGTGTCCATGGTGGATTGTGCTCTTATGTGTAACCTTTTAAAAGCACTTCCACGTGACTGCAAACTGATTCTTGTCGGCGATAAAGATCAACTTCCAAGTGTTGGAGCGGGCAATGTACTTGCTGATATTTTAGGCAGTGGAACAATACCATACTGTATGCTTACTAAAATATTTAGACAGGGCGAAAAGAGTTTGATTATCACAAACGCCCACCTAATAAACGATGGCAAAATGCCACTCATCGACAACACCAGCAATGACTTTTTCTTTGAAAGTAAAGGCGACCCAGAAAGCATCAAAAACACTATAGTCAATTTGGTCACCACACGCCTACCTAAATTCCTCAAAACGGACCCACGTGAAATTCAAGTGCTTGCACCGATGAAAGCGGGAGTTTGTGGAATTGAGAGTTTAAATAGAACTTTGCAAGAGGTTATCAATCCTCCAAGCCCAAATAGGCCTCAGGTGGAAGTAGGGCAAACAATATTCAGGCTTGGCGATAAGGTTATGCAGATAACAAACAACTATGACCTTGAATGGAAAAAGTTTGGAAAATATGCTGATGAAACAGGACAGGGCGTCTTTAATGGAGATATAGGCTACATCACTCTCATCGACCCTAATAATGGTGAAGTTAATGTGGAATTTGAAGACGGCAGGAATTGCCTTTATACTCGTCCAGATTTACTCGACCTGTCCTTATCCTATGCAATAACCATACACAAAAGTCAGGGCTCGGAGTTTGACACAGTGATTATCCCAGCAATTGCAGGGCCAAGTATAATACTTACAAGAAACTTAATCTACACTGCAGTCACCCGTGCAAAGAAAATGGTTGTTATTGTTGGCGAAAGACAATACTTAAAGCGAATGGTATCAAATAAATATACAGCAACCCGCTTTACACTACTTAAAAAATTACTAATAACTGCAGAAGAAAAAATGGCTAAATTATTCGATGAAAACTAAGAAAGGTAAACTAAATAAAAATTGGCTAGAAAGTTTTTTAAGGTTGATTTTTCCACCTGATATTAAATGTATCTTTTGTGGGCGTGATATCAACGACTTTTATGAACGCCCATATTGCGATAGTTGTGCTAAAACGCTGAGTTTTAACATAGGCAATCGCTGTCGAATTTGCGATGAGCCGATTAAAAATGAAGCGATAATTTGCGACAACTGTCAAAGACGCAAGCATTACTATAAACGTGCGTACTGTCCACTTATCTATGAGGATAGAGTTAGACAAAATTTGCTTTCCTATAAAATTGATAACAAACGTTATCTCGCTCTTGGCTATGCGATTATGATAACTAAATATATTGGTGAAGATATTAAAAATTTTGACCTAATAACTTATGTACCTATGACTAAAAAACGAGAAAGAGAGCGTTCTTTTAATCAATCAAAACTTTTAGCCGAAGAAATCGGAAAACTGACAAAATTGCCTGTGGTGGAATGTTTGAAAAAGAATTTTGACACAAAAGAGCAAAAGGAACTAAATTACACAGAACGATTAAACAACTTAAAGGATATCTTTTCCGTTGTAGGCAAAGACAATATTAAAAATAAAACCATCTTACTTGTTGGTGATATAATAACCACCTGTGCCACAGTTGATTCCTGTTCAAAGGCACTCTCAAAATATGCAAACAGCATCTCAGTTTGTGCAGTCGCAAGAAATAAACTCTATAAAAATATGAAATAACTACTTATAAAAATAATCTAAAACATCAAAAAATGTGTTTTTTTGATGTTTTTTTAATAAAAAATTAATTTTTTTATATATTTTTTGTATTTTTATTTGATTAATTTTTATTTTTAATTTAGTGCCATATCATTTTATAATTTTAATTTTCTATTTTTTCTCTTCAATTAAAACCTTTCCGTCCTTTTTCTCTAATTCCTTTATCTGCACTTTCAAGATGTCCGCCCGCTTAATGCTGTATTTTGAAAAAATGATTATCGCAAGTGCTATCGCAATACTACTTCCAAAAAAGACAATCTTACCTAAGCCCGCCTGCACGGATAGAGCCTGCAGAGGCATTGCGGAATCAAATTTGATTAAATCTAATAGAACTCCAATTATTAATAATGTTATTGAGTTTGTAAAATTATAGGTAAAGGTGTAGTAACCTGTAAAACGGCCAGCGTTATTTTCTTTCGTCTTGTATTGTTCCATAGTGACAACATCAGCATACATAGAGTGAGGAAGAGAGTAGAGAGCACCTGAACCAAGCCCACAGATAAATATACAAGGAAGCACGAACCAAAAGATGAAATCGCTTGAACAATAAGTGCGAAAAAGAAAGGTGACGCTTGTGAGTGCAATACCGACAAGAAGAAGGCAAAGGGCAAAGATTAAAGTCTGTTTTTTGTCATATTTTTTCACCAAATTAACCCAGATAAGTTGAGAAAGTATTGCTCCACCAAAAAGGCATATCATGATAACCGAAATTTGAGTGGAAGAAAAGTGATAGCAAAAGGTAAAAAGATGCATTCCAACTGAGGTTATAAAAATAGACGCAATAAGTGAGACAGAATAGCCTAGCATCACTATTCTAAACTCCTTCTTTTTCAGTGTTTCCACATATCCACCTATTATCTTTTTAAAGCCATGTTTCTCTTTTTTTCTTCCCTCGTCTTCCACTGCACTTTTATCATAATTTGGCATTGAAATCACCCTCTTTCGTGTTCCAAAGATGGAAATAAGCCCACAGATTACAACAAGAGCAGAATTGACAAGAGCGATATAGATATACCCTTCCTTATTAAACTGAGTTTGAACGCCGATACTTGCTGACGGCATAAAAATATACATTAAAACGCTAGGCATAATCATACCTAAAATATAAAACACCGATTTAAAGCTTTGCATCTTTGTTTGGTCGTTATAGTCAGGTGCAATATCAATGCAAAGTGCTGAATATGGCGTAGCAAAAAAGGTATTAAAAGTCTCTTGTAAAAGTAAAAAGCCCATAAGCCAAAGAACAGCAAGATTTGAACCTTTTTCTATAGGGCATGACCAAAGAAGAACATTGCATATTGCAAGCACAAAAGAGGCAATCAGCATATAGAGAAGTCGCCTGCCAAAGAATTTATTTTTTGTCCTATCCGATAGGTAGCCAATGATTGGGTCGGACAAGCCGTCCCAAAGTGAGGTTAAAGCTATTGTTGCACCCACCAGCACTCCTGAAAGTCCCATAACACTTGTGGCAAAGAACATGATAAAAGAGTTGACAGTTTGTCCCATACTGCCATAGCCTAAGTTGCCCACACCATAACAAAGTTTTGTCCAGAAGGAGAGTTTTTTCTTTTCCACAGGATATTATATGTAAGGCAAACTTTTATTTAGAATTTTAATTTCAACAACAAAAAAATATTATTATATAACCGCATAATATATTTCAAATATTAATTTTATATAAAAATATTAAAAAAAATATGGTATTTTTTAGATTTTTTCTGATAAAATAGCGATTTTTTTAGATTTTTCTAAATTAAAATAAAAAAGAAGAATTAAAATTCCTCTTCTTCCGATTTTTTTCTTTCCTTTCTTTTCTTTTTTTCTTCTATTTTTTTCTTTTTCGCTTCAGCTTTATCAATAATAGGTGCTCGAACTAAAGTTTCTGCAATCTCAAATCTATTTTTAATTACCGGCACAAGCTCTTTACAATATCGTGATATAACAGCCTCAATATGCTCTCGCTCTTTTTCGTAATTAGGATCGTCTTCCATTTCAAGAGAAAATATTCTTTTTTCGCCTTTTCTACCCGTTCTCATATCACGAATGGCTAGATTTTCAAAGGTGGCAATCACCTCATAACCTGTTCCACTGACAATCTTATATTTATTTCCACCAATGCCTATTCTTATATATGGAGTGCAATGTTTGACAACATCTACAAGATTAATCGTAAACACATTATTAAAAATATTGTTCACAGCATCTGCCACCTGCACAGGAAAATCACTTGGCTGATCTTCTCTTTCACACTCTCCAAGGAAAGATTTTTTTTCGTGCAATTGATAACTATCTGTTAGATTATTTATTCTTACAAGAGAAAAATAGGCACGTGCAGGCGTCAATTTTTTTCTAAGCAAAAGCCCTACACCTGTCAGCAACTTTTTATCTGTATCGTAGATAACTTCTTCCTCTTTGATGTCGCCATCACTGACGATGCTGTAAAAACCGAGATTATTTCTGAGCTTTCTTGTGGTCATACGCTCATCATCAATAATTATATAGTAATTTTTTCTTATTGTACTAAATTGCGTTGGCTTGCCTTTATCCGGTAAAAGCATAACTACCCTCCTTTTACGAAAAGTTAGAAATTTAAATTTATAGATATATTGTAAACAAAAAAAAATAAAAAAGCAAATGAATAATAAAATTTAATTTGTCAATATTTTATGGGAGGAGAATAAAAGTATGGATTTTAATGAAAGTGTAACTAAAACAAATCTTGCAAGAGGCTTTGCTGCTGAATGCCAGGCTGGAGCACGCTATCAATTTATGAGCAAAATGGCACTAAAAGACAACCAAAAATTTTTATCCGACACCATGAAAACTCTAGCCAAAAATGAGATGGCACACGCTAAACTTTTCTATGACTATATCATAGAAAAAGGTAGCTCAAAGAATATTGCCATAGAAGCCGGCTATCCTTTTGAGTCTTCTGAACTTAAAACATCTCTCTTAGGCGAAGCAATGATAGAGCTATCGGAGGCGAAAAACATCTATCCTTCCTTTGCAAAAATTGCTCAAGATGAAGGCTTTACAGAGATCGCTAAATCCTTTGAAATGGTAGCAAGAGTGGAAGAAACTCATCATAAAATGCTGAACTACCTTGGCAACCTTTACAAAAGCCACACCATGTATAAGAGAAATAAGCCGACAAAATGGAAATGCTCTAACTGTGGATTTGTGGAAATTGCAAAAGAAAGTTATAAAGTCTGTCCTCTTTGTCACCTAGAACAAGGATATGTCATAATAAATTTAGAAGATACAGACGAAGCAAATGAAAAATGCTAAAAATTTTTCCTATTAAAATAAATAACATGGACAAAAATCCATGTTATTTTTATTTAGTCATTAAAAATTGCCTTGAAGCTCTTACCAAATTTAAATTTAGGTTGCTTACAAGCTGGCACCTTAACAGGTTTCTTATTCAAAGGATTTATTTTTGTTGTTGCCGCCTTTTTAACAAGCTCAAATGAACCAAATCCCGGAATAACAATCTTGTCACCATCTTTAAGAACAGAAACAATTGTGTCAACCATTGCGTCAAACACAATTCCTGCGTCCTTTTGTGTGCAATTTGCCTTTTCTGCAACTGCTTTAATGAAATCACCTTTATTCATAATTCTCTCCTTTTTGTGATATTTAGCAATACTTGCTGTCTTTATAATAGCACAAAAATTCAATAATTCCAAACAATTTCGCTATCTTGCAAAAAAATCTTCCACTTGAGTATAATAGAATTTAATTACCTCTAAAACACGATTCCCAAAAGAGTAGTCATAGACAATAAGTTCGACATTGCCAACCATATTCTCATTTGAAATGAAGCCATATCTTCTGGAGTCTGCTGATACCGCACGATTATCACCCAAGCAGAAGCTATAACCATCAGGAACGCAAACATATTTAAGCCCGTCTTGCGAAGTATAATAATCATAATTAAGACTGTTATCAGAGAAGAATCTGTCATAGAATTTATACTCATAGGTATAATTACCATCAACATATATAGAACTCTCATCCCAGATAACCTCATATCCGCTTGAACTTTCGTTTTCTAATACAATCGCATTGCTGTCAGAAAGCAGACTTTCTTTTTCTCCATTGGAGTTTTGTGACATCATGCTTTTAGGAATTCGATATAAATAGAAATTATCACCGCTCTTTGCAATCGTCACATAGTCACCACTCTCCGCCACAACTCTCTTTATTATGCTTTCTCCAGAGGAGGAGACATCGTTGATAACCACAATATCTCCAACTTCTATCTTATCATATAGATTAACATAAACAGCGTCCATCGCACTATTTTCATCGTTATCTGCAACCTGTTCATTGAGAATTGGTTTCATAGATGGCCCATAGACTATGTAGTAACGGTGAGTGACAACAAAATAGGTGTACCAAGCAAAGAAGATAAGGAAAAATATAAGCACAATATATAAAGTTATATGCGTCGTCAAATACCACGCAATAGACTTTGTCTCTTCCTTTTTCTTTTCATTATAACTTATAAAGTTATCTCCGCTAAATTTCAAAACTACCTCTCCATAATTATTTTAAAAACTAAAAAACATAAAAATTGATGAAATTTTAATAAAAAATTGCAAAAAATGCGAATTTTTTAATATTTTTATTAAATTTACGTTATTTTTCTCCATTTTCTTTTCTTATAGAAAATCTACAACCACAATAATTTTGTCTATATAATGATAGTTCTTTTGACAGATTTACGCTTCTTAAATAGCCGTCTTTTTTCTTAAAGGATTCTTCCAAAAACTCTACGCTATACTTTTCTGAAAGTTTCTTTCCAACACTATTTATGACAGGTGTGCTTTTATGAGGGCTCACTGTTAAAGTCGTTCCAAAGATATCAAATCCATCTTCTTTAGCTTTTTTAGCGGTCTCTTCTAGTCGATAGTAAAAACACTTTTCACATCTCGCACCACCCTCTTTTTCCGCTTCCAAGCCTTTAATATATTCGAGCCAACTTTCTTCATCGTAGTCACCGTCAATAAAAGGAACATCAAAATGAGCACATACTATCTTTTCATTTTCCTTTCGCTTTTCATATTCTTCACGTGGATATATATTAGGATTATAATAAAACACAGTGACCTCGTAGTCATCTATAAGCCTTTCAATGCACACAGTTGAGCATGGCCCACAACAAGAGTGTAGTAAAATCTTCTTTTTCATAATAGCTTTATTGTAACATATTATAACCTTAAAAGTAAAGTAAAAAGTTCACTCAAACGCTGTCCTTTTTTGTCACTCCTCAAGCTTTTTATATTACATTCACTGCATACATCATCATATCCGAGATATGCTCCGATTTTATACGATAGATTAGCACCTTACCCTCACGCCTATAATCTACTATATTTTGATCCTTTAAAGTTTTAAGTTGATGAGATATTGTGGTTTGGTTGATGCCAAGTATTAAAGAGAGATCGTTGACACACATATCCATAATAGATAGACAGGATAAAATTCTTATTCTTGTGTTATCTGAAAAATTTTGAAAGTAGTCTGCAAGCCTGTTAGTCACCTCATCATCTGGCAACAACTTCATCATTTCATACTTACTTCTCTCATTAAGCCGTAATAATTTATCCATACATGCCTCCTTGTAACAAACTGTTTTTATCTAACATATAAATTAGCATACCACCTTTAATTATTTTGCCTTACATATGAAGAGGAAGTCAAATGAACAAAACTTTAAATTTTGAAATATTTGACTTATAAGAGAAAGTTTTGTTGAAAAAAGGAGGAAAATATGTCACAAGAATTTTTATGGGTATTTTTGTTGTCAGTTCTAGCATCTAATAACGACACAAATCTTGCCACCAACACAAACATCTTACTCTTGCTACTTTTAGGCCTAAGCGGAAACAACTGGAATAACAACTGGAATAACTGGGGCGGATGCTGTTGCAGCAATAATTTTAGACAATTTATCTAATTCTTCCTGTTTATACAATTTGCAAAACATAAAAGAGGATAGTAATCTTTCACTATCTTTTTTTATTATAAATGTTTGCTATTCTCCCCTATAGAATATCTTGAAATTAATTATGTTAAAATAGGCATAAAAAATAATTAAAAAATTTTTAAAAAAATTATTAAAATCGTTTGCCAAATATTTTTTTATGTGTTATTATATGCATGTAATCAAATTTAAGAATAAAAATTCTTGTTTTGATAATGATAATAATTAATGGGAGGAAAAATTATGACATGGTCTGATGTGATTGAGGGAATTGCCGACTATGATTGGTTAAAACAATTATTAGGTGCCGTAGAATGGATTTTGTGGATTGCATTGATTTTAGTTGGTGCTGTTGGTGCAGTTTATGCCATTTATATTGGTGTTAAAATGGCAAGAGCGGATAGCTCTGAACAAAGAGAGGAATCAAAGAAGAGATTGATTAACATCATCGTGTCAATCGTGGTAACCATTGCGTTAATCCTATTCTTCAACCTTATTCTTCCATTGATTTTGAATACTTTAGGTGTATTTGATAGCTATTATCAAGATGGTTCAGGCGTTATAGATACTCCAGAACAAACTTCACTCAACGCAATCATTAACACAGCAAGAACTTTAATTGGCAGATAATTTAAAATACAATAAAAAACGAACTGAATTTCAGTTCGTTTTTTTGTTATTTAATTTTTCAAATTTTTATCTTGTCGATGCTATTTTGCATTCTAAAAAATTAATTTTGCAAAGACTTACCTTTTATTAGTATAAAATATTTTAACTTATAAACTATCTCTTAGACTTTCGCCAATTTACAAATTTTCTAGCATCTCCTCTCTTTCTTTTAAAATCATTGCTTCAATAAACTCATCAATGTTTCCATTCAAAACGCCCTGTAAATCATAAGAAGAAAGGTTTGTTCTATGGTCGGTAACTCGCCCTTGCGGATAGTTATATGTTCTAATTCTCTCATTTCGATTTCCACGCCCAACCTGACTTTTTCTGTTTTCATCATATTCACTATCTCTCTGTTCACGATAATAGTCATAGAGTTTGCTTCTTAAAATATTCATTGCCTTTTCTTTGTTTTTAAGTTGGCTACGCTCATCTTGACAAGTCACAACAATACCGGTCGGAAGGTGAGTAATTCTAATTGCCGATTCCGTTTTATTGACGTGCTGACCGCCCGCACCACCGCTTCGGTATGTATCAATTTTTAGGTCACTGTCAAGAATTTCAAAGTCGATATCTTCAATCTCAGGAAGCACGGCAACAGTGGCCGTTGAAGTGTGAATACGCCCCTGACTTTCGGTGTCTGGCACACGTTGCACACGATGCACTCCACTTTCGTATTTGAGTTTAGAGTATGCACCCTTGCCTTTGAAAAGCACGGTACACTCCTTAATTCCGCCAAGTTCAGTTTCGTTTATATCTAAAATCTCCGTCTTCCAACGATTTTTATCAGCATAGTGTGTGTACATTCTAAGAAGTTCCAAGCCAAACAACGCACTTTCTTCACCTCCAGCAGCAGAACGTATTTCAAGAATGGCGTTGCTTTCGTCATTTTCGTCCTTTGGAAGAAGCAAGATTTTCATCTCTTCCACTTTCTTTTCAATCTGCTCTTTAAGTGAGGAAATTTCGCTCTCATATAACTTTTTCATCTCAGCGTCACTTTCAGTCTTAATATCCTCTTCGCATTTATCTAAGTTATTTGAAAGCGATAAAAGCTCTTGGTAGGCATTTGCGATATCCTCCAAGGAATTTCTCTCTTTAACCAATTTTTTCCACGCACGATTATCAGCAATAACCTCCGGCTTCATGATTTCTTCGGTAAGTTCGTCGTAGCGTTCTTTTGATTTTTTTGTCTTTTCTAGCAAATCTTTATAGTTTTCCATAAACCACCCTGTCAATTTTGTTATAGTCTTTCACGATTTTAATCTCTTTAAAGCCACATTCCTTCATAAGCTTTTTCACCGCATTCGCTTGACCTTTGCCCACTTCATAAAAGAGCATACCATTTTTATAAAGATGTTTAACACTCTCATTTGTTATCTCACGATAAAACGATAGCCCATCTTCCCCTCCGTCAAGGGCAAGTTTTGGGTCGCATTCACGAACATTAACATCAAGGTTTGCAATGTCTTTTGTTGGTATATATGGCGGATTTGACACTATTATATCAAACTTTCTTCTTTTTTTCAAGTTTTCAAAGAGGTTGCTTTCAATAAATTCCACTTTTACATTGTGTTTTTTTGCATTTCCTATTGCAACTTGAAGAGCTTGACGAGAAACATCAAGGGCAGTTACACTTGCATCACTAAATTTTGCAATTGTTACAGCAATTGCACCACTTCCCGTGCCAACATCAAGCACCTTATCCTTCTTTTTGATATTTTTAAGCACCTGCTCCACTAAAATTTCCGTCTCCATACGTGGAGTTAGCACCTTTTTGTTGACATCAAAGCGAAGTCCATAGAACTCTGTGTAGCCAAAGATATTATCCACACTTTCCCCATTCGCTCTTCTTGCCACCGCACGCATGATATCACGATATTCCTTATCCGTCACGCTTTCCACAAGTTTCACTTCCGCCCGATTTTTATTTAGCACTGTGGCAATTATCCAATCAACATCACTTGTATCCACCGACTGCAACTTGTTGCGTGCTTCTGCATATACCACAGAAAAAGGCTTCTTTCCATCATTTTCCATAACATTTCTATCCTTTTGTGAAGTTAAAAACAGCACCTCCGTCTCTGCTGTCAACACCGTTTCCACATGAGTGAGTGACGGCCTCATAGTTACAAAGAAAGAGGTCACAAAGCAGAGAGACTTAAGATAGCTCCACCCGCTTAAATCAATAAGTTTCAAAATTTCATAGCAAAGCATAATTGAAAGTAAAAGCACAGCCAAGTTTACTAAGAAATTTAAGAAAAAATTGTAACTTACTCCTATCAATGTTACCACAAAAATATCTAAAAAGAAAACAAAAACGAGGTAGTTCAAAAAATTTAATGGTTCGCACAGCCCAGACTTATATCTCCCTCTGCAATCTTCACCATAGATAGAGACAAGGTCACAAGCCCTGTTAAAGCGAAAAAACTCTCGAACAACCGAAAAACTTTTGAGCATGGTTAAGATAATTGCAAGAAGTATTAAACGAAAAAAGGCGATTATGAAATTTCTTAAGATTGCACTTCCTTCAGCTCCAACAATGAAATAGCCTAGCTTCCCCGGAAGATAGCCGATGACAACTCCCGCAAACACAATACCAACTACGGCACTAAGAATGGAGAATATTACAAGGTAGTCTTTTTTCTTTTTCTTTACGCTCATTCTTTCCGACCATAAAAGTGAATGAAAAAGTGCTAAGAGCCCAAAGATAAAAAACTGTAAACCTCTTGCAAAAGGAAAGTGCCAAAAGACTATCTTGTTTTTACTTCTCGAACTCCAAAGTTTTCGAGTTCCTCCAGCATCAATGCTAGACAAAGCCTCGAACCCTTGATGCATACAAACTGCCCCATTAGAAGTTGGAAAAAACATCATTTTATCTTTCTTTTTCATACAATAATTATTTACTTAAATTTATTAATTAAAAGAAAAATAGCTAAATTTTAATCAAAAAATCAATTTTTTTATTAAAAAATATATATTTTTTATTATTTTTTTTGTTTTTATAAATTATTTTGAATTCTTTTCAATAAAGGTAAAGTGGATATTTTTAATTTTCGCCATGTAAAATTTATTTTCTTCAATACAGCCCCGATAAAATATTTTTGCCGTTTTAATCTCACCTGTTTCTACATCTCTATATTGTATATCATAAAAGTTATAACCTAAAATATTAAGAAGTGGATTAATGTAGTAAAGCGAATTATTGATATATACTATGCCGATAAAGATAAGTATCACAAAGATAACACAAAAGACACTGACCTTTTCAAATTGCAACGGTATGGCAAAAAAGACAAAGAGAGAAAAGTAACCTAAAAAATGTTTGTCAGTTATATTCTCCTTTTTAAGCACCACTATCTCTTTTGCTTTTTCATGGTTGAGCCATACATTCCAAACTAGCCCAAAAATACCACTTGAAATTAGCAAGATGAGAAGAATAAAATTTATGGTGTTAAGTGCGTTAAAGGTGAGATTGCCGTTCATAATCTCCACCACAAGCTTTAAAAGCACCAAAAAATACATAGGCACAAAGGCACTGATATATAGAAGTAAATTCTTTAAAAATTTTACCATATTTTTATTATGTCAAAATTTATTAAAATAATTTAAAAGTGAAAATAAAAAATATTAAAAAAATCGCATTTTTTAATAAAAAAATTAAATAAAATATTGATTTTTTCATATATTTCATTAGTTTTTTCGTCACACAATATGGAATTTAGAGTATTTATGCGTTATTTTATTTTGCACTATTTAATTTTCTATGACCTTTATATGTATTAAATATAAATATATATTTATAATAATTTTATCTATTTATTTTGAAATATTTTAGTAATGTGCTAAAATTATCTTAATAAGAGAGGTGTTTATGAAAACTAATGTTTTTAAATCTTTCATGTATTTGCTTGTATCTGCTTGTTTTTTGATTGGCGGTATCTTTATCATGTCAACTAAAAAAGATACAGTGACTTATGCCGATACAAGCATAGTAGAAGATGTGGAAAACAATGTCCAAGATTATGTTGGTATTGAAGTCGAAAGTGGTGACGCAGTTTCAAATACGTTAATTAATGATGACATCTTCCTTTATAATGGAAGTAACTCTCTTAAAATATTTTTAAAAACAAATGGAGAAGAGGTAAACTCTGGTGGTGGACAAATTTATGATTATGTTTATTATCCAGATGAAAACAATCTCTCTATGTTTTACTTTTACAGAATCAACGGTATCAATTTGAGCATCAATGGTGTTGACCAAAGTCTAGAAGGTAAAAGCTTCTCAACAAGCTCAAATCTCTCCTTTCAAAATCTCGTTGATGTTATGCCTGAAAGCTTTGAGATAAATTTTGGAAATACTGCTGATGCTGATGACACATTCAATATCCTTGATGACTCAGGTAACCTTATTGAAGGACTATACACCTTGCAGGTAGAAATTGATTTATGGCAAGCACTTGATGGTAGAACTGACCAGACTGAGGAAAGATTCCAAAATACAACAGACGAAACACTGACCTATTCTTTCTTTGTTTTAAGACAAAACTCTTATATTGTAAATAACCGTCCTGTTTTTACACAAAACAACTTTGATAGTTCAACAACCATCTCAACAACTATAAATCCAAATTATGGCAACTATCTTTATAGCAATTATTCGTATGAAGGAAATAGGATTGCCAGCCTAACTTATGACCAAACTAAATATGATGTGACAATATTAAAAGAATTAAATTCTTCCTATCAGACTGCCACACTTTCTTATATTGCAGAAGATGACAATGGTGAGACAAGTGGATACACTTTGACAGGTGATGAAATAATCCGCTATCAGAAAAATGGAGAGCAGACAACCATCTACTTCTATGATATTGGCAATTACTCAGTTTCCTTTGACGCAGTAGCCACCTTCTCTACCTCTGAAAATATGTATAACAAATACCAACTTTCTGCACTTGCTAATCTTACAAAAGATGTGATGGTATATGTCTATGGATATCAAGCAACTCATATTGACTATGATAACAATAGAGAGTTTGTGGAATTTAAAACTTATGAAAATGAAGAAGGGCAATTTGACGGCTCTTATTATCACAGTGCAGATATCACCGCAAATTTTCTTGCCTATAATTCAAGTTTCGGACAAAATACTTCAAGCTCTGACACAACAGGCAGTTCCACATTTGTCTATACAAATATTTTAAACTATCTTAATCAAACCGACGAAAATAGCAACTACATAATCACTCCCGAAACTACCAATCAGGCACTTGTTAGATTTAATCTAAACGCCACTGCAATATTGAATGGCAATGTTAGATCCTACGTCTATTCAACGACAGAGCTTCCGGGTTATCAGCCTTTAGATGGAGCAAATCTACATGGACAGGAATTATACTACACAACCTATCAAGGAGGTTCAATAAGTGACGCAGGAACTTACATCTTTGTTCTTGCCTATACCTTTGACCAATTCTACACAACAAATGCTCAAAGAGATGCTAACACAATTTTTTATCAAGTTTTCTTCTTTGAGATTGACACAACTCCACCTTCTGTTGCTATTAATAGTGAAAGCGGAAAAGCCATCTTCTCTGATACCTACACCAACGAAAGCGTCTTAATATCCAATCCAAACATAAACAATGTTCACGATAAAGATGTCACTGTTCAAGTTTATGCCTATGACTATGTAAACGATCAATATTTAAGTAAATATGGTGGAAGATATGGCATAGATATGCGAGCACTTAATAACAACTCGGACACCCTAGAACTCACAGAGAACGCTCACTTTACGGTAAGGCTTTACTACACCAACGAGATGAATGATACAGATATAGATGTGGTAAATAACAGAATTATCAAGCAATTCTATTTTACAATTGATAAAATTGCCATCGAAAATGTCTCAGCTAGGAATGTCTCCTTAATTTCTGGTTCTTCAAGATATAACATTCTTCGTAGCGTTGAAGGAATTTCTTCAAATCAAAATATAATTGTGTCTTGGTCAGACAAATCAAGCTCTGCAGAAACCTTTGCTTATTATAGATACTTCCCATTGGTGACAAGCAACTTTTATCAAGAAGGACTTAACACTTCAAATATATTGCAAGACTTTTTACTTGGCACGATGGGCGTTTCCTATATACCAATAAACTACTCGCTTGACTTGACAAGTGAAGGAAGATGGACAAGATACGCCGGAAACACAAACGGACAAACTTCCACAATCACAAGTCAGTATGTCTTATCAGAGAGTGGTATGTATGTCTTTGATGTTTATGATGAAGCTAGCAACCATTCAGTAGAAATCTTCATAATAGATAACACCGCTCCGCTTTTCGTGCTTGAAACAGGAAGTGAATTCTCCTTGATCCCGTCCTACTACTATATTTCCGAAGCTTCCACACTCTATTGGGGAGATTATAAAACAATTTCTATTGACGATGCAAATGGAGCTATCAATTTTAGAAACATTTCAAATATTGAAAATGCAACAGAAGCAAATGCCAATTATGCAATATATAAAGATTATAATGGCAACACATCTCTCGATATTTACAGAGCATTTTATAATCTACTATACCGAAATAACTACATTCAGTATATCAATTGCTCTTCGCTTACCGCCCCAACAACTAGAGCATATCTGACGTTTGAAATTGATGACTTAATTTATGAAACGCCAATCGGTAGCAATAATTATCAACAAGCAACCGGCAAGAATTCAATAAATTTAAATGATGACCGTGAATATACTTACCGTGTCCTTATAAGAGATGAAAGCAACACCGCATACGATTATGCATCAAGCACCACCTCTTTGATACAATACACAAATTATTATAGTGCTAGACAAAACGTAATTATCAGCCATGACACATCAGAATTTAGGCTTTTCTATGAAGAAACAAACAATCAAGGTCAAGAGGAAAATGTCTATCTATCTAGCAACCTAATGGTGGTAAGCGATGATGGTGACACTTTGACAACCTATCTATCACCAATAAATGTAAATGAGCTTGTGTATGTTTCATATATCCCAACAGTGGCAGACGAAACAACTGTGCAAATCGATAGCGTAAGAGTTGATTACTATGCTTACGTTGATAAAGAGATAGAGGTCAATGGTGTGACCTATTACTATAGAGAATTGAGTGATGAAAGAACCTCTACAACTGAGCTATACAACTATTCGGAAGGACAATCTACAGAGACTAACATTGATGAGCTATTTATCAACAATGATGGCGTCACTAATGAAGGTATGTATGTTATCTCAAGAGAATATAACATGGACGTCACTCCAACCCTAAACGAACAGGATTATTTGACTAGAAGATATGTTCTCTACGTCGATAGAAATGATGTGATTTCCTCTCCTGTCACTAAAGGTGAAGGAAGTAGCTCTCACTCTGAAAGTTTAGTCGGTGGAGAAATATTTATCGGAATGTATGACAGCGGAGATAACACCGACCTTGTAATAACTTTCCCTGACAGTCCAGACGGAAATTTAAACAGCACAACCTTGTATGATAGCAACGAAAACTCGATTCTTTCCACAAATAAATTACCATTGAGAATTTATGTTCCAACATATAAATACACAATGTATGCACAAAAAACACCATTGCAAGTGCCAGCCTTTGACGAATTTGGGAATCCTATTATGGTTGATGGAGTTCAAACAACTGAGGAAAGTGAAACAGATTACTACTATGAAGTTGTATATAATAATGAAAACAATCAGAATGCCTACAACAATCTTAATGCGATAGCGAGTGATTTAAACACAACAGATTTAATCACAGATGAAGAAGGTAATGTCTATATAGAAGAATACCTCATCTTTGCAGAGATATATCGAAATCCTACTGATGGAATTAACACACCTATTTATAGAACAACAACAACTTTTAGCGACCCAAATCCAGCTAATGCTGAAAGTGAAAATGGTTTCTTGACTTTCTATGACAGCAATGGAAATCCTCTTACCGCTCTTACAGAGGAAGGCACTTACAGAGTTGTTATCTATCAAGGTTATAGAAGTGACAGTTCGTTCAGACAACTTGCAACTTTCACATTTAACATAGAAAATACCTCGCCTAATTTTGAGGCAAGAACAACAACTAGAGGTAGAACACTTAATTCAACAACAGAGAACGGTATGACCGTTTATCACACAAATCAAAATAACATTCAACTTATTTGGAGCAAGCCTCGTGACATTTACACTGCAGGTATTGACACCGAAAACTTCCAAGTTTCAGTAAACGGCGGAATGGCAGTGACGATGACTATGAGTGACCTTTTTGTAAATAGTGGAGAATCGCAAAATTCATACTATGGCAACTTAAACCTAAGCAGGATTGAAGTAAACGGACAAAGAGTAACCAGACATGGTGATTATGTTGACATAACAATGCAATATGAAAATCACAATGATGCATATTATGAAACTATCACAAAAAGAATACTGCTTGATCGTGAAGCTCCTTACACAAACATAGATGGACTTGTAAATAGCGTAATTGATAATTTCTATATTGATGATTTCTTAACCTATGAAGACTTTAGAGTTAAAGAAAATATTAATGGCGATATAGTTACAGACAACACAGAAACTTCTTATAACACAAGCACAATATCTGGTAATTTTAGATACTATTCTTATGCTGTTGAAAGTTCATTCCTAAACACTTTGAAAAATACCTCGCAAGATGAAAGCTTCAATATTTACTACCGTGTTGTTCAAGATAAGTATAATGGAAACTATAGCGAAATAACTCCTGAAACTTTCCTTGAAAGCAATTACAGTTTGATATCTTCGCTATCTGCTTTCGCAAGTGATACCTATTATGAAATAGTAGAAAGCGATTTGGCCGGAAACTTGACGATATACACCATATATATTGTAGATTACAGCACAATGAAAGATAATTATGCTTTGATCTCTTATACACAAAACGAAACACCATACTCATTCACAAAATCTGACTACGTGACAGCAAAACAGTCAACCCATAACGCACTTTTAAGTATTTATGCAAAGCCGGGACTTCTTCTTCAAGATTTTAATTACTTTGGCAACACTTGGATTAATTTCCGTGTGGATAAATATTTAAATGAAGTTTTAGTAACAAATTATTATCTGGCTTCACCATGGCTAGCAGAAGGAAAGGTATATCAAATTGTAGGAACTGCAAACAATACCCTCTCCTTACAAGAAGTTGATATTGATGAATTAATTGACGGTAGCAAAGACACTCGCCTTAAAGACAGCATAACAGTATATGACACCACTCGTGGAACAACTGAGAGCTTCTACTTCAACACAAGAAACACGGCTCTTACATCTTCTTTATCTAATAATTCTGAAAGAGAACATATCACCATATCTCAACCATCTGATAGTGCAATAGAAAGCACATTGACAGCTCAGACGTACTTAACTTATATAAAAATCTATACACCTGCGGTAACAGGTGTGTCAACCGAAGAAGTATATTATGAAATTTCAAATCCTCTTGGATATGCCGATGGATTTACAAGCAATCAAAATGTGACAGTAACAACTACAGGTACGACCATTACCTTTGAGTTATTTGTTGCTAATCTTGCACGTGACTCACGAATTATATACGAATTTACCGACAATTATGGAAGCACCTACAGTGAAATTCATCTCTATCAAGAAACAACGGGATATCAGGAAGTAGATAGCAATAACATACTCTACTCGTTCTATGATAGAAGAGATAACAACCTCACCTATATCACAGAGGACGGCTTTGCTTATACATACAATGAGAGAAAATACAGAATTGAAATATATGAAGCAAACAATAACGAACTTACAGGTTATACTCTTCTAGTAGAAAGCGACTTATTAAATGACACTGATACTTCGATTAGATTGACAAGAAATATATCTGGCTCAGTCATTAGAAACACTTACAGTATCAGAGATAGCAGTTCTAAATATAACTACAAATACAGAATTGATGTCTATGATGCCTACGCCACTGCCGTTGAAGGTGAAGAATTAACTCCAATTAAGACAGTTTACTTCATTTTAAATGACCAAATCAGCACACCTAACACAGACCAAACTCCAACAACTGAAGAAAGGCAATTCTATTTGACAACCAATGGCAGTAATGTTACACAAGCAGTGCTTGGCTTAAGTGGAGCTACAAAAGTAGATTTCTATTCAAGAGTGACTTTAATGTATGGTGAAACCTCTGAAAACTTCTTGCCAATCAAATATTATATAAGCACAGATAATGTAAACTTTGAGGAAATTGCAAGCGGAACAATCATATCTTGTCCTGAGGAAGAAAGCTCAGTAACATACTATTTAAAAGTTTGGTATGATTTAGATTATATCATGGAACATGATTACTACAATCAACTTTCTAACAGCGAATACATCTTTGAAATTGTTCCTACAAATCGTGTTTATTCCTTCACCCTTTCATCTACACTTCAATCAGCTTACTATGTGGAACTTATCGATGAAAATGGCGAAGCACAAGTAGTAAGCCGTTCAGGAAGCACATACACCTCGCCAGATGGCACTTATCAAAATCCAAATCATTACATAGTAAATATAAATTACATTGATAGAAACTCAAGATTGAGAATTGTAACAAACACCGAACAATATGTTGTCAGCGTTCAAGAGAACAAGCCTGACTTAGATGGCCACTATGTAGATGCCGATAATGTCAGAACCTATATCTATCATATATCAAACCTGCAATATATCACCGGCCTAAATAACATTCCAAGATTTGACACATATATTGCGGTCACCTTTATCGAACCAACGGACAGTATTGTTGAGGGCTTCTACTCCTACAACTCTTCCGGAAATATTGATACTAACCAGAATTTGATTACAAGATCGATTTTTGAATATATTGTACCTGATACCTCTTCCTTAGACCAATTAAAAATAGAGTGGTCAAAATATTATGCTATAAGACAAAACACCATTGATATTAAAATAAGCAAAAACGGAATAGAGTTGACTCCTACAATATATAGCGAAAGAATAGGCAATAACGAGTATTATTACACCTACATCACCCGCTCTGGTAACTACAGAATTAACTTTGTAGATAAAGCAGGGAACAGCCAAACCTTCAGTAAAGGCACAACCTCACAAGCAAGCGAATTTACTCTTGTATTTTTAAAAGATATTCCTTTCACTTTAAGTTATATCAATCCAGAAACACAGGAAGTTGTAACAACCGAGCCTATAAATGAAGCAACCTATAATGGAGAAGTGACCTTGACTATTGACTCAAATCTCACAAACTATTATACAGAAGCCGGAGTTTCAATTGAGGTAACACGAAACAATAATGCATACACAGGCTATACTTACAACAATCGTGAAAGGTCATACACTTTCTCTTCGACAGGCTATTACACAGTAAGATTTTCTGCAATATCAAACAGCGGAAGCACGCAAAATCAAGCCATACAATCTTTGACATACAGTTTCACGATTTTAAATCCTAATGAATATCGTTATTCTTATATCTTAAATCAATATTCAAACTACTATATTGAAAAGATAATGAAAGATGGAGTAGATGTAACAGAAACGTTCCTAAACACCTTAGATTTACGCACAATAACCATCAATCAAAAAGAATATTTGGCTGAACTTGCTCTTTCTTATATCGACGAAAAGACAGGCGTTGGCGTCTATGATATAACAGTAAACAGCAACGAGAAAATGTATCAAAGTGATAACACTCAAACAAGTTGGACTTATCGTGTTATAATCGAAGTTGGTACAGATGATTTAATCTTTTCAAATATCTCCCCTGGTGCAACAACAAAATCAACAATCAACCTTACATTCAACACTGCAAATGTCTATAATGAATTTGGTAACAGCTTCTTGCAAGTGGTGCATTACACTGATAATGGAGCAAGGGTTGTGGACTACTCCTTTGAGATAGATGCTGAATCTACGGGCGTTCAAACTTATAATATAACAGATGCAAACACCTACTTTGTTCAACTTGTTTCGCCAAGCAACATTCTCTTGTATAGCTATAAAGTTACCAAAGAGGATCCATTCAATGCCGCAACAATTATAGCAATAGTTGTTTCAATTGTGGTTGTTATTGGTGTTGCTATCATAGTAATTCTACTTAGAAAGAGAATTAAGGTTAAATAATCTAAAAATAAAAGCATATTAAATTAATAATATGCTTTTATTTTTAATTAATTAAAATAAGATATATCAGAATTAATTTTCATTATAATCTTTGAAATCCTCTTTGGTTATATTGAATAGCATCGGAGAACAACTTGGTATGCCTATATATGGAGCTTTATCACTTGGTCGCAAATTACATACAAGAAATATAAATGCTATCACATTGACACCACTTGTAACACAGACAACAGCATCATCATCTTTGTATTTACACACAATATCATATAGTGCCTTTCTTGTTCTTTTCTGCACATCAAGCCAACTTTCACCAGGCACACTCCCCGCTTCATTAAAGTTCGCTTCTTCAATTATGTCAACTTTGAGGTTTTTATTTATTATCTTGGCGGTTTTAATACATCTCTTAAATGGAGAAGAATAGATTGCTTTTATTCTTACTCCACGCTTATTTAAAGCTCTCAGAAACTTTGCAACAATTTTTGCATCTTTAACCCCAAGTTTTGTTATATCATCTTCTTGAGTTGGTGGATTTCCTTTATTCCTATGTGCGTGATGTATATATATCAATTTCATAGCAACTCCTAAATCTCAATTAAAACATACTTTCCATTATAAAAATTACCTTGCTTCTTTTCCTTTTCTAAACGCTTCTCTTCAACATTATCATAATTTAAATTTAACAAGTTTATAAGTGATAGAATTATATTAAGAATATTATTTAAAGCTACTTTTATATCGCCATTAATCTTCTCAATATTAATTTTTAATTCCTGTTTAACTTCATTAAAATTTAAATTTTGCGGTTGTTTTTTTTATGCGTTAAAGTCTATTTTATTAAATTGACATAGGTTATGTATGAGTTGTAAAAAATCTACAACAACATTCATGCCAATTAATTGTTGCAATTCCTCTTCGGAATAGTCTTCTAGTTTAATTTTTTTGGGCTTTTCATCTTGCTCCCAATATTTTCTTCTAGCATCTTTATTATATATTATTTCTACCCTATCCAATTTTGCCATAACTTTAATACAAGTTCTTCCCCTAACTCTTCTTTTGTAGGATTTATAATTTTTCCTTTTCCTATACAGCTTAACGCATTTTTCTCACGCCAAAAGTATCTCATACTCACTCCACAAATATATTTCATTTTTTATTCTATCATAAAAAATTTTAATTTCAAAATAATTATATATATAATAAAAAAATCACTAGAAAACTAGTGATTTTTTTAATTTTAAAAGAATTTATTTCTTTAATTCTTTATCAAGTTTAACTTTAGAAACTACGAAGTAAATGATTACACCTGCAAGAACAAGCACTGATATCACGATAAGCACTGTTCCAATGATTTGGCGTGTCAAAGTTGGATCGGAAGCTTCATTAGTAACTTCAAAGGTAAATTCTCTTGGAGTGAAGTTGCCTTGCTCATCAGTTACTGTAACTGTGAAAGTATATGTTCCTACTGCTGTGATTTCATAAGCAATTTCTGTTTCTGTTTGATACTCTGGTTCGATATCTACATCAGTTGTTGCTTCATTAATGAAATTGTAGGTAACTGTTAGATCTTCAGGACTTGTTGAATTATCACCAAATGAAAGTTTTGTTAAATCAACTTTAAATAGGTTGTCTTTAAAATCTGAAAGTGCATAAGTTTCTTTAATGAAATCTTCTTCATCGATATCTACGATTGTTATGCGTGGATCTGTAACATCACCTGCTCTAATAACAACTTCTTTGGTTGAAGAATTGCCATTGTTATCATATACAGTGTAGTTAATAGTAATTGTTCCGCTTCGTGTGATTGTCTTTGTCTTGCCATTATGAAGTTCATCATCATCTAATGAATCATAAGAGGTATGAGTTTCGCCTTCTGACTTATAGGTTGTCGTAACAGAGATAGAGGATCTTTCATAGTTGATACCACTTGCATCGGTAGCCTCAATTCCTTGAATTTCCAATTTGTAGCCTTCGCCACTTAATTGGTCAGCAGAAATTATTTGACTGCCATAATCATAATTTTCGATAATAGGTCCTTGAGTATCTTGAACAGTGATATAGTAAACATCACTTGTTAAGTTGAAGGTTCTAAGATTTGTGAATAGGTCAGCCAAATTCAATCCTAATCCCTCTAAAGTGCCGGTTGCATCAGCTTTAGATTCATCTGTTGAAAGATATGCTGAGATAACATTTTCTTCGTCTTTTTCTACGATATAAATGTTGTTATTATCTGTATTTTTAACTTTAACAGAGTTAGCATCAACAGTTTTAATTCTGATTGAATCATTACCATCTCTCAATGTGAAGTAGTTTGTACCAAATTCACGATCAATTTGAACATCTTGGTATGAGCCTTCGTTGTATGTGAATTCACTTGTTGAGTAAACTCTCAATTCCACTTCATAGTATATTCCAACTGAATTTCCAACATCTTCTTTAGAAGGTGTAAAGTAGTTTTGTAAGCCGTTTGAAACTGAATATGCGTTAGATGTCACATTTCTATCAGCATCTACGCCAAGCACAACATATTCTGGCTCATCTGTATAGTTTCCAGCCTTATATGATTCATAATCAAGAGAGTTATCAATTGAATAATCAACAGTTGGAGTTGGAAGGCTGATTACAGGATAATCATCAAGTTCAACTGTTTGACTTTCAAGTGTGGTTTTAACAACAGGATCTTGAACAATCATTCTGTTTGCAACAGTATAGTGTGAGAATACAACAATAGTATTGTTTGCATTATCTTTAATCTCAGTTGCCACTGAATAGTCACCTGCGAAAGGAGCTGTGAATGTTCCACCATTAACAGTGAAAGAATAGTCGCCCGCATTAAACTTCTTAGAAGAATTTAATGGACTTGAAACATTTGTTCTTGTTCCGTCTGTTCCAATATGGCTGATGTTAATTCTGTAATTCATATAAGTTACAAGGTCATCAGTAACTGTAATTGTTGGAAGTTCGATATCAGCATATTGCTCATAGACAGCATCTTCTGGAATCTCAACACTTTCATTTGCATAGAAAGTAGGTAGTGCCTCATCGATTGCTGTTGCAATGTTAAATTCACGGCCAATAACGCCAACATTGCCTTCATCATCATAAGCATAAGCAAAGATTTGAACTCTAGTAGCACCATTTGACTTTGCTAAATCAATTGTGTATTCGCTAAGTTCGCTATCTGTGAGGTCAACATAACCATCATTTTGGTCAGCAAAGTTGTAGTCTGCATAAAGCTGAGTAAATAGCACGCCACTTGTGTCATCTCTATTGTCTGACTGTGTGTTAAGGTCAGCAAAGATTTCATCTAAATCAACATTTGATATAACATTGCTATCATTATCCGTTACATCAACTACTTCTGTTCCGTTTAAGAAACGATATAGTGTTTTAACAATCATTCTTGAAGATGTATCATCGTTGTCAGAAACGCTAGGTTTAGCAAATGTCACTGTTGCATCTGGCAAATAAGTATCTTGGAAAGAAGTTGATATTGTAAGGCTTGGAGCTTCGCTATCTGTCTGAGTTGTCAATGTCATGCTTCTTGAAATATAGTTTGAGTTTTCAGCAACATCGCTTGCCCAATATCTAATTTCATAAGAAGAATAGTTAAATCCACCATTGTTTGAAGAAGCACCAAATGTCTTATCTGTATTAATATAAGCAAAACCAAGACCAGCAAGAGTTTCTTCTGATTGTGAGCTTGCCCATGTCTTTAAAGAATTTGCGTCTGTTATATTTGCTCCTTCAATTCCTGTGAACACGTTTTCAAAATACCTAAAGATTTCGCTTGCATTGCCATTGTCAATAACGATAAGGTAATTTCTTTCTTTTAAGTAGTTAAGCATTTCAGCATCTGTGGTTACGCTTAATTCATTTTTCTCAATATCTTTTCTGATAAGATAGTTGTTATCTATAAAGTTTTGATAAGCATCTGTTGTATCTGTGGTTGAAGCTCTATAATTGAAAACAAGATTGTAAGCATCATAATCTTCAATAGTAAATAATTCTTGAGAGTTTGCATAAACAACTCTTCTAAGTTCTGCAGTTTCAATAGTTGCAACATTATCATTTAGTCCAACTGCATAGATAATAACGCCATTTGGATATGCGTGAGTCTTTAATTTAGAAGAAGCGTCTTCAAGTTCCTCACCAGTAACAGAAGCATCATAAACAAGAGCGGTTGGAGCTTGTGTATCTTTGATATTTCTCCACTCATATTCGCCTACAGGTGTTGAAACTTCATTACCATAGATATCTTCAGCAGTGTAAATGAAGGTATAATATCCCTCTTCAAGCGGAGTAAACACTGTTGGATCAATTAAGTTACCTGTAGCTTCATCAACAACCAATTCTTCTGCGTTGTATAATGTTGCGTCTAGATTACGATAAGTGCCACCTGCTGTGCTCTTATATTGAACTCTTAAAGTGTAGTGAACATCAATTTCGCTGTTTGATGGATTAACTCTGCTGTTTGTTGTCACAGTGACGCCCGGAAGCTCTTGTTCAACACCTGGTTGAGCAGAGGTTGTCAAAGATGAAGAAGTTTTTATTTCTAAATTGCTTTGGCTGTAATTTTCATAATAAGACTTGTAAACTGTTGTTGTCTCTTTAGGAAGTGATGTTATAAACTGTCCATTGTGATAGAAAGAATAAGTGATTGTGTAATCAGCATATTCTGTGTCGAAGTTGGCAGATGTAAATACCGCACCATCAAGTATAACTTTTCCATCAACAATGCTTAAATACTCAGTTCCATTTATCTCCATACCTTTTGGCCCACCAGCAATGGTGACTAAAAGTTGGTTAGTCTCTAAATCGTCTGAAGCTGGAGCTTCAACTTCGTTTCTATCAATGATTATTTCAAAATCTTCAACTTCGTTACCGTCTTCGTCTGTTACTGTTGGAATAGGAAGAGCGAATTGTTTTGTAAGGTTTCCTTGTGCATCTTTATCTTCTTCTTTAAATAAACTTAAATCGATGATTGATGGAAAGAAATCCTCTGTGTTATCTTCAAGATTAACATTGATTTCAGAAAGTGAACTTGTCACTGTCATATCATAATAGTTATAATAGGTTTTATCACCAATAGAATATTCATAGGAATATGTGACTGTGTAAGTACCGGTTCTACTTGCAGTAAATGTTCCGTAACCACCTTTGCCATTCTCTATCGGTGTAACTTCTACAGATGCAGAGCTTGACCCGCTTGTTGTAGTTGATGCACCATAAGTCACTGTGATATCAGAGCGAATTAAGGTTACGCCACCGTGCTCAACAGAAAGTTGTGTGTCGTTGATGTTTGTATCACCAATTCTGAAGCTTGTGTTACCGCCGATATATCCATTAGCTATGGTATAGGTCGCACCTGTATAAACAGTTGTGTTGACATTTTCGTCTTCAGTCCCAATTGTCATATAGGAATAGTCAGTGTATTCCTCAGCAATTTTAGCCCAAGCAACAAGCTCTCCGACAGGGATAAAAAGCACTGTGAATAATAGTGCAAGCATTAATGCCAAGGCTTTGAATGTGTATTTTTGTGTTTTAACTTTCATAAAAATCTCCCTAGTGTTATATTTGCCTAATTAACAAACTTATTTTAATATAATAAGGCATCATAAGTCAAATAAAAAGTGAAAGTTGTAAGAAAAATTCGTAATTATTTTGCGTTTGTGCTTATTTTGTATGCACGCATAAAAGCACTATTAATGTCGAAAATATGTAAAACGCTTTTATAGAAGAAAAGGCAGGTTGCCCTGCCTTTAAAAGGGAACTTAGATATTGTAAGAAACTTTAACTCCCGGCCCCATAGAAGAAGCAAGGGTAACATTTCTTATATATTGTCCCTTAGCTGCTGCAGGTTTTGCACGAACAATAGCGTCCATAACGGTGTTGAAGTTTTCAAGGAGTTTCTCCTTACCAAAGCTCTTCTTTCCGATTATAACGTGAACATTGTTGCCTTTGTCAAGTCTATACTCAACCTTACCTGCTTTGACATCTTTAACTGCTTTTGCAACATCATTTGTAACTGTTCCGCTCTTAGGATTTGGCATTAAGCCCTTTGGTCCTAAGATTCTTGCGATACGGCCTACAACACCCATCATATCAGGAGTTGTTATGCAGACATCAAAATCAAGCCAACCGCCAGAGATTTTTGTCACTATCTCGTCAGCACCAACATAGTCAGCTCCAGCATTTGTTGCATCGTTTGCCTTATCTCCACGAGCAATAACTACGACTTTAACGCTTTTTCCTGTTCCATTTGGCAATACCACAACGCCACGAACCTGCTGATCTGCTTGTCTTCCGTCAACACCAAGTTTAACATGAACTTCGATGGTTTCATCAAACTTTGCATTTGCAGTGTTTAAAACATTATCAACTGCCTCACCTATGTCGTAAGATTTAGATTTGTCATAGGCTTCCAGATTTTTTAAATATCTCTTTCCTTTCTTCATGACTTCCTCCTTAATCTACGACCTCAACACCCATACTTCTTGCAGTTCCTGCAATCATGCTCATAGCACTTTCAATAGAACCTGCGTTTAAGTCTGGCATTTTGGTTTCAGCAATCTTTCTAACCTGTTCTTTAGTTAGCTTTCCGACTTTTTGTTTGTTTGGTTTTCCGGAACCGCTCTCAACTGCAATTGCCTTCTTAATAAGCACTGCTGCAGGTGGAGTCTTTAAAACGAATGTGAAACTTCTATCTTCATAGATAGTAATCACAACAGGAATAATATATCCTGCCTGAGAAGCCGTTTTTTCATTAAATTCTTTTGTAAAGCCCGCAATGTTAATACCATGAGGTCCAAGTGTAGAACCTACTGGTGGTCCCGGGGTGGCTTTACCGGCTTCAAGTTGCAATTTTACAACTGCTTTAATCTTTTTAGCTGCCATTTTTCCCTCCTTGTGTGGTGAATTGAACTTGGCAATAGTTCTCCCACAAAATTTGACAGTTTAGTGTCTTATCAAGGACAATATTTTAAAGGCTTACACCTAAAAATATCATTTGTATTAAAAGCGATAAGTTTTTTATCTAATTTATTTCTAAAAATATTTGATAACTCTGCACTTTTTTATTTTTGCACTTTATGAACTTGCTCAAATGTGAGTTCAACATTATTTTCACGCCCAAACATTTCGACAGCAACGGTTAGTTGATTATTATCCGGATTGACTGCAATAACCTTACCGATCATCTTGTCAAGAGCTCCTTCCACAATTTCAACAGTGTCGCCGACCTCAATGTCTGTTTCTACTTTGATTTTTTCAAGTCGCATTTTTAAAACTTCCTCGTCAGTGAGAGCAAGAGGACGACCTTTTGGGCCTGTAAAGCCTGTAACTCCACGAGTGTTAACTATGTTGTGCCAAAGGTCATCACCATATATCATCTTGATGAAAATATAGCATGGCATAGTCTTTCTTGTGACAAGTTTTTTCTTGCCGTTCTTTTCTTCAATTACATCTTCTTCAGGTATGACAATTTCAAAAATTCTATCTTCAAGGTTAAATTTTTTAACAACGTTCTCCAAGTTTTCCTTAGCAACATTCTCGTATCCTGAGAAGGTGTGAAGAACATACCATTTAGGTTCTTTTGAGTGTTCCATAATCTCTCCTTAAAATTAAACTAACAAGCTAGATAAAAATGCTAAAAGGGTATCCACGCCAAAAATCAAAAGTCCAAAAATCACAACAAAAGCAATAACAATACCGGTCTTTTTAACAACCTCTCCAAAGCTTGGCCAAGTCACCTTTTTAAGTTCGCTGGCAGTCTCCTTAGTTTTCTTAATTAAGCCTTTTTTGTTTTTCTTTTCTTTTTTCTTCTTATTGTTGTCTTTCTTGCCATCAGCCTTAGCAGTTTTTTCCGGCTTGGTTTTTGTCTTTTCTTTTTCTTTAACCTCTTTTGTTTCTTCTGCTACGCTGGCGTTTTCTTCAACAATAATCTCGTTGTTTTCGCTTTCTTCAGAGGACACAGAAACACCTTCGTCAACAACTTCAATGACGCCACTTTCAACTTCTTTAACTTTTTCATTCTCAACTAAGACTTCCTCTTCGTAAAGCTTCTTTTGAGCCTGTGCTTCTTTTTTGGCAATTTTGTGTTTTTTAGACATAGCCCCTCCAAAAACTATTTAGTCTCTTTATGCTTTGTTCTTTTATTGCAAAATGGACAAAACTTCATTATTTCGATTCTCTCAGCATTAGCAGAAGTATTCTTTTCTGTCGAATAGTTTCTATTTTTGCATTCTGTGCATTCTAATGTGATTATCTTGCGTTTTGGTGCTGCCATATTATCATCTCCTAACAAAAAAACTAACACCTCAAAGAGTGTCAGTCTTATATTAGCACAAAAATCAAAGCAAAGTCAAGTGTTTTAGTAAAGTTTTATAAATTTCCTACGTAAAGTTATCTATTCATGTATGCTTCACGATTAACCGCATTCTTTATGCCAGCAATATCGTGTTCGTAACTTGGACTCATTTGATTGAATCTATAAAAATTGGCAGTATATATTGCATATTCCACATCTCCAAGTTCTTCAATTGTAGCAATCATTGGTAGGTCATCATCTTCAATTTCAAAAGCATCAAAGCTATCAACAAACATACTTTCTCTTCTTTCAACTTCTTCTAGCAGTTCCTCTGGCATATCCTCTAACGATAAATCTTCATAGTTTTTAACATTTTCATCAAAAACTTCATGCATAAACTTTAAATATAGTCCTAAATTCAAGCCATCAATCAAAGACTTATAATTTTGGTCAAAGCGTATTCTAGCTTCATCGACCCTTTTCATAGGAATATAGATTGTCGCACTTGCTTTTTTCACTTTTGGAGCAACCATCTCTTCTTTCTTTGTGAAACGCTTTACTATTTTAACTTCTTCTATAACCGGACTAAAAGCAAAGGTCTTTTTTGGATAGCCTTTCATTGACTTAATTTTGACAGCTGGCACATCTCTAAATTTAGAACATTTACAGCATAAATATGGATATCTAATCTGCTTATCCACATCTTCAATTTTTGAATTGCGATTTGATGATAAAATTAAAAACTTTTTTGATAATTCACTTTTTATGCTCATAATTTTTACTCCTAGCATAATTTTAAAGCAACTTTATGAAATTGTCAATACCCTTTTTAATAAAAAAAGATGAGTTTCCTCATCTAATTTCAATCTTCAATTTTTAGCCTTCAACCTCAACCACAGTTTCCACATACATCACAAGTTCGTTAGCTTTACACTTGGTTAAAAGCTTTTCAAGTTTTGTTGGCTTGTTATAGTCCACCTCATACTTTTCCGCATAGGCAAAGTAGGCCTTTAAAAGTCCCTGTGCATAAAGATAAGCTTCACTTAAATTGTTGCCATCGGTGTAAATGTCAAGGTCAGGGAATATCGCCTGATACTTTCCCTCCTCATCTCTGATAAAAATTGCTGGATAAAGATATTGATATTTCTTCATATACTCCCTCTAAAATAAGATACTTCATATATATGATAACATAAAAAAATATATTTTCAAAACAAAAACAAAAAAATATTGCAAAAAATGCAATATTTTTTATTGGCATAAATATTAATATTATCGATTATCTTTCCAAGCCGCCTTTATCTACTTCTTTGGTGCTAGTAAAAGTTTTCCCTCTTTCTTTAACAGGAACAGGGTCTGGTGTAACTCTACCATCAACTTCTGGTAATCCATAATTTAATTTCATAATATTACCTCCATAATTTCTAGGACACTATTACTATAGCATAAATTTTTGCATTTGTAAATACTTTTTAAGAAAATTTTCAAATATTTTTTTGCTAGTAATTTTATGAACTTTCTCGTTTAAATAATCTTCACATATCTCTTCATTCAATTTATATATTCACGGATTTTTGTTCTTCGCTTTTCTACATTTTCTCGACCACATCAATTCCAAGAGTATCAAGGGCTTTTGACAACGCCTTTTTAACCAAAAGGCAAAGAGCAAGCATACTCTTTCTCTTTTCCACATTCTTTTCTGATAAAATTTTGTGGTTGTTATAATATGTTGAAAAGGCTTTTGCAAGGTCGAAAGTGGAAGAGCAAATAAGATTTAAAGAATAATCTTCATAGGAGATTTTATAGGAAGAATTAAGTTTTTGAAGAGCAAGAATAATCTCTCTTTCTTCATCGTTCTCCACTTTAATCTTAGAAAAATCATCTTCCGCCTTATTAAGTATGGAGTTTATGCGTGCGATGGTGTATTGAATATATGGCCCTGTCTTGCCGTCAAAAGAAAGAAACTTATCTATATCAAAAACATAGTCCTTTGAGATGATGTTTGATAAATCTCCAAACTTCATCGCACCAACACCTATCTTTCTTGCAAGCTCTCTATCATTTTCTATACCGTTTGCCTTTAACTTTTCGCTTGCCTTATCAACGAGAAGTTTGACAACGTCTTTCAGTCTTATCGTTTCGCCACTTCTTGTTTTAAACGGCTTTCCGTCTTTTCCGTTCATTGTGCCAAAAGATATATGAGTAAGTTTTTGATTTTCTGGAGAAATTCCGGCAAGTTTTGCACACCTAAACGCTTGCTCAAAGTGCTTGCCTTGGCGATTATCAGTTAAATATATAATCTCATCATACTTATCCATTTTATTACGCATGGCAATAGTGGCAATTTCTGTTGAGATATATAGATATCCGCCGTTATATTTTTTTAGTATTGCTGGTGGCATAGGATTTTTATAGCGTTGCTCCTCGTCCTCGCTCTTTTTAGGAATAGGAATATGCTCGCCCTCCTTTGCTATATCCACAACAAGAGCTCCATCACTAATTCTAGCTAACTTTTTGTCGATAAAGATTTGAATGGTGCCATCAATATAATCTTCCGCATCGCTTTCACCGAACCAAAAATCAAAAGAGGTATTCAAAAGAGAATAACTTTTCTTTATCTCCTCCACTGACATTGCTCTAATCTTTTTATAGATAGTATAGTATGGCTCACGTTTTTGTTGAATAAAGAGTGTGTAATCATCAGCGAGCTTTTTAAAGTTTGCATCGACATCTTTACGCTTTGAGGCTTTTGGATATTCGTCATTTAAAGTGTCAAGCGTGATATTTTTAAGAGGAATACTCTCATAGTCAGAATTTGCACGGAAAAATTCATCAAGATAGCCGTCCTCTTTTAACTGCAAAATGGTGAGCCCCATTTGCATACCCCAATCGCCAAGATGCGTATCAGCAAGCACTGTGTCGCCCAAAACTCTATGTAATCTTTTAAGAGCCTCTCCGATAATTGGAGAGCGTAAGTGACCAACATGAAGCTCTTTTGCAACATTTGCCCCGCCGTAATCTAAAAGTATCTTTCTAGGCTTTTCCACCTTTTCAATTCCTAAGTCTTTATCCTTTAAAACATCATTAGCAAATTGCGACAAAAGGCTGTTATCCACTTTTATATTGATAAATCCCGGCTTTAAGGCAGAATATGAAGTGTTATTAAGCTCTTTAACTATCCTTTCGGCAAGTTCCATTGGATTTTCACCCACCTTTTTCGCCGTGATTAATGCATAGTTTGTCTGAAAGTCGCAAACATCAGGGCGTGAAGAAAAGGAAACGGATAAGTTTTCCTCAGGTAAATTTAATTTTTTTAGTGCCACTAAAATCTTTGCAGATAGTATATTTCTTAAATCCATTATTAACTCCTAGTCTATGGCATTTTAGCAAATATGCAAAAAAAAGTCAATTAGAAACAATTGACTTTTAAACTTTGTAAATTTATTTGTTTCTTTTCAAAGAACAGCGAGCGTTTTCGGGTACTCCTAATAATGTGTTCATGAAATCACATAATGCGATTTCGCTTGGTCGCATAATAGGCGAAAACAAGCGTAAACACGATACTTTTCGAACTTGTTTCGAAAATGAGTAAAAGCGCAGTTTTCGCCTATATTTCCTGTCTTTGTTCCAACGCTTTCTCTAGCGTCACTTCGTCAGTAAATTCAATATCACTGCCCATAGCAATGCCCTGAGCAAGCCTTGTCACCTTTACACCAAGCGGTTTTAAAAGTTTTGAGATATACATTGCAGTGGCATCGCCTTCAACATCAGGATTGGTTGCCATGATAACCTCTTTGACCTTATCCTTTTCAATACGAGCTAAAAGTTCTTTAATTTTAATATCATTAGGCCCACGGTTCTCCAAAGGACTAATCGTGCCAAAAAGAACGTGATAGACGCCCTCATAACTCTTTACCTTTTCCATAGATATGATATCCTTAGGCTCTTGCACCACACAGATAATCTGCTTGTTACGTTTTTGGCAGATAGGACAAACTTCAGTTGTCGAATAATTGCCACACTCCTTGCAAAGTTTTACCTTATCTTTAACTTCCATTATGGACTTAGCAAAGTTTTCCGCCCTTTCTCGTGAGTTTTCGATGATATAGAACGCATAGCGTTGAGCCGTCTTTTTTCCCACGCCCGGCAGTTGTCTAAAATATTCAATAAGTCTCTCTATTGGTTCGTCAAACATCTTACATTCCTATATTTGGCAATTTTGCCCTTTCATCATCTTGAATTTTTCTTAAACAATCATTGCAAGCAGAGACGATTAAATCTTCAAGCATCTCAACATCGTCTGGGTCAACCACTTCTTGTTTTATCTTGACACTTTTAACCGTGCGATTGCCAAGCATAGTGATTTCCACCATACCGCCACCAACTTGAGAAGAATACTCAGTATTATCTATCTCCTCACGTGTTCTCTTCATATCCTCTTGCATCTTCTGGGCTTGACGCATAAGTTGCTGCATATTTCCACCGCCAAAACCTCCAAAATTATATCCCATATCTCTCTCCTTTTACCAAATATCGTTTGGATATTTATTTTTCATCTATTTTTATTCTATTACAAGCTTGTCACCAAAGAGTTCTTTTAGTTTTAACACATCTCTATCTCGCATTTGGCTGGCACTTTTAAACTTAACAATTTCAAGCTCTAAATTTAATCCCTGCCAGCGAAGTGCATTTTCAAGTTCCTTTTTTCCATCTTCCAAAACGGTTATCAAAAAGTCATCTGAAGCTTTTATCAATAATTTGCCGTTGTCAATTTTAACATCAGTGATATCACCACACGCTACGTATAGCGAAATTTTTTTATGCTCTTTTAAATATAGCACCACCTTTCCCCAAACATTTTTAGGTGATAATGAGGACATCTCCGGCTCAATTTTCAGTTTTTTTTTACTTCCATACCCATCATTGCTGTAAGGCAAGTGGTTTCAAGCAGAAGCCTCACAGAAAGAGTGTATCTAAGTTCATTTTCTGCTGAGGAAAAGACTTGCATATATCTTATCAAATCTTTTTCATTAAAACTATCCGCCTGCTGTTTAAACGCCTCAAAAACATCATCTGGCAAGTTTAGAATTTCATTTGCATTATCGCAAGTTTTGATAACAAGCAAATTTCTAGCGTGTTTTGAAACATCTTTTGAGAACACCGCTAAGTTTTTTCCTTCCTTTTCCATGCGGTCAATCAATGCCAGCACTGAGCCAACTTCTCTATCCTTTAAATAGTTAAAAAACTTAACATTTAAAGAATAGTCGGTTGTGCCAAGTATTTTTAATGTCTCTTCCTTTGTTATCTTTCCCTGACAATAGGAAGCTATCGAATCGGCGATGGACAATGTATCTCTCACACTTCCCTCACCGGCGGTTGCAATAAGCTTCAGACTTTCCTCGTCACACTCAATCTTCTCATTCTCAAAAATCTTTCTTAAATGCCTCATAAGGTCTTTCACCGAGACAAGTCTAAAGTCAAAGCGAACACAACGGGATAAGATTGTCTGTGGAAGTTTATGCACTTCTGTGGTTGCCAAGATAAAGATGATGTGCTTAGGTGGCTCTTCCAAAGTCTTTAAAAGTGCGTTAAAGGCGGAATCGGTCAACATATGCACCTCATCGATGATATACACCTTATACTTCACATCAACAGGCATAAACTTGACCTTTTCTCGAATCTCACGTATATCATCTACCTTGTTGTTGGAAGCAGCGTCCATTTCTATAATGTTTATATCATTGTCATTTTGAAGTTTTAGGCAGTTTTCACACTTACCACAAGGTGAGCCATTCAAAGGATTTAAACAGTTGACGGCACGAGCAAAAATCTTCGCCACACTTGTCTTTCCCGTTCCACGAGTGCCGGTGAAAAGATAGGCATGGCCGATATGCCCATTCATAATCTGGTTTTCCAAAGTCTTAGTTATATGTTCCTGTCCAATAACCTCGTCAAAGGTTTTAGGTCTGTATGTTCGATATAATGCCATACACTCTCCACTTTTAAATTATTTTACATTATCTTTTCCACTTTTGCAAGATTAAATTTAATAATTCTCTCTTGCGATAACTGAGAAGTTGTCAACATCAAGACTAGCTCCGCCAATAAGAACGCCATCAAGGCATGGAAGAGAGATGATCTTTTTATAGTTGTTTATATCAATACTTCCACCATAGACGATATTGATTTTAGTCTTATCATTATATAGATATGCTATTTCCTTTCTAAGCACACCAACCATCTTTTCAATATCCTTTAGTGTTGCAGTTTTGCCCGTACCGATTGCCCAAATAGGTTCATACGCAACTATGACGCTTTCAAGTTCATTTTCATATAGTCCTTTAAGTGCATCATCGAGCTGTTTTTTGACAAATTGACTTGTCTCTTTTGCCTCACGTGTTACCTTATCCTCTCCAATGCAAAGTATTACCTTTAATCCTTGAGACAGAGCCATTTTTATTTTTTTATTTATAAGCCTATCCGTCTCTTTAAACTTACTTCTTCTTTCAGAGTGTCCAACAATACAATATGTCACACCAGCATCTTTAAGCATGGAAGCGGAGATTTCGCCGGTATTTTTGCCAGCTTCCACATCGGAGACGTTTTGTGCTCCAATTTCAATCTTACTGCCGTCTAAAAACTGCTTTGCAATGCAAAAATGAGTGTATGGCGGACAAATGATGATCTTATTCTTGCTTCCCGTTGTCTTTGTTGCAAGTTGCATACAGTAGCCCTTCATCTCGCTTGGCACTGTGTTCATTTTAAAATTGGCAATGATTATTTTTTTCATAAATCTCCTCAAAAAAATTAAATCTTTCTATCCATAGTAAAATATAAATGTTGTTAAAGAGTGTCGATAACCTCAATTGCTGGCAATGTTTTACCTTCCATAAGTTTCATGCTTGCTCCGCCTCCGGTCGAAAGGTGATCTATCTTATCTGCAAAGCCGAGGGTGTTTATTGCTCCAACACTATCTCCACCGCCAACAATGGAGTAAGCCGAGCTCTTAGCCACTGCCTTTGCCACCATAAACGTTCCCTTTCTAAAACGCTTATCTTCATATTTACCTAAAGGCCCATTCCAAACAATCTGACCTGCCTTTTTTATCTCTTCAGCAAAAAGTTTAATTGTCCTCTTGCCAATATCAAGTCCAACCATATCCGCATCAAGATTATTAGTTTTAACAACACGGTCATATTTTAAAGCCACGTGGTCAACAGGCAGTATAACTTTCATATTTGCCTTTCGTGCCTCGACTAAAATATCTTTCGCTTCATCAACAAGTTCTAAATCGACAATTGACTTACCTATTTTTATTCCATCAGCAAGTAGGAAAGTGTAAGCCATGCCTCCTCCGATAAGCACAGTATCCGCTTTTCCTATTATATTTTTAATAAGCAAGAGTTTATCCTTAACTTTTGCACCTCCAAAGATAGCCACAAACGGTTTTTTAGGATTTTTAAAGGCATCTTCAAAAACTTTAAGCTCTTTTTCAATCAAAAAGCCGATAGCATTTGGAAGTTTTAAGGCAACTCCATAGTTTGATGCGTGTTTTCTATGTGCAACACCGAAGGCATCATCAACATAGATATCTGCATACGATGCAAGTTCTTTAACAAAACTTAAATCATTTTCTTCTTCACGTGGGTCAAAACGCAAATTTTCAAGCACCAAAATATCACCGCTTTTCATCTTTGCAATATCTCTTTTGACTTCGTCACCAACAACCTTTGGACAAAATTTCACCTTGTTTGGAAAATATTTCATAAGGCACACTGCCACAGGAAAGAGTGACAAAAACTTATCATAGCCCTTAGGACGCCCTAAGTGCGAGCAGATGATAAGCTTACAATTTTGGTCATTGAGATACTTTATCGTTGGAATAGAAGCGGTAATTCTGGTAGCATCCAAAATATCGCCATATTTATCGAGAGGAACATTAAAGTCACATCTAAGTAATACTCTTTTGTCTTGTATGTTTTTTAAATCTTTAATTGTTCTTTTCATAAAAAATATCCCCCGCAAGTATATAATACTACTTTTCAGAGGATTTTCAAAACAAAATTAAATATTTTTAGAAAAACATTCTTTTAAAATTTCAAGACATGCATCAATATCTTTGCAGGTAGCTAGTGTCATGCGAACAGTGCTTGCCGATGGTAAATCTTTTGCATACCAAAGAAGGTGTTTTCTTATGTAAAGAGTGAGCCATTCTTCGTTGTAATACTTTCTAAGCGTTTCCACATGCTCTTTCACAGCCCTGTATTTGTCCACCTCTACAGCATGTCCTTCTTTTAACTCTTTAAATATCCAAGGCGAACCAAGTGCACCACGCCCTATCATCACACCGTCAACACCGGCTTCAAGCATTCTATGATAAGAATCAAGATCGACAACATCGCCATTCCCAATTACAGGAATGTGAAGTTTAGATTTTACCTCTGCTATCGCCTCATAGTCTGCCTCACCACTATAACCTTGTTCGACAGTACGTGCATGAAAAACAACATAGTCCGCCCCATTATCTTCACACATCTTTGCAAAGTCAAGATAGTTCTCTGAGTGATAACCTTTTCTAAATTTAACAGATAGAGGCTTATCTGTCATATCACGACAAGTCGCAATGATATGCCCCGCAAGATGAATGCTGTCCATAAGCGCACCACCATCGCCGTTTTTAAGTATTTTTGGTGCCGGACAGCCCATATTTATATCAATAGCAGGAAACTTATCTAAGATCTCACTCTCAAACGCCTTAACCATAAACTCGCTCTCATGCCCAAAAATTTGTGCCACAACAAGTTTTTCATAAGGAGAGGTAATTGTCATTAAATTAGTTTTCTTAGGATTATGCACCATAGCACGAGTAGATAACATCTCTGTCACTGTGGCATCTGCTCCAAATTTCACAGCCTGCTCTCTAAATCCAACATCACTAACTCCTGCCATCGGAGCAAGAAAGAGTGGACTCTCGCCAAAATCAACATTTCTTATCTTCATAATACACTCACTTTTATTTTTTTCTTTCCGCACACATTTTAACATAAAGAAACACTTTTTTCAATAGTTTTATCTTAAAATTAACATAAATAACACTTTTTTTAAGAAAAAAATTAAAAAATGACTATTTTTTATTGCTTTTTGCTAAGAAATTTTTTTATTTAATTTTCCTATATCTTATTTTACATACCATATTGACAGCTAAGAAGTTTTATGCTACAATACTTTTAGGAGTGACAAAATATGAAAAATTATCAATTGTTATTTGAAGATGAAGAGTTTATGAATGATGCTATAGTCACCGAAATGTTCACTAATCCACAAGAAGCACCATATATTTTAAAAGCATTAGGAGCTACTAAAACATATTATCTTGAACAACTAATTAAAGGAATTATAAATCAGTTCTCTCTAAAAGACGTCAACGAACATTTCTTAGAGATTGCTATAAACTTAGTTAACAATCTTTCTAAAACAGCTAAAAATATAAAGTGGGATGTGAAACTTGTATTAAACCCTATACCAACAGATGAATATAGCCAAGCTGGTAAAAAAAGAGATATCTACGAACTTATTATCAGAGCAGGCGAAAAGGAATTTACAGTAGGGAAAATGACAGACTGCTTTTACACTCTTGAAAAATTTTTGCCAGAAATTGAAACAGCAGAGAGAAAAGATAAATGCCATATTTTTTCCGTGATTCTCGCAGATACTCTAGCAAATCTTAACGTAAATGTCGATGTGGTTACAGGATATGTATATCATTTGACTGACCAAACAAAATTTTTACATAGTTGGGTGGAATCAAAAAAAGGTATAGTTTTTGATGCGACACTTAACGCATTTATGGATAAGGAATTATATCAAAAACTTCAACACTATGAAGAAGTTAGCCGATTTAGCGGAAAGACGGTTGTTAAAGACTTTGAAAGATTAAGCGAAAGAATCAACACTCCGGGCGAAGGGTTAGATATTAAAGAATTTTTAACCTTCGGCCATGAATTAATAAATGCAACAGATAAATTTGAAAAGACAAAATAAAATAATTAAAATAAAAAATAGTGGTTAATATAACCCGTAGGGTTAAAATAGTGACACTATTTTTTTAATAGTCTAATAGAGTTATAGATAAGTTAATATTTAGACAGATATAAATTGATAAAAGTATAAAAATTAAATACTTTAAAAAGCATTTTCAATATGATTGATTTCATCGCCTAAAACCTCGATAACATCAAAGCGAACATCAGTATAATAATTTTTTGTGGTCACAAGATATAATTCTGCCGTCTTTCTTATCTTATGCTGTTTTCGTTCATCTACCGCCTCACAAGGACGCCCATATAAAAGAGTGGCACGGCTTTTAACTTCCACAAAAACTAAAAAATTTTTATCTTTCGCAACAATATCAATCTCACCTAAACGATTTCGATAGTTCGTTTTGACGATTTCATATCCCTTATTTTTTAGATATTTTTCTGCATCGATTTCACCGATAGTTCCACTAATTTTATTTAATTTTTTCATATTTTTCTCTTTTTTTACTATTTTTTTTAAATTTTTATAGTTTTTTTGATATTTTTTAATAGTTTTTGAATTTATAAAATTTTTACATATTTAATTTGAAGATTTAAAACAATCTAAAAATAAATTTTCAATATTTTTTACTAATTAAAATGATTTTTTATTTAAGATTTAATTGATATTTTATATACATAATTTGGTTCAATCTAGCGTCATTTTGCCAAGCCTGCCCTTTCTGAAATCATCAACAAGCATATAAGAAGTGCGCTCTAAATCGACCTCACCACCAGCTAGCATAAATTTTCTTAACTTTGCAATATCCATAACGGTTTGACAATTTGGATATCTCTTTTCAACGTTTTGTGGATATTTTTCTTTAAGAAGCTTTAGTAAATCTTCCGCAAGACTCGTAAACTCCAAAACTTCATCACGCACACTGCCAACATAAGCAAGTTTTTTCGCCACCTCTTCATTTTCAATATTTGGATAGAGCGTGCCAGGAGTGTCGAATACCTCAACGCCATCCCCAGCATTAAGCCACTGACCACTCTTTGTCACGCCCGCCTTGTTACCTGTAACCACCTTTGCCTTTTTGCATAGATTGTTGACAAGCGAACTTTTGCCACTGTTTGGCACACCGACAACCATACAACGAATTGTCGGCTTAACTCCTTTCGCTTTATATTTTTCCACCTTCTTATACGCCAACTTTTTAATCTTGTCTAAGATTAAGGTGTTTTTTGAAAAGTTAGAGTTATATAAAATATAGTCCTTATTTTCACCCTTAAAATTTTCTTTCAAAGCACCAACCCTCTTTTCATCAGCAAGGTCAATCTTATTTAATATGTAAAGCACCGGCTTGTTTTCAGAGAGTTCATCAAGTTTTGGATTAAGCGAAGAGAGCGGAATGCGTGCGTCAAGCACATAAAGGACAACATCAACTTTTTTAAGTTCTTCCTTTATCTCCTTTAACGCCTTATGCATGTGCCCAGGAAACCAATTTATCTTCATACCCTCTCCAAAAATTTTATATTAATTTTCAAAACAAAAGAAAATATCTAAAAAATCATTAAAAAATACAAAAAATACCTAAAAAATTAAGAAAAAATCACTAAAAATTAGTTTTTTATCTTTTTCCACCATCAATTTCATAGATACTACCATTGATGAAATCAGCTTTATCACTAATCAAATACCAAACAAGTTCAGCAATCTCTTCCGGACTTGCCCAACGATTTTTAAGTATCTTTTCATTTTCGCTTTGCCTAACATACTCTGGTAATTCATAATTTAAAGGAGTGTCAACCCAGCCAGGAGCAACCGCATTGACATTGACATACGGAGCAAACTCTTTCGCAAAGTTCTTTGTTAAAGCATTTATTCCTGCCTTTGAAGCATCATAATCTATGCTCGTTGGGCACATACTGCCTGAATGCAAAATCAATCCGCTTGTTGAAGAGATGTTGACAATTTTTCCAAATTTTTGCTCAAACATTTTATAGCCCAAAATTTTGGAAAGATAGAAATTCGCAATCAAGTTTATTTTAATCGTCTTTTCAAAATCTTCATAGGTTCTCTCGCTTAATTCTTTATCTTCAACGTAACCTGCATTATTAACTAAAACATCAACTACGCCAAATTTCTTCAAAATTAGGTCGCATAATTTTTCGCATTCTTCTTTTTTCTCTAAATTCGCTTGTAATGTGAAAACTTTGATGTTTTTATTTTCTTTTTCAATTTCTTTTTTGAGATTTTCCGCACCATTTTTATTGGAGTTATAGTGGAGTATTAAAATCCCATTCTCAATATTTTTAGCAATAACTCTTGCAACTGCCGAACCTATACCGCCAGCACCGCCTGTGATTAAATAAACCTTATCCTTCATAAATTTCTCCTTTATTTAAAGTTGATTTTTTGAATATTTTTTATTCAATTTATCTTATATTTAACAAGTTATAAACTTAAAAATTAGGAAAATATCAAAAAATACCTAAAAAATTAAGAAAAAATGCAAAAAAAATTGATAAAAATACTATTTTTTCTTTTTTAATAAATCTTTTCTTCGCTCTTTTGTGCGTTTTAGGCTTTGCTCATTTCTCCACTTTTCAATCTCTTGATGATTGCCAGAGAGCAATACTTCTGGAACATCTAAGCCCATAAATGAAGCAGGCCTGGTGTATTGTGGATATTCAAGTAGCCCATTAGAAAAACTTTCATTTTCTAAACTCTCACGGCTTATCACACCATCGACAAGTCGAGAGATAGCGTCCACCATCACCATACTTGGAAGTTCACCGCCCGTCAAGATAAAGCCGCCAAGAGAAATTTCTTCAATATCGAATAGTTCAAAAATTCTCTCATCCACTCCCTCATAGTGTCCGCAGATAAAGACAAGATGTTCTTCTTCGCTTAGTTCTTTCGCCATGCTTTGATTAAAAACTTTGCCCTGTGGCGAAGGAAATATAAGTTTACTTTTTTCACTTTGCACGCTTTTTATGGCGTAATATAGTGGCTCAACTTGCATAAGCATACCAGCACCACCACCGAAAGGATAGTCATCACACTTCTTATGTTTATCCTTAGAAAACTCTCGAATGTCGATGATGTTTATCTCTAAAAGGTTTTTATCAACCGCTCTTTTAATTATGCTCTCTTTAAGTGGAGCGAACATATCAGGAAAGAGGGTTAAAATATCAATTTTCATAGTCAGTCTTTGCCCCCTCGTATTCCTTTCTTATCACATAAAACTTTTCGCCATCATTTTTAAAGATATCCCCAACAAATGGAAGTTGATAGACTCTCTCATCGCCATCTTTTATTATGATCACATCGTCAAAGCCGAAATTATCCACGCCTTGAATTTGTCCGACATACTCACCATTCTCATCAAAAATCTGTTCGCCTATTAAATCATCAATAAGCACTGAATTTGATGGGATTTTATAGAATTCTTCCTTATCTATGTAAACTTCCACATTGCGATATTTTTCTGCCGTGTTTCTATCTGGAATTTCCTTAAAAGTGGCATAGGCAAAGCCAAGACGGTAGGTGCATTTTAAAAGTTCCGCCTCTTTTTTTTCTAAGTATAATTTATGTTTGCCATTAAAAATCGCAGGGATATCAACTAGCGGAATGATTTTCACTTCCCCCTTTATACCCTGCGGTTTGACAATTTTACCAACGCACAAAAATTCCAAATTAGTCTCCAAACTTAACGAAAACTTTTTTATGTTCTTTTGCACCGATGGACTTTATTATGGTTCTTATGGAGTTTGCCATTTTGCCATTTTTACCTATCACTTTGCCGATGTCGCTTTCATCAACCACAACATTAAAAGTGATTTGTTTTTCTTGTTCATCAACTGTCACTTCAACCTTATCTTCATTTGTGACAAGTGTTTTAACCAAGAGTTCAAGTAACTTTTGCATCTATTTCTCCTTATTTATTTTCTTGACTTATTACGCCACTCTTAACTAAAATTGACTTTGCAGTTTCAGTTGGGAGAGCTCCATTTTTTAGCCACTTTGTTGCTTTTTCGTTATCAATCTTAATCTCTGCTGGATTTGTGAGAGGATTGTAAGTTCCAAGAATGTCGATGAATTTGCCATCTCTTGGGCTCTTAGAATCTGCAACAACAACACGATAGAATGGTGACTTTTTATCTCCAAGTCTTGTCAATCTAATTTTAACAGCCATTTCCTTTCTCCTTTTAATAAAATTCATTAGTTCTAAAAATCCAAAAAATATAAGAAAAATTCAATTATTTTTAATTTTTTTATTGTTTTTTATATATTTTTCATTTTTAAAACTTTTTATATATAAACTGACTTTCGCCAGATTATATCGAATTAATAATTATTTGTGATTATTAATATTTTAAAATTAATTTTTTATTATTTTCACTTAATTAATAAACAATAATTTTAATTAACCATTTAACTAAAATAGTCCTCGAATACCACGCTTATTTTTAAGTTGTTTCATCATCTCTTTCGATTGTTCAAACTGTTTAAGGAGTTGATTAACTTGCTGAATACTTGTTCCACTTCCATCAGCAATACGCTTACGTCTTGACGCTTTGATAATTTCAGGATTAAGTCTCTCTTCCTTTGTCATACTTTGAATGATTGCCTTGTTGACAGCAAGTTGACTTTCATCAATATTGACGCCCTTAAGTTTGTTACCAACGCCCGGTATCATTCTGACAATATCGTTCAAGCTTCCCATTTTTTTAAGATTTTCCATCTGAATAAGATAATCTTCAAAGGTAAAAGAATTTTCCCTAAACTTTTCTTCAAGCTTTCTTGCTTCTTCTTCGCTGACAGCCTCTTGTGCCTTTTCGATTAGCGAAAGCACATCTCCCATACCTAATATTCGTGAGGCAATTCTATCTGGGTGGAACGGTTCAATATCCCCAATTTTTTCTCCGACTCCAGAGAATTTAATTGGTTTACCTGTGATAGCCTTAATGGAAAGTGCCGCACCACCACGAGTATCACCATCAAGTTTTGTAAGAACAACACCGCTAATATCTAAATCTTTGTTAAAGCTTTCGCTTATTGTCACGGCGTCCTGACCTGTCATCGCATCGACAACAAGAAGTATCTCCTGCGGTTTGACTTCCTTTTTGATTTCCTTCAGCTCATTCATCAACTCTTCGTTTATGTGAAGCCTACCAGCCGTATCGATTATGACAACATCAAAGCCTTGCTTTTTTGCGTGTTCCACTGCTTGCTTTGCCGTCTTAACCGGATTTTGTGTACCACGCTCAAACACCTCGCAATTTGCTTGTTTACCCACAACTTGAAGTTGATTGATTGCCGCTGGTCTATATATATCGCACGCCACAAGTAACACTTTTCTGCCACTCTTTTTTAAGTAAGCACCAAGCTTTCCGCACATTGTGGTCTTGCCCGCACCTTGAAGCCCACACATCATGATGATGGTTGGATTAGATGAAAGATTAAGTTTTTGGTCGGTGCTACTCATGAGAGAGGTGAGTTCGTCTTTAACAATCTTAATCACCATCTGTCCCGGCGTTAAGCTTTTCATCACCTCTTCGCCAAGTGCCTTTTGTGAAACGGAATTGACAAAATTCTTAGCGACGATGTAGTTCACATCGGCTTCTAAGAGTGCAATCCTAACCTCTCGCATAGCCTCTTTAATTTCAAGTTCTGTCAGTTTACCACGCTTCGTGAGCTTGGAAAAGATATGATTAAATTTCTCTTGCAGGCTAGAAAATAGTGCCATTAAATTTCTCCTATAATTTCATCGACTTTTAGTTTTATTTCTTTTATATCATTGATTTTCTTTATTTCTTCAAGTTTTTTTATTATTTTTTCCTTTTTTTTGCAATTTTTAAGATTATTTTCATAATAATCTAACTTTTCACACGATTTTGTTATGGCATCTTTGACTGCCTGACGGGAAATTCCACGTTCCACCGAAATCTCCGCAAGTGTCATATTGAAGTCAAAATACAGACGCATAATTGCCTGCCTGTCTTCACTGAGAAGCATTGAATATTCTTCAAACAGTTTGCCATACCTAATAAAATCATTAAGTTTTAACTTTGCCATACTTTCAACCTTTGTAAAGTGATTTCGCTTTACATTTTGTATTATAGCACCTTAAGTTTTATTTGTCAACACTTTTATATATTTTAGATTTAAATTTTACTTTAAAATATTTTGCTAAGCCACAATAGCTTCTTAAATTTATCATAAATAAGTCAATTTGTTTCATACTTAAAACTTTACGCCTTTTATGGAAAGAGGTTTAGAATGTAGTAGTCGGCGAATTTATAATACTTTGGTAATAGATAAAATTTACCATTTTCTTCTATAATCTCGCCTTCGTTTAAAAATCTTTTATAATTTTCATTCTTCTGGATATCATAGCCTAAATTATTTAAAATAGAAATATCCACCCCAGCAAAACAACGCAAGCCAAGCATAATTCTCTCTTCAATCTCCATATCCTTTGTGATTTTTTCTTCCTTTTGCTTTCGTATATAATAACCTTGAAGAGAGTTAGCGTTTGCTATGCGTTTATGCGACAAAAAGGAATGTGCAGAAATGCCAAAGCCGATATACTCACCATAGCTCCAATAGTTTAAATTATGCTTACTTTCATAACCGGCAAGAGCAAAATTACTTACTTCATATTGATTAAAATTGTGCTTAGACAAAAATTTTGCAAGCCTTTCATAACTTTTTGCCACACCTTTTTCATCAAGTGGTCGATATTTTTTATCACGCACCTCACTAAATAATTTAGTATTCTCATGGACTTCCAGCATATATGATGAGATATGTTTGACTTTTAATTTTATAAGCTTCTTCGCATATCTGGTCACACTTTTCTCGCCACTTAACCCTAAAATCAGGTCAGCAGAGATATTATCAAAATATTTGCCAATAAGTTTTAGCTTATCTATTGCCTCTTTTTTTGTGTGAAGCCTACCGATTGATTTAAGCGTTTTGTTTGAAAGTGACTGCACGCCCACACTAATTCTATTTATACCAACCTCTTTATACACCTTTAATTTTTCTTCATCGACAGAGTTTGGATTGACCTCGATTGTTATTTCAGCATTTTCGTCAATATTAAATTTTTCTCTAAGCTTTTTAAATATGGCAAAAATCTCATCTTTAATCAAAAGCGACGGCGTACCACCACCTAAATAGATTGTTTTGACCTTTTTAGTAGTGGAAAAGTTTTCAATCTCATCTAATAAAAAGTTTATATATTCTTCTCGCTCAGCATAACTCAAACAAAAAGAAACGAAAGCACAGTAACTGCACTTTCTTTCGCAAAACGGAATGTGAATATATATGGAAATATCATTTTCGCTGGAAGATGTGTAAAATGCGTCAACATCCTTCCCAACTTCACTACTTTTCATCATCGCCCAACTTCAAAATACTCATAAACGCCTCTGACGGAATTTCCACTGAGCCAATCTTTCGCATACGCTTTTTGCCCTCTTTTTGTTTTTCAAGAAGTTTTCGCTTTCTTGTGATATCACCGCCATAGCATTTTGCTAAAACATCTTTTCGCATTGTCGAAATTGTTTCTCGTGCGATAATTTTATTCCCGATGCACGCTTGAATTGGCACTTCAAAAAGTTGACGTGGTATGATTTTTTTGAGACGCTCAGTAAGTTCTCTTCCACGTGAATAAGCCTTATCTTTATGCACAATCATAGAGAGAGCGTCACATTTTTCGCCATTCAAAAGAATATCAACTCTGACAAGGTCGGACGCCTCAAAGCCATCAAATTCATAGTCAAAGCTCGCATATCCGTGCGTCCTCGATTTTAAACTATCGAAAAAGTCATAGATAATCTCGCCTAGTGGCAGGTGATATTGCAATTCCACTCTGCGTTTATCAAGATAAATCATATTTCTATAAATTCCACGTTTATCTTGGCATAGTTCCATAATTGACCCAACGTAGTCTGGTGGCGTAAAGATGTTGACTCTGACCACCGGTTCTTCAATTCTTGCTATCTCCACCGCCGGCGGAAGGTTGGAAGGATTGGAAATTTCCAAACAGTCGCCATTTGTTTTATAAACATTATAGGAAACGCTTGGCGCTGTTGTGATGATATCTAAGTTAAATTCCCTCTCTAACCTTTCTGTAATTATTTCAAGATGGAGTAGTCCTAAAAAGCCACAGCGAAAGCCATAACCAAGTGCTGTGGAATTTTCTGGAGAAAACTGCAAGCTCGCATCATTAAGTTTGAGTTTATCAAGAGCGTCCTTAAGTTCGCCATACTTTGCGCCATCGACAGGAAAGATGCCACAAAAGACTACAGGTTGCACTTCCTTATACCCCGGAAGTGGCTCGCTTATCGGATTGTCAGCATTTGTTATCGTGTCGCCAACCTTGACATCGCTTATTGTTTTGATTGAGCCAGCAAGGTAGCCAACATCGCCCGCCTTTAAGATGTCACATTCCTTAGTTGTTGGCACAAATATACCAACTTCTGTCACTTCAAACACCTTTTGTGTCTGCATCATCAAAATTTTATCACCTTTTTTGACACTTCCATCAAAGACACGGATAAGGCAGATTGCACCTTTAAAATTATCATAGTGGCTATCAAATATCAAACATTTAAGTTTCTCATTTTCATCGCCACTTGGAGCAGGAATTTGCTCAATGATTGCCTTAAAAACAGCTTCAATATTTAACCCTTCCTTTGCAGATATACAAGGACAGTTCTCTGCATCAAGCCCAATAACCTCTTTAATTTCCTTTTTTACCTCATCTATGCGAGCAGAAGGCAAGTCGATTTTATTGATGATTGGTATTATTTCAAGATTGTTATCAAGGGCAAGATAGGTATTTGCAAGAGTCTGAGCCTCCACTCCTTGCGAAGCATCGACAAGAAGAAGTGCTCCTTCACACGCAGCCAAAGAGCGTGACACTTCATAGGTAAAATCGACATGGCCTGGCGTGTCGATTAAATTAAGTTCGTATTCCTGATCCTTATATTCATAGATAAGCCTTGTTGGGGCAAGTTTAATGGTTATTCCCTTTTCGCGCTCCAAGTCCATACTGTCGAGAATCTGCGACTGCATATCACGCTTAGCCACCGTTCCAGACATCTCAATAAGCCTGTCCGCCAGCGTGCTTTTTCCATGATCTATATGAGCAATGATGCAAAAATTTCTTTTATTATTTATTTTCAATTTTTTCCTCTTTATACATATTATTTTCTTCTAGTTGCGTTTTCTTCTGCTTAAAATATTGATTTGTTTCTGCTAAAAACAATGAGCCTGCAAGCACTAGTAGTATCAAGCATAAAACATATAAAACAATGACAAGTATGTTCGTTTCAATCAAGCAATAGGTAAAGAAAAGGAAGGCTAAAATATAGTCGAACACCATTGTGGCATACACAGAGCGCCTGTTCTTATATAGGGATAGATAGTACTCATCTTTTTGAAGCTTATTACAATATATGGAAAGCCCAAATGCAACGAGAGATATCACCAAAATGGTCACGTTGAGCCCTATTTCTACAAGTCCACTTTGATCGCTGAGGCTTTTGATGAGAATGGCTTGTCCTATAATTATCGCAATAAGCACTGCCGATTGCATGCCTGTGACAATCGAACTAATTAAAGATGCTAAATAGCCAAAACTTTTTTTCATACATCACCTTAGCATATTATATCTAAGGCTAAAACAGTTTGTCAAATAATTTTTTAAAAAGCCTTAAAACCCTCCTGTGAAAAACTGTTGGCGTAGATGTGAGTACGCATCGTTATTATCTCATGACAAAATTCCAACTCTCCACTTTTAACGGAAAGTATCATAAGTTTTAAAGTGAGCGTGTTTTCAAGTGAGATGAGCGACAAAAAACTCTCACTAGGACTAGATAGATAACGATACTTCCTGTCATAATGCTTATAATTAAATTTTTGCTTAAAGCTTACTATGTTTTTTTGCGTCACTTCTTTTAATAATTCACAATCAGCACATTCGCCAATTCGTTCAAGACAAGCTTCTATCTTATTAAAAAGTATGACAATTTCATCAAGCAGCATCGAAAATTCTTCGTCCTCTAGTTTAATAAAAACAAAGCCCTTGTTTTTTAAAGATTTTGAATACGCTCTTGCCATCGCCTCAAAATTATCACATAGTTTTTCGTCATTATATTCCATGCCTTTATTTATGCGTAAAGAAAAATTCGTGTTAAAATTGATTTTAATTGCCCGTTTTTTAATATTCAACCATTTTTCGCTTTAATTTTACCATAAGATTAAACAAATCACATTATAAAAAAGGTGCAAGTTGCACCTTAAAAATCAAATGGATTTGATGATTTAAGTAATTTCTTGTTTCGGTCTTTGATGTTGTAATAAACTTTTTCTCTATCCAAACTCTTCATAATTCCCACACCAAGATTAGCATCATTAGCATGGAAGAATGGCGTTTTGTGAGCAGGTGTAAGTTGAAGTTTAACAGGCTGGCTACGATAAAGTTTTGCTATAACCGTTCCAAACGGAAGCTGACCAAGTTCGTAAGCAGTGATAAGTGGACGGGTTGCTCTTTGAATCTGTGTGCTTTTGGAGGTTGAAGACTGCTCTTGCTTTTCGCCCTTACTCTTACTTTCGCTTGTCTCTTCATAGATTAATTGCACTTCGCCACAACGTTTTGAGAAGTCCTCACGAGTGTTTTGGTCGTCTGTTCCGATAAAGATTTGAGCGTTGCAGTTACCTTTGATAGTTTCAGCCGCTTCCTTACCATACTTAGTTTCAAGTTGAGTATAAGACTGAATGGCAAGTTCGTAAAGAATATTTCTTGAACGGGAAACGGTTATCATACTGTCAAACTTTGGAATTGGCGGAAGATTACCAAACTCATCTAGGATAAAATAGACGTGACGAGGTAATTTCTTTGATGTAAGCGTGTTAGTTTTATCAACAAGACGCTTATAGAGCTGGCTGATGCAGATGTTTGCAAGTCCGTAGCGCTCTTCCTTATCATCTGGAATGACGATGTATAGAACGGTTGGCTTATCGGTAAAGGTAGAAAAGTCCAAATCACTTTCACTGGTTAAATATGAGATGCCGACATCTTGCATAAAGGAAACTTTACCACTTAATACAGAAAAGTATGATTTAGCTGTGTTTGGAGAAGTATTTACAACGTTTGCGGTTAATTGTGGCACTTCACTCTTCGCTTCATCTCTTCCTTGAAGTAAGTATTTTTTAAGTGTTTCAAAAGGATTGTCCGGATCTGGATCTTTATACATTGCAATCTTATAAAGGTTATAGAAATTAAATTTTTCTCTGGTCATACCAAGCTCAGGATTTGCACTATCTTCAAGCATGGCAAGTGTGACACCATATAGGAAGTCCTTCGCACCCTCTTCCCATGTTGGGTCGTTTGCCTGACTTTTTGGACAAATTGTAGCCACAATATCTCTGAGTTCGCCATACGCTTGGTCTTTTAACACTTCTTCTGTGCTTCTGACAGCAACTTTAAGTTGTTCAAGGTCAGGATAGGCAATTCCGTTAAAGCCATACCACTCTTTTCCATACTTTTCGCCCGGAATAGGTTTAAAGCCTGAACGTTCAGGAGATGCCCCATTCGTGCATTTTTTTACGTTGTTTTTGCAGTTTAATGCCTCTTGATAGACATCATAGGCGTGTTGCATAGGATTCCAACGTGAGGAAGAAAATGGGTCTCGTAGATCATATTTATAGACTCTGTAACCTTCTTCTTTTAAAATATTTGATGTCTTTTGAAAAAGTTCCCCTTTAGGGTCAGAAATCACCATATCTGGCTTTTCTCCAGAGTGTGCAAAAATTCTAATCGTAGGAATAACCGTCAAACTTGTTTTACCGGAAGCCGTCGCACCGATGATCATTGCATGATACTCATCTTTCATACTGATATGATACTTTCCGTTTCTTAGAGAGTTTTGAAAGACAATACCTGTGTTTTTAACCGATGGAAGTTGTGCCCAAGTGGTGTTGATAGAACCATAGACGCCCTTTGCTATATCATCAGGCCCAAGCAACTTTGCGTTGTAGGATAAGTCCATTTCCACGCCTTCTGCTGTTTTGCCGACTGTCTTGCCTTTTGTGTTATCTTGAGGCTTTTTGCTCCATTTCATAAAGAGATAGACAATTCCAATTCCCGCACCTACAGCAAGGCCAACCCAAGCGTAAGTTGAAGTTAAAGAAGCAACTAAGTCTTGTTCATCACCGGTCGCATACTGAATTGCCACACCAACCGCATAGCCGACAACCGCAAGCACCAGCAATATAATCAAATTTGTGCTAAATTTAGATTTTTTCTTTTCTGCCATACCCACCTCATTACCATATACTTATATTTTAATTAAAAAATATAAAAAAATCAACTAAAACTGATATAATCCACATTATTTTAAAGACAAGTATGTTCATTTTAACGAAAATTCATTATAAAGGGCTTTCTGCCTGTCCTTAAACTATAGAACAAATCTGTCACTTTTTAAAATTTCTATGTATGTTTCTTCCTCTGTCATATTTGAGGTGTCTATAATATTGTTTTTGTCAAAATTACGACTTCTCATCTTATTCAAAAGAACCAACGCCCTCTCTCCCATCTGGCAATCCTTCGGTCGAAGTTTATCACGCTTAACAATGGTATTTTCATCAACCATCAAGCAGACAAATTTTATCTCGCACTCTGAAAAACTTTTTTTAATATCTTCCACTTGCTTTTCATTCAAAATGTAATTAAAGACAACATCATAACCATTCTCTATTGAATTTTTAATTAAACTCTTGCAGTTTTCCCAAAACAACTTCAAATGATTACCCTCTTTCCAAGGGCTGATATACCCACCTACAACCAAATGATAGATATCATCACCTTCTATTAAAACGCTCCTATCTAGATTTTGTGCTATAAGGTTAGAAACCGTACTTTTCCCAACGCCTGCCGGGCCTGTAATTAAAAAAATTTTATTCATATCAATCTCCTAACGATATTATTATAACATAAATTAAATTTTAAGACAACTTATTATATCTCAATATTTGACATAAAGAAAATAATGATGTATAATAGTTTAGCAAAAATCAACTTTCTGTTCTATTTAAAAATGCACCCATAGTGAAGTGGATATCACAATGGTCTTCGGAACCATTATGGAGGGTTCGAGTCCTTCTGGGTGCACCAAACAAAAATAATCCGAACCGACAGGCGAGGATTATTTTTGTCTGTACTTTTCTTTTTTCTTTTTTCGTTCTTCACTTTTCTTTTAATTTCAGATTATTTTTAAATAAGAAATTAAAAAGAAGAAAGAAAAGTTGTTGAGCATTTAAAAGATAATCACCAAATTCAAATTCATATTTCTTTCTTTTTGTTTTGAAACTTTGTAATTGTATGATATAATTATTTTACAGTTAAAGAGGTAAATTTAATATGAAGGTTATTGTTGATAAAAGAACGGAATTTATAGGCATAGTTTTGATGTTAAGCAAATATAATCAAATATATGAATTTTTTAAAAATCCTTATTCAAATGAAGAATATATTAATGGTATAATGCAATGGTTTGATAAATACAAAAATGACGAATTTATTAAATTGACTAATGAAATCATAGACAAATATGAAAATTTTAATTATTCGACACCCCTTGATTTAGTTTTGAGGTATTTTGATACAAATTTCAATCGTATTGAAAGTGCTGAAAAACCCGAATATGTTGAAATATTAAATGGAAGATTGATACAAAAATTTTTATATGAACTTCCTAGTTTTGCAAATATAACAAAATTCGAAGAGTTCTACAAAAACCATTCTGATTTTTATAATAAGTGCATTAATTTTCAACAGAAATATTTGCAAGAACTTCCTTTGAGTATTGAACAATATTTTTTAAATTTTTATGGCACAGACAAATCCCCAAATATGCGTTGCAACTTGCTGTTAACAAATAGTTGCTGCGGTGGTTTTGGTATGGGAATTAATGGCATATTATATCCTTCATTAACTGTGGATTTTAAAGGCGAAAAACAATTTCCTTGCTCATTTACATTTTTATTTCATGAAATGAGTCATCCTGTTATCAACCCATTAACAGATAAATATTTAAAAGGAAATGTAGAAACAAAATTAAAAATTCAGCATTATGAAAAAATTAAATCAATTATTAACGACTCCATAATTCGTGCGGCTGAAATTATTTTATGCAAACATATGCAGTGCTCCACTGAATTTATTAAAAGAAAAATAAATATGGAAAAAGCCCAAGGGTTTGAGCATATCGAAAAAGTTGTTGCTTGCCTTGAAAATTATTCAAGCCATCGAAAAAAATATCCAAACATAGAATCTTTTTTCCCAATATTGCTTGATACGGTGGTTGATCAAATAAAATCTCATAGTAAAGAAGTGAAACAAACAAAATAAGGTCTTATCTGCACATAACTCTCACCAACTTGGACTTGCAGTCGGTTCGGAAACTTTATCACTTATCGCACCACCAACCTAAGGTTGAGCAACTAAGTTACTAACACAAAATATCAACAAAAATAATCCGAACCTTGATTATTCGGATTATTTTTGTTATCAAACTTTAATTTTTATTAAAAGAAGAAAGTTTTTTCATTTTATATTAATTTGATTAAGTTATAAAAATATTTTATTCTTTTGTTTTAGTAATAATATAAGGATTTTCTATGGTGAAAACTTTAAAAAGGTTATAATCCTCAAAAACGCCTTGCACTTTAAGAGGCAAAATAGAATAATAATCCACTTTCCTTGATTGTCCAAACTTACCTGACCAACTTCCATCTTTCTCTTGAAGTAAAAAATGCACATCTATATTATACTGCGATACATACATCGCCACATTCCACTCGTTTTCTTCTAATTTTTCCTTGCACTTTTTAACTTTAAGCCCTGTCTTTTGTATCGTCTTCTGTATCCTGTCAAACATCTCCACTCTTGATAATTCCTCATCGGCAAGTTCAGGCAAAGAAAAGAAATCTTCTAAATCGTCAATATTAAAGTTTATAAGATGTTCATTTTTCAAATTAAAACAAGCGTGCTCAAAACAATTGGTGATACCCGCATAATCTTCATACAAAAAATCACCCTTAGTATGCATAACATCGTTATTGTAATTAAAAGTCTTTTTCCCCTTTTTACGCAAATTACATAAAAAATACTTTTCCCCACCACGAGATGGTAAATAGCCCTGCCTAAAAATCTTGTTTAATTTTAAATATGTTTTCACTTGCCCTCCAAACATCTTAAACATAAAAGGTTATTAATTTTTAAATTATTGGTTTTTCCTGTTCTTTGTAGAACATTCCTTTAAGAGCCTAACTAAACATTTTTGTTATTAATCAAATAGTTCCTGTTTAATCCTATTATTTAACTTCAATATTGCGTTCAATATAAATTATAAACTTTATATATTAACAGAGTCAATCGATGAAGTATAAATTTTAACTAAATTAAAAAGTATTTATTTTTTGGCAAACTATGTGATATTTTTTGCAAATTTTCTTGACAATTTTTTTCTGCTGTGTTAAACTAGGCAATATGCAGGTGTAGTTCAGTGGTAGAACACTAGCCTTCCAAGCTGGTTGCGAGGGTCCGATTCCCTTCACCTGCTCCATTTGCTTCCATAGCTCAGCTGGATAGAGCAATGCCCTTCTAAGGCAGAGGTCGAAGGTTCGAATCCTTCTGGGAGCAC
>CALVYQ010000007.1 GCA_944372335.1 uncultured Clostridia bacterium | reverse complement strand
ATTAAGGTTCTTGGTAACTAACAATTCAACTATTTAATTTAGAAAAATTCCACTGACTTAGGTCGGTGGATTTTTTTATTGTGTTATGAGGATAAAAGAATATGGAGAAAAGATAGAGTAAATTTCTTAATAAAAAATATTCTTTAATTATATTTTAAAAGTGTATAGGGGAATAAAAAAGGTGAATAAATGGTCGAATTCCACAAAGTAGGGTGGAAGATGAAACATTGAAAACGTATTTAAGCGAAAATTGGGATACTCTAACTGACGGCAAGCTATACACAACCGGCGCTTTTTCGGAAGGAATACAGGCAAAGGTATATAACGGTGAAGAATATCTTGTTTGGCAAGATACCTATTATCTTGTCGAGCCTATAAGGTGGCGAATAATCTCAAACGGAAATCAAGAAGTTGGCTATGGTGAAGTTTCAGAAGAGGGAATCATGGCGGTGATGGACACAATCGTCTATGCGGGCAGATTTTCAGATAGTGAAATTACAGAAAATCAGTGCTATTCCACAGTTGCAAGAGCGGTATTTTATGGATCTTATGGTGATGAAAATAATGGTATTGATAGTACATATTTAATAAATTGGACTCAATCAATGCCTACATTTGGCACAACTTCACTTAATGGAAGCAATCAAAGTTGGACGGATAGAATGTTTGTATCCTCTATTGAAGAGATAGAACAAGTGACAGGTAGTAGAGAGGTTAAATTTTCTGATTTTGTCTATGATTATATGATAGTACATCATGGCGTTGTTCCACTATGCTGGACACGAGATTTAGGTTCAAACTACAACAATATACTTTGTTTAAATGAAAACGGTGACATAACACAGAGAAAGCCAAATATCATAATTAATCAACTTGGCGTGCAATTCACCATTAAAATATCAGAATATGCTTGTGTAGATTAATTATCATTTTAATAAACATCTCTATAAAAAGAGATGTTTTTTTGTTGGGCTATGTAACAATAAAAGAGTAATTTTAATATACTTTTATAGGTCGAAAGACTATTACAAGGGAGAAAATATATGTTTTTTAATAATTGTAATAATAGGTGCCGACCGGTTCTAGTGTATTCCATTAATAATGGTGTGCCAGCAATCCGAACAACGGTTGGGGCAACAGGTCCAACGGGAACAACAGGAGCTACAGGTGCAACCGGTGCAACAGGTCCACAAGGGATACCGGGAGCTGGTGCAGTTTTAATAGGTGCAACTGTTACAAGTGCACCCGGAACAGATGCTAGCGTTTCTGCGAGAACAGTTGGCGAATTTACTGAACTTACTTTCACCATACCTCGTGGAGCAACTGGCCCGACCGGAGCTACTGGGGCTACAGGTGCAACCGGTGTGACAGGCTCGACAGGTGTAACAGGAGCAACAGGTGCCACTGGAACAGGAGCTACTGGCCCAACAGGTGCTACCGGTGCTACTGGCCCAACTGGAGCTACGGGTGCAACCGGAACAGGAATTACCGGAGCTACAGGAGCAACCGGGCCAACGGGAGCAACAGGAGCTACTGGTGCAACTGGTCCGACAGGAGAGACCGGCCCAACCGGCCCAACGGGAGCAACAGGAGCTACAGGTCCAACTGGACCAACAGGCGGTGTGACCACTGTGACTGTTGGAACAACTACAACTGGTGATGCTGGAACAGATGCTAGTGTTTCTGGGGTTACAGGAACAGATTTGTTGACATTAAATTTTACCATTCCTCGTGGTGACACAGGTGTCCAAGGTGATACCGGTGCAACAGGTGCAACTGGACCAACTGGTGCGACAGGTGCAAGTGTTACTGGTGCAACCGGCCCAACGGGAGCAACTGGACCTACCGGAGCTACTGGTGAAACAGGTCCGACAGGTGCAACAGGTGGTGGAATTGCTGCGTATGGCGGGTTGTATAATAATGCCACACAAACTCCAACTCTCACAACAGCCAACACCTTTGTTCCACTTGAACTTAACACTGCTCTGCCACTTTTAAACACAGCGGACGCTACAAATGCAATTACTGTTGACGATGCTGGAACTTACGAGATATTTTACAATATCGACTTAACAGCAACAGCTGAACTTACTTTTAGTGCAGAGGCAAGACAAAACACAACCGCAATCACCCCAACTATAACCACAGTGACTGCGACTGTGACAACAACCGGTGGTGGCACATTCAATGCAACACTCACAACAAGTGCCATTGTGGCTCTTAGTGCAGGTGATAGCATTGACCTTGCTTTAACTACAACAGGCACTCCTTCAGGCACAACCACTGTGCAAGCGAACGGCAGTTGCATCTTGACAGTGAAAAGACTCGACGCCTAATTAAATTTAATAAAAAAGAGGACTTTGAGAAGTTCTCTTTTTTTATAGTTTTTTATTTTTAATTGCGTGCAGGAGAAATTCTTTGTTGCCGTCACCGCCGAGTATAGGAGAGGGAATTATTGGAGAAAGCGTATAGCCAACAGAAGAAAAGAAAATGGTGATGTCTTTCAAGATTTTTTTGTGCATTTTTTCATCTTTTACAATGCCTTTGTGTTTTTTGGCGTAGTCCTTTCCGCATTCAAATTGAGGTTTAACAAGAGCAATGATTTCGTCAAAGTCTTTTGAAAGTTTTTCGGCAAGTTTTGTTAGGCTTACAAAGGAAACATCGATAACAGCAATATCAGCATCAGGAAAGTTAGATTTATCAAAAGTAAGATAATTTGTGCTTTCAAGGCTGATAACTCTTTTATCTTTTCTTAAACTTTCGGCAAGTTGGTCGGTGCCGGTGTCAATCGCATACACCTTTTTTGCTCCATTTTTTAGGCAGACGTCTGTAAATCCACCTGTTGAAGCCCCAATATCCACAACAACTTTATCTTTTAAATCTATTTTAAATTCTTCAAGTGCCTTTTGTAGTTTGAATCCACCACGTGAAATAAATTTAAAGGGTAGGGCTTCGATTTGTGCGTTATCTTCAACAGTATATGCCGGCTTTGTTATCACTTTTCCATTCACTTTAACACGGGCTGATATTATAGCTTCCTTTGCTTTTTCACGGGAAGGATAATAGCCCTGTTCATACAAAAAACTGTCCAATCTTTTCATATTAAAATTTTATCATAAATATATAAAAGAAGCAACCTAACATAGAGAAAAATTAAACAAATAAAAAAGCACGCTTTCAGGCGTGCATATTTTTATTTAATTTATTTGTTCTTTGCTTCGTCTAATAGCTTTGCGAAGTGAGCTTTTTTGCGGTCAGCAGAATTTTTATGAATGATATTTTCTCTTGCTGCACTGTCGAGTTTTGAAACAAGAACGGAATAAAGCTTAGAAGCTTCTTCTACATTTGTGGAAAGAGCTTCCTTAAACTTTCTGATATATGTTTTGATTTCTGATTTTACAGAGTTATTTACAACTCTTCTTTCTTTTTCAAGTTCAACTCTTTTTTTCGCTGATTTAATGTTTGCCATGTCTTACTCCTTAAAAATTAACACAATGATTATAGCATATAAATTTACAAAAATCAACTTATTTTTTAAATTTTTTTGGCAATATTTAAAATATGCATGATTTATTAGATGAATGTGGAAAAGATTTAAAGAATTTTGGCTATATAACGGAAAATTTAGGGCGATTTAAGGCAACTTGTTCTAAACTTTTTATTGACTCGGAAGAGAAAGCAAAAAAATTAGGCTTTGAAAAGGGACACTATTTTATCTTAAATGCTCCACTACTTCTAGGGCTAAAGGAGGAGCACTATAAATTCTTAAAGGTGGAAATTAAAAGCCGAATAAAATTTCTTTTAAAAGAAAACAAGATTAAGGTCAAAGAAAATATCCTCTTTGTCGGCATCGGCAATCCGCAAATCACGGCGGATAGTTTTGGTGATGCAGTGATACAAAAACTCAACATCTCACCATTTGAACATGATAACCATATTTATAAAATTTCGCCCAATACCTTTTCAAACACCGGAATAAATGCCTATGAGATTATTAGGCTTCTCGTTGAGGGCTTTGATATCTCGGCAGTTGTTTTGTTTGATGCACTTGCGACAACTAATCTTTTAAGGCTTGGCACTTCCATTCAGTTTAATGATGCAGGATTAACGCCGGGAAGTGCATTAAATAAATTTGGTATTGCAATAAATAAAGAAACGCTTGGCGTTCCATGTCTATCGGTTGGCGTGCCATTTATGATTTCAGCGGGAGATATATCAAAAAACGCCTCAAAAGAATTAATCCTTGCCGAAAAGGATGTCGCAGAAAAGGTTGACTATCTTTCGCAACTCATTGCCGAAGTGTTTAATGAAATTCTGTCTTAAAAATTAATTTTATAGATTAGAAATTTGAAAGTGGCTTAGTTTTTATACTATTTATTGTGTATTATGTATGCATACTACACAATATGCGGTATGATTTTTTATTCAAAATTTTCCATAACTCTTCACTGCAAGCCAATGGCTCACCTTCACTTTTCACTCTTCTCTTATTATGCTTTGCATTTTCTTTACTCTTCATTTTTAAATATACCACTTATCATTATTCTTCTCTCTATGCCAAATATTTTTATTTGCTATTTGGAAAGTCTTTTCTTTTATAGGCGAGTTTTCCATATTGAAGCGTGCTTTGATTTTTATTTCGTTTTCTTCCTTTTTGAGTGGAAGGGTGATGTTTTCGGTGATGTTTTTGTCTTTCAAAGTGCGGTAATATTCGCCGTTGAGATAGATGTCGTAGATGATGTGTCTTTCAGTCTTTATGGTGAGCGTGCAGTTGTCCTTTTCCTTCTTGCAGGTGGCGTCTATGTCATTTAGTGAAACAAAGTTGTTTGAAACTTCGCTTGGCATATTGAAGCGAGAAAAGAGGACTGTTTTTGTGTAGCGTTCAGGTGCGTCTGGGCTTGCAAGAAGTATTCTATGATTTTCCTCCTTCTCCAATAAGTCAATCTTTGCTTCAGTTACAAGTGACGGCATTTCAAACTCTGTCTTTTTTGGCGGAGAACTTTGGATAAATTTCTTGACCGCTTGTGTTGGCTCGTTTCCGCCATTTAAGCTAATTAAAGTGTTATCTAAATTTCCACACCAAACACCGATGGCATAGTCGGGCGTGTAGGAGATGTTATATGCGTCAAGATTGCCACTTTTCTTTCCAACAGTACCTGTCTTTGATGCCACCTCTGTTGAAGTTATATCATTAAGTTTTTTCGCCGTGCCCTCTTTTGCTGTCTTTTTCAAGATGTCGGTTATAAGGTAAGCACTGTCACTTCTAAGCACTTGTCTAATGCGAGGTTCGTGCTTATAGACAAGGTGATTATTTTTGTCGAGTATGTATGAAACAAATTTAGCATCGGCGTAATTGCCAGCGTTTGCAAAGGTGGTGTAAGAGTTAGTCAAAGTCTTTAAATTTTCGCCATAGGTTATTCCGCCAAGAGCGAGAGCATAACTATCGTCCTTCTCATCAAAGGTGAAGCCCATACGCTCAGCATACATCTTTCCTGTGTCGATGCCGATATAACTTAAAACTTTGATTGCTACAGTGTTGACGGAGTCTTTGACAGCATCTGTTATTGTGATATATCCACGGTATTTGTTTCCAACATTTTGAGGAGAATAGGAGCCGATTGTGATTTTCTCATCGTTGACCTCAGTCTCAGGCGTGATAACATTTTCGTTAAGGGCTGGAGCATAGACAAGCACCGGCTTTATGCAAGAGCCAACCTGCCTTTTTGCGTCTAGAATTTTGTAGGCAGAATTGCCATTATAGGCGGTCACGCCATGCGAAGAATTGTCAATCACGATGCCAGCATAGTCATTTCCTTGAAAGTCGGTAGAAGCGAGCGAGTTGTTTAACGCTTCTTGCTGTTTTTCGTCTTGATAGGTGTGGATTTTATATCCGCCGATGGCAATCTGTTTTGCGGGCAGTTTTAAGATGTTCATTGCCTCATCAATGCTTGCCTGAGAGTAGGAATTTAGTTTGTTTTCTGCCTCTTTGTTGATGTCGAGCTTTATAGGCGTATTTTCAGCGTTCAGCATTACACTTGCGTCAATTTTTCCGTCCTTTTCCATCTCTTCAAGCACCAAATTTCTTCGTTTTGTGGCATTATCTAAGTGGCTTATCGGGGAGTATTTGTTTGGCGACTTAATTATGCCAGCGAGAAGGCAACTTTCGCTGAGTGATAAGTCTTCGGCATTTTTGTTGAAATAAAAATTGGAAGCACTCTCAATGCCGTAGCAGTTGTTGCCAAAGTAGATGACATTGAGATAGCACTCCAAAATCTTATCCTTACTAAACGCCTTTTCAAGTTTCCTTGTGAGAGCAATTTCTTTAATCTTTCTTTCAAAGGTCTTTTCACTACTTAGGTGCGTGTTTTTTATGAGCTGTTGGCTTATGGTTGAAGCTCCTTCCTTTAATGAGAAGGACTTTAGGTTATTATACATAGCTTTTAAAATACGCTTTTTGTTTATTCCGTTGTGCTTATAAAAATCCTTATCTTCTATAGAGATAAAGGCGTCTTTTGTATGCTCCGGAATTTTATCTATTGTGATATATGCACTATTAAAGGTATTTTCTTCTTCAATGATATTATTGTTATTGTCATAAACTTCGATATTTAAAGAAGGACTTGTTAAGGCGTCTGTGTCAAGAGAAAGGCCAGAAAATTTTATGTAGTTGATTAAAAAATATGTGCCTATAAAACATATTAATCCAACAATGAGTAACGAAATAGTTATTAGACAGATTTTGACAATTTTCTTCATTTTTTTATTATGTTTCTTTTTTTGTCAAAAATACATATCTTCTCTTGCCAAATGTAGAAAAAAATTGTATAATATACTTGTTATGAAATATATTATTATTACTTATGGCTGTCAGATGAATGTGCATGAGAGCGAAAAACTTGCATATATCTGTGAACAAATGGGCTACACCGAAACGGATAAGCGAGAGGAAGCGGATTTAATTGTTTTTAATACTTGTGCGATTCGAGAAGGGGCAGAGGATAGAGTTTTTGGCAATGTTGGAGCGTTAAAAAAATTAAAAAAACAGCGTCCTAGTGTTATCATTGCCGTATGTGGCTGTATGACGCAAAAGGAGCAGACGGCAAATTATATTTTAAGGACTTTTCCATTTGTGGATATAGTTATTGGCACATTTAACTTGCCTAATTTTGCTTATTATATCAATGCAGTAAAAAAAGGTAGGCAACTTGAACTTTTAAAGGAAGGCGAGATTGATGAAACTGTGCCATATAAGAGGTCGAGTGGTGATAACGCTTGGGTAAATATCATGCAAGGGTGCAATAATTTCTGCACATATTGTATTGTGCCTTATGTCAAAGGTAGAGAAAAAAGTAGAAGTAAAGAAAATATATTAAAAGAGATTAGAGAGATTGTGAAAGAGGGCAAGTATAAAAAAATCACCCTATTAGGTCAAAATGTCAACTCCTATGGTCAAGATTTAAAAAATGGAGAAAGCTTTGCTAAACTTTTAAAGGATATCTGCAAAATTGAGGGCGACTTTAAGCTTACCTTTATGACTTCGCACCCAAAGGATTTGACAAGTGATGTTATCGATGTAATACGTGATGAAGATAAAATTTTAAAAGAAATTCATCTTCCGGCTCAGAGTGGTAACAACAGAATTTTAAATCTTATGAACAGGCGTTATACGAGAGAGAAGTATCTTTCAATCATAAAGGAAATTCGTGAAAAAATACCAAACTGCAAGATAACTTCTGACTTTATCGTTGGTTTTCCAACTGAAACAGAAAAGGAATTCGAGAATACGATGAGCCTTGTTAAAGAAGTTAAGTTTGATGGCATATTTGCCTTTATGTATTCTCCACGTGAGGGAACGGTTGCTAGCCGTATGGAAGGGCAAATTGATGAAAAGGTGAAGAAAAAGCGAGTTAATGCACTTTTAAAACTTGAAAAGGAAATTCAAAAGGAAAAAAGAGATGGAAATTGACAGAAAAAAAATATCTCCAATGATGAATCACTATCTAAGTCTTAAAGAACAGTATCCAGACTGTGTGATTTTTTATCGCTTAGGTGATTTTTATGAATTATTTTTTGAAGATGCAGTGGAGGTAAGCAGAGTCTTAGATTTGACTTTGACCGGCAAAAGTTGTGGGTTAAAAGAGAGAGCTCCAATGTGTGGGGTTCCATACCATGCGGCGGATACATATATTGCAAAGCTTGTTAATAAAGGCTATAAAGTGGCAATTGCCGAGCAACTTACAGAACCCACCAAAGGACAAATTGTTGAGCGTGATGTAATAAAAGTTGTAACAGCAGGAACGATTACTGAAGAAAGTATGCTTGAGGGGAATAAGAATAACTACATAATGTGCCTATATTATGATAGTGAAAGCCTTGCCGTAGCCTATTCTGATATTTTAACCGGAGAATTTCATCTATACTATTTTGATGACAAGATTGATAGTGAATTTTCCAATCTTTTTTCTCGCATCAATCCTTCACAGGTTATTGGAAATCGGGCAGCAAAAATATTCTACAACGATTTGACAATTCAAAGTCTTGGCTCGCTTCCAAAATTTGAGGAGTATTATGACTTTGCGTTTAATTTGGCAAAATGTAAGGAAAACATACAAAACCAATTTAGCGAAAATGCCATAAATGTGTTTGAACTTAAAAAAGATAGAGAAATTATCGTTGTTGGCGCACTTACGCAATATCTTTTAGAAACGCAAAAGCGTTCAATGAAAAATATAAATAAAATCTTTACGCACAGAAAGGATAATTTTTTAAATCTTGATATGAACACAAGGCGTAATCTTGAAATTGTGGAAGCTATTCGTGACAAGAAGAGATATGGAAGTTTATTATGGCTTCTTGACAAAACAAAGACACCGATGGGAGCAAGAATGTTTCGTACATGGCTCGACCAGCCTTTAAGAGATAGCACGCTTATAAATGCAAGGCTAGATTGCGTCGAAGAATTGTCAAAAAATCTCATAATGCGTGATAAACTGAAACTTTCACTTGCCAAAATTCATGATATAGAAAGAATTTCGGGAAAAATCGGATATGGAAATGTGACACCAAGAGATTTGGAAGCTCTTGGAGAGTCTTTGATTGTTCTTCCAGAGGTGGTCAATGCTTTAAACGGAGTTAAGGCAAAAAATCTATTAAAACTAGTAAATGGAATAGGTGATTATTCTCCAATATCCGACTTACTAAAAAAGGCAATAAAGGAAAATCCACCGGTTGTGACACGTGATGGTAATTATATTAATGGCGGTTTCAACGAAGATTTGGACAAACTTAGAAACGCTAAAGCAAACAGCAAAAAACAGGTAGAAGAACTTGAAAAGCGTGAAAGAGAGGTGACAAATCTTAAAAACTTAAAGATAAGCTATAACAGCGTCTTTGGCTATTATATTGAGGTAAGTAAATCTCAGTCTGAGCTTGTGCCGTTAAGATATATAAGAAAACAGACGCTGACCAATGCTGAGCGTTATACAACCAATGAACTTAAAGAGTTAGAAGATTTGGTGCTTAATGCCAACGAGAATGCTATAAAACTTGAAGAGAAAATATTTAAGACGCTTATTGAATATCTCACGAATTATATAAGCCATTTTCAAGAACTAAGCAAAACTATTGCCGAATTAGATTGCCTTTTATCACTTGCTGAGTGTGCGGTGAAATATAACTATGTTAGGCCAACAATCAACAAAAATATCAAGGAAATAAAGATTGAAGGTGGAAGACACCCGGTTGTTGAACAATTTGTAAAGAATGGTAATTTTATTGCCAATGATACACTTTTAGATAGCGAAGAAAATTCAATGATGATAATTACCGGCCCTAACATGGCTGGTAAAAGCACATACATGAGACAGGTGGCAATAATTACCTTTATGGCTCATATTGGCAGTTTTGTTCCTGCTAAAAGTGCAGAGATTGCAATAACTGATAGAATCTTTACCCGAGTTGGTGCAAGTGATGATTTAGCTTTTGGTCAATCCACTTTCATGGTGGAAATGAGTGAGGTTGCTTTGATTCTTGCCAATGCCACAGAGAAGAGTCTTGTGGTATTAGATGAAATAGGCAGAGGAACTTCCACTTTTGATGGACTTTCAATTGCTTGGGCAGTTGTGGAATATATTGCAAAAAACATTAAATGTAAAACGCTTTTTGCCACACACTATCATGAACTTTCTGAACTTGAAGGAGTGATAAGTGGTGTAAAAAATTACAAAATCACCGTCAAGGAAATTGGTGACAGCGTGATATTTTTAAGAAAGATTGTTCGTGGCCATGCAAATAAAAGCTTTGGTGTGGAGGTTGCTAAGCTTGCCGGAGTACCTCAAAGAGTTATAGATAGAGCAAAAGAGATAAGCGAAAACTTAGAGCGTGTCAATAAAAAACTTGACCTTGATATTTTCAGCGAAGACGAAGAACGTCAGCGAGCAGAAAAGAATAACAAGTTAGGGCAAAAGATTCTCTCTATTTTAAAAGATGTAGATATGAACAGAATGACTCCAATGGAAAGCTTTGAAGTGTTGAATGATTTAGTTAACAGTGCAAAAGGAGAATGATATGAAAATAAATGTGTTGTCTCCAAAGATATATAACAGAATTTCTGCAGGAGAGGTTGTTGAGAAGCCGGCAAGTATAGTAAAGGAGCTTGTTGAAAATAGCCTTGATGCAGGAGCTACAAAGATTAAGGTGGAGATATTTGACGGTGGAATAAAGGAGATAGTTGTCAGTGACAACGGTTCTGGAATTGAGAAAGACGACCTACCTCTTGCCTTTTTACCACACGCAACAAGTAAGATTAAAGATGTAGATGACCTCGACAGCATTATGACCTTAGGCTTCCGTGGTGAGGCACTTGCGAGCATTGCCTCTGTGTCTATGGTTAAACTTTCCACGAAAACTGAGAACTCTGAAACAGGCTATCTCATTGAGGCAAGCGGTGGAGAAATTGGAAAAATAAAGGAAGTTGCACGCACAAAAGGCACAACAATAAGTTGCTCCAATCTTTTTTATAACACACCGGCACGTGCTAAGTTTTTAAGAAAACCTAAGACAGAAGAAGGAGAAATAACACATTTAATTGAAAAGTTTATGTTATCAAGGCCGGAAGTTAGTTTTGAATATATAGTAGATGATAGGTGCGTATATAACAATGCCACTAACAAACTTGAAGATGTCATCTATCTTATCTATGGCAGAGAAGTTTATGATAGCCTGTTAAAATTAGATTATAAAGTTGAAGGAGTGGAGGTTGAAGGCTTTATATCCTCACCAAAATTATCACGCCCAAATAGGACTTGGCAAACGCTTTTTGTCAATGGAAGGTATGTGGAGAACTACCAAGTTTCCGCTTGCATACAGGGTGCATATACTTCCTTTTTGATGAAAGGGCGTTTTCCTATCTATGTGATAAATTTAAAAATTCCTTTTGATAGAGTTGATGTCAACGTTCACCCAAACAAAAAAGAGGTTAAATTTGAGGAAAATTCTAAAGTTTTCATGGCAATTAGAAAAGCTGTTGAAGATGCTCTTGTAGGAACAAATTTAATTGCTGATTTTGAATTTACAGATAGAGATGAAAAAGCTTGGAGCAAGTTTTCCATTGAAAATGAAAGTGAGCCTGTGCGAACTTCTTTTAACGCCATTCAAAAGACAAACATTGAGCCACTTTCTCGTGATGAAGGAGCAAGTTATATCATAAAAAAAGATACAAGTGATGAAAACGAATTGGTAGATTATAATGATTTACAAAAGAAAGATATTGAAATAATAAATATGCCTCAGTTTTCAAATATCAAAAGTGATGAGAGAAAAAAGAATAAGCCGGGCGGATACATCTTTTTCGACCAAAAGGAAGAGCGACTTTTGAGAGAGACAGTGGTAAATCCTGTAAATCAAGTCAAAGCAGAGGAGCATAAAGAGGCTCTACGGGAAACCTTTTTAGAAGCTGATGTAAAAGAAGAGATTAAGATTGTTGGCGTGGTGTTTAAAACCTATATCATCACAGAATATGGCGATAGCATTTATATTATCGACCAACACGCCATGCATGAAAGACAGCTTTATGAAAAAATAAAAAAAGAGGTGGAAAATAAGAGTGTTATCAAGCAGGATCTTTTAGTTCCTTATGAATTTAATCTGACGCCACTTGACGCTGATAAGTTTGCAAGAAGTCTTAAAAATTTAAACGAAATAGGCTTTAATGTCACTTATGACGGGCATATTTTTACAATTAAGAGCGTACCTTACCTTCTTTCAAGCATCAATCTAAGTAAGTTTGTTGATGAAATAATAGGAGATGAGACTATTGGAGTCAAAAAAGCGAGCAGTTTTATCAATGAAAAACTCTGTCAACACGCTTGCAAGCACGCAATTCGTGCAGGTGACACTGTGACTAAAGAGGAAATTGCCTATCTCATCGAGGAGATGAAAAAGAGCGTTCTTTTATGTCCTCATGGCAGGCCTATCGTGGTTAAAATGACAAGAAAAGAACTTGAAAAGATGTTTAAAAGGGTGCTATGATGGATAAAGTTTTGTTTATCTTAGGCCCAACCGCTGTTGGAAAGACGGATATATCTGTGAAGCTTGCAAAAGAGTTTAACGGTGAGATTATCTCTTGTGATTCAGTGCAAATTTTTAAAGGCTTTGACATAGGCTCAGCAAAAATTAAAAAGGAAGAGATGAAAGGCATTTCGCATCATTTAATTGATATAGTAGAGCCGAATGAAAACTTCACCGCTTTTGATATGACAGAGGCAATTAAAGAAAAAATTAAAGAGATTACAAATCGTCATCATCTACCGATTGTTGTTGGAGGCACAAGTTTGTATGTTAAATCACTTATACTTAACTATAATTATGGTGGGGTAGGGATTGATGAAGCATATCGAAAAATGTTGCAAGAGATTTTAGAAAAAGAGGGTGTAGAGAAACTTTCTGAAATGCTGGAAAAAGAAGATAAAGATGCGTTTCTTAAGATTGACAGAAAAAATCCGCTTAGGCTTATTAGAGCTCTTGAAATTGCACATCTAAAAGGCGAGAAAAAGACGGCTGAGAAAATCATCGAACCGCTTGTTTTTGCTCTTGTAATGGACAGGCAAAAGTTGTATGAGCGAATAGATAGAAGAGTGGATATAATGCTAAAAGATGGGCTTATTGAGGAAGTTAAAGTGTTACTACGAAACGGAGTGAGAAAGGATAGTCAGTCTATTCATGCGATAGGCTACAAGGAAGTTGTTGCGTATTTAGATGATGAAATATCTTATGACAGAATGGCGGAGCTTATAAAACAACATTCACGAAATTACGCAAAAAGACAACTGACTTTTCTTCGTGGTATGGAAGATGTGAACTATGTGAATGTGGAAAATAGTGATGATTTAAATTTAATGAAAGAGAAAATTAAGGGGTGGTTGAATGGATAAGAAAAAGTTAGATATATTAAACGGTATAGAAAAGGAACTAGCTTTAAGATTTCAAAAGATTGACGAAATTGCACTATTAAATCAAGAAAAGGTACTTGATGCTTTTTGTAAGCATGAGATAACAAATCAACACTTTGCGGGAACCACCGGATATGGCTACACGGATAAAGGAAAGGAAGGCTTAGCAAAAGTTTATAGCGAGATTTTCGGTACAGAGGACGCAATAGTGACACCTCATCTAACAAGCGGAACTCATGCGATAGCCACTTGCCTATATGGACTTCTCAGGCCAAAAGATTTGCTACTTTCCATTTCTGGTGACCTATACGATACTCTTCATGATACCCTTCTTGGTAAGGACAATGGAAGTCTAGAAAGCTATAATGTTGACATTAAATTTGTAGATTTAGTAAATTCTCATTTTGATGAAGAAAAAATTTATAAACTCGTTAAAAAATATAAGCCAAGAGTGGTATTTGTGCAACGTTCTCGTGGTTATTCTTCAAGAAAGGCACTATCTTGTTTAGATATGGAAAACATTTTTAAAAGGATAAAGGAAATTTCTCCAAAATCTTTTATCGTTGTTGATAATTGCTATGGCGAATTTATGGAGACAAAAGAGCCAACAAATGTTGGTGCTGATGTGTGCGTTGGAAGTTTGATTAAGAATATTGGTGGCGGACTTGCACCAACAGGAGGGTATATTGTCGGCTCGAAAGTGGCACTTTCTCTAATTGAAAATCGCTTGACTTGCCCATCTATCGGCAGAGAGACAGGCTCTTATGAGGCGGGATATAGACTCTTTTATCAAGGATTATTCTTAGCACCTCACATTGTTGCACAGGCAGTTAAGGGTGCATATCTTATCGGTGAGGTTATGAAAAGGCAGGGGTATAAAATCATTCCGGACACCTCAGAAAATTCTTATGACATCATAAAGTCGATTGTCTTTGATACCGAAGAGGAGTTAATCCGATTTGTTCAGCTTATACAAAAACTTTCGCCGATTGACAGTAATGCTGTGCCTATTCCTTATGATATGGTTGGCTATACCACACAAGTTATTATGGCGGCTGGTACATTCGTTGAGGGGGCTTCAATTGAGCTTTCTTGTGATAGTCCAATAAAAAAGCCATATATTGCATATTTTCAAGGTGGACTTACTTACGAGCAACTAAAAATTGTTGCATACAATCTTTTAGATTTTAAAAATAATAAAAATTAAAAAATATACTTAAATTTTAAAAAATCTAAAAAATATTATGTTTTTTAGATTTTTTTATAGCATATTTTTAGAAGGAAAATTTAAAAGCAATAAATTTTCTTGACAGCAAAAGCGAAATATTTTATAATTCTTATATGTTAAAAATAGAGAATTTAAGTTATTTAGTGAGCGTCAATGATGACGAAAAAGATATATTAAGAAATGTTAATTTGGATTTTTTGAAAGGAAAAATCTACGTTATCACAGGCCCTAATGGAAGTGGAAAATCAACCCTTGTGAAACTTATCATGGGTATTCTTTTGCCGACTGAGGGGAAAATTGTTTTTAATGACAAAGATATAACAAATTTGAAGATTGATGAGAGGGCAAAGCTTGGTATTGCCTATGCTTTTCAACAGCCTGTCACTTTTAAAGGACTAAAAGTTAAAGATTTACTAAATATTGCATCAAATAAGGAAAATGACTTCAACACACTTTGCGATTATCTATCTAAAGTTGGCTTGTGTGCGAAAGACTACATAAATCGCCCTCTCGATGACAAACTTTCTGGCGGAGAACTCAAAAGGATAGAACTTGCAATGGTGCTTGCAAGAAATGCTCTTGTAAATATTTTTGATGAACCTGAGGCAGGTATTGACTTATGGAGTTTTGAAAATTTAACCAACGTCTTTAAAGAGCTAAAATCTACCACAATAATTGTCAGTCATCAAACAAAGATTTTGGAGATTGCTGATACTGTGATACTACTTAAAAATGGCATGGTGGAAAAAATTGGTAAATATAGCGAAATTAAACCTTTTATCAATTCTGATACCTGCGGAAAGTTGAGAGGGACAAATGGATAAGATTGACAAAATGCTTTTAGAAAAAGTTTCAGACCTTCACAAAATCTCACTAGGGGCTTTTAACATAAGAAAGAATGGTCAGGTGCTTGATAGAAAAGCGACAAAAGAGATTGAAATTGTGCCGAAAAAGAATAAAAGCGGTATTGACATAATTGTGAAGCCTGATGTTAAAAATAAAGCGGTGCATATTCCTGTGATTATCACTGCTGGCGGACTTAACGATTTAGTTTATAACGATTTTTATATCGGCAAAAATGCAGACGTGACCATCGTTGCAGGCTGTGGCATTCACAACACAACAAGCGAAACAAGCACGCACAACGGCATACATTCTTTCCATCTTGCCGAAAACTCTCATGTAAAATACATTGAACGCCATGTTGGAGAAGGTAACGGCAAGGGTGGAAAAATATTAAATCCGACAACAAAGATATATCAAAAAGAAAATTCTTTTATGGAAATTGAAACCTTGCAACTTGGTGGAGTGACATCAAGCGTAAGGAAGACCTTTGCAAGTCTAGGAGAAAATGCACAGCTTAACATTCAGGAAAATATTTTAACTGAAAGTAATGAGACGGCAACAACTCTCTTTAAGGTGACATTAAAAGGCAAAAAGTCTAAGGTGGAGGTTGTCAGCCACAGCGTAGCAAAAGGGGAAAGTTATCAAGAATTTAAAAGCGACCTTATTGGCAAAGAGGAGTGCTTTGGACACGTTGAATGTGATGGCATACTTTTAGATAACGCACATATTGTTTCAGTGCCGATGATAGATGCTCTTTCTTCCGAAGCCTCACTTGTTCATGAAGCGGCGATAGGAAAGATTGCAGGAGATGAGCTTATCAAACTTATGACGCTTGGCCTAAGCGAAAAAGAAGCTGAGGACGTGATAATAAAAGGCTTTTTACTTGGATAAAACATTGCTGATATAAAATATCAGCATTTTTTTAATATGAAATTCTTTTATTAAAAATCTATTTTAAAAAGTTTGGAATTTTTAGATGGATATGTTAAAATATTTATGCATAAATATACATAAAAGGAGTGGCTATGGCGAAGAAGAGCAATATTGAAAAGTCAATTGATAAACAGAAAAAAGCGCACCCTGTTGCCTTTCTTTTGGTGGTGATTTTCTTGGTTGTCGGTACGGTTGCAGGCTATTTCACGGTGAGATATTTAACTAGAGATGACAGATTTGAACTTATAGGTGAGCAGACTATCACACTAAATGTAGGTGAGACTTATATAGATGAGGGAGCTGTAGCTATATCTTTCGGCAGAGATGTCAGTGATAAAATTGTCACCGAAACAGATGTTGATAGTATGGTAGCAGGTCGGTATTACATAAAATATACGATTGACGATATACGTTATAGCGGTGTTGTCAAATATCGTTATATTGTCTATTTAGAAGAGACGAGCTCTCAAAATGATGAGGTTGTTTCTGAGCAAGTGTTACCTATGCAAGTCGGTGTGGAGTTTCAATATAATCTGAGCAAGTCTAGTCAAGATATAGAAATTCCTAATGTTCAAGAAAATATTTTGCGGGGGGGGGAGCTAGTCAATGGCTAAGAATAAAAAAGTTACCACCTCTGTTAAGGTTATAGCATCAATTTTATGTATTCTGGCACTTATTATTGGCTTTGTGGGTGCAGGCTTTGTCTATATATATTTAAACAAGGCAGAAAGCGACAAATTTGTCAGCGGTGATTTTGAAGCTCACTTTATGGAACTAGGTAACCAATATACCGGTGATTGTATTTATATCCGAAGTGGAGATACGGACATTTTAATTGATGCAGGTTCACGTGAAAATAGTGCAGATGCGATTATTGAGTATGTTGACCAATATGTTACCGATGGTGTCTTGGAGTATGTGATTGCTACTCACGCTGACCGTGACCATATTGCAGCTTATGAAGGCATCTTTGAGCATTATAAAGTTAAAACTATCATCGATTTTCCTTTAACCAACAAGACGGGTGATGATGAAACCAATATTTTAAGAACCTACTATGAATATCGTGACTTAGAAGTGAAAAATGGAGCAGTGCACTATACCGCACTTGAATGTTATGAGGAGAGTGTAGAGGGGGCTCAGCGAGTTTATCAAATTTCCAAAAGTGTTGAGATGGAAATTCTATATAACTACTACTACGAACACACAAGCTCCGATGAAAACAATTATTCTGTTTGTTTAATGTTTAATCAAGGTGATAATCACTATCTCTTTACAGGTGACCTTGAAGAGGACGGTGAACTAGAGCTTGTAAATTACTATGATGGCTCAAGTGAAGAGCGTTACTCTCTTCCTCACTGTGTGCTTTATAAGGCAGGGCATCATGGCTCAAAAACTTCTACAACGGCAGAACTTATGGCACAAATTCAACCTGAATATGTTATAGTTTGTTGCTGTGCTGGAACGCCAGAATATACCACGATTGAAGAAAATAAATTTCCAACCCAAACAATGATAGATAATGTTGCCCCATACACTGATAATGTCTATATTCCGTCAATGCTTGATGAGATTTTGGGATACAATAATAGTGGTGAGCCAAATTCTTGGTCGGTGACTTCGATGAATGGGAATATTATCTTTGCTTGTTCTTTTGGAGTTGTGAATATATCCTTTTCAAACAACGATTTAAAACTAAAAGACACCGATTGGTTTAAAGAAAATAGAGATATGCCGGTCGAATGGCAATTATTACTAAATAATAATTAGGTTAAAACATCTTTAAGGCAGAAAGATTATAAAGTGGGATTACATCTTTAAAATAGATACTATAATAAATTTTTTCTCCACTATAAAAACAAATATATTAAAAATAAAAATTTATAAAAAAATTTGTGGCTAGTCACAAATTTTTATTTTATTAATTATATATTTTTTAATGTTGAATAAATTTCTTTATTATATCTTCTCTGCAACTTCCCATGCACGCCAAACAACAGTTCTTAAATTGCCAACGCTGAGTGCATCGCCAACAACTTTTACGTGCTTATCTGTAAGTGGAGCAGGGGTATAGCCGATTGCAGATATGACACTATCTACTTTAATATCTTTTTTGCTTCCGTCTTTGTTTTGAATGACTATATTATCGTTGTTGATTTCAATTACGCTGGAATTTGTGTAGATAGGCATCTTCTTTAGGTTGAAATAGTCACGTAGGTATGAAGAGTTTGCCATGCTAAGCATATTAACTTTCATAATATCGTCTTGGTATTCCACAATAAATGGCTCTTTGCCTTTAAGGAGCAAATCGTAGGCAATTTCGCAACCTGTAAGTCCCCCACCGATAATGGCAACTTTATTGCCGACCGGCTTTGTTTCGTTGAGATATTCAATTGCTTCAACTGTCTTATCAAAGCCTTTAATATTGAGTTTTTTAGGCTTAGCACCGGTTGCAACAACTATGACATCGGCTTTAATTTTGGATAAATCTTTTACTTCGGTGTTTAATTTAACTTCAATTGGAAGTTTGGCAATCTGACGACGATACCACTCAATCAGCATTCTATCCTTTTCCTTAAAGGAAGGTTGCGAAGCGGCTATGAATACACCACCAAGTTTGTCAGATTTTTCATAGATTGTCACTTTGTGTCCTCTAAGCGTTGCTATTCTTGCCACTTCAATTCCGCCTACGCCACCACCGATAACGGCAACAGTCTTGCTCTTCTTTGCAGGCACAATGTCGAATTTATGATTATTCATTGTGATAGGATTGAGTGCACATCTAGACATATGCATAGAATCTGCCATTGCACCATTATTTCCAACACCCTTAAAGTGCGATAATGCAAAGCAACCATTGTGACAACAGATACAAGGCTGAATGTCGGCAATTCTATCTTCCATAAGTTTTGTTACCCATTCGCCGTCAACAAGGAATTGTCTAGCCACGCCCATAGCATCAATCTTTCCGCTTGCTATCGCTTTTGCAGCGGTGACAGGTTCCATTCTTCCAGCACATACAACAGGTAGATTGGTAAATTTTTTAATGTGAGTAACATCTTCAAGGTTGCAGTTTAATGGCATATACATAGGTGGGTGAGCCCAATACCACGCATCGTAAGTTCCGTTATCACAGTTGAGCATATCATAGCCGGCTTCTTCAAGGTATTTAACAGCCTTTTCACTTTCTGGCATATCACGGCCAATTTCCTTATACTTTTCACCTGGTATTGCACCAACGTTGAAGTCCTTAGTTTTGCTGACAACGGAGTATCTAAGTGATACAGGATAGTCTTGTCCGCACGCTTTTTTAATGGCTTTAACTATATCTGTTGCAAAACGGTATCTATTTTCAAAGCTTCCGCCATATTCATCGGTTCTTTTATTAGTATATTCGTGTGTGAATTGGTCAAGAAGATACCCTTCATGAACAGCGTGAATTTCAACACCATCAACTCCTGCTTGCTTACATTTTAACGCAGTTTTAGCAAATGTGTCAATCATCTTTTTAATCTCTTTCTTAGTCAGCACTCTGCTATAAGCTCCTTCCACCCAACGAAGAGGAAGTTTGCTTGGGGAGGCACAAAGTCGAGAAAGGTCAAATATAGGTTTAATAAGCGTGCCTAGAAATTTGTTCTTAAGCATTGGTATCATCTTTGTCGGCACTGAAAATGAACGACCAAAGCCAGCTGTGAGTTGCACAAAGAGTTTTGCGCCAGTTTCGTGCACCTTTTCCATAAATGGCTTTAATTTTCTAAAAGAACGTCTGCTTTTATAGAGCCAACCATTGCCCATCATATTTCTAAGTGGAGCAATGCCTGGAATTAAAAGCCCGACATTGTTTTTGGCAAGATTCAAAATGAAGTTTCCGGCATCTTTGTCAAAGTGATGTGGCTCCATCCAACCGAAGAGCGATGTTCCGCCCATTGGGCAAAGCACGATTCTGTTTTTGATTTCCAAATTTCCAACTTTCCACGGTGTGAAGAGTGGTTCGTATTTTTTATCCATATTTTTCTCCTTTTACTTTAAATTAAGTATAAAAATTTTTGCAAAAAATGTCAAAGAATTTAGCCTATTTTTAAAATCTTTTATGATTTATACTAAAAAAATTAAAAAATAAGAATTTGCATAAATATTCATTTTTTATTTGATTTATTCAAAAATATATGCTATCATTTAACCATAAAGGAGGCTGTTGTGTTTCTATATCTATATGACTTAATCGATTTTGATGAGGTTGGCAATGTCACAAAAACAAAATATTGTGATGATGTGAAGAAGGTGGCATCAAATTTTGTGTATTTGGTGTGTAAATACAATCAATACCTACTACACGAAAAGGCTCTTAAAGCAAAAGAAAAATTGGAGCTTCCAAGTTTTTTCAAGGAAGATTTAGAGGGACTTTTGGCAAAAGTAGAAAATGGGCAGGTGAAAAAGGAATATGCCTTAAATGAAGTTGCGAAAAATTCTCTACCAGAGGTCAAAAAGATAATTGAAGAAGCAAGATGTGATAGAGAAATAATAGATAAACTTAATGCTCTTGTTGATGTCAATTCGCTTGAATTTTCAAAGAAATTTAAGGGTGTTGTCAACAAGAAGCAACTTGAATACATAATGACTCATATCTCAGCAAAACTTATGGACGAGATAGGTGAAATTCTTAAAAACGAAGTGAAAGACAAGAAAATTAAAAGCACTCTCTACAAAAAAATCATCTCCTACAATGGCCTTGTCAATGCAGCAACAATGCTGTAAAGATGTATTTTTGTAAAAGCAAGATAAAATATCTTTTACTATACAAATTTAATAGGTATAATTTAAAAATGATTTTAGATTATACTTTTTTTATTAAAAACCTTTTAATTTTGATATTTTCAACGAAAAATAATATGATTCAACCGATAGTTGAGAGAAAACACAAGACAAAGGAGGGTGTTTGTGATATAATATGACTGTAAAAGGAGAGGGCAGATGAGAAAATTTGGACAGGTAATTGCCAAGTTAAGAAAAGAAAAGGGTCTCACGCAAAAACAACTTGGAGATATGCTAAATATTTCATATCAAGCTATTTCTAAGTGGGAGAACGATTTGGCGGAACCGAGTTTTGAAGCTATTGAAAAATTAGCGGATATCTTTGGAATTTCTTTAGTGGATTTTTTTTATTTGGCAAGTGGTAAAGAAAAAGAAAGCGTAGATAATACCCAGCCTAAAGCTGATAAAGTTCATGTAAATATATTAAAATCTAAACCTTGGTACTTTATTGCAGGGCTCGGAGTTTTGGCAATCATTCTTGCGTTATGTGCGTTTCTAATTCCTGTCAATTATTCAAGTAAGCAAATTTATGAAAACTATAACCCAGCTGTTTTTTATATTTCATCGTCCGGAAACAGACCAAATAAGGAGGGTACAGGCTTTTTTATAAATAGTTCTGGCTTAGGAGTTACCATATACAGCAACATAGAGGATTGCACCAGCGGTTCTGTTAAGTTATATAATGGTGAACAGTATAATATAGAAAAAGTAGTTGGCGTTGATATGGATAGTAATCTCGCTATTATTCAGGTCGATATTAAAAACACCAAGCCTATTAAACTTGGCAACAGCAATAACATTGCAATGGGGAATAAGGTGTATTCTATAACCTACACCGACACTCAAACTGAGAGCAGTGTTATAACTGAAGGAATGGTATTTAAGGTCGAATCTGACTCAGATGGAGTTTCAAGCATTCAAACTACTGCAAGTGTTGACGGAGCAAATAAAGGTGGAGTTTTGTTCAACAGTAAAGGCAGAGTTGTTGGAATAATATCAAGACAGCTATATATTAGTGGCATGGATTTTGATATGGTCAACGTTTGTGTGCCAATAAATAATATTAACGATATTGACAGAGATTTAAATGTGTCACTACAGGAATTCAATGATATGTGTAAGACATTTACTTTCTATAGTGAAGGAAATGTTTATTCTCAAAAAGATTATATTAGTGGAAAATTAGTTTCTCAAATCGATGACCCAGAAAAAAGAGGATATATATTTGAAGGTTGGTATGAAGATACTAGTTTTGAAAATAAATTTGATTTTTCAAAGCCGGTAACCGAACAAAATTCGTGTTATGCTAAGTGGACGCCAATAAGCTATACCATAAAATTTGATGCAAATGGCGGAACAGGCAGTATGAGTGATATTGTTGTAGCTTATGACCAAGAAATTACTTTGCCAGATAATAATTTTAGTTATCTTCATTATAAGGGAGTAGGTTGGCAGGTTAATGAATATGACAGAGTTTATCAAAACAACCAAGTTGTAAGAAATCTTACAAATGTAAATAATGGCGTTGTTACATTGCAAGCGATTTGGGAAATTATTGAATATACAATATGTTTTAATGGTAATGGTGCTGACAATGGAGAAATGGGGCGTTTATCATTAAAATACGATCAGGTTGCCACGCTTCCTGTTAACGAATTTACAAAGATGGGTTATCTTTTTGATGGTTGGCTTTATGAGGGAAAGACTTATCAAGATGGAGAAGAAATTTCTAAATTGTCAGAGGTTGAAGATTTTGTAACATTGCAAGCCCAATGGAGGCCAATAGAATATACTGTAAGATTTGTATGTTATGAACAAGACGCATACGAACAAACTTTTAAATATGATGAGCCACAGGCATTGTGTGCAAATCGTTTTACAAAAGATTATCATAAATTTTCGTATTGGTATCAAAAATCAAACTATGCAAGATTTACCGATAATGAAGAAATTTTAAACTTAACATCAGTAAATGGTGATGTTATTGAATTAACTGCTGTACTTTCTGAATATACCTATGATGTAAGATATCACCCTCAAAATGAAGTAGATTTAGAAAATTGTATAACAGAAACGTATAGATATTCAGAAGAAGTTCCGGTAATTGATAAATTTAAGTTGCAAGGATATATTTTTAAGTATTTTGAGGATAAAGATGGCACAATTTATTCCGATGTTTTCAGTAAACTAACAGATGAAGATGGAGGAGTTATCGACCTTTTCTCTGTTTGCGACGAGATAAGGTATAGGGCTTATTATCGATATAGGCATAAAGGTGAGACACAGGTTGTTGAAATTGGCTGGAAAACTTACAATGAAGAGTTTGTCTTAGAAGAACCAACCTATTCCTATGAGGGCTACGAGTTTGCATATTATAAAAATTATTATGGTCGTGAGTATATGGTTGGAGAAACTGTTTCTAGATTATTTTATACCAATGGTGAGTCCGTGTATCTTAATGCTGTTTATTTTCCTAAACAATATAATATCACCTTTGATGGTAATGGTGCGACAAGCGGTGAGATGGCATCAATAACCGCAACTTTTGATGCGGAGGTTACTTTGCCGGCAAATCAATTTGAAAAAGATGGCTTTATATTTGTGGGCTGGCAATATAACGGAACAATATTCTTAGATTGTAGCGAAGCGATTATCAATAGTGATATATATGAAGAAAATCTTGTGTTAAAGGCGTTTTGGATTCAACCTCTAGAAGGAGAGGGAACAAGGGAAAATCCGTATCTCATAACAAGTATAGACGATTATAGGTATGTTGAAACTCTGTATAGAGATTCCGACCTTGTGAATCAAGCAACTCACTACAAACTTACTAACGATTTAGATTTTGCAAACACAAAGTTTTATTCGTTGAGACATTTTTGGGGCACGATTGACGGAGACGGTCACGTATTAAAAAATATCACATTTAACAATGATAATTATTCTTTGGTTTTATATGGCGATTTTACAACCTCATTCTATAACTTAGGAATTGAAAATTTTTATTTAGAGTTTGAGAACGATACGGCTGTTATTGTGAATGTTGGAGTTTTTGTCGGAAAAATGAGAACGGGAGATATTTTCAACTGTTTTGCAAGTGGAGAAATTGTTGTAAAATCAGTGAATTCAATTAACATTGGAGGTTTTGTTGGTAGTGTTGATTTTGGCTGTGGCATCGAAAATTCTTTTATAGATTTAACATTGATTATTGAAGAAACAGAAACGGCTTATGTTGGAGGTTTTTTAGGTGCAGGAGAGGCTGATATTGAAAATAGTTATGCTAACGTCACTATGGATATAATAACAGGCGACCCAACTATGCCATCTAAAGTCGGAGGTATGGTCGGCGGTGCTTATGAAGGAACAACAATTACAAATTGCTTTATTGATGCACAGATTGAATATTATCCAGATACATTTAATTATACAAAATTCTATCTTTCCGATTTCACCGCTCAGTCTTTGGCTACCATAACTAATGTTTATACTACAACTAACAGTGATATTCATTTTAAAGGCGAAAATCAGTATATGATTTTAGATTTGGTTGGAACAACTATAGATAGTACGTATTTAAAAGACGAAGAATGGATTTTGGAAAATCTTACTTGGGGTGAAATATGGTATTTTGACGGTGAGAATTATCCAATTTTAAATATTTTTAAGGAAGGAGATGGGGTGTGAAAATAACAATAAATAATGAAAAAACACTAAATAAGACTTTGGAATACGAAGAAAATTTCTGGACTGGGAAGAGAACTATTAAATATGACGGCATCAACTTAACTAAGAAAAAATATAATCTATATGAATACAAGAATGAAGACAAAGTTGAAGAATTTAAAATCAAAGGTAATCAACTTGTTGGAGCTTCTATAACTATGTTCAACAATGAAATTATGCTGGAGAGAAAACTTTATTGGTACGAGATCGTTTTATCAGTCTTAGTTTTCTTGCCGTGTATTTTGTTTGGGCTTGTAGGCGGAATTTTTGGTGGACTTTTAGGAGCGACAAATTTGGTGCTAATGAAACAATTTGATAAGTGGTATTTAAAAGACATCACCTCCGTATTATTGTTGGCAATTGGTTTGTGTCTTAGTTATATTTTTGCCGTGTTAATCTTTAATATCACCTTCCCATATTTATAAGACTAAAATAATCTCCGATTTGCGTATTGTCAATTTAAGAGTTTTAATATGGTTAGGAGATTTAATATAGCTCAAAACAAACAACTTACAAAGAGAATAATTTTCAAGATTCTATTAAAAATTTTGACTAAACACTTGACATCTTTTTATTATTAAAGTAAAATAATAAAGTCTTTATTTAAAGGCGTTTTTATTGTTAGCCCCGATAAGGCGTTTTTAAAGAAGATGAAATGTCCAAAAAATATTTTAGGGAGATAAAAATGAAAACATATATGGCTAATCCGGTCACTGTTGAAAGAAAATGGTATCTAGTTGATGCTACAAATATGCCTCTTGGCAGACTTGCAAGCCAAGTTGCTGATATTTTGACCGGCAAGAATAAAACAATATACACACCAAATGTTGACACCGGAGATTTTGTTGTTGTTATCAATTCTGATAAGGTTGTTTTAACCGGAAAGAAATTGGAGCAAAAGAAACTTCGTTGGCATACAGGATATGTAGGTGGACTTAAATCAGTTGACTATAAGACACTTATGGCAAAGGACTCTAGAAAAGTTATTGAGCACGCCGTTAAAGGTATGCTTCCAAAAAACTCTCTTGGAAGAAAAGAGTTTACAAGACTTCATGTTTATAAAGATGCAAATCATGAGCAAATCGCACAAAAACCAGAGCAAGTTGCTTTAAAAGGAGTTATTGAATAATGGCAAAGAAACAAGATAAAATTGAGGCTTTTATTGCAACAGGAAGAAGAAAGAAATCAATCGCAAGAGTTAGACTTGTTCCGGGAAATGGAAAGTTCACAGTTAATGGCAGGCATATTGATGAGTATCTTCAAAGAGATACCCTCATTTTGATTGCTAAACAACCTCTTGCTTTAACAAATACTGCTGATAAATTCGATGTTTTTGTCAATGTTGAAGGCGGTGGTATTGCAGGTCAGGCAGGAGCTATCTGTCACGGAATCGCAAGAGCACTTGTTAAGGCTTCTGAAACTTACAAGCCAGAACTTAAACAAGCAGGCTTCTTGACAAGAGACCCAAGAATGAAGGAAAGAAAGAAGTACGGACTCAAAAAAGCAAGAAAAGCTCCACAATTCTCAAAGAGATAATTTTGGAATATGCAAGTTGCTTGATTTTTGGAAAGTCGCTTTTTGTGCTTACAAAATAATCTAAATATTTTGGTAAGGAAAAACCAAGTAAATAAAACCGCTAATTGAAAGGAGGATATTATGCAACTTTAATTAGGGCGGAGAGAATTTCTCTCCTATGCTTACGTGGCGCAGCAGGTAGCGCACAGCCTTGGTAAGGCTGAGGTCACGAGTTCGAATCTCGTCGTAAGCTCCATTAAAAGAGATTGTTTTATGGAGTGAAAATTTTTAGAGTTTCATTTTGTAAAACAATTTTTTTGTTATATATATCATATTTTATCTTAAATTTAAATTTGGTGTTATTAAATTCTATTGACAAGCTAAGATTAAAAATTTGTAAAGTGCTCTTAATTGTATTATAGATTTTTAATAGGCTTGTTTTTTTGTTGATTATAAACAAGAGTATAACCTGACTAAAAATTTTCTTTTTATCCATAAATAGAAGAGAAGGAGTGTTTATGGAATATGTCAAAGGCAAGCCGTATTTTAGTGATGTAAAGGATAAAACAAAAGGCTTTTCATATCTAGATAAAAATATAGAGTGCGACTATCTTATTGTAGGAGGCGGTATTGACGGTGCTATAACTGCTTACTATTTTGCTCAAAACAACTTCGATGCCGTTTTGATTGAAAAACATAGGCTTGGGTATATGAACACAAGTTGTGCGACCGCAATTTTGGAATATCAACTTGATGAGCACGCAAATGATTTAACAGCTTATTTTAAAAAAGAAGAGATAGTTAAAATCTATTATCTTGGACTTAAAGCACTTGATGATATTGATAAGATTATTAAACAACTTGGTAACTTTTGTCATTACAGCAAACGTGATACACTGATTTTTACAACCAAAAAAAGCGAGGTTAAAGAATTAGAAAGAGAGGCAAGATTTAGGCAAAATAATAATCTAAATATAGAGTTTGTTGACGAGAAAAATAATCCTTTTCCTTTCTTTTTGCGGGCGGGCATCATTGCTAAAAATGGCGGAGCGGAGTTTAATCCATATCTATTTGAAAAGCAATTGATTGAAAATGTTGATAAAAAAATTAGAATATTTGAGCATACGGAGGCAACAGAAATTATAAAGCTAAAAAATGGTTATAAGGTTATTACAAACTATGGAATTGAGATAAAATGCAAGAAAATCATCTGCACCACGGGCTATAACACAGAGTTATTTACCGAGAAAGAACTATGCACCAAATTTGTGAGTTACACCATAACAAGTGAGAAACTTAAAGATAAACTTTGGCAAAATCGTGAACTTTTACAAGACAATTCCACGCCATATCATTATATGAGATTATCTGATGATAATAGACTTATAATAGGAGGGGAAGATACCCTTTTAAGAGGTGATAAGATAAAAGGCAAAAAAGCGAAGAAAAAATATAAAAAATTAAAAAAGTTTGCCATTAACATGTTTCCAGAACTCGAAAATGCAAGTTTTGAGTATGAGTTTTGTGGGTTATTTTCCTCAACAACAAACAATCTTTCAATAGTAGGAACGCTTGAAGAAGATGAGGGTATTTTTTATAATTTAGGCTATGGTGCGAATGGCATTTTATATTCAATATATGGTGCACAGAATATAGTTAAGTTATTAAAAAAGGAAGCGGTTGATGATTGCCTAAAATTTTTCTTTCCAAATCGTAAATTGCCATAAAAAAATAGCCTTAAAAAAAGGCTATATTTTGGTGATCCTAAGGGGAATCGAACCCCTGATTCAGCCGTGAGAGGGCTGCGTCTTAACCGCTTGACCATAGGACCATTTGTAGTATAGCATATAAAACAACAAAAAAGCAAGAGTTTTTAACATTTTTTATTTTATTTTAAAAAAATTGTTAGATTTTTAATATATAAATAATGAAAATTGATGATTTTGTGAGAAAATTAATTCCAACAAGTAATTAATATATTGTTGAGGTTTTGCTTACAAAATTTTATTAAAGATATTGACAAAAAGTTGTGTTTATAGTTATAATGCAAAGAAGGTGGTAAAATGAAAGCGATTGTTTTTGATTTTGATGGGACATTAACTAAAAGCAAGAAAGGTAGTAATTGTTGGTATAAGATATGGGAATATATTGACGATTTGGCTTATGATGAAATGCTTTATAACATGTTTAAGAAGAAGTTTATTGATAACGATAAGTGGTTTGAGTTGATTTTTAAAAGGTACAAAGAAAAAGCTGTCAAGAGAGAATATTTAGAGGATATAGCAAACAGCATAGAATTGTTGCCGGGAGCGTATCAGACTTTAAAGCAATTACATAACAATGGAGTAAAAATTTTTGTTCTTTCTGGTGGTGTTAGGCAGATTATAGAAAGTGTTTTAAAAAGAGAAGAAGTTGATAATTTTATCACTTCAATCGAAGCTTATGATCTAATTTTTGATGAAAGCGGAAAATTAGTAGGTTATTCACAACCGAATCTTCATAGTCTTGAAAGAAAAGAGGAGTATGTTGAGCAAATTAAAACACAGTACGGATTAAAAAGCAAAGATATTCTTTTTGTTGGAAATGGCAGTAATGATGAAACAGTGTATAAAAGTGGGGTTAAAACTTTGTGCATAAATCCAGATGATGCAGATATTACAAATAGAAAATATTGGACATATGGAATAGAGAATTGTAATAATTTAACGCAAATTTTGGAGTATTGCGATTTAGATAAGCATTTATAAAAGGGGAAAGTATGAACTTAGTTATAGGTGGAATATATAGGCATTATAAAGGAAATTATTATACTCTGGTTGGCATTGCAAAACATAGTGAAACGCTGGAAGAACTTGTGATATATGAGGCTCAATATGGCGATAAAGCTCTATGGGCAAGGCCTTTAAAGATGTTTTTGGATAAGGTTATAGTCAATGGCGTGGAAGTTAATAGATTTGAATATATTGAAAATAAAGATATTAAATAAAATATATTTAATAATATAAAAATAAAGAAGATTAATTTTAATTTTCTTTATTTATATCAGAAAGATAGTTAATAATTCCGCCAATATTATGGAAAGTGCGTACATATCCTAGCTGTTTTAAGCTCAATATGCCATCATCTCCAACAACAAAACTGTCAATAAGCTTACAGTGAAAGTTTAAAACAAGATTCTCAATAAAAAGCGTAGCGTTATTATCATTAGGTGAAGGCTTAGCTGAGCCACCAGGGTGATTGTGGGCGATGGCTATGTAGGCGGGCTTTGATGAGGAAATAAAATCGTATAGATCATAGGTGGACATGGCAACTTCGTCTATGCTTTTGTTATTAAATTTTCTTTTATGTGTAAGCATATAGCTAGAATTAAAAGCGAAAAGAATTAAATTTTCCGTAGTTTTAAATCTTAACATCTGCTCAATCATATCCAAAAATTCCTCTCTGTCATCAATGCTGATATGCTTATCCATGCTTGTTGAAGTGTATAGGTCGAAAAGTTGAGCGAACAGGGTTATCTTTTTTGCACTTCGTTCATTTATACCTCTGACAGATTTTAAATCGTTGACGCTTGCATTTATGATGTTTGCAAAGGTCTCGTATTTATCTAATAGCCGGTGAGCGAGAGGGTTGACATCTCCACGAGGGAAAATATATGTTAAAAAATATTCCACCGCTTGAATATTGCTCACATTATCGAGTCCAGATTTTTCAATCAGATTGGTCAGTCTTTCTCTGTGTCCGTCATGGCTGACATCGTTGTTAAATGCATTCATTTTATACCTCTAAGAAAATTAAAATGATTAAATTCTATTTATATTATTAAAACACCTATTTTTTTCGATAACAAGTTGTTTAATTTCTTCTATTGCTAGGCTATTAAATTTTCTAGAATCTATATTTGTTGGATTTTCTTTTATATACTCACGAAGAGTGGCAATGTATGCCATTCTTAAATCTGTGTCAGTGTTAATTTTATAGATGTTATGCTCTTTGCAGGCTTTTGTTAATAATTTTTCATCGACGCCTTTTGCACCTTTCACATCTCCGCCATATCTATTAATTTTCTCAACATATTTTTGAGGAACTGATGATGCACCATGCAGAACGAGCGGAAAGTTTGGTAGATTTTTTTCAATTTCAGACAATATATCAAATCTTAGTTTTGCTTCACCGCTAAATTTATATGCACCGTGACTTGTGCCGATAGCAACAGCAAGTGTGTCGCAGTTTGTTCTTTCCACAAATTCCTTTGCCTTGAGAGGATTTGTGTAGATATTCTCGCTTGCACTGACTTCATCTTCCACTCCCTTTAAAACGCCAAGCTCTGCTTCCACTAAAACTCCGTGAGCGTGGGCATAATCCACCACCTTTTTTGTGACAGCTACATTTTCTTCAAAAGGTAAACTACTTCCGTCAATCATAACGGACTTAAATTTAAGATCCACTGCCTTTTTGCACATTTCAAAACTCTTGCCGTGGTCAAGATGCAAAAAAAGTGGAATGTCTTTATAACTTTTTAAGGCACTGTTATATAGTCCAAGCACAAAATTTTCGTCCATATATTTAAAAGCACCTTCGCTGACTGAAACAATTGTAGGAGAATTCGTCTCTTTTGCTCCTTCACATATACCTTTAAGCATCTCCATATTGACAAAGTTATACGCACCGATGGCATAGTGATTTTTAAGGCTGTCTTTGATGTAGTATTTTAAACCTTTCATATTTCCTCCAATAAACGACATTACTTTATTTATTTTAACATATTTCTTCTTTTTTACAAACATAAATTATTATAAAATTAAAAATGTAAAGGAGAAAATTATGTTTAAAAAAGCTTTAGTTTCATTATCACTTCTATTTGTGCTGTTTGGGGTGTCAGCGTGCGGAAAGACAATAGATAAGTATGTGCAAGATAATATGGCGGAGATAACAAAGGAATATTACTTTGGCGAGAACGACACGATGTTTGTTACGCTTTCGGTTGGAGAAAGAGAAAGTGACTACCTTTTAAACGGACAGGCGACGGAGGCGGTTGGTTATTCGCTTTTAGTGATCAAGTTTAAAGAGGAAAACATATTAAGGGCGATAACTTTTGAGGTGCAGTCGGGCGATAGCGTTGTCGATGTTGAGGCGGAGTATAATTCCTTCAATAATTCCTATATGGTGGATATAGTTGAAGATATTACAATAGGAGAGAGTTTTTCAATTATCTATGACGGACAGACGGTGACGCTAGAAAAGCAAAATTTCGCTATAAATTATGAAAATGCTCTTCAAATTGCCTGCGAAAATTTGAAAGATAATTTAGAAGAACAGAAGAGTTATAATCATTTTAATGCGGAGTGCTATCTCAGAATAATGAGCGAAAAGGACAATGATTTCAGTGATTTATATTGGTGCTTTACCTGTTTAAATTATGAAGGAGAGGGTTTTTCTGTTATCATTTCAACAACTGACGGTTCAATACTTGCAAACTCTGAAGATGAGGAAAACGTATAACATTAAAATAAAATTTAATTAAAAATGAAAAATTTGCGAAAAAAATCAAATTTTAAGCTTATTTTTCATTTTTTTATATATTTTTATAGCAAAGTAAATAAAAATATGATAAAATATAACTATGAAAAAGATGTATGATTTAACTCGTGAGGAAACTGAAAAGGCGGTTGTATTTTGTCCTATTGAAAAATCGGAGGACAAAGATTTTCAATTTGCTGAAATTGAAAGACTGTGTAATTCGGCAAATTTGGAAGTGGAAAAGATTTTTTATCAAGACATCAAGGCGTTAAACAGAAGAACGATAATCGGCACAGGCAAGCTTGAAGAGATTAAAAGTTTCGTGAGAGAAAATGCTATTGATGTGCTTGTTGTTGATTTCAAATTGACAGGTAGTCAACTCAAAAATTTGAGTGATGAATTGAATATTAAAGTGCTTGATAGAATTCTTCTTATCATAGACATTTTCGCTTGCAATGCAAAGTCTAACGAAGGTAAAATAGAAGTTAAGCTTGCTCAGAACAAATATCTCCTCACAAGACTTGCTTCCATGCAGGGTTCGCAAGGTCGATTTGGTGGAGCAGGTGCTGGTATGCGTGGGCCGGGCGAAACGAAACTTGAACTTGACAGGCGAAAGTTAGAGGCGGAGATTTTGACTCTCAAAAAGGAAATTGATAAGATTAAAAATGTGCGTGCTGTCAACCGTAATGCAAGGATAAAGGCGGGTATAAAGAATGTTGTCATAGGCGGTTACACTAACGCTGGCAAAAGCTCACTTTTCAATCTGTTGACACGAGATAACATCTATGTGCAAGATAAACTATTTGCCACTCTAGAAACAACTTCAAGGCGAATGTTCTTAGGAGAAAATAAGTATTGCATTTTGACAGATACAGTCGGCTTTATCAGTAAACTACCTCACGAACTTGTGGAGAGTTTTGCTTCCACTTTGGAAGAGATAAAGGACGCTGATTTGATTCTTCATGTCGTTGACGTTTCTGATTCTAACTATAAAAGGAATATCGACATAACAAATGAGATATTAGATGATATAGGTGCAACTAAAAAGCGTATTGTTGTGCTGAATAAGATTGATTTAGTTGAAAAACCTTTTGAAATTCGTGAAAACGAGATACCTTTTTCAGTTAAAAATAAGATAAATTTGGAAGAGCTTAAAACAATGATAAAAAACAACTTGTTTTAAAAATAATAAAAAGCGTTAAAAAACTAAAAAATTGAAAAAAATGCGATTTTTTAATAAAATTGCTTAAAGATTGATTTAATTTCATAAATAAACAACAAAATTAGGAGAAATTTGTCTTGTTTTGTTGTTTATTTTTCTTTTTGCATAATTATAACCTTATTAGTTAAAGATAACTTTAATTATGGAGGCACTATGGCTAATAGGGTTGTTATTTCTGGTGTGAACACTTCAACGTTACCAAAGCTCAAAAATGCTGAAATCTTGGAACTTATGAAACAGGTTAAGGCTGGAGATGAGTTTGCTCGAGATAAATTTGTGGTGGCAAACTTACGCTTGGTGCTGTCGGTTGTTCAACGTTTTTCGGCGCACTCAGAAAAGTCAGACGATATGTTTCAGGTGGGGTGCGTCGGGCTTTTAAAAGCTATTGATAATTTTGATGAAAGTCTAAATGTCAAGTTTTCTACCTACGCAGTTCCTATGATAATCGGAGAAATTAGAAGATATCTTCGTGACAACAACTCTGTGCGTGTCAGTCGTTCCATTCGTGATACAGCCTATAAATCATTGAAAGTAAAAGAAGAAATTGTTAAAAAGTTTAATCGTGAACCTACCACTCAGGAGATTGCAGAAATTTTAGGAATAGAAGAAAGCGAAGTCAACTTTGCCCTTGACGCTATAAGCGACACGGTGTCGCTCAGTGAGCCGGTGTATAGTGATGGCAATGAAACGGTTAGGATTATGGATCAAATCGCTAGCGATAAAGATGACGAAAATTTGGTGGAGAAGATGACACTCAATGATGCTATAAAAAATCTATCGGAGCGAGAAAAGGAAATACTTTTAATGCGTTACTATGTTGGAAAGACTCAAATGGAAGTTTCAAGTGAAGTTGGTATAAGTCAAGCACAAGTATCTCGTCTGGAAAAGACAGCGCTTAAAACCTTAAAAAAATTTTTTGAGTGAATTTTGTTTGTATATCAGAAATATATTTTGTTTTCTATCATTTTTTGACATAATGCGACATAAACTACCACATGGATACTTCATTTTTGGAATTAAGGTGCAAGGAAGTTGTCAATGTGGTCGATGGGCGAAGGCTGGGGCACATTGTTGATGTTTGTTTCAATTTACAGACGGGGTGTGTGCAAGGAATTGTGGTGCCGGGCGAAAAAAGTTTTTGGAATGTATTTAAAAGCGGTATGGAGCTTTTTATTCCGTTAAGTCAAATTGTCAAGGTCGGCGAAGATGCGATACTTGTCGAACTCTATGCCACAAACAATCCAACGCCATACATCATGGGCACAAGCAAGGGGAAGAAATAGTTTGTTTTGAAATTTGTAAAGAAAAATATATGTCATTAAAGGTTGATTTATAAAAATTCATCTATTATAATCATTTGTAATGATAAGAGTTATTTCTTATCTTTAATTTTATAAATGGAGGAATTTTTGTGAACTTAATTTCAAATTCTATAAATGTAGATAATAATGGAAATATAAATAATGTAGGCTGGGTTGAGTGGCAACATGTTTCATTTGGATTTATACATTGTCCAATATGTCTTGTATTAGATAAATGTTGGTTTTGTTTTAATAAAAAACCTAAAATACCACAACATATAAAATGTCACTGCATTGTTAATTCTATTTCAAAACCGATAGCAAATATAAATTCTAAAGCAACTTGTGATATTAGAAAATTTAGTGAATATATTTTCAGTGATAAATATGCATGGAATGGTAAAAGAAAATTATTTGAAAGTCTTGGGTTTTCGAAGGAAGATTCTCAATATTTAAAAAACGAATACGAAAGGCAAGCAGTTAAAAATTATTGCGACGGACAATACTCGCTTGGAAATTTGGATATAAGTGGGCAGAGGATTAATATCAATATTGAATTTAAAAGAAATGGTAGGCAAGTTGTTTTTAAGTCAGGATGGATGGTAAAGCCAAAAGGGTTGATTACAAACAACACTCCATTTGCAGGCTAAAAAGGGGAAATTATGAAATACTTAGATTTAGTTGAACTTATTAAAGAAAAGCCGGCTTACACTAAGGCAGGGGTTAAAATTGGAGACTTTGGTGTGGTTATGAGTGAAAGGACAGTGGATGGCAAGTGGCAAGTTGTTTTTTCTGAATTTCATACTGGAAAAGATATAGCGGATATTATGGTTGATGAAGAAGATTTGAGAGTTTATGATAAAATGCCCGACGATAAAATACCTAAAAATAATTAAAAAGCAACTTTATAGTTGCTTTTTTATGTGCGTCTATCCTTTACATCTCAGTGATAAGTTTGATGAAATTTGTGACGTCTTTGAATTGGCGATAGACGGAAGCGAAGCGGACATAGGCGATTTCATCCACTTTTTTAAGTCTTGCCATGATCATTTCGCCAATCTCTTGGCTGGAAACTTCTTGACGAAGTGAATTTTGAATAGTCTTTTCAATATCTTCTGCCATTTCATCTATTTGAGCCATGCTGACAGGACGCTTTTCGCACGCCTTAATCATTCCACACTTGATTTTTTCAATATTGAAAGGCTGACGGGAGCCATCTTTCTTAACAACTAAAATTGGCACAGTTTCCACAGTTTCGTATGTAGTAAATCTCTTTCCGCAATTTAAGCACTCTCTTCTTCTACGGATAGAATTGGACTCATCGGTAGAACGGCTATCGAGAACCTTGCTATCTTCACAACCACAATATATACATTTCATAATAAATCTCCTTTTTGTAAAAACATGATAACACAAAATATAGTGTAAATGCAACTTTTTAAACACAATATTTTTAATTATTTTTAAGTATATATTTCATTAAAATCGAGTGATATTCTTAAGTTGAATGGAAAAATTGAAATTGTATATCTCTATACTATATAGTTAGGCGTAAAAATTCTTCATAAATGGACACGCTTTGCCATAAAATTTTATATGCATAGTTTAAGAGAGGGTAAGGTCAATAAAAGTTATAAAATAATTGAGATTGTGGGCGAAGAAAAGGTGGTTAGGCGCTTTTTTGAGCTTGGTATTTTTGCAGGACAAAATATTGTCATTTTGAATAAATCTCCACTTAAAAAAGTGTTTTTGGTGGAAATTAGAGGGTATGTTTTAAGCATCAAAAGCACGCTCCTTGGCGGTGTTATGGTGGCGTGATGGAAGAGATACTTTTAGTCGGAAATCCAAACGCTGGAAAGACTACCTTCTATAACTCTCTTGTTAAAGCGAATGAGCACGTTGGAAATTGGCATGGTGTTACAGTGGAAGAGAAAAAGAAGGAGTTTTCTTTAAATGGCGAAAAGTTTGTGCTTGTTGATACGCCGGGAATATACTCGCTTTCGCCACTTTCCTTTGAGGAGGAAGTTTCAGTTAAGCTTATAGAAAATTCAAGTTCAAAGATAATCAACATCTGTGACTTAAACAACTTGCAAAGAAATCTATATTTAACGCTATGCCTCGTTGAAAGCGGAAGAGATATTTGTGTAGTTTTAAACGAGATAGATAAAAGGCAAAAATATAAGGTTGACAAAAACAAACTAGAGAAACTCTTGGGCGTTAAAGTGCTTGAACTAAATGCAGAGAAAAATTTTGAAGAATATAAAAACATGGCTTTTTTTAATAAAAATACACTAAATTATTTAAAAAAAGTGGATTTTTCTTGCATTTTACCATATTTTTCTAATTTAGAAAATAAAAAAATGTTTTGTATAAAGGCGTATGAAAGAGATAAAAATTTTTTTCTTCGCCACAACTATGACGAAAAAAAGATAGAAGAAATTTTTTCCAAACTACCACAAAATTCTATGGAAATAATTGCAAGGGCAAGGTATGATTTCATTGATGAGATTATAAACTTATCGTGTTTAAAAAATGATTTTGTCTATGGAAAAAGCAAGCTCGACAAAATTCTTTTAAATAAATATCTTGCCTTTCCGTGCTTTTTATTTATTCTTGCAATTATATTTTACTTAACCTTTTTCTCACTTAGTGCTTTCTTATCAGACGTTCTTTCATCATTGTTAAGCCTTGTCACAATGCCGATTTCCGATTTTCTATTAGAACATTTGGGAGACGGTTTTATCTATCATCTTTTTAGCGATGCTATTTTTGGTGGAGTGGCAACAGTGCTTTCCTTTTTGCCACAGGTAGTGCTTTTATTCTTCTTTTTGAGCGTGCTTGAAGATAGTGGATATCTAAGCCGTGTGGCATTTATCTTTGAGGACATCTTGGGGAAAGTCGGCTTGTCAGGTAAGAGCGTCTATACTCTCCTTATGGGCTTTGGTTGTTCAACAACTGCAATCATGACCGCGCGCAATATGGACAATAAAAACAGCAAGCTTAAGACGGCACTTATCTGTCCATATATGAGTTGCTCTGCAAAAATACCTATCTATGCGGTGGTCGGCGGGGCGTTTTTTGGGGCAAACAATATCTTTGTTATAATTGGACTATATCTTCTTGGTGTCATTGTGGCAATTACAATCTCAAAGCTTTTAGATATGACAGTTTTAAAAAGCAACAATCAAACTTTTATTTTGGAATTTCCACCTTATAGACGAATGTCTTTGAAGAGAACGGGTAAAGTGCTACTTGAAAATTCTAAACATTTTTTAGTGAAGGTTGGCTCAATAATGATTTCCATGAATATTATCATTTTCTTGCTATCTTCCTTTAGTTTCTCGTTTAGCTATTGCCCAGATGCCACAGGCAGTATGCTTCAAACGATAGGTAAGTTTCTCTCTCCTATTTTTGCTCCGCTAGGCTTTGACAATTGGGCGGTGGTATCGGCACTTCTCGCAGGGCTTGTAGCAAAAGAAGTGGTTGTTTCTTCTATTGCCATGTTTAACGGTATTGATTCAAGTGCAACAAGGCTGATTTCAGAATCGTTACTAATTCCAACAAGTGCAGTATATTTTGCTTCACACGCTTCCGTTCTTTCATTTTTAGTCTTTTCACTCCTTTATGTTCCATGCATCTCTTCCATATCTATGCTCATTCAAGAAGTGGGCAAAAAGTGGACAATAATCGGTGTCCTAATTGAGCTCGTGACAGCGTATATCATAAGTTTCCTTGTCTTTAATATAGCGTTTACCATTGAGCTTTTTGGCTGGAGTGCGGTGTTTGTGCTAGTTGTTATAATCTTTATCTTTCTTTCATTTATTTTTATTTACAAATTTGTTAAGCATAAAAAATGCACGGGGTTATGCCAAAATTGTAAAAAAAGATGCGGGAGTAGGCATAGGAGATAGGCATGGGCAAATTTTAATTAAACGCCTTACAAATTACCATTTCTAATATCCTAAATCTCTGTTTATTTTTATATATCGCTTTACCATACCGTTTTATCTTGTTATGTCAAAGTGTTGATTTGTGCCTAACTAACGCTATTTTATTTAAAAAATTTTAAGTAAAATTTAAGTGTGAAAAATAGTTAAAAAATTTTAAGCATTTTTATTTTGTGAAAACATTTTACTTATTTTGTCTAATGTGATATATTAATATATATGAGTAAACCAATAGTAGCTATTGTGGGGCGTGCCAATGTTGGTAAATCCACGCTTTTTAATAAGATATGCGGGAAGAGAATTTCAATTGTTGATGATGTTGCGGGTGTGACTCGTGACAGAATTTATGCTGACGCTGAGTGGTGCGGGCAAGAATTTTCTTTGGTGGATACCGGCGGGCTTGAAGAGAAAAGTGAGGATATCTTTCAATCGGAAATTAAAGAGCAGGTGGATATGGCTCTTGATAACGCCGATGTCATAATCTTTCTTGTCGATGGTAAGGTGGGCGTGACAAACGCTGATATGAGTGTGGCAAGTATGCTTAGAAGAAAAAAACTTCCTGTTGTGCTTGTGGCAAATAAACTTGACAATTTTGATTTATCCAATCTCTATGATTTTTACTCTCTGGGGTTAGGGGATCCTATGCCTATCTCTTGTTCGCAAGGAAGGGGGATTGGAGATGTGCTTGACAAAGTAACTTCATATTTTCCAAAAGATTTACCAAAAGAGGAATTAAACGGCATCAAACTAGCTCTCGTGGGCAGGCCTAATGTTGGAAAATCTTCGCTTATCAACAGGTTACTTGGCAAAAAGCGAGTGGTTGTAAGTGAAGTTGAAGGAACGACTAGAGACGCCGTGACCATACCTTTTAGATGTAACAAAAAGGACTATTATCTTGTTGATACAGCTGGGCTTCGCCGTCAGCGTTCAGTTGAAAAAGAGAGCGTGGAAGGCTATTCCGTGCTTAGAAGTATGATGGCAATAGATGAAGCTGATGTAGTTTTGATTGTGCTTGATGCTTCAAAGGAGATAACTGAGCAGGATGTGCGAATTGCTGGCTATGTGCATGAGGCGGGTAAGCCAAGTGTGGTTGTTGTCAATAAATGGGACTTAAAGACAATGGACAAGAATAAGTATGGCGAAATTTTAAAAGACAAACTTTCCTTTATGTCATATTTTGTGCCTATCTATGTTTCTGCCTTAACCGGCAAAGGACTATCCGAAATTATGGAGAAAGTAGATTATGTCTATGAAAATGCTTCAAGAAGGATAACAACCGGCGTTTTAAATGATATTTTGCAAGATGCAATTCTAAATTTCGAGCCACCATCAAAAAATGGGCAAAGGGCGAAGATTTTGTATGCGACAGAGGCTTCGACAAATCCGCCTAAATTCGTTTTCTTTTGCAAAGAGCCTAAACTTATCAATTTCTCTTATGAGCGTTATTTAGAGAATAGGTTGAGAGAAAAGGTGGATTTTGCGGGAACGCCGATTATGCTTGTCTTTAAAGGTAAGGAGGAAGAATGAATATAGCATGGGTATTTGTTATAATTGTTGTTTGTGCATATCTAATTGGTAGCATCAGTTTTGCTAGAATCTTCTCTTGGGCTTTTGCAAAGAAAGATATAACGAAGGTTGGTAGTCACAATCCTGGCACTATGAATATGCTTCGCACACGTGGGTTTGGCGAGGCAATATTGACGCTTGTTATGGATGCTATAAAGTGCGGTCTGCCAGCACTTATTTCCTATTTTGCTACTGAACATTTCTATGTGGGCTATGGCGACCTTGCATACTTTATCTCTGGCGTTTCTGCTATTGTTGGACATTGCTTTCCTGTTTACTATAAATTTAAAGGTGGAAAAGGCGTGGCTTGCACCTTCGGACTTTTCACCTTCAATCCACATTTCTATTGGATGAGTTTGATTGCGTTTGTGGTCTGCTTTTTACTTATGCTTTTTGTCATCAAATACGGCTCGGTCATTTCCTTTATCTACATTCTTTCCATGGCAATAACTTCAACCACGCTATTTTCCGTTTGGAATGTTCCACATCTTGTGGCAATACTTGTGATTATTTGGTGTATTGTTGTATTAACATTCTCACTTCATCATAAGAACATCGCAAGGCTTTTCACCGGCAAAGAAAACAAGGTTGACCTTATGAGTAAAATTTGCAAGAAAAAGACAGCTGTTGTTGTGGAAGAGGGTGAGGATAAAGGCGAAGAGATTGTCATTGAAGAAAATTCTTACACCAATGATAAAACAACCGAAAATATAGATGAAAGTAATGATAACAAGCAAGAATAGGAATTTGGTGTTGTTATGACAAAGGAAGAGTTTGTTAGGTATGTTAAAGAGAATTATGGCGTCACGCCAGACAATCCGTTTAAGGATTTTGAAACTTTGATTTTTCGTCATAGGCATAATAGAAAGTGGTTTGCTCTAATTATGCAAGTGTCAAGCGATAAGATTAGTGGGTATAAAAATAACGGCACAGTCAAAAATTTAGATATCTTAGATATTAAAACTGACCCGCTTATCCGTGCGGATATGTTGAAGAAAAAGGGCGTTTATGTTGCCTATCACATGAACAAAGTCCACTGGCTGACTATAAGCCTTGAAGAGATTGCCACAAATGACCTAGAATTTCTGCTCGATTTAAGTTATAATTTGACAAAGTAAAAAATATCAATTTTAAAAACACAAAAAATGTTATCTATTAGAGGATAGCATTTTTTATTCAAATTTTGTATAAGCCTTATGTTTAATTATGTTCTATTAGCCTTAAATTTTGCATATTTTTATTATGTGTATGGAGGTTATATGGAAAAATATCAGATATATGAAGATATTAAAACTCGCACCAATGGTGATATATATATCGGCGTGGTGGGGCCTGTGAGAGTTGGCAAGTCAACTTTCATCTCGGAATTTATGAAAAAACTTGTCATTCCTAATATCGAAAATGAAAACAGCAAAAAACGCACGATTGATGAACTTCCGCAGAGTGCTGACGGCAAAACTATCATGACAACACAGCCAAGATTTGTTCCTAATGAGGCGGTTAAGATTGCTGTAGCGGATAAGATAAATTTGAAGGTCAGAATGATTGATTGTGTCGGCTATCTTGTTGCGGGTGCTATGGGAGTTGAAGAAAATAACAAGCCTCGTCTTGTTAAAACACCTTGGTCGAAAGAGGAAATGCCTTTTGAAAAGGCGGCGGAATTTGGCACGAAGAAAGTTATTGAAGAGCACTCGACAATTGGCATTGTGGTGACAACTGATGGAAGTGTAACAGATTTGCCACGAGATAGTTATGTTCAGGCGGAAGAGGAAATAGTGAGAGATGTTAAAAATTGTGGCAAGCCTTTTGTGATTGTTTTGAATACCAAAAATCCACAGAGTGCTGACAGTAAAAGACTTAGTCAAAATTTATCCGAAAAGTATGATGCACAGGTGGTTGCCATGAATGTTCAAGATATGAAAGAGGGCGATGTCGAGAGAATCTTTGAGAAGATGCTTCAAGAATTTCCTGTCACATCAATAAAAGTAAGTATGCCAAAGTGGATTTCAGCTTTGCCATTTTCCAATCCTATCATCAAAGAGATTGTTGGCGAAATCAAAAAGTTTGGAGGAGAAGTTAAAAAGATTGGTGACACCAAAAAAGACGCACTTGTATTTACTGAGAGTGAAAGATTTGACCCAATTACCTTTTCAAATGTGGAGATGGGCGAGGGGGTTATCCGCTTCTCAGTCATTCCAAAGGAAAATCTCTTCTATAGAGTTTTAAGTGAAGAATGTGGCTTTGAGATTAAAGATGATTTTGAGCTTGTCTCCTATATCAAAGATTTAGCCATTGCAAAACTTGAATATGATAAGCTTAAAGATGCGCTTAACGAAGCGGAAGAGAATGGATATGGAATCGTTGTGCCAAAACAGAGCGAATTCACTCTTCAAGAGCCAGAAGTTGTTAAGCAAGGTAACCGTTACGGCGTTAAGATTAAGGCAAGTGCTCCAAGTTTGCATATCATTAAAGTCGATGTCGAAACAGAAGTCACTCCACTTGTCGGAACAGAGGCACAAAGCAAAGATTTAGTGAACTATCTAAACGAGCAGTTTGAAAACAATCCGGGCGAAATCTGGGAAACTAATCTACTTGGCAAGAGCTTATCAAGTCTTGTTGGTGATAACATCTCTTCCAAAATTGTTATGATGCCTCAGGACGCCCAACGCAAGATGCGAAAAACACTTTGTCGAATTATCAACGAAGGCAAGGGCGGAGTTTTGTGTATTTTGTTATAATCAAAATTATATGAAAGAGAGGATTTTTCTTCTCTTTTTTATTGCCTATTTTTAAATTGTTTGCTAATTATATAATTTTGTGATAAAATATTTAAGTATATAAAGGAGGTAATATGGATTTGACATATAAAAAGAAAAATTTTTATGAAGAGGCAAATAAAAACGAAATAAAAAAATGCTTCCGATTTGCAGAGGAATACAAAAATTTTTTGGACTCTTCAAAAACTGAGCGTGAGGCTTGCAAAAATATTGTGGAAATGGCAAAGAAAGAGGGCTTTAAAGAGTATCAGTTTGGTGACAAGATTTTACCACACGAGAAACGCTATTTTGTCAATCGTGGCAAAAGCGTTGTGCTTTTTAGGGTAAATGAAAAGTTGGAAAATGGGCTAAGAATCTTAGGTGCACACATCGATAGTCCACGTATTGACTTAAAATCTAATCCAATGTATGAGGATAACGGCTTCTGCTTTTTAAAGACGCACTACTATGGCGGTATTAAAAAATATCAATGGACAACAATTCCTCTTTCTCTTCACGGAGTGGTTGTTCGCCGTGATGGAACGAGTGTTGAAATCAACATTGGAGAGAAGGAAGATGAACCTGTTTTCTATATCAATGACCTTCTACCTCATCTAGGGCAGGAGCAGATGAAAAAAACAGGAGAAAAGATAATCTCTGGCGAGCAACTCAACCTTGTTTTTGGCGGAATGGCAGACTACGACAAAGACGAAAAAGAAAAGATTAAGCAAAATGTTTTAAAGATATTAAATGAGAAATACAAAATAACAGAAGAGGACTTTTTAAGTGCAGAACTTTCCGCTGTGCCAGCGATGAAGGCACGTGATGTCGGAATGGATAGAGCTTTTATTGCAGGCTATGGCCACGATGACCGCTCCTGTGCGTATCCAGCAGTCAAAGCGCTTTTTGAGGCGAGTGATAACTCTATGGCAATCCTTGTTGATAAGGAAGAGATTGGAAGCGAGGGCACAACAGGAATGAAGTGCAAAGTCTATGAAGATTTGCTTGAAGAGATATGTAAAAATTTCAAGGCAAACACAAGACTTGTTAGAGCAAACTCAAAGTGTCTTTCTGCCGATGTTGAAAGCTGCTATGACCCTAATTTTGCTGATGTGTTTGAGGCAAGAAATTCTGCAATTATCTCTCACGGCGTTGTTGTTAAAAAGTTTACAGGGACACGAGGAAAAAGTTCGGGGAGTGATGCAAGTGCTGAACTTGTGGGTATCGTTAGAAAGATATTTTCAGATAACAACATAATTTGGCAGACTGCTGAACTTGGCAAGGTAGATGTCGGTGGAGGCGGAACAATTGCAAAGTATGTTGCTAGCCTTAACATTGATACACTTGATGTCGGCTTGCCTGTTATCTCCATGCACGCACCTTATGAGCTTATCTCAAAGGCAGACTTATATTCTGCTTATCTTGCTTTCAAAGCGTTTGTCTGTGAGTAAATGCATGGTAGTATGCAATGCATACCACACAATATATTGTGGTTTTTTGGTTATTAAAATTAGTATTTGAAATTAACAAAAGTCTTAAATAAGATAGATTTGAAAACAAAGGAGAGTTATGACTTATAATAAGCATAATGAAACAAAATTAATTATAAGGGCTCATGGATTTGGTTTTATATTCTTATTTATACTATTGTCAATAATGATATTGACTGGATTAGTTGTTTTGGTTACAACATTTATATGGTTTAATAAAGAAATAAATTTAATAGAAAGCATATTAATAATTTTAGCGATATTAATAGGTATACCTTTACTAATCTTTGAAGTGGTAAATCTTTTTAAAAAAGCAAAAGTTGAATTTAATGATAATATCTTTCTCACTATTGGACAAAATAAAAAAATTTTTCCACGAATAGAACAAGACTGTAAAAATTTTATGTCATACAAATTAACATCTAAATATGCAGCACAATGTTTAGAATTTACATTTGTGGATGGAAAGAAAACTTTATTCCATACAATGCAATTTAGCAAGAAACAAAATTTACAAATTCTTAACGAAATAAAAAAACGAGGTGGATTTCCTAATCAGGAAATCAAATTTGATCATTATTATATATAGAACTTTTTAGATAGGATCAATATTTTTTCTGATGTTGAGTTTATATAATTCTAAGTAACCTTTTTAGAGTGTGCGCATATAAATATTGTGTAAGGACTTTAAGGAGGTTAAAAGATGTCTTTTTATATCAACAATACTAATGGGAATAAACCGGGGCCTATTAGTGGAAATCCTACAAATGGAATATGCGAAAAGATTTTGATTCAAACACGAAAAATCTTTGATGCGTGTGTTTCAACAGGAACGGAAACCGGAATTGTTTTGCAGGCGACAAACTTCACGCCAGCTGACCCAACGCTTCCGCTCACATTTTTATCGGCGGAAACTACTGCAGGCTCAACCGCAACGGTGACAGATCTAATTGTTGAGAGGTTAGACAATGCACCAAATTATGCAAATGTCACAATGAACATCAGCATTCCAATCACAATAACCTATCGTGACGCAAATGGTGTTATTGGCACGGCAACTTCATCGGTGACAGTGAGTAAGGCGGTAGTCTTGTTTGTGCCTCAGCCATCGGCAACACCGATTGATATAACGGCAAGTGCGCTCTTCTCAAGCCAGATAGGCACATTCACTTCACCAAATATCTTCACAATTACTGCTTGTATTCAAATCATCATCAGAGTTTCAGCAATCGTTGATGTGCTTGTGCCAAGTTATGGTTATCCATGCTTACCACCTTGTCAACAGGCGTGTGGCTCTCAATGCCCAGGCATACAAGATTTGCCGACCTATCCAACCGCAGTCGCATCAAATGTTATCAACCGAGTTCAATAATTTTAATATATATAGAAAGAGGACTAAAAATCCTCTTTTTTATTTAAAAAGTTTAAAATTTTATAATTTGAAAATTGTTTTTGTGTTTTGTTTTTATATTTTAATTAGTTGTGTTATAATATCAATGAGGAAAGTATGAATATTTGGAAAGATATAGATAAAAAGAGAGTGACACCGACCGATTTTGTTGCCTGTATTGAAATTCAGCAGGGCGATAAGACGAAGTACGAGCTTGATAAGGAGACCGGATTTTTGAAGATGGATAGGGTGCTTTACACCAGCACAAACTATCCAATGAACTATGGCTTCATACCACTCACTTTGAGTGATGATGGCGACCCTCTTGATGTTTTTGTTTTATGTAGTCAACCGCTTGCTAGGCTGTGTCTTGTAAGATGTTATCCTATTGGTGTTGTGACAATGACAGATAGAGATAAGAATGATGAAAAGATAATTGCCATTCCGTTTGGTGACCCGCAGTATAATGAATACAAGGACATATCGGAATTGCCGAAACATATCTTTGATGAGCTAAAACATTTTCTTTCCGTCTATAAGCAACTTGAGAATAAGGTTGTTCATGTCGAAGAATTAGGTGGGCATGAAAGTGCAAGAAAGATTATTGAAGAAAACATAAAGGCTTTTTCTAAAAAGTTTAAATGTTAGAAATTTAATTAAATTTTGTATGAGATAGAAACAAAAAGTTGTAAAAAATTAAAATTTTTTGGAGTTTAATATGAAAATTGCAATCTTAACTATAATTGATTTTACAAATTATGGTAATAGGCTTCAAAATTATGCCTTGCAAGCGAAGATAAAGGAAATCTATAAAGACGCAGAAGTAGATACGATAGGAGGATGTTCCAAGCATATCTTGTCCTATGTTTATCCTATTATTAGTCCGCTTACCTTTGTGCCTATCTTAAAACGCAAGAAGAAAATGATAAAAAATGACAATTCTAAAACGATAAATTTAGATAGGTATTCCAAGAAAAAACTCAGCATGCTTAATGATAAATATGATGCTTTTGTAATCGGCAGTGACCAGATTTGGAATCCTGGCTATGTTGAAAATCCCTTTGTTAAATTCGCAATGTTTGCCGATAGTGAAAAATGTATGGCATATTCGGCTAGCTTTGGCGTGAATGAGATTAAAAAGAAAAACGTTAAGGCTTTTATTGAAGGATTAAATCATATTCCTTATATTTCAACAAGAGAAATAAAAGGGCAGGAACTCGTTAAAACGCTAACAGGAAAGGATGTGCCTGTTGTCTTAGACCCTACACTTTTACTTAATAAATTGGATTGGCAAAAATATGCTAAACCTGTCAATGGTAAACCGAAAAGCTATATTCTGACTTATGGATTTTCACTTCCAAAAGTTTTTAGAGAATATGTTGATAAAGTTGCTAAAAAGTATAATTTAGAGGTTATAAATATCAATAAATTTAGCAACAAATTTACAACTGTAACTGCACAAGAATTTATTGATATTATTCTTAATGCGAAGCTTGTTTGCACTAACTCTTTCCATGGGCATGCACTATCTATCGCACTCGAAAAGCCATTTGTTTCGTTTTCTTCAAAACAAGTTTCCAACTCTCGCATTACTTCCATACTTAAAATTACAGGGCTTGAGAATAGAAATTATAAGACCTTAAAGGAAGAAGATTTATTTAAACTTGACTACCAAGGTGTTAATGATAGGCTAAATAAAGAAAGAGAAAAAAGCATGGAGTTTTTGAAAAAATCATTAGAAAGCATACTAAATTTGCAAAAAAAGTGAAATTTTAGTTAATTTTTTGCTATTTTTATATGATCTGTCTAAATTTTTAGTTTTTGATTTTGTTTTTAAAGTTATATTTGTTAACTTATTATTGTATTTGAAATTGACTTTTGGAGAAAAGCATGATAGAAATTCGTGATAAAAAATTGTGTTCAGGCTGCACTGCATGTGCCTCAATTTGCCCAGTAAACTGCATTTCAATGGAAAGAGATGAGGAGGGCTTTCTCTATCCTGTTGTTGATAAATCGCGCTGTATCGGTTGTGGGCTTTGCGAAAGGATATGCCCAATTTTAAATAAAAAGAAAGATGAGAAGATTGCTCCAAAAGCGTATGCTGCTATCAATAACGATTTAAGTGTCAGAATGAACTCCTCTTCTGGCGGAGTATTTTCGCTTCTTGCTGATTATGTGTTAGATAATGGCGGGGTGGTGTTTGGTGCTTCTTTCGACGAAAAGTTTAATGTTTGTCATAGATTTATCGATAGAAAAGAAGACTTACAAAAACTTCGTGCTTCAAAATATGTGCAAAGTGATATGAGAGATTCCTTTAAAAAGGCTAAGGAACTTTTAGATAGCGGACGCCTTGTGCTTTTCACTGGAACGGGTTGTCAAATTGGTGGGCTTAAAAGCTATCTAAGAAAGGACTACGACAATCTTATCACGCAGGATTTAATCTGTCACGGTGTACCTTCTCCACTGGTTTGGGAAAAATATTTGGAGTATCGTGGTGACGGGAAAAGCTTTAAGGAAATTTCCTTCAGAAAGAAGAGCGAAGAAAAGAAAAAAGCCTCTTTTTACATAAAGTATTCTGATGGCGCAATATATCAAAGATGTCCATATCCTGCTGACCCTATGGTTAAAATGTTTTTGATGAATAAATGTTTGAGGCCGTGTTGCTATGAATGTGCCTTCAAAACTATAACTAGGCAGAGTGATATAACGCTTGCAGATTTTTGGGGAATAAATACAGTCTATCCAAAAATTAATGATGGTAAGGGCGTATCACTTATACTTGTTCACACCGACAAAGGAAGAAAACTTGTAGATGCTATCAAAGAAAAGATGACCTATAAAGAAGTGCCTTTTAAAAGTGCTGTGAGGTTCAACAAAATGTATTATAAATGTGCCTTCAAAAATCCTATTAGAAAGAAGTTTTTTAGTGATTTAAAGAGGCTTCCTTTTGAAAAAATGATTTCAAGATACGGTTGGGGATTGTTATAATATAAATTAAACAAAAACGCTATTTTGTTAAAAAATCATTAAAAATCATTAAAAAAAGGATATTTTTCAAATATCCTTTAATTTTATAAAAATTTTCTAGATTTTTTAATTTTCTAAGTTTTCGGCGTAAAACATATTTTTGAATTTAACATTGTTTTCAAATAGTTCATCAAAGGTGCCGATGTCCTCAATCTTGCCTTCATCCAAAAAGAAGATTTTGTCAACATTTCTTATTGTTGAAAGGCGGTGAGCGACAATCACAATTGTGCTCTGTCCTTTCATATTGTCAATAGAATGTTTAATGTCCTCTTGGGCAAAGTTGTCGAGCGAACTTGTGCTTTCATCAAAGATTATTATCGGCGAGTTTCTGAGCAGTGCTCTTGCAATAGCGAGCCTTTGTTTTTGTCCGCCAGAAAGTTTTATTCCGCTTTCTCCAACCTTTGTGTCAAGTCCCTTTTTAAGTGTTCCGACAAATTCTGATAAAGATGCTCTTTTAATGGCACTTTCAAGCTCCTCTTCTGTGGCATCCTTTTTTGCAAGCAGTAAGTTTTCTCTTATTGTCATGTCAAAGATATATGGAAATTGATTGACAAGGGAAATGGTATTTCTGAGAGATTGCTTATCTAAATCGTTTATATTTATTCCGTCAATTAGAACCTCTCCACTATCAACATCATACATCTTTGACATCAAGTTTAAAATGGTAGTTTTTCCAGAGCCAGATTTGCCCACAAAGGCAATGGTGGTGTTTGGTTCAATCTTAAAAGACAGATTGTCGAAAATCTTGTTGACACTTTCAATTTTTCGCTCTTTTTTCTTATTCTTTTTCCTTTTTGTAGTTTTCTCTTCCTCTTCTTCGTCTGCATATTCTATATATGAATATGAAACATTTTTGAAGATAATTTCGCCTTTAACTTCTTCTACTGACTTTGTTCCAAAGTGTTCGCATGGGAAGATACTTTCATCAAAAAGCGACATCATGCGTTCTGAACATACTCGAATTTCAACAAAGTTATCAGCTATGTTGCCTAAAATCCAAATGAAGCTATATAGGTTGCCATTATTTGAATAGATTATCATGAACGAAGCAAGTGTCAATAGTCCTAAATCAATGAAATAGACGCCGAGTGCAAGCATTAAAATTCCAACAAACTCCACCACAAAATTTCTTCCTGACCAGAAACAGATATCTGTCATCTCTGTTTTATAGCTTGACTTTTTGTATTCGTCATAGTTGATCTTTGAAACTTCACTTAATTTTTCTTCTAGTCCTAAACTTTTGATGTCCTTTTCACTTCTGACAATTTCAGTGGTAAGAGAGTTAATTTTATCATTTTTCTTGCGCGTATCTCTTCTATTTACTCTCTTTTTCTTGTTTCTAAAAAATTCCAATGTGAGTCCTACGGCAACGATTGCAAAGATAATTAAACCAATATAGATGTTAAGCGTTGTTATATATATCACAATAACAAGAGAAGTTAAAAGATCGGTGATAAAATCTACCATATCTGCTAGCCTTCCGACAACAAGTTCAGGGTCCTTTACAATTCTCTGTACAAATGTGCCTGTATCATGGTCAGCATATGTTTTTGAGCTTAACTTAAATGCTTGTTTTGCTAAGTCCAAATTCATGTCAGCCATAATATTGTTGGCATATTTTTGATAGAGATAACCTGATATGAACCAGCAAACTCTCTTGACAAGCACGAGTCCTGCGATAAAGAGAAGGGTGTAAATGGCAAGCATCAGTTTGTTCCCTAAGTCAGTGATATATGATATTGCCTTTGCCATATAAATCGTTTGAAGCACAGTGCAAGCACCAGCAATTAGATAGACAAGAATATATGAAAACACGCCAAACTTATACTTTGAAAGATATGACATGAGAGATATCTTTCTTTGCTTATTCTTTTTCATAAAACCTCCTAAAATTTGTTAAATTCTTTTCGAAGGCAATAAAAAACCTCCGCATTTTTATCATACGAAGGTCAAGGTTATGCTGAAAAATTAATAAAAAGCTATCTATTAATAAATAATCGCAAAAGAAAAACCATTCGCATGATATTTAGTGTTGTAAGTTGTATTAAGTAATTTGCTCATTTTAAATAGTTCTCCTTTTGTTAAAATTTTTTTAGGCTGGAACAAAAACAGCCTCTCGACTTTTTCATTATATGATATATTTTTTTATTTGTCAATATTTTTCTTTAAAAATTTATATAAGATATTAAAATTTAATAGCAAAATTTAATATTTTATATATAATTATAATAATTCAAATAAAATATATCAATATTAATATTAATGATGCTTGCATTTGAAAGGTGTCTAAGGCGTTATAACTTTCATGCTGAAATATTTATAAAAAATTTTTAAAAAGTCGGCATTTTTAGTTGACTTTTATTATTTTTCTGCATATAATAGTGTTAGCACTTAAAAGTCGAGAGTGCTAACAACTAGAAAACCTAGGAGTTAAAATGGAATTATCTCAAAGGAAAATCAAAATTTTAAATAGTGCGGTGGAGGAGTTCATCAAAGATTCCGCACCAATCACAAGTAGTTCGGTTAAAGATAAGACGGCACTTGATGTTTCAACGGCGACACTTCGAAACGAACTTAACGCCTTAGAGGCTATGGGCTTTTTGAAGCAACTCCATACCTCCGGCGGGCGTGTGCCAACTGCGCAGGGCTATCGTTTCTATGTTGAGAACCTACTTAAAGATGTCAAAGCAACTAATGGCGAGCTTGAAGAGGTTAGGACGATTATTGAAAACAGAACGCAGAGCCTTGCCGACATGATTTCAAAGATAGCAAAAATCATTTCAAAAGCCACAAACTATCCAACCGTTGTTATGATGAATGGCATTGAGAACTTAATACTCACCGAATTTAAAATCATTCCGCTTTTAGATGAAAAATGCATGGTGCTTATCGGCACAAACTATGGCTACGTCTCAGAAACTATGGATTTTTCAGCAACAATTGAAAACTGCCATGACGCTTCAAATTACTTAACAAAGTATTTCAAAGGCGAAACTATGGGCTATCTTCTTGACAATATCGACGAGTATATGCGTGGTATGAGTGGAGAGATAAAGGCGTTCCAAGGGGTTGTCAATAATATCATTAAGGGGCTTTCAAAATTAAATAAACAAAAACTTTTAAATGTTCAAACTGATGGTATGGCAAGCCTTGTTGATAAGGATGACGACATCAAGGAAACGAAGAAGATTATCAAGATGCTTTCCGATAAGGACGAACTTATTGAGGTGCTTGATAAGACCGAAGATAAGATTTCCGCAGATGTCACAGAGGATTTGTCGGTTATCAAAGCGCCAATCATGGTTGGTGGCAACAAACTTGCATCCATTGGCGTTATCGGTCCGCAGAAAATGGACTACTCAGGCATCGCATCTGCGCTTAAAGTTGTGATTGATGAGTTAAATAAGAGAGGTGGATAGAAAGGAGGGTAAATGAAAAACGAAAATTTACAAGATTGCAATTTAGAGGAAGAAGAGAAGAATCATACTTGTGGTTGTGGAGATGACTGCACTTGTGGAGAAAATTGTGAGTGTGACGAAAACTGCGACTGCAAAAAAGGTGATGAAAACTGCAAATGTAGTGATAAATGCGATTGCGGAGACGATTGCAAATGTGATGAAAATAACAAATGTAATGAAGATTGCACCTGTAAAGGCTGTCACTGCGAAGAGAATGAAGAAGAGTGCCACCACAAGCATCACAAACATGAAAAGAAAGATGAGCCTGACTACTTAGCGCTTGCTCAGCGAATACAAGCGGAGTTTGAAAACTATAGACGCAGAATGCATGATCAGCTTATCATAGAGCGTCAAGAGGGAGTGGTTAGTGTGATAGATGTCTTTTTGCCATGTCTTGACACCTTTAAAGAGGCAAAAAAGAGCATAGCTGACGAAAAAGTTTTAGAGGGCGTCAACATGATTGAAAGTAAAATTATGGATGCGCTCAATAAACTTGAAGTGGAAAAGATAGAGTCAGTTGGACAAAAATTCGACCCTAATTTCCACGATGTGATTGCGGTTATGCACAACGAAAATTACGATGACGATATCATCTTGGAAGAATACCAAGCGGGATATAAATATAAAGGGAAAGTCATAAGATACTCAAAAGTTATTGTAAATAAAAAGGAGGGAAATTAAAATGAGTAAAATTATAGGTATTGACTTAGGAACAACAAATTCTTGCGTGGCTGTTATGGAAGGCGGAAAGCCAACCGTTATCGCTAACGCAGAGGGCGACAGAACAACACCATCTGTTGTCGCTTACACAAAGGACGGAGAAAGACTTGTAGGTAAAGTGGCAAAGCGTCAAGCAATTGTTAACCACGAGAACACAGTTATCTCTATTAAGCGTGAAATGGGCACGAACTACAAGGCAAAATTGAATGGTAAGGAATATTCTCCACAGGAAATTTCAGCCATGATTTTAAGCAAACTTAAAGAGGACGCGGAAAGTTACTTGGGCGAAAAGGTAACTCAGGCGGTTATCACAGTGCCTGCATACTTCAACGACAGTCAGCGTCAAGCAACAAAGGACGCTGGGCGTATTGCTGGACTTGATGTGCTTCGTATTATAAACGAGCCAACTGCTGCTGCGCTTGCTTATGGACTTGACAAAGGCGAAAACAAGAACCAAAAGATTTTGGTCTATGACCTTGGCGGTGGAACATTCGATGTTTCTATTCTTGAAATAGGCGACAATGTGTTCGAAGTATTATCTACAAACGGTAACACTCGTTTAGGCGGAGATGACTTCGATAACAGAATTATCGACTTCTTAGTGGAAGAATTTAAGAATAACAATGGCGGTATGGATTTGTCGAAGGATAAACTTGCAATGCAAAGACTTAAAGAAGCCGCAGAAAAAGCAAAGATTGACCTTTCTGCAACTCCAAAAACCACTATCTCTCTTCCATTCATTACAGCAGATGCAAATGGTCCTAAACACTTAGAGGTAGAACTCACTCGTGCAAAATTTGATGCTCTCACCGAGGATCTTGTTAAAGAAACAATCGACTGCGTGACAAAGGCACTTAAAGACGCTAATCTCACAATCGGTCAAATCGATAAAGTTATCTTGGTCGGCGGTTCAACGAGAATTCCTGCTGTTGTGGAAGCGGTTAAGTCTTACACAGGCAAAGAGCCATACAAGGGCATTAATCCAGATGAATGTGTGGCAATCGGTGCTGCTATTCAAGCGGGCGTGCTTGCTGGCGATGTGAAAGATGTGCTTCTTCTTGATGTTACACCACTTTCACTTGGTATTGAAACAATGGGCGGTATCTTCACAAAATTGATTGAAAGAAACACCACCATTCCAACAAGAAAGAGCCAAATCTTCTCAACTGCAACCGATAACCAACCAGCAGTTGACATTCATGTGCTTCAAGGCGAAAGAGAGTTCGCTGCTCAAAACAAAACTCTTGGAAGATTCCAACTTAACGATATTCCACCAGCACCAAGAGGCGTTCCTCAAATTGAAGTTACTTTCGATATTGATGCTAACGGAATTGTTAAAGTTTCCGCAAAAGATTTAGGAACAAACAAGGAGCAAAACATCACAATTACCGCTTCTTCTAACCTTAAAGAAGATGAAATTCAAGCCGCTATCAAAGAGGCTGAACAACACGCTGAGGAAGATAAGAAGAGAAAGGAACTTGTTGAAACAAAGAATCAGGCTGATAACCTTGTTTATAGCCTTGAAAAGTTATTAAAAGATAACGGAGATAAACTCACTGATGACGACAAGAAGAAACTTCAAGAAGCCATCGATAAGGCTAAGAAAGACTTTGAAAGTGACGATTTAGACACCGTTAAAAAGGCGATTGACGAACTCACAAACGCATCAAACGGCATAGTTTCAAAGATGTATCAATCTGCTCAAAATAACGCAAATGGAAACGCTGGCAATAACGGAAACAATGATAACAACTCTGACCCAGAAGTTGTTGTAGATGATGAGAACAAGTAATTTAGCACAAATTGATTTTTAGAGTTTAAAGGAAAAATTATGGCAAGTAAAGATTATTATAGTATTTTGGGAGTGGATAAGAATGCGAGTGCCGATGAGATTAAGTCGGCATATCGTCGCCTTGCCAAAAAATACCACCCAGACCTTAACAAAGCACCAGATGCTGCCGAGAAATTTAAGGAAATCAATGAAGCGTATGAAGTTTTGGGTGATGATAAAAAGCGTGCAAATTATGACCAATTCGGTTCCGCTGATGGCCCGCAATTTAGCGGCGGTCAAGGTGGAGGCTTCTCAGATTTCTTCGGTGGTAGTGGCTTTGGAGGCTTCGGTGGTGGCTTTTCCGATATCTTCTCTGACATCTTTTCCGCCTTTGGTGGAGAAGGTCGCCGTAGTCGCGTGAACGAGAGAGGCGAGGACATCAATCTTGCTATGAAACTCACTTTTGAAGAGGCTCTTTTTGGCGTAGAAAAGACTATAACAGTTGGCAAGGTGGAAACTTGTGACGCTTGCTCAGGAACGGGAGCAAAAAACGGAACTGCATTTTCCACTTGCCCAGATTGTAAGGGTTTGGGTAGAGTGAGAATACAGCAAAATACTATGTTCGGCACCACGATAAGAGAGGGTGCTTGTCCGAAGTGCGGTGGAACAGGTAAGGTTATCAAAGAAAAGTGTGCTGACTGTGCGGGCAAGGGCTATAAGCGTGTGCAGAAACAAATTACTGTTAAAATTCCTGCCGGCATTGATGACGGACAGACGGTTAGAATGCGAGGCGAAGGTAATTCTCCACTTGGGCGTGGCACAAATGGTGACTTGAACATCAAAATTACAGTGGCAAAACACAAACTCTTTAAGCGTGACGGAGTGGATTTGTCCTATGACCTATATCTACCTTTCACCACATTACTTCTTGGCGGTAAAGTTGAAATACCTCTTCCAAAGGGCAAGTTTGTTTTGGATATCAAAGAGCGAACTCCAAGTGGCACAATTATGAGACTTAAAGGAAAAGGCGTGAAGATTTTGAATCGTGATGCTTATGGTGACCTTCTTGTTACCTTAAAAAGCGAAGCACCGAAGAATTTGAGTGTTCAGCAAAAGGACTTACTTGAAAAACTTTCCGAAAGTTTCTCAGATATCGACTTTCCAAAATACAGAGATTTCAAAAAGAATAATTTATAACAGGCATTGCCTGTATTAAAATAAAAACATCTTATTTTATTAAAATTTATAAAAAATAAGGTGTTTTTTCATTTTTTTGCAATTTTTAGGGTATTTTTAATCATTTTTTGTGAGAGTATGATATAATAGGATAAGAAAAATGCTTTTATTTATAATTTTTTTATGATAAAATATAAAGTGTTGGAAATTCAATTTTTAATCAAAAATTGTAAGATAAAAATATTTATTAAAAATAAAGGAAATTAGAAATAAGATATATTAAAAAATGGGAGTTTATATGAGAAAGTTTGATGTTTTAGTGCTGGGCGGTGGTGTTGGCGGTATGATGAGTGCAATCTATGCCAAACGCCGTGGAAAAAATGTGGCAATTATTGAGGAAATGATGCTTGGTGGTGTGCTTTGGTCGATTGAAAAGATAGAGAATTTTCCTTCCTATTCTGAAGTTTCAGGGGCAACGCTTGCCGAAAATTTTATCAAGCAAATAAAACATCTTGGAATCAAAACGATAAGTGACGAGATTATAGATGTTGATTTTTCCTCTGAAAATAAGATTTTGGTCGGCAAGAAAGAGAAATATTCTGCGAAAAGTGTGATAATCGCAAGTGGCTTAACTTATAACAAGCTTGGCTCAAACGAAGATGAATTTTTGGGGCGTGGAGTGAGCTATTGTGCCGTATGTGACGCAAATTTTTATAAGGATAAAGCTGTTGTGGTGGCATCACGAAAGGGCAGTGGTATTAAAGGAGCGTTGGAACTTGCTGAGGTGTGCAAATCGGTGACCATTCTCGACAGCGAAGATATGAGCATATATGCAAAGCATAACAAAAATGAAAAGATAAAAATTATATCAAATGTCAAAGCTTTAAAGGTAGTAGGCGAAAAAAAGCTAGAGAGTGTCACTTTTAAAGTTGAAGATAAGGAAGAGAAAATTGTGACATCTGCACTCTTTGTTGAACTTGGCAAAAAGCCTAATACTTCTCTCTTTAAAGCTTTGAAACTTGATGAAAATGGATATATTTTAGCCGATGAATATATGGAAACTTCCATAAAAAAAGTGTTTGCGGTTGGTGATATTCGTGCAGGCAAACTTAAACAACTCGTCTGTGCTTGTTCTGATGGGGCGATAGCTGGACAAAATGCGTAACGCAAGTGAAGAGTTGAGGAAGATTTAGAAAGTTGAGGAAAGTCTTTCAGTTGAAAAAATTTTATAAAGATTTAAAATTTTTGGATTGTGTTATAAAATTTTATATCACAAAATGTGGTGTAGTATTCATTGCATAATACACTAAAAATTGATATTTTTAGATTATTCTAATCATATACTTATCTAAAAAATCTACAGTTCTTCACTGCGAGTTATCGGCTCGCCTACACCTTTTCACTCTTCGCTCAAATGCTTTTGATTTTCTTCGTTTTTCATTATTATAAAATTATTTGACAAAGAGAGAAAATGATTGTAAAATATATACTTATAGAAGAAATTTAGGAGAAAAGTATGGACTTTGTTGCGATTGAGAAAAAGTGGAATAAGATTTGGGAAGATACCAAACTTTATAGATTTGATGAAAAGAAATTAGATAAAAAATTCTATCTCTTAGAGATGTTTTCTTATCCTAGCGGGGCAAGTTTGCATTTAGGTCACTGGTGGAACTTTGGACTTTCTGATAGTTTTGGCAGATTTAAAAGACTTCAAGGCTACAATGTTTTTCAGCCGATGGGCTTTGATGCGTTTGGCTTGCCTGCGGAGAACTATGCGATAAAGACAGGCATTCACCCAGAGGACAGCACTCGCCACAACATCAAGGTTATGGAAGAGCAACTTAAAGAGATGGGTGGTATGTTTAACTGGGAGTATGAGCTTATTACTTGCGACCCTGAATATTATAAGTGGACACAGTGGCTCTTTATTCAACTCTTTAAAAAGGGGCTTGCTTATCAAAAGGAAGCGCCAGTCAATTTCTGTCCATCATGTAACACTATAATTGCCAACGAGCAGGTTGTTGATGGTGTTTGTGAACGCTGTGGAAGCGAAGTTGTAAGAAAAAATATGCGTCAATGGTTCTTTAAAATCACTGACTATGCTGAAGAACTCCTTTCAGGCCTTGACACGATTGATTGGCCGGAGAAAACTAAGACTTTGCAGAGAAATTGGATTGGTAAAAGCGTTGGTGCAGAAGTTGATTTTAAGTTAGAAAATAGTGATGAAAAGCTGACTGTATATACCTCTCGTGTTGATACGATTTATGGGGTGACTTTCCTTGTCATCGCACCAGAACATAGACTTGTTTCAAAACTTGTGACAAAGGATAGAGAGAGTGCGGTTAAGGAATATGTTTTGAATGCCTCGAAAAAGGACGAAATCACTCGAACAAGCACGACTTCTCCGAAAACAGGCTGTTTTACAGGCAGTTATGTGATAAATCCGCTGACAGGCGAAAAAGTGCCAGTGTTTGTTGCTGACTATGTTATTTCTACCTATGCAACGGGAATAGTTATGGGCGTTGCTGGACACGATGCAAGAGACTATGATTTTGCTAAAAAATATAACCTTCCTATTAAAAAGGTTATCAATGAGGTTGGAAAGACGGACACCGAACTTCCTTACTGCGAATATGGCGAACTCTGTAACTCCGCTGAATTTAGTGGTATGAAGAGTGAAGAAGCAAAGGTTAAAATAGTTGATAAACTCGAAAAAATAGGTGCTGGCAGAAAGAAAGTGAACTACAAACTCCGTGACTGGTCGGTGGCTAGACAACGCTATTGGGGTTGTCCAATTCCTATCATACACTGTCCTCACTGCGGGGCTGTACCTGTGCCGGAGAAAGACTTACCTGTTATTTTGCCACATATCACCGACTATAAGCCGGACGGCAAAGGCCCTCTTGGTAAGTGCAAGGAATATATGAATGTTAAGTGCCCAAAGTGTGGACGTGACGCTCAACGTGAGGCGGATACGCTTGACACCTTTGTTGATTCTTCTTTCTATCAACTTCGCTATCCTGAATCTCTTAGAAATGATAAGGAGATTTTCAATAGGCAGTATGTTGACAAGATGTTGCCGGTTGACTGCTATGTGGGCGGTGTTGAGCATGCCACAATGCACCTACTATATTCTCGCTTTATCACAAAATTTTTGCGTGATATTGGTTGTCTTGACTTTGACGAGCCTTTCCAAAGACTTTTCCATCAAGGCATGGTGCTTGGAGCGGACGGAAAGAAGATGAGTAAGCGTAACACTTCTAAAACTGCCGATGACTATGTTAAGACCTATGGCAGTGACGCACTTCGCCTTCACATGATGTTTTCTCTTAAGTATATTGATGGCGGAATATGGAATGATGAGGGCTTGAAGCACATGAAAGCCTTTATGGAGAGAGTTGAGCGTATCGTTTTGAAATGGAAAAATGAAAAAGGCGAAAATGTTTACGGAGAAGAGGAAAAGGAACTTGACTATGTTTTAAATAGAACGATAAAAGAGGTTGCTGAAAACTTTGAAACTTTCTCCTTCAACAGTGCCATCGCTCGCATTATGGAACTTGTGAATGCAATGTATAAATATGACACAAAGGGCAAAAATGGCGAATTTAAGAAAAAGGTTGTGAAAGAATTACTTATTTTGCTTGCTCCATCAGTCCCACATTTTGCTGAGGAACTTTGGCAGGAGATAGGCGAGGAGTATTCAATCTTCAATCAGCGTTATCCAGAATATGACGAAGCGAAAATCTCTCTTGATAAGGTGGAAATTGCAGTGCAAATTAACAGCAAGATTGTGGCAAGAATGGAAGTAGAAACAAATTTAAGTGATGACGAACTTATCGAAAAAATTATAACCGACGAGAAGGTTGCTCCGTTATTGTCAGATAAACAAATTGTTAAAAAGATTGTTGTTCCAAAGCGTCTTGTTAATTTGATTGTAAAATAAAAAAATGACACTTTAAAGTGATAAAAATTTCCAAGTCACTTTTTAGTGCCATTTTTATTTTATGTAATGAATTTATATAACAAAAAAGAGCGAAAATTTCGCTCTTTTGATTTTCTATATAATAACTTGTTTTTTTATTTTGTGCTTTTTTTAGTTTTTTTTGTTTCTTTTTCTACCTTTGCTTTCTCATTTTCGTCAACTTTCTTTTGAAGTTTATTTACATCGTTTTCAAGTTTTTTTAAGTATTCAGCTTCTTGTCTTGCTCTTTCTTCTTCCTCTTCAATGCGTTTTTGCTCTTCTCTTTCCTTTCTGCGATTTTCAGCGTTGACTGCTATGTAGTAGATAGCAATGACAATGGAAAAGAAAGCGAGTGTGATTAAGAATGCTGAATAGAAACTTGTGCCAATATCAAAGTATGCTAAGATGTTTAAGAGCATATAAACCCAGCAGAAGACTGCTATAAATGGAAAGACGAGTGCGGTTAAAATTTTTAGAACATTGCCGGCTTCGTCTCTTCTTCTAAAATAGATGATAGCACCTGCAATAGATATGATTGTAAACACGATTGCAAGAATAAATGCTGCTTGACTTTCAACAGATAGGTTGTTTAAATCCATATTAACCTCCAATTTATGACTATATTTTATCATACATTTATCAAATTGTCAATATTCAAATTTAATATTTCTATAAATTTTGTTTTTTATTTGCAAAAATTGCATCTTTTTTATTATAATAACAGTATGGAAGAGAAGCTTGAAGAAGAGATTGTGGTAGATAAGGAGAAAAAACGCAAAAATTGGCGGATTTTACTGTATATTTTTGCTGGAATTGCTGTGCTTGCCATAATCACAGGCGTTATATGCTTCTATTTGGTGACCCCAGATATTGATGAAGCTCCAACAAATGTGCGAGTGGAAAATTATGAGGGCGAGCTTTATGTTGTTGCAGACTATCAGGAGAAATTTGATTATCAATTTGTTATTGAAGCACTTATTGATGGTGAATATGTTGAAATTAACACTGTATCCTCCGACAAAAATGCCCTTAATCTTTCTGAACAAGAGGTGCTTTTAAATGCTGGTAATCAATTTCGTTTTAAAGTGGCATACATAAATGAGAATGGTGCAAATGGTGATTATTCAAGTTATTTAGAATGGACAAAAGTCACTCCGCTTGACAAGATTGAGGTGGAAGTGAGTGAAAATATCGTAAGCTGGAATAGTGTGATGTTTGCGGAAAGTTATCTCGTAAAACTTACTCATCCAAATAGTTTGCAAGAAGATATTGATGTTGGACAAGAGCTTTCTTACACGCTTTCTGGCAGTGGCACATTTCAAATATATGTTGTGGCTGTTGGAGGTGAGGGCTTCTACTCTTCGACATCATCACTTATTACAATAACGATTTAATACAGCAAAGAACAAAAATGAAAAGTTTAAAAGATAAATAATAAATTATTGCATGGCGGTGCAATAATTTTTTTATCTTTGACTATACTACCAAAAAAGAGGTGGTATGACGAAGATTAATGTTGAAAGAAAGATTAATAATCTAAAAAGAAAAATGCATAATTCTTTTGATATAACTGACCGTGTGCTAAGTTTAAACGGAGTGACGATTGGCTTTATTTATCTTAAAAGCTTTACGGACAACCTTATTTTTTCTTCGGCAATCTATGAGCCGATTTCCTCATATAAAGGCGAGTTAAGTTTTGAAGAAATTAAAAAACTTATTCAAGCAAATGATATAAAAGAAATTTTGGAAGAGGAAATTGTTGATAATATCATCAAGGGTGCGGTTGTTATTTTTATAAATAATTCAGATAAAATTTTGGCGGTTGATATTCAAAAGTTTAACACTCGTGCTCCAAGTGAACCACCAACTTCTCCTGTTATTCAAGGCCCACGTGAGGGCTTTACTGAGGACATAAAGACGAACATAGGGCTTTTAAGAAAACGCTTTTTCTCTTCCGACCTTGTTTTAAAAAACTTTTCAGTTGGTAGAAAGACAAAGACGACAATTGTCATTGCCTATCTTCATGGAGTGGCGGATAGAAAAGTGGTCAAAGAGGTTGAGAAAAAACTTAAAGCCATCGACATTGACGGCGTTGTGGACTCATACTATCTTATGCCATACCTCATAAGTCATCCTAATTCGCTGTTTAAGCAGATAGGCAACACCGAAAAGCCGGATATTGTTTCGGCAAAACTTTTAGAGGGTAGGGTGGCTATACTTTTAGATAACACACCTATGGTTCTCACTGTGCCGTTTGTCATCTTAGAGGAGATGCAAAACACAAACGATTATTACACCAACTATATCTACGCTTCTCTTCTTCGTTTCATCAGGGCAATCGGCGTTTTCTTGGCACTACTTGGCCCAGGTACATACATAGCGCTTCAACTGTTTCACTATAATGTTTTGCCAATAAAATATTTAATAACGATAGCGGACTCCACTCAGCAGATACCTTTTACGCCTTTTATTGAAATTTTGTTTATTTCGCTGTTGTTTCAAATTCTCTATGAGGTCAGTTTAAGGCTTCCTAGCTACTTAGGACTTGCCACTTCCGTTGTGGGTGCTCTTATCTTAGGTGACACTGGTGTTAAGGCGGGGCTTATTTCTCCACCAGCGGTCATCGTTGTTGCTATTGCAAAGATAGCGCTCTACACCATACCTGAGCAGTCGGCGCAGATAACAGTTTTGCAGTTTGTTTTTCTTCTAATCGGCGCTTCGGTCGGACTTTTAGGACTAATCGGTGGGCTTATTTACATAATTGCATATCTAAACAATTTAGAAAACTTTGGTGCGCCATATCTTGCACCATTTTCGCCATTTATTCTTAGTGATAATAAAGACGGCTTTGTTAGAGTTTCAATTAAAGATATGAAAACACGACCTAAATCTTTTACAAACTCCAATTCAAGGAGGCAAAAATGAGAGATAAAACGATGAGTGTTTGGCAAGCGGGTATATGCCTATTTATCATAATCTTTGCCAATAAAATTTTGCTTTTGCCTTCGCTTTTGTATAGCCTTGCTAACATTGAAGGTATGTTTGCATATCTCTTTTCTTTTACGCTGGAAATTGGCTTGCTCACTCTTTTTATTTTTGTTAAAAGAAAATACACTAATATCTCTTTTTCTCAGCTTGTCAGAGAGAAACTAGGTGTTATTACGCTAAAAATATTTTACATACTTCTTTGCCTATTCTTTTTTTGCAAGTTGATTTTAATCTATAATGTTACTTATATTTTCTTTAAAGATTTAATTTATAAGAATAGCGATAGTTTTTTGTTTATTATTTGTCTGCTACCTATTATAAATTACCTAGCTTACTCTTCTCCACGTGTGCTTGGGAGAACGGCTATGGTGTTTTTTCCAATCATCTTAATTGTGCTTATCTTTTGTACTGTGACATCTCTTATTAGCGTTAATGACACTCCGCTTTTTTTTCAATCCTCCGCTTTGGATGTTTTTCTTGCAACAATAAAGCACATTTCAGCTTTTGGCGATGCTATCTTTCTTTTTGTGTTTATGGATAAAATTGAGTATAAAAAAGGCGATGGAAAAAAATTATATTTTTTTGCAGGGCTTGCCATATTATTTGTGCTTCTAATCGAAATAGCTTTCTATTTTTCTTATACTTATACCTCGTTTATGCATCCATACGCCATCTTTGAAACAATGGGAAATATTAAAGACTATGGGGGACTTGGGCGGATTGATGCCGTGGCAGTTATTCTTGTCATTATTCTTACATATTTTCAAATGTCGATATATCTAAAAAGTTTTACCATAAGCTTTAAAGAGATTTTTCCAAAGCTTAGCATTAATTATGCCTTAATCACCTTTGACTTTCTCTTTTTAATAGTTGTCTATCTTTTGATAAGAAATTTAGAAAGAACAATTCTTTATGCGGAAAGTGTACTACCTTATTTTTCGCTCATCTCCTTTGTTTTAGTGCCAATTACTTCTGTTGTCTTTCTTGCTATGAAGCGGAAAAGGGAGGATAAATGAAAAAATTAAAAAAATATCTTTCATACGCTTTTCGTGTGCCGATGTTTATAGTGCTGTTGTTTATTGTTATAGTGTATGGCTTGCCAGCACTTGGCAAGGACGCAAAAGTAGATGAATACGCTATTGTTACGGCAATCGGCTTAGATAAAGGGACAGATGAAGAGGTTGATATCTCCCTTCTTACTTTCGTCCCTGTTGCTCAGCAAAATTTCGCCGAAAAATATAAGGTGGTAAAGGCTAGCGGAAGTAGTGTCTTAGAGGCAATAGACTACGCAGGGCTTTATTTAGGTAGAGAAGTTGGCTTAAATCATGTTAAAACAGTGGTTATCAATGAGGAATATTTTACCGAAAACGTTTCGGTTGAAATGGATTATTTAACACGAAACAAAAGTCTTGCTCTCTCTACCTCCGTCATCTGCACTGATGCCAAAGCGAGTGAGTTTTTGGAAGCTGTGCAAAAAATGGACACGGAAAGTTCAATTAAGGTGGATGATATCATAAATTTTAATAACAAATACATTTACTCAACCGAATCCACTTTTGAAACCTTTTATAAAGGGCTATATTCCAAGACAAAAAGCTCACTTGTTTCCTTTATTTCGTTAAGCGAAGATATTGATGAGGGTGTGACAGTTTCGGCTTCTGGTGAGGCTAGTGGTGGAAGCGGAGATACTGCCACAAATAACGGTGAAGAGGCACAAAAGACAATTTTGAATGACGGAAAAAGTATTCTTTGTAAAGATGCAAGCAAAGTGGCGCTATTACAAAATACCGACATGCAAAAGCTAAACTTAGCAACAGGCTCTTTTAAGTCAGGGACAATAGTTATTGATGATTTTTCAGACGATGTCTTTCACAATGCAAGGTTGACTTTTGATATTCATGATATTGATATTAAAAGAAAAGCGCAGTTTATAAATGGTTATCCGATAGTCAATATGTCAATTAAACTATATGTAAAACTTTTAGAGGCAAAAGAAAATGATTTAGAGATTAAGGAGAACATAGATATAAAAAATATTTCAAAAGAGGCTATTGACGCTCTTGAAAGCAAAGTAAAGCTGTCTATTTCTGATGCTATCAATATTTTGAGGGAAAATAAGTGCGATATTTTAAAAGTTTATACGCTTTTAAACAACTCTCATCCTAATGAAACAAAGAAGTTTATGTCAAGGTTAGAGGACGAACAAGATTTTCTCAATCATGTTGTTTTTAAAGTTAGTCCTCAAATCTATTCTGTATAGCCGACATAAAAACAAAAATTTAAAAATAATTTTTAGAAATTCATGCTTGTTTTGTTGTGTTATTTTTTCATTTGTGTTAAAATAAGTAAGAATTATTGGCATATAATATATGGATAATTTAGATATAATTCTATATAGATAATTAAAGGAGAATTTATGAACGAAAAGAAACAGGGTGGATTTAAGCTTTCTTATTTAATCATCTTTTTGGTGGTTGTACTTTTGTTCTGCCTCTTGTTTATCGACTTTGGCAATAATGGTCAACTGTTGACCACTGACCAAGCCTTTGAAATCATCGAAAATTCTGATGATGCTGGGGTCACTGATAATGCACAAAAGGCTCAGTATGTTTACATTAGAAATGGCGTAGGTTACATCTTAACTGTTGGTAGTAATTATAATGTGAATCAAGTTCCAGATTACTCTGACTACTATTTCTATGTGGATAATTCTGGCGTCATATTTAATGAAGTAAT
>CALVYQ010000006.1 GCA_944372335.1 uncultured Clostridia bacterium | reverse complement strand
AAAAATACCTACCGTGAGATGCACGATAGGTATATGTTTTAACTTATCGTACAAGCATTTCCACCTTGTTCATTTTGAATAGGTTGGAGTGTGGTCATTGGGCTTGTCCCTACCACATCTCTATATAAGTTTTTGTTTTATATATTTGGTTTATTTTAAGTTTCTTGCCACTCTTTTTGGGTGACACCATATTGGAATACTGTTTTAATCATTTGACAATTTAACTCTTCACAAATCACGCCAGTGCTAATAATAAAGTCGCATTCACAAGTTTTGCAATCTATGAAATCACAGAACAAACCTTCGGCTTTAATATTTCGCACTGTTAGATTTCTTGCTCTTATGCACTTGCCTTGAATGTTTACCTTTTTATTGTCAAAATCAAAGCATAAATACACATTTTTGTAAAAGCAATAGGCATTTTCGTTTTCATCAAAGTATGGCTTGATTTCTTCTAATGAGCGAAACGTTTTAAATTTGTTAGAACCTTCATACTCAAAAAATTCTTTTGCAACTTGTTCACTTCGTTCTAGTGGACTATTGTGATATTCAGCAAACAAATAACTAAAATCACAAAATATTCTTGCTGGTCCGTGTGGGAATTTTGTCATACAACCAATGCCGTCAGTCAGTCCTATAAGTTTATCAAAGTTATCTGTGTTTAGTTCTAGCAATAGTTTTTGAGATGTTGAGTGCTGTTCTAGTATCAATCCTCTTTGGTCGTCTAAAACATAGAATTTGCCTTGTGTGTAGGCATTTGCTACACTCACTATGTCATCAATAAACACATATCTATCCATTCTGCTATTTCTAACTAAAACATAATGATTTAAAACTTTATTTGTGCTTGTGTCAAAGATGAGTAGGTTGCAGTGGTATTGCTTTAGACAAGGCTTTGACTGCACAATCTTTTTCTCTTTTTCCACGCTCTCTGCACTAAACTCTCCAAGAGAGAATAACACAGCACGGTTTTTGCTCCACCATTTGAGTTTTGCATCGTTCATATACCACTCAATGTGAGTTTCGCCAACTTGATGTTCTCTATATCTTCTTAAAACTTTGAAGATTTCTTTTGCTCGTGGGTAGCCCACTTGTAGTTTTCTTTGGACTGCAGTGATTGTTAAATTGTCCATTTCTTTCAGTGCTTTTATATCAGTTTCATTAAAACCTTCTAAAACTTTGTTTGGATTTCTTATTTTGTGTTCTATGATTATTTTGCCCATAAAATCTCCTTTTAGGCAATTAAATAACCCATATCAAAACGATATGGGTTAGTCATAAATAATCATACTTTTTCCACATCGTCTGGCTTAATGCCATTCCTCTTTACCACCATTGCCAAAGGGCTGGTTGGTCTGAACATCATCGAGAGGATCTCTCCGTTCAAGTCTTTATGTGTTATTTAATTGTTGCACGCATTATATCATAATAGACTTAAAATGTCAAGTAAATTTCATAACTGTTTTATGAAAGTGGGAATATAGTACCACCAACACCATTTCCACTAGACATTTTTACTATATATTCCACATCTATTTCTTTATCTAGCAAAAGAACTTTAAAAGTTCTTGTTCCTATATAAGTAGTATCTACATCTTCGAGCATTTGCACTGGCAAATCGCTTGGATTATATATTGAACAATATTCTATAAAGATTGTGCCATCGTTTAATGTGAAAATTACTGTAAAATCTTCTACATTTTCATTTAAGTCAAATTCTCTTTGAATCTTTGCGGATGCTATTTCATTTACATCAATAACATAATAATATACATTGATTTCTTTTCCATTATACAATACTTTTGCAGTGTTTATACCTGAATTCTCTGTATTAACATCTTCTATAATTCTTTCTTCTGCAAAATTTAACCAAGGAACTTGATTACCATCTGCTGTTTGAAATATTATCTTATTTCCGTATAGACTTCCACCTTCATTTAAATAATAATTCTTCTTATAGGTTGAATCTACAAATCCAAACAATATCTCATCATTACTTTCAACTCTATATTGAAAACTTAAAGTTTTAAATCTAAATGTTATATTGCAAGTAAAAGTTCCATATTCGCTAGTATCTATCTCATTAACATTACAATTTACTGGGAAGATTTGACTTGCACTAATATCTCTATCATTGTATAGCAATGTTATCCCAGTTTCATCATTTTTATTTGTCCAATATGCAGTTATTTGTCTACCATTTAACACATTTTTATCGTTAAGATAAAAAGATAGATTGTCTTGGTTTATAGTAAAGTCTTTTAAATCTGTGTGAACTATGTAATCTACATATATATTAGAAAGCACAATAGGATCAATTTCGATTATTCCACCAGTGCTTGGTTTTGGTGGAGATGGAGGTGTAATTCTCATTCTTCCCTCGTATGTTTCACCATTAAATGACCCATTAGGATACGATCGCCCAATATCTTCTTGTGTTGAGTAAAATTCCTTAACCATATCTTCTGTAATATCAACTAAATCATCGCTACCATCTTCATATTGAATATATAGTTTAGCCCCATTTGCATTAAAACTTTCGCCATATTCATATTCTGTTTTAATGTTTCCTACTATTGATGTCTTTGAAATGGTTTTACTTACAAAGTTTGCATACAAAGTGATTTCATCTTCAGTTATTCTTTCATTTTTAATTCTTAATGGTGCTTTTTGTGTAAACTCTGGGTCATAATACCAACCTTCAAAATCATAACCAACGATATATCCAGGCTCATAAAGTAGTAGTTCTCCATTTGGTTCTATAGTATCGCTAGTTTTATCAAGTAAAATCTTTGTGCTAATATAATATACTGTTTTGGTTATGTCAGAACCAACATTCCATTTTGCAAATAGATATACATCATTATATTCATCTGCTTCAACTATTGTTGTTGTAGTATATGGTTGTGAGAATGTTTGATTATCAAGATACCAACCAGCAAATACATAACCATCTTTTGTTGGTGTAGGGAGTTCAGTGCCAAGGCTTTCCAATAGCATTTCACTACACTCACTACCACCATTTGTTAAGAATACCAAATTTACTTTTTTAAGCCATTTTGCGTATAGGGTTAGGGAATTATTATCTAAATATGTATCCATATTTGTTTGGTCAAATTTCTTTTCAAAAGTTCCGTTATCTTCATACCAGCCACCAAATAAATAATCTTCTCTTGTAGGGTCATTTGGCATTTTAAGGGTGCTGTCTTGGGTGTATTCAATAGAACTGCAACTTGTTCCACCATTGCTCTCAAAGTTGATTGTAAGGCTATTTCCGCCACCACAGGCCGTTAAAAATATTCCGCCAAACAAAACAAGGCATATAACCGCCAACATTGATAAAATTTTCTTACTTTTCATTTCAACTCCTTGCTGTATTATACATCAAATTTAACTAAAAGTAAATTTATAGTTAGTTGCTCAATATATATGAATTTAATTATTAAAATTTTTAGTAATCCTATTCTTTAACCATATATTCAACCTCAAACACTTTCCCAAAGAAATATACTTTTGCATATTTTATGCCAGGGGTTGAGGTGTCAACATTTTCAATAATATAATCATCGTCAGAGAATGTTGTATAACTAAAATAATGCTCAAACATTGTGTCATCTTCCATAGTTATAATAGCATCAAAACCATATTCGACAGTTTCTTGAAGTCTATAAGATTTTGCAATTCTTAATTCTTGAATTTGATTTAAATCTACAACATAATAATCTATAAATATTTCACGCTCATTTATAACTATTTTTGCAGTTCCCCAACCTGCAATTGTTGTATCTATATCTTCAACTATTTGATCTTGAGTAGGCCCATCATAGCGAATGTGTACATTTGTATCTTCATTGATTAAATATATCTCTTGGTCTAGTAAAGATGTTCGAGAATTTAATAAGATTGGGTCATCAGAAGATCTTTTTTCCACATAACCACTTATTATGTTGGCATCATTTACAGTGTATTCAAACTCTAGGGTTCTATAATGAAAACGAAGAGAAAATGTAAATGTTCCAATTTTATTAGTAGAAAGATCAGTAAAATAATAATTTAAATTTGTATCAGTCAATGGTTCTGTTTTTTCGCCTTGTTCATCAGTATAAGAAACCACAATACCTTTCTCTGCAAGAGATATATATTCGCCGAATTCATAAACAATATCTTTATTTAAAGTAAATGTTTCAATATCGGTTTTTACTTTATAACCAACACCGTTAGTTGTTCTTGCTATCTGTGTTCCATTATGATTTAAAATGCGGAAATTTACTGAACCATAATATGCTTCATCAATATCAGGTTCGTGGTTGTATTGATAATAATTTTCATACCCAATGTCTTGAGGATAGAAACCTATAAGCATATCATCTGTTATTTCAACCACTTCATCTTCAAATTGCTCGTCTATATAATGAACAAGTAATTTAGCAGTGCCAACATCAAATGACTCTCCATACTCATATTCAGTTTTAATAGTTCCTATAACGTTAATTGACTCAATTTCTTTTTCGGTAAATTTTGCATATAGCACATTGTTTTCGCTTTTTAGCATATCATTGCTAATTCTATTTGGAACTGGCTCGGTATAAGCAGAATCATAGAACCAACCATCAAAATGATAATATGGAACCTTTGGCTGATAAAGGGTTATGCTTTCTCCTACCGCAACGCTGTCACTCACTTTTTCAAAAATAGCATCTATATCATTATAATAATAAATTACTTTTGTTTCTTTCCATCTAGGATATAAGCATACTTCATTTAAGATATTTGGCTCAACAATAGTTTCTGTGGTATAAGGTTTTGTTAGTTCTTGGTCTATACACCAGCAATCAAAAGTATAGCCATCTCGCATTGGGGTAGGAAGTTCTATATCTAAACTATCAAGATAGATATTGTCAAAATTATCATCACTAATAAATACTAAATTGACTTTTTTAAGCCACTTTGCATATAAGGTTAGGGAATCGTTTTCTAAATATGAATTTATGTTTGCTTGGTTAAATTCCTTTTCAAAAGTTGTGTTATCTTCATACCAACCACCAAATAAATAATCTTCTCTTGTAGGGTCATTTGGCATTTTAAGGGTGCTGTCTTGGGTGTATTCAATAGAACTGCAACTTGTTCCACCATTGCTCTCAAAGTTGATTGTAAGGCTATTTCCGCCACCACAGGCCGTTAAAAATATTCCACCGAACATCATAACGCACACAAGTGCCAACATTGGTATTATTTTCTTTACTTTCATTTCACCCTCCAAAAAGCAATATATCTCATATATATTATAAATAATATTGCGTTATAAGTCAATATTTTGACTTACAAATCTTCAAAAATATGCTTTTTAGTTGATTTTGTCATTTATAAAGCATATAGACGAAAACTTTTATCAATTATAATATTTGTATAAGATTTTGAGGTGCAATGTATGGACTATAAAGATATTGTTCTTCGCATAAAACAGTTGAGAGATAGGTGTCATTTGTCGGCAAGAGAATTGAGCCTACAATTAGGTAAAAATTCAACTTATATCACGAAACTGGAAGCGGGCGAGTATGCAGTTCCAATTCAAGTTTTACTTGAAATCATTGAGATATGTGGTAGCACACCAGAAGAATTCTTCCATAGAGATATGCTAGCCTACAAAAAAGATAAGGAACTTTTAGACTACTTTTCAAAACTTGATGAAAATCAAAAGAATGCAATTTTAAATTTATATAAAACAAAGTAAAACAATGAAAAATCTCGTTGTTTTATTTTTTAGCCATTTTAAGCACTTTTCTGCAATCATCGAGTATTTTATCACAGAAATGTGTTTCGTGCCACCAGAGAGCCACTGGTAAGCCCAGGACGGCATTTTAATTATCATTTTCTCTTTTAATGCCTAAAAGTTCTTGAAACCACGATTTTGCATAGTTGAATCCAAAAAGAACAGCCTCATCAATCTGTATGCTATCTCGTTCCATTTCTATTGAACGATAATTTTCATAAAGTGTTTTTTGCTCTTCTGTAAGTTTATCTAAAAAGTCTTTTTCTGCTTTTTCAACTTTATGCCAAACTCGAAATAATTTAGCACTTTTTACTTCTTCACTTCCAAACTTTTCAAGCACTTCGGATTCTTGTTTTGTCATAGATCGCCTCCTTAACACAAGTACATTAACATCCTTAATACAAAAAGTAAAATCCAAGTTCGGCAATATTCCCTTAATATATACTACAAGTTTGAATCAGTGTATTTAATTATAATTTTTATTGTCAACTCTTTTCATTTTGCATTTTTTGTTTCAAGTCCTCGCAAAAAGAATCAACATCTTTGGCTAACTTGTCTTGACCAAAAATTAGTGCCAAGATATTTAGTTTTGTCTTTTCATAATCCACCAACTCTTGCAACACTGTAAGTTTCCAATATTCAAGTTTTGCTTTTCTGGCTAACTCTTGTTGTTTTGGGGTATAGGTGGCGAGCATCTCTCTACGCAACTTTTCCGTTGTTGCTTTTTGTTCTTCTATAAGAAAGGCTAATTTATCTTTAAAAATGTCAAACATATATTCCCCCCTTGTTATAGTCGTCACTATATAAGGTACATAAAAAGTGCCGTTTGCTCACCAAAAAAATCATACTTTTGTACAAATTTTTTTAAAAAACCCTTTTTTTAGGGGTTTTGCAGTCATATTTTTGACAATTTTGATAATTTTTAATGATTTTATAATAGTTCCATAATGCTCTATAAGGGTTCTATAACTTGTTATAATGATTTTGAAGATTTTTTGTTTGTCCTCTTTTTTAACATTTCTAATAACATTTTTCTTTCTTCTTCAGAGAATATATCTAAATCAAATACAAATTCTTGATAGTAATCTCTTATATACTTTTTGTTTTTACTAGAATAGAAAGAGTTATACCTTGTTCTTCCAATATTTCTTATTTTGTTAAGAAATGGCTCTAACGATTTTTTATCAATCTTACCACTTGGAGCAGGGACAATACCTTTGGAATAGTTATAGATTTTGCTCTTTTTAGGCATAAGGATGAGTCTAATCAATTTCCCGTTCATTTTTCTTGCAAATATATTTACTGAATTTGTTTTATGTGGCAATAAGTATGTGTATGCAGATCTTATTTTCTTACCACATTGAACATCGACCCAACCTTTGTTCCAAATGTCATAAATTCCTTTTTTCTCTTTTTTATTTTTTCTTTTCTTAACTATCTTAAATGTTCCTTTACATTGTTTGGCTAGCAGAATGCCGTGAATATGATAGGTGAGGTCTTCACGTCGTTCCTTCATATAAACATAGTCGATAGTACCAAATGTTGGTTCATATTCAAGTCTAAGGCTTTTAATAAAATTCTCAAAATCCTTTGATACTTTCGTATGTTCCGTTCTTGCCTTGTCCTTTTCGTAAGTTAATGAAAAGCCTATCCATTTTGAATTATCGGGGAAATTATAACTAATTCGCTTCCTAAGTTCTGCTTGCGACCGTTTAATTGAAGTATAATCTTTGTGGTCGCTTATTGAGTTTAACAATTTTTCTTCATTCTCAGTCAAGACAAGATTACCAATGTCTGCCGTATAAGCATCAACAAATTCTTGAAATTTCTGTTTTTCTTTTTTGCTTTTGCTTATTTTGTTTTGTTTCACATTTAATATAATTGCATTGGATGTTAGTCTCCAATCAAAAACAACATCACTATCTATTTCAGCAAAGTAATAAGGTTTGATATTTTCTCTTAATTCAACTTTCATTTCTACCTCTTTTTTGATTAAAAAGTTTAGGGTGATATCTACATCTATATACAAGTATAAAGGAAGGAAAACATTTCTTTTATTTAGTATATCATATTTGCCAAATGAAAGCCAGTAAATTGAAAAAATGTCAAAATAAAATCATAACACGATTTGTGTTATGATTTTCTGGTGACCCCATCTCGAGTTGAACGAGAAATACATTCTTAGGAGGAATGCGGTATATCCATTTACCTATGAGGTCATTCTTTACTTAATTATACATCTTTTTCTTTAAAATTGCAAGTTTTTTTCCAACTTTTTTCCATTTACACCTTTGTTACTTATTCTGTTCACCTATAAACACCAGTATTTTAGGGCATTGTAGCGATTTTTATCTATGACAGATTATTTACTTAGGAGGGGACCGTAATATCCAGTTTTACTATGAGGTCTTGGATAGTGTAAGTATAACACAATCCTTTTAAAAAAATCAAGCGTTTGTTATCTTCAAAATGGCAAAATTTCCATTTTCAAGAACTTAACTTTAATATAAATATTCAGATTGAATAAACTTCTTTCACTATATATCTTGTGAACGCTTCCGCTTGGTTTACTCCTGTTAATTTTTCATTCAATTCAATGTTTCCTGGGTTAGCATTGACCTCACAAAGGAGAGGTTCGTTATCAATGGTGTTGAAAAAATCAACAGAACAATAATCAAGTCCTAATATTTTTGCAATCTTTGTTGCTTGCTGTTTATATTTTTCTTCAATATCTATTTTTGTCGCACTTCCGCCAGCGGTTATATTGCTTAAAAAACTTTTCTCGTTTTTTCTCATTATGGCAAAGAGAACCTCACCACCAACAACGATATATCGAAGGTCAGAGCCTACTAAATTTTTAAGTAAGTTTGACAAGTTAAAAACTTACTTTTATCCTAGATAACGAAATTGTAAACATTATTCAAGGTAAAAATATTTATGATAATTATTTTTGGAGCTGATGACGGGACTCGAACCCGTGACCTGTTGATTACGAATCAACTGCTCTACCAACTGAGCCACATCAGCATATAGACTTTCTTATTATAATTTTTTCTGTTGATTTTGTCAATTAAATCAAGAAAATATATATAAGAGTTGTATTATTTTAAATTTTAAGTATTATAAAGTTATATTGACATTTTGTTCTTTTTAAATTATAATAAATAAAAGAGGTTTTTTATGAGAAGATGCATAACGACAAATTATGGACTAAAAATTATTTATGGCAGAGTAAAAGCTTTGAATGGTGTTGCTGTTGCCATTAAATTTAATGCAGGGGCAAGTAATGAGTGGAAAAACAAGCAAGGGCTTGCTCATTTAACAGAGCATTGTTTATGCAATTGTTCTAATGAAAAATTTTCTAAGACAGAGCTATATGACAGTTTTAGTTTGTATCCTTATAGAAACGCTATGACCGGCATTAACAATATGGTATTTTTAGGGCTTTGCAATAAAAAGGACTTTGAAAATCTCATGGATAATTTAACCTCCAGCTTTACAAATTTTACAAATTTTGAGAATGAATTTGAAGATGAAAAAGAAGTGGTACTTCAAGAGATTAAGACAAGGCGAAAGACTAATCAAAATCAAGCCTTTGAGCTTATGTTTAAAAACACTAGACGTGAAAAGAATTTTAAGCAGATGGAGCGTGAACTTGTGCTTGGAAGCGTGGAAAGCGTGAGTAAGTTGACGATGCAAGATGTTTTAGATTTCAAAAATACATACTTTTCTATTGATAATGCTATAGTCAGCATTTTCGGCAATGTTAAGTTTTCTCGTGTTAAAAAGGCGTGCAAGACTTATCTTCAAGAAAGATTAAAGAAAGGCGGAAAGATAGGCTTTTCATATAAAGACAGTTTGCCGATTAAGGAAGATATCTTTGTGAAGGAAGAACCGTTTGAAGCACAAAAGGCATTGTTAAAAGTGGAATGGAAATATGCCGATGCTGAGGAATATTTAAATAGGCGTGAAGGCTATTTAAAGACAATTCTAGGCAATACTCTTTCCTCAATGGCATTCGATAAATTTCGTGTTAAAAATTCCTCGTGTTATGCTGTATCTATGAGATTTTATCAGGACTTTAGAGAATTGTCAGCCAATTTCATAATTGAATGTGCACACGAAAAGGTGGAGCAAATCTATCAACTTTTGCTTGAATTTATCGAAGAGGTAAAGACAAACGGACTTTCTAAAAATCTATACGAGCTAGAGCACAAGAGATATTTTGATAGATATAATCTTGATGCAACATCACTATTAAATAAAGCTCGTGGACTTTTAGATGACTATAATGTCTTTGGTAATATCACGACACGCAAGCAGGCAATTAAAGACAAGAAAGAGTTTGAAAAGATATCTTTTGAAGAGATAAATGAATATGCAAAACACGCTATGATAGGAAAACCTAATATTGTTCTTTTAACAAAAAACGATATAAATATTGATAAATCTAAGATAAAAGTATTGTTAAAAAAATAAAAGTATGCTATAATGATAGAGCATTTAATTTTAAACGATAGATTAAATGATTAAAATGGAGCTAAAATGAATAACTTAAATAAATATAACAACTTTGTTGCAAGTGTAGATGACCAAAAATGGAGAACATTTATTAAAAAATGCCTAAATAAGCAATGTTATGGCTTTGATGACTTTTATAAGGAATTCGACTTTTCTAAATTTAAAGGTAAAACTAGCGGAGCAGAATACGAAAAGGTTAGAAAGATTTTGAGTGACTTAAAGGAAGATGGTGTGCATTTAGTTTTTCGTACAGCCTATGAAGTGCCAGATATCTATGCATCAAAATTGACAACAAGCAATATGCACGTCTTTCTGTTTATACCTACAAACACAAGCTTCGTCTTTAAAAAGTTGCCATACAATTGGGTGACTCCAAAAACGGGCGAGGAGTTTGCAAAGAGTTTTATGCACTACTTCCCAAGGATACAAAATATAATTATGAAAGAGTATTACAAAATGAGCGAATTTGATTTTAATGGTAAATTTGTTGAGTTTATGTATGCAAATGTCAAAGATGCAGACTCTTATCAAAGATATTTAAATGATGAACTTGAAAGAAATAAAAAATATATTGACCCTTCTAACAAGAAAGCTTGGGGAGCAAAAGAAGTGCGAACTATTAATAACCTTGGCACACAAAAATAAATATTTTCTAAAATAACATAAAGAAAAAACTTAAAAATTTTTAAGTTTTTTCTTTTTTTTAAATATTTTTAGTGATTTTGTTTGTAAATTTTATTTTGATAGTGTTAAAATAGCAAAGGGGTAAATTATGGAAAAAAGAAAGACATTATTTTGGTTAAATTTGGCTTTGGCACTTACAATAATCGCAGTGGATATCGCATACATCTTGCTTGGTCAAGCATACACATATAAAACTACAGCAAGCGTATTGTTTGTAGTGCTTGGAATTGTTAATTTTGTCTTTGCTTTTTTCATGGGTAAAGAACGAAGCAAGCTTTTTAAATATTTCATGCTTACCGCTCTCATCTTTGCCTGTCTTGGAGATATTGTGCTTATAGAGCATTTTATTATCGGTGCAGTTTTATTTGCAATAGGGCACGTCTTTTTCTTTATTGCCTATTCCACTCTTTATAAAATCAAGTTTCGAGATGTTTTAATTTCGCTTGCTATCTTTGGCGTTGCACTTATTGTAATTTTAGTGCCAGATATCTTTAGCTTTGGGAGTATGTTGCCTGTTGTCATTGTCTATGCTTTCATCATATCTTTCATGCTTGGAAAGAGCATTTCAAATCTATTTGCAAACAAGTATTTAGGCAAAGATATTTTGATTATGCTTGGAAGCTTATTATTCTTCCTTTCCGATTTAATGCTTCTTTTCAATGTTTTTGCAGATATTTCAGATATTTTTGATACAATGTGTCTTGTTCTATATTATCCTGCTGAAATTCTTTTGGCAATTTCTATCACATATTGTGGGCGTGACGACAAAGAGATGAGCGTCTTTAAAATGATGTATTGCAGAATATTCCAACAATGCTTTCATATTATGATACCACTTTTGCCATATAGACAACCAAAGATACTAAAAAATATGGACGAAGTTATTGATACTTTAAAAACTGAGAATGTTGACAATATCCTTCTTGTAACAGATAAATCTATAAGAGGTTTAGGACTAACAAGAGAACTTGAAGATAAGATAAATAAAGCAGGAATTAAACTTTTTGTGTTTGAAGATATACTTCCAAATCCGACAACAAAAATGGTGGAAGAAGGGCTTAAAGTCTATAACGAAAATCAATGCAAGGGCGCAATTGCCTTTGGAGGTGGAAGTGTTATGGATACCGCAAAGGTGATTCTTGCTAGACAAGCTTATCCCAAAAAGAGTATCACAAAAATGAAAGGATTATTAAAAGTTAGAAAAAAATTGCCACCACTTTTTGCTGTACCTACAACAGCAGGGACAGGTAGTGAAACAACACTTGCTGCGGTTATCACAGATGCTGATACTCACGATAAATATGCAATAAACAGCTTCCCATTGATTCCAAAATACGCCGTTTTAGATTATAAAACAACAATCAATTTGCCAAAAAATATAACTTCAACCACAGGTATGGACGCTCTTACTCACGCAGTTGAGGCGTATATCGGACATTCTACCACTCGTCTTACAAGAAAGATGTCGGAAGATGCTGTTAAGCTTATTGTGGAAAATTTAAAGATATGTTATGATTCTCCAAACAACGAAGAGGCAAGAGAAAATATGCTTAAAGCGTCTTATTATGCTGGAGTAAGTTTCACCATATCGTATGTTGGATATGTGCACGCAATTGCACACTCTTTGGGCGGACAGTACGGCACGCCTCATGGATTTGCTAATGCGGTTATATTACCACACGTATTGAAGAAGTATGGTGTTAGGGCAGAGAAAAAACTTGCAAAACTTGCCAAAATTTCTGGTATTGCTTTGCAAGAAGATGATAGAAAAACTGCTTCAGACAAATTTATTGAATATATTGAAGAATTAAATAAATATTTTAATATTCCAACAACAATCAAGGACTTAAAAGAGGAGGATATCAATGCTTTAGCAAAACACGCCGAAAAAGAGGGTAATCCGCTTTATCCTGTGCCAAAACTTTTAAGTAAAGAGGAATTAAAGGAAATCTACTTTGTACTTTTAGTTAAAGAAAATTAGTTTAAATATAAAAGGAATTGTTTATGATTGAAGAAATTGTTAAAAAAGAGCGTGAATATTTTAAAACAGGTGCGACGTTATCTTACAAATTTAGGCTGAATGCACTTAGAAAGTTAAAAGAGGCGATAATCAGAAACGAAAAGGAGATTATGAACGCTCTCTTTCTTGACCTAGGGAAAAGTGCCACTGAAAGCTATATGTGTGAGGTTGGCATGGTGCTAAGCGAACTCAAATATGCCATTCGCCATCTTAAAAAATGGATAAAAAGAGATAGAGTGACAACGCCTCTTGCTCAATTTCCGTCCAAAAGTTTCATCGTCAAGGAACCTCTTGGAGTGGTGCTTGTTATGTCACCGTGGAATTATCCATTTATGCTTGCTATTGACCCTCTAATAGGAGCTATTGGAGCTGGAAACTGTGTTGTTGTAAAGCCTGCAAGTTATGCAAAAAACACCTCACTTGTCATCAAAAAATTACTTGGAGAATGCTTCGATGAAAGATATGTTTCTGTTGTTTTAGGAGGACGTGAAGAGAACTCTGCACTTCTTGAACAACGCTTTGACTACATATTCTTTACAGGTAGCGTAAGTGTGGGTAAGTTTGTGGCAGAAAAAGCCTCTAAAAACTTGACGCCTGTAACTTTAGAGCTTGGTGGAAAAAGCCCGTGTGTGATAGATAAAACCGCCAACTTGAAGATAAGTGCAAGGCGTCTTGCCTTTGGAAAGTTTTTGAATGTTGGGCAAACTTGCGTTGCACCAGACTATCTTTTGATTGAAAAAAGCGTAAAAGAAGAATTTTTAAAGTATTTTAAGGCAGAAATTGTCAAGATGTTTGGTGAGGAGCCTTTAAAAAATGAAAGTTATGGCAAGATAATCAATGAAAAGCACTTCAATCGCATTTGTAGGCTTATTGATAAAGATAAGGTTATCTTTGGCGGTGAGAGTGATGAGAAGAGTCAAAAAATCGCTCCAACAATTTTAGACAATGTGACACTTGACGATGCGTGCATGAAAGAAGAAATCTTTGCCCCAATCTTGCCGGTAATTACGTATGAAAAGGTTGAGGAGGCAATTAATATCATATCAAAATTTGAAAAACCTTTAGCACTCTATCTCTTCTCCACTGACAAAGTGACCATCAACAAATTTTTAAATACTGTGCCTTACGGTGGCGGGTGCGTGAATGACACAATCATTCATCTTGCCACCACAAAAATGGGCTTTGGTGGTGTTGGATATAGTGGTTATGGTTCTTATCATGGCAAAAGAAGTTTTCTACTATTTTCTCACGAGAAGAGCATCGTTAAAAAGAGTTTTTCTATAGATTTGCCAATAAGATACCAGCCTTATTCAAAACTTAAAGATAAACTTATTCGTAAATTCCTTTAAATAATCAAAATAAAGAGCCTTAATTTAAAGTTAAGGCTCTTTTATCTTTTGTAATTTTTTTGTGTATGTTAGCGTTGAGAGTTTTGTCCTATCATGTATCCTATAAGGAACATCGTCAAATCGTTATTTGTTTGACAGCCTGTTCTCTCTCTTGGACAGCAGTTCGGACAAGGTGGAATATATGGCTGACAAAAAGGAGGGGGACAACACGGGCGTAAATTCACGCAATCGCCCTGACAGTATTTTGTTGAATACTTCATTTTGTGCCTCCATTATCATTATATATTAAATATTTAAAAATGTTAAAAATTTAGAAGATATTATAAAAGATAAGTCTTTTTCATAAATTTCAAGCATAAACTTGTTATGGGAGAAATATATGGTCGGTTTTTTTGTTGAGAATTTTTCTAGTTGTGTATTTTTGGCGGTCATACTTATGGCACTCATTCCTACCATTGAAAGCAAAATAGCAATTCCATTTGGGCTTTCCTATGCAATTTGGGGAGAAGCTACTCTTTCACCGGTTGTAGCTTTTGTTTGTGCATATATTGGCTCGATGTTGCCAAGCATATTTATCATCATAATAATTAGAAAACTTAAAAATAAGACAAGCGGATTTGTTTGCGACAGGCTGATAAATGGTGCGGAGAGTAAATATCATAAAAAATTAGCCTTACTCTCATCGAAATCAAAAACTTTTTATAAACTTTCATCTCTCGCACTTTTTGTTGCTGTGCCTTTGCCACTTACAGGAGTATATAGTGGAAGTTTGATTGCGGGCTTAAGTAATTTAAAAGTCTATCAAGCGTTTATTGCAATTGCAATTGGAGAATTTATTTCCTGCCTCGTGATTACACTTTTGTGCGTTCTTTTTGAAAATTCTACCTTGTATATACTTCTAGCCTCACTTGTTTTAGTTGCAATATTCATCATTTTTGACATTATATTTATGCTTATAAAAAGAAAAAAGAAGCTTAAAACAAATTAAGCTTCTTTTATTTAGCATATCTTTTATAGATAATTTTTGTTGTGTAGTAATTGATTGGAAAGATGATAAGCAATGCACAAATAGGCACAAGTAGTGAGGTGAGATAGCTTGCCATAGTTTCTGCTGTCATACCAAAACAAATATTTAAAACAAAAACGACAACTGATGCTAGCAGGAAAACAACCCAATTAATTATTGCATTATATTTTATACTTGCTTTGCGACTGACCATGCACTTATATCTTATAAAAAGTATGATTGCATAGACAGCAAAAATAGCTGGCACAGTGTAGTATAAAAAGTTGGAGGTTGCCATAAGATTTCCGGTGGCACTTGTTAACCAATAAATTAAAGCACAGCCAATTCCAGAAAGTGCGAAGAGTATTATTGAAGAGATGAATTTCAAAAAGTTGGTGTTGTGCATACGCTCTACAACAGTATGCTTATATTCTTTAAATTCTAAGCCGTGATTGTTATAATAATTCTTCAAAGATTCGTAATCAGCAAAAGATTCAACCACTTTTTGTACTTTGACTTCTTTTGGCTTTTCAACATTCTCTGCCTTTTTCTCCATAATTTTAGATACCATATCATTATAGGTTGGCTCTAACTTACTGTCACGCATAGGAGCTGGCAAGTTCTCGTCAGACACGTTGATTTCAATGTTAGGTGGGGTTATACGCTTTTGATAAGGGATATAATCGAGCGTCTCAGTGATAAAGGTTGCATCGTCTTTTACTTCTTCGGCAACCTCTTGTTGAGGCTTAGTGTATATGTCAACATCAGCAGTTTTATTGACCATGTTTGAATAATCGTTGTTTTCGTAGTGGCTTTGTTTTGACGCTAAAAGGGAAGCTTTTAAACTTGCTACTTTTGCTTCAAAATCATCTTCTTTCTTTTCATAGACGACAGGCATTTCAATTTGATTATCAGAAAAACTTTTTCTGTTGCGATATTTTTTCAGTTCACTTGAAGAATCGTAAATCTTCTTGTTCTGTTCAAGTTGCGATGGGGTGAGAGTTTCATTGGCATCAAGGAACTTTCCGTCATCTTTTTTCTTCTCTTCTTCCTCTTTTTCAAAGGTAAAAAAATCAATCTGATTATCAATGACGTCGCTTTCTTCCTTTTCTTTTTCCTTCTTTTCTGGTTCTTTTTGTTCTTGTTTTGCATAATCAAATAAATTTTTCTGCTCTAAGAATACCGGCTTTTGCTCTTCCTCTTCTTCCATCTCTCTTTGATTTAGCACTTCAAAGTTTATTCCGGCAAATTCCTTACTTAAGATTTCTAAGCTTTCTCTGCCTTCGTTTGTCAAGGCGTAATAGTGCCTCTTGCCACCAAATTCACTTTCTCCCCAAAAAGAGGAAGAAACTAAACCTTTCTTTTCTAGGCGTGTGAGGCAGGAGTAAAGAGTGGGCTTTTTTAAAATGTAGCCACCATGTGTTTTCTTTGTGATATATTCAATTATCTCTAACCCATATTTTGAGCCGTCTGACAATGAGTCTAAAATCAAATATTGCACTTGACCGTTGGAAGTAAAAGCCATAAATCCCTCCATTTATTTAAATTATAAAACTTAAATAATAAATTGTCAAACAAAAATTCATAGTATTATGCAAAAATTTTTTATTGCATAATACCACAATATATGGTGTAGTATGGCAAAATACACAACTAAATGTATTTTTAATATTTCAATAATTTATTTTTTAAATATATTTGCATTAAAATTAAAAGAGTGTTAAAATAGTAAGCATGGAAATCAAAATAGTTAAAGAACAAAGAAAATCCTTGCTTTTGAGAATAACATCGGAAAACAGCATTTTAGTTAAAGCACCATTAAAATGTTCTGATAATAGTATTCAAAAATTTATAGATTCTAAAAAGTCTTGGATAAATAAACATATTGCAAAAATGAAGATGCTTGATAACTTTGCCAAAAGTTTTGATTTTGAAAATTTGATTTATGAAAATACCATTCCAATCATGGAGACGAAAAATATAAGGCTTGACTATGAAAAGTTGTCATTAGCCAATAAGTTAAAATCAATTAAAAATCAATATCTATCTATGTTTTCCGTTTTAAAGGAGAGGACAATTTTCTTAGCACAAAAATTTGGTTTTAAAGTTGATAAGATTTCGTCCTGTTCCTCTGCTGTTAAATGGGGTTCTTACAGCTCTACGGGCGAATTAAAGTTAAACTATAAACTTATCATCTTACCTGCCATTCTTGTCGATTATGTTATCGTTCACGAACTTTGTCATATTAGACACCTAAATCATAAGCCACAGTTTTGGCGTGAAGTTGAAAGGTACTATCCAGACTATAAAAAGGCTAGAAAGGAGATGAAACTATATTCTTTTGTCCTAAAAACAAAATTTTAAACATATTTTTTTCATAATGTAAGATACTAAAGGTATGAATAAAAAGAACTTTTGGATTTCATACATTTTTTTATGGCTTACCTGCCTTTTGCTTATAATTATGCCAATAATAAATATCTTTCAAATTGAAGGAAATTTTTTGGCAAGCTATGGTGATATAAATTCGGCGAATTCAAATGGGCTTTTTGGCTCATACATAACCGGCGAGCTTGTGGAACAAGAGCATAAGGTTGATTCGCAAAGTGCTAAAGCGGGGGAGATTGTTTTTAAGCTTTTTGGCTTGATACCAATAAGAAAATTACAAGTTGTTATGGCAGGTGATGATGACTACTACATAGGAGGAGCCCCGATAGGACTTTCCATTTCCACTGATGGTGTCATTGTGATAAGTGATGAGGGTGACAGTTGTTTAAAGGAAGGAGATATCATAACAAAAATAAATGGCTCTAAAATTGACGATGTTGATGATATTGAAGAAGCGTTATCTTCAACTAATGAAGCTGAGGTAACCTTTCTTAGAAAGAATAAAGAGGTTAAAGCTCTTGTCAAGGTGTTGAAAGATGATGAAAAATATCGTCTAGGACTTGTTGTTAAAGATAACATAACGGGCGTTGGAACTTTGACCTTTGTGAATAAAGATAGCGGTGAATATGGAGCACTTGGCCATGCTGTGGTTGATGAAGCAGGTGGGAATGTCGTTCCGGTTAAAGAGGGAAAGGTGTATAGTTGCAATTTGATTGGTATAAATAAAGGGCAGAAAAATAATCCGGGGCAACTTCGCTGTCTCTTTCTTCAAAATGATAAAAATAAGGGAGATATAGTGAGCAATGGAAAGTTTGGCATAAACGGAACTATGAAAGATGTCGATGGACTTGTCGATAAAAATTTGACTGCTAAAATCGGTGGAAGACTTTCGGTGATGCCGGGGAAGGCTACGATAATCTCGGATATCAGTGGAATTAAAGAGGAGTATGAAATTGAAATTATCAAAGCGAATTATCAAAAAAAGGCAAATGACAAAAGTTTAGTGTTCAGAGTGAAAGATAAGAGGCTTTTAAATTTGACCGGAGGTATTGTTCAGGGTATGAGTGGTTCACCTATCATACAAAATGGCAAGATTGTCGGTGCTGTGACCCATGTTTTTCTATCTGACCCAACAAAGGGTTATGGAGTGTATGCTGATTGGATGCTTCAAAATTAGTTGATGTATATACTTTTTTAGAAAAATCCGAATTATTGATATTAAAAATTTCTTTTTTAATTTGCCATATAAATATTTTACTTTTTTTTGCCATCTTGCTATAATAAAAACATGAAAACTCTTTCATATTTTGAAAAGCGTGACTTAATCAATATGCAAAAGATTGGTGCATATCTCAGCGAATTGCCTGAGTATTGCTATGATTTTTTCACCGGCATGGAACTTTCAACTTCCTCTCTTACTCGCTTAAACTATGCGATGGATTTGGCAATTTTTTATGATTATCTATCACGCTATGTTTTTAATAAGAAAAAGGAAGAAATTACGCTTGAAGACCTTGACACACTTGAAGCAAAGAATATAGAAAGTTATCTGTCCTATTTAAGCTATTATACGGTTGGAGAAAAGGCATACCGTAACACTGAAAATGGAAAGGCACGGAAGCTTGCAAGTGTAAGAAGCTTTTTTAAGTATTTATTTAACCATGATTTAATTTCCAAGAATGTTGTCAGCAAAGTCCCAACTCCAAAACTCCACACAAAAGGCATAATACGCCTTGAAAATGATGAAGTAGAAAAATTGCTCGACGCAGTAAATGCTCCAACAACATTCACCGAAAGACAAAAGAATTATAACAAAAACACAAAAATTCGTGATAACGCCATTGTGACGCTTTTTTTAGGTACAGGCATAAGAGTGAGCGAACTTGTCGGGCTTAATGTGGAAGATTTCGATTTTTCACAAAATGCTTTTAAGGTGACAAGAAAAGGCGGAAATCAGACTATTTTATATTACCCAAATGAGGTTAAATACGCAATCGAAGAATGGCTGACAATAAGAGAAACACTTCCTATTGATAAAGAGGAAAAGGCACTATTTTTATCTTTACAAAATAGGCGTATCTGCACACGTGCAGTTGAGAATATCGTCAAAAAGTTTGCTTATGAAAGCACGCCATTAAAGAAGATAACTCCGCACAAGCTTCGTTCTACTTTTGGTACAAATCTCTATCGGGAGACGAATGATATTTATATAGTTGCCGATGTTTTAGGGCACAAAGATGTTAACACAACAAAGAAGCACTATGCTGCTATCAGTGATGATTTAAGAAGAAATGTGGCAAAAAAAGTCAAGATAGGATATGACGAATAAAACTAAAGACAAAATTTTTTGATATATAGCTTTTAAATTGATAAAGTATTTTTTAAGAAAAAGTTTAATTTTTTTGTCTTTTTCTACATATATTTGTTTTTTTATTATTTATTTGGTAAAATAACACTATGGGATTTGAGATAAAGCTGATTGAATTTTTGCAAGATGGTAGGACGCCATTTTTTGACGCTTCCTTTCAGTTGATTTCGTTGATAGGAAGCTATGCTGGAGCGGTGGCTCTTGTCATCTTCTTTTTGATATTTAAAAGAAGATATGCTTTCTTCTTTCTTTTAACCTATGGCTTTGCATATTTGACACAATCAATTATGAAAAATGCTATTATGCGTGAAAGGCCGTTTAATGTCTCGGATACGATTGCCAATATTGGTGACACGGTGACAAGTTTTAGTATGCCGAGTGGTCATGTTGTATGTGCCACATTGATAGCTATTTTTTTAGGAGCATATCTATTTTCTCTCTATAAGAAAAAGGGTACGAGGGTGATAATTACGCTTTCTCTTATTGTCTATGTCTTTTTGGTTATGCTTTCAAGAATGTATCTTGGCAAACACTTTTTAACTGATGTCTTAGCTGGAGCGGGTGTGGCGATAGTTTTTGGCATATTAGGGCTTATTCTTATGTATTTTTATGAAAAAAGGAAAAAGTTGCCTGCAAAATAAAAAATTTTTGAATAATTGTGTTTATTTAAAATTATCTATGATATAATAAGTTAAATTTATGAGGAAAAAATGAAAATACAAATGGATATATATAATATTAAACAACTTGATTACTTTTCTAGGGCTTTTAGCAAATTAGTAAAGCCTCCAATGATTATCCTTTTAATTGGTGATTTGGGAAGCGGAAAAACAACCTTAGTTAAGAGTCTTGTAAAGTATTTAGGTAGTGACGCCGATGTGACAAGTCCTACTTTTACACTTTTAAATGAATATGAAGGAAAATTTCCTATCTATCATTTTGATATGTATAGACTTTCCTCTATGGAGGAAGCGGTTGCTGTTGGCTTTGATGAATATTTTGACAAATCAAAGCTTGATGGGGTATGTTTTGTTGAATGGCCGGAAAATGTTAAAGGCCTTATTAGTGCTGTTGATTATGTGATAAAAATTGATAAGCTTGATGACAACACTCGAAAAATCACTTTGACGGAGGGAAAAGATGCTTCTCGTAGTTAATACGGCTTTTATGGACGCAAATATAGGCTTAGTGCTTGATAGTGGCAAAATTCTAAGTCGCACTATTGATGCTAAAAGTAAGCATTCGGAAAACGTACTTAAAACGATTGATGAAATGTGTGAAGAGGGGAATGTTCGCTTTCGTGATATTGACAAGGTGGCGGTTGTTATTGGGCCGGGGTCGTTTACAGGAATAAGGATTGGTGTTGCAATTGTAAAGGCACTTGGCTGTGTGAATTTAAATTTAAAAGTTTATCCTATAACTTCCTTAGAACTTATGGCATATATTTATTTACAAAATCATAAGGAAAAGATAACCTGCGTTTTAAACGCTCTTTCCAATCTCTATTTTACTGCCAAATTTGACGATGATGGCAAAAAACTAGAGAAAGAGAAAATGGTTGATAAACTAAATGATGATGAGAAAATCATTGTTTTAAAAGGAGATTTAAATCTACCTAATAGTGTTAGCGTTGAATTAAATACAGTTTCACTTGTTGATTTTGCTTTAAAGAAGATAGAGAAAGATATGCCAATTTCAGCGGAAAATTTAGAGCCACTCTATTTGAGACCGTCTCAAGCAGAGGCAAACTTAAAATCTAATAAAAAAAATGATTAATTTAGTTGACATTGTCAATTTTTATATGTAGAATAAGTAGCGATATAAGGTTAGGAGGGAGTATGAAAAAACCTGTTTACATTAGATGTCCTAGATGTGAACTTAATTATATTGAGAAAAAGGAAAAACTTTGCAGTGTCTGCAAAGCGGAACTTTCTGCAAAGAAAGATGAATATACAAGCGATTTAGATTTGGAGCTTTGTCCTATTTGTAAGACAAATTATATCTCACCAGATGAGATTATGTGCTCAACTTGCTTAAAAGAGCATCAAAGCGAAGATGGCGAGCTAAATTCTGATTGGGAAGATTATCTTAATCGTGATGAAGACGAAATTGTCGATGAAGATGAAGAAACAGGTGATATGGCGTCTGTGACCGAACTTGGTGACACAGATATGTTAGATGACGAAATTGATACCGATATTGGCTTTGATGATTCGCTTGATGATGATATCGACCTTGATGAAGAGTTTGATGATGAAGAGGAAGAGGACGAAGATGATGACTTTGATGACGAGCTTGATGACGATGACGACGAAGACGAAGATGATGATTTAGACGATGATGACGATGATTTTTAATGTTGGCTAAAAATAGAAGCTGTGCTAAATGGCACAGCTTTTTGTATTATATAATATTTTAAATTATAATTATTCATCTTCGTTATACTTTGTAAGTTTTACACCTGCCTCTTCGCATATTTTTTGTGAAAATTCGTCAGGATAGCCCTCTTTATAAATTACTTCCTTTATTCCAGAATTTATAATCATTTTTGCACAGACAACACAAGGTTGGTGGGTGCAGTATAGCACGCAACCTTTAAGGCTTATGCCTTCTTTTGCGGCTTGGATTATGGCATTTTGTTCTGCATGTGCGGCGTAGCATAGTTCAGCATGCGTGCCACTTGGAATGTTCATTTTGTTTCGCATACAAGAGCCACGCTCAATACAAGTTTTAACACCAGCTGGTGCGCCATTATAACCTGTTGTCATAATTCTTTTATCTTTGACAATAACAGCACCAACATGGCGTCTTAAACAACTTGACCAAGTGGCAATATGCTCAGTGAGTTCCATAAATCTTTTCTTCCATTTATCCATTTTTCTCTCCTATTATCTATATTTTAATGTTAAAAAATGAAATTGTCAATACTTTAACAAAGCTATAAAAATAAAAAACTTCACTTAAATTTGATGAAATTAAAATTTAATTAAGTGAAGTTTTTTGCTAATCAATTAATAAGACTGAGTTAAGTTTTCAAGCACAATACCATTGACGCTTGTTGCAGCATTCCAAAGATACCTAAAGCCCACAATGCCTTCAACATCTTTTTGCCCTTCAATTTGAATTTCATTGACGTTAAAGGTATATGAAAGTTTAGAGTTATCATAATTTACAACAAATTCTATCTCAGCATCATTGTCTTTAATTTCAAAGGATGTTCCATTTGCAATTATGTTGTCATAGTCAGCATTAGTCCAATTTACTCCAACAAGTTCGGAGGCAACATATCCAGCTTCTGTTTTAGCAATGCCAAGTCTTATTTCTTCTACATGGCTATAAGTTTGATCATCGTTTTGCTTATTAAACGCCAATACCCAGATAGTGAAATCACCATTTTCCATTGCAGTTAAATCTAAATCAAAAGAAAATGTAGTTTTTCTTCCGTTCCAATCAAGATTTTTATCCTCTTCGTTGAAGTAGGTTGAGCCGGATTGGTCGATTTCGTCTTCTGATGCTTTATTGAAGATTATGCCATCATTATCGGACAGTTCAAGATTGACATTTCCTGCAAATATCTCTTTACTAAATGCATCAGCGTTATACCTAATTTTTGTCCCTCCACAGCTAGCAAGAAGAATTGCTGTGACAATAAAAAGTACGCACGTCAAGGCGATAGGCACACCAAACTTCCAAATTTTTGATATTTTCATGATTTTTCTCCTTTTATTTGAAATTTTCCAACCTTATCAACATTAAGATTGGTTATCATTAAATATTTATAAATTTTATATTAAAAATATGATAAAATTTATATATAAACTTGTCTAAAATTGATTTAAAAAATATTTGAGAATAATATTTGCTTTTTTAATATAATTAGGTTATAATAAAATTAATAGTATCGTTATGAAATTTGTGCTTGTTTTTTACATAATTAATCATATCTAATATAAATGCATATTAAGTGGAGGAGGACACATGAACATTATTGAAGTGGATAATTTAACACAAGACTATGGACATGGAAGAGGCGTGTTTGATGTGTCCTTTGCTATCCGTGAGGGCGAAGTGTTTGGCTTTTTAGGGCCTAATGGTGCTGGAAAATCAACTACAATAAGGCATATTATGGGCTTTTCACGGCCACAAAAGGGAGAAACACGTGTTTTTAACCTTGAAAGTTTTCATAATTACTATAAAATTCTCTCTAATGTCGGCTATTTGCCGGGAGAAATTGCTCTTCCTGAAGGATTAACCGGCTGGGAATTTATTAAAATGATGAGTGATTTGAGAAAGACTAAGGACAAGGAAAGACTTATCTATCTTTTGAAAAAATTTGACTTAAATCCTGCTGTCAGCACTAAATCTATGAGCTTAGGTGAGAAGCGTAAACTTGCCATAGTAACTGCTTTCATGGACGATCCAGAAGTGCTTGTCTTAGATGAGCCAACGAGTGGACTTGACCCTGTTATGCAACAGGTATTTATCGATTTTATTAAAGAGGAGAAGAAGCGAGGAAAAACAATACTACTTTCTTCTCACATGTTTAATGAAGTCGAGGCTACTTGTGACCGAATAGCAATTATTAAAGACGGAAGAATTGTGACAATTTTTAATGCGAACTTTATTAAGCATAATGAAAATAAGTTATATGATATTAGCTTTGATAAACTTGAAGATTTAGATAACTTTGTCAAAGATTTTCCTAAAGCAAAGTTAAAAGATGATTTGGTTGTGAAATTTGGTGTTAAAGAGATATTTAAAAATCAACTTTCAGTTCATGTTGCAGTCAATGATAAGCAAGTAAACGATTTTATAGAAATGATAGTGAATTACAAAATTAAATCTTTTACCGAATTAAAGCTCACTTTGGAAGATTACTTTATGACTTTCTATAGGGAAGATAAAGATTATGGAGGTATGCTGAAATGGAAGAAGTGATAAAGGCAGAGCACCTCACAAAAGACTATGGCGGAGGGCGAGGAATTTTTGATATAAGCTTTTTTATAACAAAAGGCGAAGTTTTTGGCTTTGTTGGCACAAATGGCAGTGGCAAAACAACGACTATAAGGCATATTATGGGCTTTATTAAGCCAAAGAATGGAACAGTGACTGTGCTTGGCATGGACGCATGGAAAGATGCTTGCAAAATTAAAGAGAGTGTGGCATACATTCCGGGCGAAATTGCTTTTCCTGACCTTACAACCGGCATAGAATTTTTAAAAGCTCAAGCAGAACTTTTGGGCTTAAAGAGTATGGATCGGGCTGAAGAGTTAATAAAAAGGCTACAGCTTGACCCTTCTGCAAATCTTAAACGCATGAGTAAAGGTATGAAACAAAAGACTGCTATTGTTGCGGCACTTATGGCGGATAAGGATATTCTCATTTTAGATGAGCCAACCACAGGACTTGACCCGCTTATGAGAGAAACATTTCTTGAATTAATTTTGGAAGAAAAAAGGAAAGGCAAAACTATTCTTATGAGCAGTCAGATGTTTGATGAGCTTGAAGAAACCTGCGATAGAGTTGCTCTTATCTATGATGGCAAAATAATAGATATTGCCGATGTGAATGCATTAAAAAGCTCCACAATAAAGTCATATAAAATTGAGTTTTTGGATAAGGAAGATTATCTCAAATTCAAAAAACTTAAATACAAAATCATTCGTGACCAAGAAAAATATTATCAGGTGACAGTGCAGATTGATGATAGTGAGATAAATAGGCTTTTCAAATCATTATCAAAATATAAACTAAAATTTATATCAGAAATTAAATTCAATCTTGAAAAGCACTTTAAAGATATTCTTGAGAAGGAAGTAAAAGGAGGGAAAAATGTATTTTAGTAAAGCACTATTTAAGCAGTCAATGAAAGCAAATTGGGTTAAATGGCTATGCGTAACTGTTGCCACTTGCGTCATGCTTGCAATTGTTATTATCGTGCTTGGAAGCTTGGCTATAAATGATATTCGTGATTCACTAAAAGATGTCTTTGAGCAGGCTGACCAAGAAGGCTACTTAAATGAGAATTCAGTTGACAGTTACGAAGCCTACACTCTTTCGGTGGACTTTGCTAATCAGTTAGATGACCCGATGCTGTCTATGTTTGCAGGGACGGCGTATAATATGGCAGTAAGTGGCTATCAAGAAAAAATTGATGCCTATACAGAGGCGAATGGGCAAGCACCAACCGGCGAAGCTTTAGAGACTATAAAAGAGGAGGCTGCCACTGAGTTTATCACTGAGAATGAAAGCATACTAGCAATGCTCAATATGACAGATGAAGAAATTTCGCAATTCTTATATATCGTATATATGACACATGATAATAATCCGACCTTGGATACCACAAATAATGAAACAGTTATAACTGAGCTAAAAGAGAGTTTTGTGGAGTATGCAGGACTCACCGCTTATAATCTTTATATCTCTCAGGGTGAAACGGAAGAGGTGGCAAATGGATATAGATTGCAGGCGGTGGAACTTGCAAATACTGCTATCAACTCCTATGAACAAAAATCTCAGGAAGAGGGATTTGTCTATGATGAAGAGGTGTTTAAAGAAGAGGCTAACGAATATGTTATCAATATGATTTATACACAAACATATAATCAATTCATCACAAGCGAAACTCCAACAGAAGAGGAAATCTCAAACGCTGAGCAATATGCAGTTGCTGCAAAGGTGCTTGCAAATACCGCAATAAGCACTTATGAACTTTGGATTGATGAACTTACGGGAAGCGAAATGACAGATGCTGAGATTAAGGCTTATGCAAAAGAGCAGGCGTCTGCAAGCATAACCGACCAAATACCTGAAAAGGTGGCAGAGGCTCTTGAAGAACTCGGCAATATGGATATATACGGACTTATCATTGGCTCAATCTTCTATCGCATTGCCGGCATACTTCTTCCTATGGTATTTGTTATCATGGTGGCAAATGGACTACTTGCTGGGCAGGTAGATTCAGGCTCTATGGCTTATGTCCTCTCTACTCCAACAAAGAGAAGGACAGTAGCTTGTACTCAGATGGCTTATCTTATGCTTTCGTTACTTGCCATGTTCCTTTTGGTGACAGTAACAAGCGTAATTTCAATTTGGGTTGTTGGTGGAAATAACTTTGCCATCAACTTTGCAGAGATATGTCTCTTTAACTTGGGTGCGTTTTTAACCATGTTTGCCTTTGCAGGTTATTGCTTCATGTGTTCTGCAATATTCAACAGGTCGAAATATTCTATGTCGATAGGTGGTGGGCTTAGCATATTCATGCTTGTTTGCACAATATTGGGATTGTTTGGTTCTAATGTTGTTCCTTCAGCAATGAGAATTGATGCGATGAATGTCTTTAATTACTTCTCCATTATCTCGCTCTTTGACACTGTTTCGATATTAAATGGCACGATTAGTTTCGCTTGGAAATTTGCTATTCTTGCAGGTATTGCTATTGTAACATTTATTATAGGCGTGTTTAGATTTGAAAAGAAAGACTTGCCACTATAAAATATCAACAGAAAATAATCACTAAATTGAACAATTAGAATAAAATATGGTGTATTATGCATTGAATAATACACCATATTTTGTTATTTAGTATATTTGTTTATGATTATATTTTAATAGGTCAATTTTTATATTTCAGGAATAAAGTTTTCAAAGATTATATTATCACAGTATTTTATTGTTTTTAAATAATCCTCTTTACTTCTTATTGTCCAAGCAAGAAGTGGCAGACGTTTATATTTTCGTACAAAACGATTAGGTAGGGTGGTAGCATCATAAGAGATAAAGTTTGGCTCGCTTACGTTTTTATTAAATGACATTCTTTTAAGCAAGAATTTTTTGATAAAAGCAAGTTTTTCACCTTTGAAATAGCCAGATAGTTGACCACGAAGAATGTTTGGAGCGTGGTGCTTAAAATAATTTAGAGAATATGGATTAAAAGATTGCACAGCAAACTCACCTTTATAATTTTTAAGTAAGTCGATGACTTTTTGCTCTAACTTTCCTACTTTAAATTGGTTTTTTATCTCAATTAAAAGTGGTGTTCTGCCATTAACTAGCTTTAAAACCTCTTCAAAAGTTGGAATATGCTCTTTGCTGTTTCCAAGTTTTAAAACTTTTAAATCTTCTTTATTTAAAAATTTTATATACCCATCGTTTCCTGTCATACGTGACAAAGACTCGTCATGAAAGACAACAACGGTGTCATCGGCTAGTAGTTGCACGTCAAGCTCTATCGCATAGCCGTTTTCTACAGCTTTTTCAAAGGCACTTAGTGAATTTTCTGGACTTACCTTATCGTGAAGTCCTCTGTGTGCAATAGGCGTTTCAACAAGCCATGATTTAAAAATATCTTCCATATCCTCTCCAATTAAATTTATTATATCGAAATATATATAATTTTAGTTATATTTTAATAAAGTTATACCTTTTTGTCAATTATTTTAAGCTATTCTTCTTTTTTTGAAAAAGATTTTAGTGTTTCTAACCTTTCAATAGCATCAGTTTTGCTCTCTTCAAGCATCTTTTCAGCTTCATCTTTCTTTAATTCCTTTATAGCGGAATAGCGTGTTTCACTGTTTAAAAAGTCTTCATATTTCATAAAATCGCTCTTGCTGTCGATGTGGACAATACATTCATTAGGATTGTATCGCACAAGTGACCAATAACCAGACTCAACAGCATTCTTCATTTCGTGCATTGTTGTTGACATATCAAAGCCATGATTCACGCAAGGTGAGTAGGCGACAATTATGCTTGGCCCATTATATGCTTCTGCTTCTTTAAATGCCTTTATGCACTGATTCATATCAGCTCCAAGGCTGACACTTGCCACATAACAATTTTTGGAGGCTATTGCAAGAGAAACTAAATCTTTTTTCTTCGTCTTCTTGCCAGCACTTGCAAATTTAACCATAGCTCCTCGAGGGGTAGATTTGCTTGCTTGACCACCGGTATTAGAATATACCTCTGTATCTAACACTAAAATGTTGACATTTTCGTTGCTATTTAAAACATGGTCAAGTCCACCATAACCAATATCATAAGCCCAGCCGTCTCCACCGATTATCCAAACACTTTGGTTAGGGTTAGTGTAATTTGTGCCGAGTTTCATGCCGAGCCCAAATTCAGCATTGTCTTCAAAAAGACTATTTGCCCAAGCAGGTCCTCTGCCATTTTCATCTTTAAAATATGGACACGATGGAAAAGAGCCTCCGTATATGCTGGAACAGCCTGTCGCATTTGCAATTAACATTTTTTCACCGAAAAGCATGGTTGCAAGTTTGATATAAGGCGTTTCGCCACAGCCACCACAAGCACCAGAGAAGCCAAAGTAGCAATCTTTAAATTGTAAGCCCTTTGGCATATCAGTGGAGAATGGCGTGTTTTCCTCAGTTTTTAAAGTCTTGCAGAAAGCATAATTTTTCTTTTCTTGCTCTAAAATTTCGTTTGCCATCTTCATAACTAGTGCCTTATTTTTGCTTGGGCAGACATTGGCACAGACACCACAGCCTGTGCAATCTTCAGGTGATACTTGAATGCGATATAAATAGCCATTCATACCAAAGCATTTTGCAAACTCCACCTCTTCCATTGTTTCGGCTTTAACCAAAACAACTTTGATGGCATTATGAGGACAGGAGAGAATGCATTGACCACACTGCACGCAGTTGGCAGGAATATATTTTGGGAGGTGACTAGCAAAGCCACGCTTTTCAAAGTCAGCTGTTCCTTGTGGCACTTTTCCAGCCATATCAAACTTAGAAACGGATATTTTATCTCCTTGCAGACGCTCAACTTCTTTCATAATAGATTGATAGAATTTATCATCTATATTTTTTGTGTTCATGTCGCTTCCTTGAGGGATCAAATTCTTAACATTTACCTCTTCAATATTTTCCACGGTTCTTCCCATGGCCTTTAAATTTTTATTGACGATACTTTTGCCTTTTTTACCATAGGTTATTTCAACATATCTTTGAATTTCCTTGTAGGCGACATCAAAGTTGATGATGTTTGATACCTTAAAAAGGGCAGTTTGCATAATTATGTTGATTTTGTTTCCAAGTCCTGCACCTTCTGCAATTTTTTGTGCGTTTAGACAATATACTTTTGCATTTTTTTCTTTTAAGATGCGTTTATAGTAACTAGGCAATACTTTATCAATTTCATCAGCACTAAAAATGGTGTTAAAAAGAACGATTCCGCCTTTCTTTAAGCCCTCAAGGCAGTCATATCTATGAACAAAAGAAAAATTATTTATGGAAATCACATCGCACTCATGAACAAGGTAAGTGCTTTTAATTGGATTATCACTCACACGAATATGTGATTTTGTTAGACTGCCTGACTTTTTGCTGTCATATTCAAAATAGCCTTGAACAAATTTATCAAGCTCCTCACCTAGAATTTTTATGGTACTTTTGCTGGCGGAAACTGTGCCGTCTGAGCCAAGGCCATAGAACTTCATTTGGAAATTTTTTGTTTTAGAGTTGTAGATAGCTATAGGCAGTGACGAATTACTTACATCATCATCAATACCTACTGTAAAATTATCTTTGAGATTTTTAAAGTTTTCTATAACTGCAACAGCCATTGCCGGAGTGAAATCCTTTCCACCAAGTCCATATCGGCCACCAATTACCTTTATATCAGTGCCTGTAAGGGCGGTTGTGACGTCAAGGAAAAGTGGGTCACGAGCTCCAAATTCACGTGTTTTATCTAGTGTGGTAACTTTTTTGACGCTGTTTGGAAGAATATTTTTAAACTCACGATAGTTAAATGGACGATATAGATGCACTTTTACAAGGGCGGTGTCTTTAAAAGTTTTGTCAGAGAGTGCCTCTTCAATGCATTCACAAGAAGATGCCATGCTGACAATTACGTTTTGAGCATTTTTATTGCCGACATATTCAAAAGGAGCATATTTTCTGCCAACCACTTTATAAAAGTCTTTTAAAACACCTTTTAATATTTCAAAAACTTGTTCGTAGCTAGGAGCTGATGCTTCTCTGTTTTGGAAGAAGACATCTGGATTTTGAGCCGAACCTTTTTGATAAGGAGAGGTAGAGTTCATTGATTCATTTTTAAAAGCTTCTATTTCTTTTATTGGCAAAAGAGCTTTAATCTTTTCATCATTAATGATTTCAATTTTTTGTATCTCATGTGATGTTCTAAATCCGTCAAAGAAATGCACAACAGGCAAGGACGTCTTTAGAGCTAAAATATGTGCGATGAGTGCAAAGTCATGTGCCTCTTGCACAGAGTTTGAACATAAAAGGATAGCACCTGTTTGTCTTATTGCCATAACATCACTATGGTCACCAAAAATAGAAAGAGCATGGGTGGCAACTGTTCGAGCAGCAATATGAAAAACTCCCGGCAGATGTTCTCCTGCCATTTTATATAGATTTGGTATCATAAGAAGAAGCCCTTGACTCGATGTAAAAGTGGTCGATAGTGCACCGGTAGATAGGCTTCCGTGCATTGCTCCACTTGCTCCACCTTCCGATTGCATTTCCACAAGCGTTGGAAGTTTTCCGAAGATATTTTTCTTTCCTTTACTTAATTCGCCATCACAATATTCCGCCATTGGTGAGGAAGGTGTGATTGGGTAGATTGGAATTACCTCAGAAAGTTTATACGCAATCATGCCGACTGCGGTGTTGCCATCAATAGTTTTTTTCATATAATCTCCTTTTGAATAATTTTAAAATTTTAAGATTTTTTTGTCAAATAAATGCAAGCTTTTATATATAAAAATATATAAGAACTGATATAACTAGAGGTGCTATCAATTAAAAAAGTAAAATTAATAACAATTTTAGTAAAAAATGAAATAAATATAAAATTTACAATTTACAAATTAAAAACTTTTAGTTATAATAAAACTATGAAAAGAAAAATTTTAATGATTGTGGAATATAACGGCACTAATTTCTATGGCTGGCAGAAGCAGGCGGGCAGGCGTACGGTGCAGGGCGAACTTGAGGAGAAACTTTTTTTGTTGACAAAAGAAAAGTGCACGGTTGAGGGGAGTGGAAGAACGGATAAAGGGGTGCACGCACTCAATCAGGTGGCAACGGTTGATATATCCTCGCCAATTCCTTTAAAAAACTTCAAACAGGCGTTAAATAAGCTTTTATCTAGTGATGTTGTTGTAAAAAAGGTGAGTTTATGTAAAGATGATTTTCACCCACGCTTTGATGTAAAGAGAAAAACTTATGAATATGTTGTTGATATTTCAAAGACTAGGCGGGCAATTGATTATAATCTTATCACTTATTATCCTTATAATGTAGATATTGAACGCATGAAGAAAGCCTCCTCTCTCTTTATAGGCAAGCATAATTTTAAGGCTTTTTGTTCGGCACATACAAATGTCACAAACTATGAACGGGAAATCTTTGATTTTAAAATATCAAAACATGACAATCGAATCAAATTTTTAATAACTGGTAGTGGCTTTTTATATAACATGGTTCGCATAATTGTTGGCACACTTTTGAACATTGAAAAGATAGGCGAAGAGAATATTTTAAAGGCGTTTGAAACGGGTGATAGAAGCTTGACCGGAAAGACAATGCCACCAAATGGATTATATTTGAAAAAGGTTGAATATCTTAAATAATCTAGATATTGTGTGGTATGCTTGCATAATACAACAATATTTTGAGTTTTTATTATCGGAAGCCGAACTTGCTTGCAAGAGTGAGGCTGATGGTTATACAGAACATAATTTATTGTGTTTTTTACATAATTTATATTATGTCTTGAATTTTGTATTTATATTTATATGCGTACTTAATATTATTTTGATGAGTTTTATCTATTTGATTACTTCCATGTGTTTTAGAATTTTTAAAGTGTAGGCATAGATGTCCGTTAAGACTATTTTCGCCCTTACTTTCTCCATGTGGAAAGCCGGAAAGACTGCAACAAAAATAGACATTGTCGGAATATTCTAGATATGCTGGGCGTCTATCCCAAGATAGGTTATTGTCATAAATTTCGTATAGTAGCATTGTGTTGTTATTGTCGATAGTTTCTATATCTGCATGATTTTTTCCTCCAATCCGTTCAATCATTATGCTTATTCCGCTTTTTATATCTATAAGTCGATATGGCGTGTAGCATTCTAAAATAGCATTGGCAATATCCCAATCAATTGCTAAGACTTTGATTTCATCATCATATTCTACAGATATTTCGCTTTCCTTAAGATTGGCAATTTCCACCATGTTTTTATCGGTTACATTTGTGTAAGAAGAAAAAATAGGATATGGAAAAAGGCAGGCAAAGAAACTTGCAGAGAGAGAAAAAATGAGAAGATATATTAAAAGTCTTTTATGCATAGAATTATTTTGTATATATTTTTTATTTTAATTCTAAAATATACTTTTTTAAAAAAAATATAAAAAGTAATGCGATTTTATTAAAAAAATTAAAAATAATGTGATTTTTGTATATTTTCATAGGTCATTATATATTAAATAGCTTTAAAGTAAAATTTAAAGTCTTTTTTTTAATAATTTAACATAAAATTTCTTATGAAAAAAGTTTGGACAACGGTCTTTTTGTTGTTTGGTACAATTGTTGGCTCGGGTTTTTCTAGTGGTAAAGAAATCCTTGTTTTTTTCAGTCGCTTTGGCGAACTTTCCTATCTATATATAGTAATAGCTTGTGTTTTATTTTTTCTTCTTTTTTATCTTTTTCTTTCAAAAGGGAAATTTGTTATAGATAAACTTGAAAAGCTTAAAATTGTCAATATAATTTTAGTTTTTATATCCATTGTGTTTACCGCTTCCATGTTTGCTGGGCTTAAAAGTCTGTTTATGTTTTCAAATTCTTTTTTATATATCATTCTATGTGCACTACTTTTACTTTTTACAGTTTTTATCACATTAAAGGGAATGGGAATGCTTGAAAAGGTGACACTTGTTTTGATGCCGGTGTGTGTTTTTATTTTCTTGGCGGTTCTAATATATATCTGTTTTCAGAACCCAGAATTTACTGTTCAAGCAAAAAGCCCATTTGGTTATTTTTATTGTCCTCTTTATGTTGCACTAAATTTTTCTACTAGCACTTTTATTGTCAGTAAGGCTGGTCGTGAATTAAATAAAAAACAGACTTTTTTTGTCAGTCTGTTTTCTTCATTACTTCTTCTTGCCTTTCTCTTATTTGCTAATTTTGCACTACGCACTCATGTCGATAGTCATTTTGCTGATATGCCTTTCTTGTATCTATGCCAAAATAATTCATTTTTCTTTGTTCTTTGCTATGTTGTTATTTTGATAGGTTGCTTAACAACATTGTTTTCTCTTTGTCTAACAATTAAAGCTTCTGTGGAAGGTATGTTCAAGGGCGAGGTGTTAGGAATTTTTATTGCCATCTTTTTGCCTTTTCTCATAAGCGAATTTGGTTTTTCAAAAATTGTGGCAAACTTATATCCACTTGCTTCTGTGCTTGGAATAAGTGTTCTTCTATTTTTTATATACTCTTTCAAGCAAACTGACAAGCGAATACATGGCAAACGCCAAAATACAAAGAACAAAAGTCGCACTCATTACTAGGTCAATTTTGAATATTTGACCACCATACACTATGAGATATCCAAGTCCTGCCTTGCTTGTTAAGTATTCTCCCATTATGCTTCCAACAAAGCTCATTCCAACATTTATCTTTAAAACTGAAATAAAATCTTTCATAGATGAAGGTAAAACGAGTTTCCAAAGTATTTGGAATTTGTTGGCGTTCATGCTTTTAAGTAAAAGAATTTTTCCTTCGTCACAATTGATAAAGGCGGATAGCATAGTCATTGTGGTGATAACAATGCAGATTAATACGCACATTAAAACTATGGCATTTGTTCCAGAGCCTACCCAGAGTATGATGACAGGCCCTAGTGCTATCTTTGGCAACGAATTTAAAACAACAATATATGGTTCAAAAATTCTACGTACTTTTTCATTCCACCATAGAAGCACAGCAATTAGATACCCAAGCACTGTGGCAATCAAAAATCCGATTAAGGTTTCATAAAGCGTTACCCAAGTGTGATGAAAGAGAGTGCCAGAGGCTATCATATCACCAAGTTGTGCAATTATCCTTGAAGGGCTGGAAACAAAAAAAGGATCCAACACCTTTGTGTAAGTTAAAAGTTCCCATAGTCCCAAAAAGGCAACTAAAACAAAAATGCGAAAAAAGATGACAATAAACTTATCTTGTCTTAATTTTTTCACATATTTTTTGTGTGAAAGTGAAAAATTAACCGTTTTCGCTTTTTTCTTCATTGGTAAGTTCTCTCCATATCTTTTCAAAATAGCCACTAAAAGATGAATCTTCTCTTTTTTTGAGTGGGGTTGTTCCTTTTAAGTCTAGCTTTATTTCGTCTTTGACGTGTGCTGGTCTTGAGGAAAGCACTATAATCTTGTCACTCATAGAGATAGCTTCAGATATATCATGGGTGACAAGTATTGCTGTTTTCTTTTCGCTTTTTATTATCTCATAGACATCGTCACATAGATTTAAACGGGTTTGAAAGTCGAGAGCAGAGAAAGGTTCATCTAAAAGTAATAGTTTTGGTTCTAAAACAAGCGTGCGAATTAGAGCCACACGCTGTCTCATACCTCCACTAAGAGAGCGTGGCTTTTTGTTTTTAAAATTGTAGAGACTATATTTTTTTAACAATTCTTCGGCAAATGCTAATTTTTCGTCACGATTGCCTTTCTGTAGTTCTAATCCTAGAGTGATATTTTTCCATACCGATCGCCATTCAAACAGCATATCACGTTGAAACATATATCCGATTTTTTTCGTATCAATTTTGTTTGACCCATCTAAGATAACTTCGCCTGAGCTTGGCTTTAAAAGTCCTGCGATTAGGGAAAGTATTGTGGTTTTGCCACAACCGCTAGGACCAACAATGGAAACAAACTCCTCTTCATTAACATTGAAGCTAATGTTGTCAAGGGCACATATCTCATCATCTTTTGTTTGGTAAAAATATTTTACATTGTCGAATTTCAAAATTTCGTTCATCTTTTGCCTCTACAAATACATTGTATTTTTTATCCGTTTTTTTGTGAATAATGCGACATAAAAACTTGAAATGGCATTTTTTCAAATTTAAAATGTATGCGAAAGTTGCTAAAAGGAGGTTATGTGGAGGAATTAAAGAAGGCTCTTTTAAAAAAAGCTCTTGGATTTTCTAGTGATGAAATCGTGGAAGAATACTCACTTGATGAAAGTGGAAATTCCGTGCTAAACAAGCGTAAAGTCACAAAAAAATATAATCCACCCGATATAAGTGCTATGAAGCTTTTGCTAGAAAAAGAGGATTTAACTGACGATAAACTTTCACAGATGACACTTTCGGAATTAAAAAAAGAAAAAAAGCGACTTTTAAAACAATTAAAGGAGGAAGAAAAAAGTGAAAGTTGAAAAATGTCGTCATGCGATTAAGTGTGACGCAGATGGTTGCAAAAATTTGGCTGATTACTATATTTCTACACGGGGATTTATCAAAAACGAATTTGCCTTTTGTGAAGCTTGCTTGAAAAAACTCTATGCTGAACTTGCTAAACTTTTTGTGCCAAAAGCTATCGAGTCGCACTTTAAGCCAGACAGGGTGGTTAAAAGGAGAAAAAATGAAAAATGATTTAGTTAAAGAGGTGCTTCAAGATTTTCAAAACAGAATTTTGGAGCGAAAAAGTTATGAAACTCAGTGGAAACTCAATATGAATTTCTATATGGGTAATCAATTTTGCACAATCGGCTTTGGAGGAATTGTTGAAGATTCAGATAGGCAATATTTTTGGCAGGAGAGAGAAGTTTTTAATCACATTGCACCTAAGATAGATATAAGACTTGCTAAACTCTCTGCCATTCGTCCAAAGTTATACGTTGTTCCAGCTTCTAGTGACGAAAAGGATACATATACTGCAAAGCTATCGAAAAAGATTTTAGATTCAGCTTCGGCAAAATATAATCTATCTCAAAAAATTAATCAGGCAACAAAGTGGAGCGAAATTTGTGGTACAAGCTTTTATAAAGTCTTTTGGAACAGCAATTTAGGACAGGTTGTTGCCATCGAAGAAAGTGGCAGAAAGATAAAAGCCGGAGATGTTGATGTTGCGGTATGTTCTCCTTTTGAAATTTATCCAGATTCCACCACTTGTGAAAATTTGGAAGATTGCCAAAGTATCATTCATGCCAAAGTGTATTCAGTCGATGAGATAAGACAGATGTATGGAGCGCAAATCAAAGGGAGAGAAATAAATGTCTTTTCGCTTGACAGTTCTTTTTCTACCGGTGGACTTGGCTATAACGGCATAGGAACAAAAATTAATGAAAGCACCAAAAAGGACGCTGGACTCGTTATTGAAAAATACATTCGTCCAAATGAGGATTTTCCAAATGGTAGGTTAATAATTATAGCCGGTGACGAGCTTGTATTTGATGGCGAGCTTCCATATATCAATGGCGTTGATGGTAAGCGTGATTTTCCTTTCATCAAGCAAGTATGTTGTGATGAGGTTGGTTCGTTTTGGGGTAAGAGCTTGATTGAAAGATTGATACCAATTCAACGAGCATATAATGCTGTGAAAAATCGTAAGCATGAATTTTTGAATAGGTTGACACTTGGTGTTTTAGCAGTGGAAGATGGCAGTGTTGATATAGAGAATCTTGAAGAGGAGGGCTTAGCTCCGGGCAAAATATTGGTGTATAGGCAGGGTGCAAACGCTCCTACATATTTAGACAATGAAAGTTTGCCGAGTGATTTTGAAAAAGAGGAAGAAAAATTGCTTGAAGAGTTCACCACTTTAAGTGGAACTTCTGAGATGGGTGATATGACAACAATATCGGCTTCAATGAGCGGTGTGGCACTTGAGTTACTTTTAGATGAAAATCAAACAAGGCTCTCTTTTACCACTGACAGTATAAAAAATGCAATCAAAAAAATAGGCAAACATCTACTTCGACTTTACAAACAATTTGCCAACATTCCAAGGCTAGCTAAGATTGTTGGAGATAATGGTATGCCTGAAATCTTCTATTTTAAAAGCAGTGATATTTCAAGTGATGATGTTCAGTTTGAAACAGAATCAGAGGGTGCGGATACTTTAACTCAAAGAAGAAACACAATTTATACCTTACTTGACAAAGGACTTTTATATGACGAAGATGGCAAGTTTAGTCAAAGCATGAAAAACAAAATCTTAGAGATGATTGGCTTTGGAAATTGGGATAACTCTCAAGATTTAAACAGTTTGCATATCAGACGGGCTGACAATGAAAACATAAGTATGCTTAATGGAGAAATGGTTAAGGTGAAATCAATCGACGACCATAAGCTTCATATCAATGAACATATTGCATATATGCTTTCAGGTGAATATGAAAAGAATGCCACAGATGGGATAGAAAAAAATTTTCTTAATCATATTGATGAACATAAAAAATTTTTAAAAGAAGGAGAGTAATATGGACGAAGAAAAATATTGGGAACAACCGGAAGATTTAACTTTGGACAGTTTAGAGGCTACGGAAGGTACAGTCGAAACTCTAGATAATCTGAAAGAATTGGAAGGCTCCCAAGTTCAAGAGGATATGCAACATAGTGAAGCGGAAAACGGCGAAACAGTAGGAAAATTTAAAGATGCAAATGCACTACTTGAAGCATATAACAACTTGGAAAAAGAATTTACAAAAAAGTGCCAAAGGCTATCCGAGTTAGAGAAAGACAAGATAAAGGAAGAGGAGGAACTTAATAAAAAAGTGGAAGAAAAACTTGCTTTATTCCTTTCATCTAATGGAGAAGCAACTAATTACAAGGACGAGCTTGTTGAAAAAGTCAAAAGCGATGATAGCCTGAAAAAAATGGACGACCCCTTTGGCTATGTTTGGGCAGAAATGGTATTTGATAAAATTAAAAATCAAAAAACAAGCGATGAGGCCGTCAAAAACTACATTTTAGGGAACGAAAATCTCAAAAATGCAGTTATTGAAAGTTATATAAATCAATTATCGGAAAATAAGTCACCAATCATCATATCTTCAAACGGGAATAGAGTGGCAACTGTTGCCACTCAAAATCCCGCTAATTTAGATGATGCTAAGAAATATTTAATAGACTTACTTTCCTAAAAAAGGAGAAAAAAATGGTAACACTACAAAGTGCTGAGAACGCACTCAAAAATGTCTATTTAGGCGTTGTGGCAAATCAGCTTAATATTGCAGCAAATCCACTTCTTGCCATGATTAAGCGTTCAACAAACAACATCTATGGAAAAGAAATTAGAAAGGCAGCTCCGGTTGGGATAAATGGAGGAATTAGTGCGGGTGATGAGGACGGTAAACTTCCTGACGCACATTCCACACAGTATGTTCAATTCGTGGCTGAACTTAAAAATTTATATGGAAAATTAGAAATTACAGACAAAGCTTTAAGAGCAACATCAAACAATATAACAAGTTTTGTCAATCTTTTAAACGACGAAATGGAGAGATTGATTGAAGCAAGCAATTTCAATCTTGGAAGAATGTTATATGGTAAAGGAAATGGCGAGCTTGCCGCAGTTTATTCTTATAATGAGACAAATGGATATCTCGAATTGAGCACAGTTAATAATGTTGTGGAAGGAATGGTTGTAAAAATTTCTTCGCTTTCAGATGGCTCAATAAGTGATACGGATCCTAATTTTGTTATTCAATATGTAGATAGAAAAAACAACAGAATTTATACAGATATCAAAAATTATCAAGCAAATTCTGTTGGTGCAGGTTCTAAACTCTATGTACAAAATTCCAAAAACAAAGAAATCACAGGAATTGAAGGAATATTCTCAAACAGCACGCTCTATGGTCTTGCAAAGGCAGACTATAAGTGGCTTAATCCATACACTTCAACCACAACTTCATATATATCTGACAACTTAATCCAAACTGCGATTGATGAGCTTGAAGAAGTAGCAAATTCAAAAATCAATCTTATTTCAACAACAAAGAGTGTTAAAAGATTGTATCAAGAATATCTTGCAGCTTACAGAAGAAACATCGACATCACCGAACTTGCTGGTGGTTATAAGACAATGACCTACAACGGTATTCCTGTGCTTGGAGAAAAATTTGTGCCAGCAAACACAATGTATCTTCTTAACACAGATGACTTTACTATGTATGAGATGTGCGATTGGAAGTGGCTTGAAGATGAAAGTGGAAGAATTTTAAAGCAAAATCCAAATTATCCAACTTATTCAGCTACTCTTGTCAAATATGCTGAGCTTCTTTGTGAAAAGCCAAATGGACAAGGAAAGATTAGCAGCATAGCAACAACTCTTACGCCACCGGAAGAGGACAGTTCTACTTCTTCTGGCGTTCAATCATAAAAGGATTAAAATATGAAAAATTCATTTGAAATTTATAGTGACTGTTTAGATATAGTGAAAAGACTTAAAGAGATAGACAAAGATTATTTTGTTGTCTATAACAATAAAAGAAAGACCTTTGAACTACATAATCGTGCACAAGAGCGAGATACTTTTTGCTTAACTATTCCTTATGACACACTTGACGAGAGAGCAATTCTTTTAACTAAGAAAACCTTATCTGAAAAGCGTGATGAACTATTCAAAGAGATGGAGGAAGAAAATGCAAAAAATTTAAAAGCTAAATGTCACCAAATTTTGAATGAAGCGGAGGCAAGGTTATATGAAAGTTAAAGATTTAGTTATTTATACTTCTCTATTTATTGGTGAAAAAGAACTCGCTTCAAAATTAGAGTCAAACACTTCTTTGACAGAAAGGGAGCAGGAGCGGGTTGATACTTTGGTCAGATGTTACAATCTTGTCAATCAAGAGATAGCATCTGACTATCTCCCTTTTTTATATACTGAAAAAATTGATGTTAATAATTCCATATTAAATTTTTCCGAGCTTGAAAAAACTATTATTAAAGTTTATGAAGTCAAAGGGAATTTTAATATGAGTGTTCGCTATAAAGCATATCCTAATTATATAGAGATATTGGGGCACGCAAAGAAAATCACTTATTCCTATCTTCCAGAAGAACTTGATTTAAATGATAATATAGAACTTTGCAATGGCCTATCAGGAAGAATATATGCCTATGGAATGGCGAGCGAATATCTTTTGTGTGACGGGCTAAGCGAAGATGCTGAAATTTGGGAAGAGCGTTTTAAAGAAAGTTTATTTACTCTTTCCAGAAAACGTAGTGAAGTTCGCTTGCCAAAGAGGCGATGGCTTTGATTTTTTATAAAAATCTCAAAAAACACAAAAAAACAGAAGAAAAAAACATCACTTTTTCAGTTTTTGGTGAAGGAGTTATTTCAAATGAAGACGATTTAATTTCTAAGCCAAATGAATGTAAGGCATTTTATAATTTTTCTCCACTTGATGGGGCTTTAAAAACAGGGCTAGGCTTTAAGGACTTAGAAGTGCCGTCAAGCGAAAGCGATTTGGAGACAGTTCACCCGTTTAACTTTAGTCAGAAAAATATCACAGAAATTAGAACAATAGATTTTTTTAGATATTTGGATATAGATGACGACCGATACTATTATCATTTGATTATCATGGATCAACTTGACCAGCTGTGGACTTTACTTTTAATAGATTTAGTTGATGGAGAACCTTTGACAAAATCGTCTTATTATTTTACTGACTTAATTTCCACTTGTCCATATAGAATTGATGATTATGATTGTCTCTTATATTTTACTAAGACGGGCATGATTTTTGCAAGTGCTTATCAAACGGAAAAGTTTGCTGAGGTGCCTGCATTATTATCCTGTGTGGTACATTATGGTAAGGCTTTTGGTATCACAAACAAAAACAGAAACGAGCTTATCTATCAGTCTAATCTTGATATAAGAGAATGGACTGGTGAAGCTGGGAGTGTGATTGAATTTTTGGATTCTATGGGAGCTTTTACAAAACTTGTTGTTTTCAATGATTATATTTATCTTTTTAGAGAGAATGGCATAACAAAAATTTCAGCATATTCTTCAAAGGACGAATTTTCTTTTACGCATCTATATCTTTCCTCTTCAAAGATATATGAAAAATCGGTGTGTGTCTGTGGAGAGGTTATATTCTTTGCGACACGAGATGGGTTGTTTTCTTTCAATGGAACATCTGTCAGCAAGATTTGCGAGGAATATGACCACTTCTTTAAAAATTTAGATAACACAAATTGTTCGTCTTGTTGTTTAGATGGAAAATATTATCTTGCAACAAAATGTGATTTTGAAGATGATGAAAGTGTTGGTTGCGAAAGTTCGACCTTTGTAAACAATGTTCTATTCGAGGTTGATATTGAAACGAAAAAGGTAGATGTATTGCGAGGGGTGGATATTAAGAAGATAATATCAATTGACACTCCATATTTTAGTAAAGTTGTTGCTTGTTTTAATGGTAGCAATATTAATAAGCTGGGCGAACTTGTGCATAACGGCAAAATTTTTACGGCAACGAATGCTAAAAGTTGGAGCTCATTTGTTACTGACTTAGGCTATAAAGGCAAAAACAAAAAGATAAAGGAAATCATCTTAAACACTAAGTATCCTTGTTCGGTTGAAATTATATCTGACATTGAAAGCAAGACATATTCTTTTGATGGAAGCGAAAAAGAACAACGCACGTTAGCATCTGTCAATGGAAGGAATTTTCAGTTTGTTTTTAAAACTGACGAACAAAATAGCCATATCTCAAAGCCGATGATTGTGTTTGATGTAATATCATGAAATTGATTTATAAAAAATATCTTAAATTCTATAAATTAAAACTTTTTTACTTAAAAGGGGAAAATGTTATGATGAATGAAATTTTAAGTTTAAAAGGGGATATGGTGAAAAATGGAATTATGGAAAGAGATAATAAGCATTGTTGTAAGTAATGGTGTGTTTGCTATTTTGTTTGTTTGGCTTTTTCTTTATCAGTTGAAAGACTCTTCAAAACGGGAACAAAAATATCAAGAGACAATTGAAAAACTTACTACAAGTTTAAATGTGCTAGATGAGGTAAAGGAAGAGGTGAGCGATATTAAGCACTTCTTAAAATGTAAGGAGGACGAAGATGAAGAAGCTGTTTGAAAGAATGAAGTCATATAGTTTTTGGGTTTCTTTTTCTGGTGCGCTCATAATATTTATCAATTGTCTAGGAAGGATATTTAATTTCCAAATTGAAAACGAAATTGTTGAAGATGTGATAATGTCAATTGCAGGGCTTTTGGTTGTGCTTGGCTTTGTTACAAAGGAATCAAATGATAGCGAAGAGCCCGATGAAGAACAGGGTGAAGATGAAGATAATGTGGAAGAAGAACCATCAGATGATGAAAAATCAGAATGAAAAATTAATTGTAAAAATGCATAAATATACATTTCTATATTAAAAATTAAAACAGCCAAATTAAAAATGGCTGTTTTTTATTTTTGATTAAGAGAATATAAAAAATTAAAAAATAAGATTTATTTTAAAAAATAATTAAAATAATGGCTATTTAAAAAAGATTTTACTTTTAATAAAAATTTTTTGAGCAAGCGAACAAGTTTTAATTAGCATAAATAATGATGTATAAATATACATTATTTTAAATAATTATAGCAACTGCAAAATAGAAAAGATTAAACTTAAAGATAATTTTTCTTTTAAACTTGATGACTTTATATTTATATTTAAAGTTTTTTCTTAATAATAATTTAATATTGCTTGTAAATAAAAATAATTTTGTGATAGACTATAATTAAACTAAAAAGGAGTTTTTATGAAAAAAATCGCTTACACAATTTTATCAATTTTAGCAATTGCCTACATCGGATTTTTGATTGTGAATGTGATTATACAAAAAACGGCGTGGGCTCCAGACTTAGGTGGCTTTCAAGGTGTTTTTGATTTTATAGTTAATTTTGGCGGGGTGGCAATCATCTTCACTTTTGCACTTGTAAACTTCGCAGGAAGTCCATTAAAGGTGGTGTTTTTTATTTTGCTAATCCTAGTGATTATCATATATATTATTGTGCTAGCTTGCCCAGATTTTGTTTACAGTCTATTTAGTTAATTTGTTTTTAATATATTATTTGTTTAGGGAGATATTATGGAAAAGTTTTTGATTGTCGATGGAAATAGCCTAGCAAATCGTGCTTATTATGCTATGCCTTATCTATCTAATATTAAGGCAGAGCCATCTGGAGCTGTGTTTGGCTTTGCTAATATTTTGATTAAACTTATTGTCGAGCAAAAGCCTGACTATATTGCTGTTGCTTTTGACCATGCAAGAAAAACGTTTCGTAACGAAATTTATGAGGCGTATAAAGGGACACGAAAGGAAACGCCACCTGACTTAATTAAGCAATTTCCTGTGATAAAAAATATGTTGAAACTGATGAATATCAAAGTGCTTGAGTATGAAGGTATTGAGGCTGATGATATTATTGGCACACTTTCCACCTCCTCTGACAAAGAGAATGTTCTTTTATCAGGAGATAGAGATTTGTTGCAACTTGTCAATCAAAATACTGTTGTTTGGTTAACTAAAAAGGGTGTTACCGAAATTGACGTTATGGACGAAAAAGCGATTAAAAATAAATATGGTTTTTCTCCTAAGGGTATCATTGATTTAAAAGCTCTTATGGGTGATTCTTCTGACAATATTCCGGGAGTAAGTGGTGTAGGAGAAAAAACGGCTCTATCATTACTTGATAAGTATTCCACTCTTGATGGTGTCTATCAGCATATAGATGAAATTACAGGAAAACTTAAAGATAAGTTAATAAATGATAAAGATAATGCTTATCTATCTAAGACGCTTGCAACTATAAAGACGGATTGTGATATTCAAATTAATTTTGATGAATATACCTATTCTTATCCTTTTGATGAAAATGTTAGAGAATTTTTTGAATATATGAACTTCAATTCTTTTTTAAAGAGAGAGGATATTTTTGGCACTCCAAAAAAGAAAGAGGTAGCGGTCAAAGAAATTTTAATAGATGATTTAAAAGTTGTTGATGCTCTTATCGGTGAGATAAAGGACGAGTTTTCTTATGACCTAGAAGAGCTTAAATTTGCCTCAAAAAATAATGCTTATTTTCTAAAAAAAGATTTAGATTTGTTTTCTGTAAATATTGATGAAAAAGATGTTTTAAAAAAGCTTAAAAATATTTTTGAAGATGAAAAAATAATAAAAATCACAAAAAATGCGAAAAAAGATATAAAAATTTTAAAAAAACATGGCATTTTTCTAAAAAATTTCTTTGATTTAGAAATTGCACGCTATGTTTGCTTCTCTTCTTTTGTTAAAGATGGTAAAGAAAATGTCTTTGAATTTTTTAAATTAAAAGAGGATTTTGAGAAAGAAATTGAGGCGAAAAAAGTTGACTATATCTTCTATAAAATTGAGCTTCCTCTAGTTGAGGTTTTGGCAGATATGGAAGAGGAGGGCTTTAAAGTTGACGAGTCAGCTCTTGATGAAATTGATGAGAAGATAAGTCAAGAGATAAGTGAAATTGAAGCTAGAATATTTGCTGAGGCGGGAGAAAAATTTAATATCAACTCTCCAAAGCAGGTTGCGGAAATTTTGTTCGATAAACTTAAAATTGTGCCTTATAACAATAAAAAACGCTCTACAAGTTTTGCTATTTTAGATGAGCTAAGGTTTGAGCATGAGATTGTCAATGATATCATTCGCTATCGAAAATTATACAAATTGAAAAGCACATATATAAATGTTTATAAGGAATTAATTAAGACAAGAGGTGATGTTATTCATACTATCTTTAATCAGACTTTAACGAATACGGGCAGGCTTTCAAGCTCTGAGCCAAATATGCAAAACATTCCAACACGTGATGAGGAGGGAAGAAATTTAAGAAAGATTTTTGTTTCAAAATTTAATGACGGCTTGATTGTCTCTGCCGATTATAGCCAAATAGAGCTTAGACTTCTTGCGAATATGGCAGATGAAAAGTCGATGATTGAAGCGTATCAGCACGGGGTGGATATTCACACAAAAACTGCTAGCGAAATTTTCAACGTACCTATCGACAAAGTGACAAGTGCGATGCGTAGAGATGCCAAGGCTGTAAATTTTGGTATTATATATGGTATAAGCGACTTTGGGCTTTCGCAAAATATTAAGACGACAAGAAATAAGGCAAAAGAGTATATTGATTCATACTTTGAGCGTTATCCTAATATACAAAACTTCATGAATAAAAATATTGAATTTGCTAAAGAGCATGGCTATGCCAAGACAGATTTCGGTCGAATAAGAATGATACCAGAACTTAAATCCTCCAACTTTAATGTTAGAAAGTTTGGTGAGCGAGTTGCCATGAATATGCCACTTCAAGGCACAGCATCAGATATCATTAAACTTGCCATGATTGCAACTTTTAGAGAACTAAAAAATTTTGAAAGTCATATTATTTTGCAGGTTCATGACGAACTTGTTATTGATGTTAAAAAAGAAGAGTTGTCAAAAGTTGTTGATATTGTTAAAAGGTGTATGGAAAATGTCAAAGCCTATGCTGTTCCACTTGTTGTCAATGTGGGAGTAGGTAAGACTCTCTATGATTGCAAGTAAAATTTAAATTATCTTTTAAAATCGTTTGACTAAAATCTTGATTTATTTTAAAATGATAGTGGTGAAGTATGCAGTATGATAGATATATGGGGCTTGACTATGGCAATTCAAGAATAGGTATCGCATTCTCTGACCTTTCTGGAACTATTGCAACTGCTGATAGTGTCTATAAACGTAAGAGCGAAGAGGAGGATATCTCTTTTTTGGTGAAGCTTGCAAAAGAAAAAGATGTTCACCATATTGTTATAGGATTACCTTTAAACGCTGACGGAACCGAAAGCGAAATGTCAAAAAACACGAGACAGTTTGGACAAAAGCTATTTGATAAATCGCAAATAGAAATCTTTTATCAAGATGAACGCTATACTTCATTTGAGGCAGAAGAATATCTAAAAGAGGCTCATTTACCTTGGGAAAAGCGTAAGGCTCTTTTAGATAAGGTGGCGGCTCAAATAATCTTGCAAAATTATCTTGATGAGAGAAAATAAAAGGGGAAAATTATGGATAAGAAAAAAATGCAAAAAGTGGAAGAAATCTCTAATGAAGTGGAGCAAGAGCTCAGTAATTTTGATATTTTAGATGTCATTCTTGACGAAAATAACACTGACGAACTTGTTTTGCAAAATGAAGAAGGAAGGCAGATTCGCTTTGAACAGGTTGCTGTTATTCCATATAACGAAAAAATCTATGTTATTTTAAAGCCAATTGACAAGCTTGAAGGAGTGGAAGATGACCAAGCGATTGTCTTTTTGGCTGATGAAACAAAGCGTCCAACCGTTTTAGTTCCAGAATCAGATGAAGCAATAGCAATCAAGGTATTTGACGAATATTATAATCTTGTTGAAGAAGCAAACAAAAAAGCAACTAAGAAAAATAAAAAGTCATAACTTTTCTATTTTATATGATAAAGATTTTCAGTATTTTTTGTGCTGACTAGTTTTTTATTGGAAATTTTTTCTTTTTGTGCATATTTTTTTCTAAATGTGTAAATATATCATTGACACAAGTTCTTCAAAATGATAAAATTATTTTGATAAAGACTTGTGCTTTATCTAGCGTGCATTATGTAAATGAAGTGCTTGCCTTTTTGCTAAATTAGTAAAGAGTCGGTTAATATTCATGCCGTAAAATAAGCATTCCTGTTAATGCACCAACAAAAAAAGAGAAGAAAATTTTTTATAATGTTTCTTCTCTTTTTTATAATTATTAGTTTGTTTTTAAATTGGTAGCCTAATTCATATATAAAGAATGAAGACTTTTGCTTTCTTTTGGTGCGGGCGGTGGGGGTCGAACCCACACTCTTTCGAACATGCCCCTTAAACATGCGCGTCTGCCATTCCGCCACGCCCGCACAACACTTGCTTTTCTATTATATTAATTTGCTTGTTAAATGTCAACAATTTTTGCCAAATTTATTGAATTTTATTTAAAAACAATTTTAAACAATATAAAAAATATTTAGTTTTTTTATTCGTATTTCAATTTATTTGATTTTTTTACATATTAAATGTTATACTATAAATATGGTTAAGAATTTTAATTTATTTAGAACAATTTGTTTTGTTTTTGCTATAATTGCCGTTTTATTTTGCGTCAATATATTCAACTTTGCTGGTGCAAAGAGTGAGTATGACGGCGGAACATTTGAAGATTTTTATGCCGAAGTTATGGAGCTTTATAGTGAATATGGCGATGTCAACGAGGGCGAGACTAAGACGATAAGTAAAGACGCTGTTGTCGAAGAAGATGGCGAAATCTATCTTTCTTCCTCTCTTTTATCTTCGTCAGATGAAGTGGCTGTTTTGTCGGTTGAAGATGATTTAGTGGCACTTTCAGATACCGACTTTATTGTTGAAGAAAATGTTGATGAGTATGTTTTAAGTTTGCCATCTTACACAAATCGTATTATAGTGCGATATGAAGGAAATTTGCCGGCGTATAAGACAGATGCTTATGCCGAGGGCTTAGGCTGGCATATCTATCAATATTCTTCTCCAGAGGCAACCGAGGAGGCTTATCAATATTATAACAGCCTTTCATATATTGATTTTGTGGAATATGACAGCGTTATCGTTGGTGACGACACGACTTCATCTCAAGAAGTGACTTCCAATTCCTCGAACTCATATTTATCTTGGGGTGCTTATTATACAGGTATTGATGAGTATCTTTCCTATTTAACATATATATATGATGAGAGTGAACTTGAAAGGGTGTATGTGCCAATTTTGGATAGCGGAATTAACACCTCTCACGAATTATTTGTTGGACGATATTCAAGTGTATATGGCAAAAACTTTACAAACACCACAACATCTGGCTCTGTCATTATGGACGAAAATTTTAAAGATGATGAGGGGCACGGTTCTCATACGTCTGGAATTATTGCTGACCAAACTCTTGATAATGTAATATTGATTCCGTGCAAGGTGCTTAAATCAAACGGCAGAGGCTCTGTTACCATGATTGTTACTGCTATTGAATATATTATAAGTCTAAAGGAAGAGGAAGGCTTAAATATTCGAGTGATGAATATGAGTCTTGGCGTAGAAAGTGAGGACGGCTCTCCTGTTTATAGTGCTTCTATGGAGATGGCTATGAGAGAGGCATATAATGCAGATATTATGGCGGTTGTGTCGGCAGGTAATAGCCACTATAATACTTCATCAAACACTCCAGCCAATATGTATGAAGAAGCAATTGTCGTCTCAGCTCTTGAAGAATATCCTTTTTCGGAATCAGGGCTAAATATTGCAAGTTATTCAAACTACGGCTCAACTGTTGATTTAAGTGCACCGGGAACTCATGTCTATAGTGCTTATGACTGCTGTCCAAGAGATTATGAATATCTTGACGGAACTTCCATGGCAGCTCCGCACGTTACGGCGACGATTGCAAATATCTTATCAAATCCATCTTTATCTTCATTATCTAATGATGAAATTGAAAATTTGTTATATGAAAATGCCATTGATTTAGGTATGCAAGGAAAAGATATTTATTATGGCTATGGCTGTGTTAACATTGCAAATGTCGGAGTGGAAACAATCGGAGAGGTGACTTTCAGCGAAACAGAAGCATTGCCTAGCGAGCCGATAAGCCTTGAACTATTTTATACTGGTTCTGGTAACTATCAAATTTACTATACGACTGACGAAACAAGTCCTTCGTTAGATGATACACTTTATACCGCACCTATTGAGATTAGTTCCACCACAAAGATTACGGCAGTCGCTTTCTTGTTTAATAGTGAAGACGATATTGTGGCAAAGAGCAAAGTTACTTCAATGACTTATTATTTTGACAATTTAGACTTGGAGAGCAATTATGTTGTTAATGGCAACAGTGCGTCTGGAACTTTAGTTCAATATAACGGCAGTTTAACCTCTTTAAATGTTCCAAAAGCTATTGGTGATGTGGCTATTACAAATATTGCTAACGGGGCATTTTCTAATACGAAAGTTGAGAATATCACATTTTTATCAGAAAATCTTATCATTCAAAGTCATGCATTTTATGGACTTAACAGTCTGCAAAGTGTAGAGAGTGAGGGGATAGTTTCAGTTGGAGAATATGCTTTTGCAAATTGTCAAAATTTGACAAATGTAGATGTAAGTAGTGCCTATAACATTGGAAATAACGCCTTTAAAGATTGCATAAAACTAACCGATTTAGATTTATCTAATGCACGAACCATTGGCGAAAATGCACTTGATGAGTTAGCTTTAAATACCCTTCATCTTGGGGCAAATCTGATGTATTTTGGCACATCTTACTATCACGCAAACACTATCTATGCCTATTCAATTACCGGCTTTGACGAAACGCTTAAAAATTATACAGACGAACTTGTTTCTTTGGATATGAAATTTACCGAATATTATCCAACAAGGCTTATCTTTAAAAGCACGGGAGAAGCAACTCTTACCTTTACCTATTATGTCAATAATTTAAAAGAAATTGACTATCGTTTTGCAAATGTCAATAACTTTGATAACGTATATGGTGAGACAATTGAAGTTAACTACTCAACTGAAAGTCTTGGCAACGATGTTTATCAAACAACCTTCACCTTTAATAATTTGCTTGCTGGAAGTTATGGTTTTCAATTTTATATCTATGACAATTTCGGCTATGTTCTTTATACTGATGAGATTAATGTTATTGTGCTTCTTGGCAGTGAAGAAGAATACGCTTTGACCTTTGATAAAGGCGAATTTGAAATTTATATCGACAATATGAAAGTTGAGAGTGGTTATTTACTATATTCTGATTTAAGTTATGAAATACAAATTTTTCCAAATACTAGTTATTATATAAACAACATCGTAGTTAACAGTGAAAGCGTGACTCTCGATGAAAATAACTCCTTTACAATTGATAATGTCGCTGATAATATAAATTTATCAGTTGATGTTTTGGAAATTGAAGATTTTAACATTAATTTTAATGTGGCAGAAGGCGTGACTATTGTTGGTGAAAATGGTGAAGAGATTACGAGCACTGCCACAGCCTCACGAAATGACTCATTTATCTTCTCTGTTCTTGCAGATGAAGCGTATAATATAACTTACGTGGAGATTGACGGTGTTAGACAAGAAATTAAAGATACTTACACTTTAGAAGGTGTTTTAGATAATCATGATATTGAAATTGGAGCACAAATAAAAACGTACTTAATTACGGTAAATTATGGTGCAGGTGGCAGTGTATCTACACAAAACTCTGAGAGAGTGAATTATGGAGAGGATAAGGTAATCTATTTAACAACAGAGGAAGGATACAACATCAAAGCGGTGTATGTGAACGGTGAAAAGGTTGAGGTTATAAATGATGCAATCACTTTAACCTATATAACAAGTGACACAGCAGTAACCATTCAGTTTGAAAAAGAACAAGACGGCATTTTTGAAGGCACAAGACTTATTATCTTCATTTTGTTTTGTATTACGCTTGGCATTATGATTGTAAGCATCATTACGGTAAGTATTAGAAAGGCAAATAAAAAGAAAAAAATATCTTAAAATAGTTTTATTTTGTTATATTTATATGATATAATGAACTTAAGGAGGGGAAAATGAGCATAGGTCTTATTGTTTTGCTTGTTGTTCTTGGCATCATAGTTCTTCTTGGCATCATTCTTGCTATATGGATTTGGTCTCAGTATAATGCGTTTATTCGACTTCGCAATAATGTTGATGAATCATACTCTACCATGGACGTTTACATGAAGAAAAGATATGATTTAATCCCAAATCTTGTGGAGACGGTTAAAGGCTATGCAAAACACGAGGAAAAAACTTTGGAAGGTGTTATGCAGGCACGCTATTCTTGTATGAATGCTGGTTCGCCACAAGAGAGAGCTAAGTATGAAAATATGCTTACTGATACATTAAAATCCTTGTTCGCTGTAACAGAGAACTATCCACAACTTCAAGCAAATCAAAACTTTATGGATCTTCAACAGTCCTTAAAGACGCTTGAAGAGGAGATTGCTGTTTCAAGAAAATATTATAATGGTTGTGTTAAAACTTATAATATCAAAAGAGAGTCTTTTCCTACTAACTTGATTGCTAAATGGTTCAAGTTTGAAAAGAGAGAGCTTTTTGAAATTGTAGAAACAGAAAGAGTTGCTCCAAAAGTTCAATTTTAATTAAAAAAACTTTATCTTATGATAAAGTTTTTTTATTGAGTAAATAATGTTCTTCATTGTCATCAATTTCTTTTATTTCAATATTTGCAACACTTTTTATCTTTGTCTCTTGTTCACTAGCAATATTCTCAATATTATTGGTAACATCATTTAAATTTATGTTGTTCTCTCTATCTTCTTCTCTTTCGTCATTTACCTTATTTTCTCTATTTAAAATTTTGTGCCTATCTTCGTTTAAAGAATTTTCAATTTCATCTTTTTCTCTTTCTTCATTCACGATATGTTCTTCGTCTTCGTCTATTTCTGTGTTGACGGGCTGAGCAAGACGATTAAAGTTGTTGGAATTATAGCCATAAGGCGAGTAGAGGCCTCTATTGTAATAGTTTCCATATCCATATCCATTCATGCCATACATACCATAGCCATACGGACGGAAGGTGTCAATATTTCTTCTAAATGGAGCATAAGTGTCGGTATTTCTTATTGTTTCGTTGGTTATTGGTTCATTGTCAAACTCTTCAGGCTTATATGTGTCGATATTTTTCTTTAAATGCCATTTTTTCCTTAATGGTTTTGTGTTTTCGCTTTTTTGCTCTTCTTCGTTATCATAATCTAAATTTTCTATGTTCTCTTCTTCGTTCTCTTCACCAATGTTTATATCTTCAGTTTCGTCATCTATTTCAAATTCAATGTTGCCATCTTCAAAATTTTCTTTTAGATTATTATAATCTTCTATTCCTAAGATATCTTCCATATTTTGTAATGTGTTTAATATATTGACATAATATGAGCATCGGGTGTTGGAATTGCAGGTTATCTTATTTAGTTTTGCACTAACTCTGTCTATATTGCGAGAGGCACTCTTTTTCATTGTGTTATAGTTTCTATAAGTTGAATTAAATTCATTACTTGACCTTGCCACATTGTCATTATAATTAGATAAGTTTGCCGTCAAATCTTTAAGAGCATTAAGTTCACCTTTAGCTAGTTTCAAATCTTCGTTTTGCAGATGCTTTTTTATCAACGCTGTCTTATGCAAAATTTCATTTTTGTAGTTTTGTTCTGCGTCCAAGGTGGCTTGAGCACGAGCCATATTATATTTAAATTTTTCGCATTTGTCTTCATTTTCAATATTGTTGAGTTTTCCTTCATCTATTTCAATATCGCTTGTGCTGACACTTTTTACTGTGGCTATAGAATTGTTTGTCTTATCAAGCTGACTTGAAATATTGGTCTTTGTCATGGTGCTTGCTGAATTATTGCAACCAACCAAAGTGAAGCATAATGCCAAAGACAACACACCTAAAACTATTTTATTTTTCATATTCCCTCCGATTATCGACCTTAGTTTGTGTAAAAAGTGAGAGTTTATTCTTTTTTTGTTTAAGTTCCTTTAAGGTGGATAAAATTATTATGAGGTTATTATGGATTTAAAGGAAAGAAACAAGGCTTATAATAAATATGTTAACGCAAAAATACCTAAAACAAGGCCATGGCCGACACTTTTTAATGCCTTTTGGGTAGGCGGGCTTATATGTTTAATCGGGCAGGGAATAAACGACTTACTTCTCTATCTCTTTCCAAACATTTCGGAGCAGTCGGCTTGGAGTTACACTCTCATCATTTTGATTTTCTTAGCGTCACTTCTTACAGGCATCGGTGTCTATGATAAACTTGGTAAGTTTGCAGGCGGAGGAACGATTGTGCCAATCACTGGATTTTCCAACTCCATAACAAGTCCATCGGTAGAATTTAAAAGCGAAGGTATAGTTTATGGCGTTTGTGTAAAGATGTTTACAATAGCAGGCCCTGTCATTGTTTTTGGCGTGCTTGCTAGTGCTCTTGTTGGTCTTATCTACTACATTGTCTATCTCTTCATATAAAATAATTTCATGTGTCCAATTTTTTGGACATATATTTTGCTATAATGAGCGTGATAAAAGGAGAGATGGCGATGTTTTTTTATAGATTCACGTGTTCAAGAAAAATAGATAATGGTTTAAAAGGCAAAGATGATATTTCTATATTTGCAAAGCGAGATAAGGATATATACATAAAGTATTGCGAAGAGAATGATGATAGAGATATGCAACTATTCATTGTAGAAGATGACAATTTAAAGCTTATTTTTGATATTATTTTCGATAAAGATTTAAACGAATTAAGAAATGTCGATACTATAGCTGAAAATTTCGTTAAACTCATTGGCGAAGAATTTAAATCGATAAGCAAGGTGGAGATTACTTTCTCAGGACTTGATAAAGATATAAGAAACAGTTATGATAATGAATTTATCGAAAATCTCAATGATATATATTCAAAATTTGAAATTGAGCAAGGCGGAAATCATCACTTTAAAGAAAATATGTTAAGTAAGCAAAAATTTGATAAAAAGAGTTTACTTGAGCTATGTGACAAATATGCTTTAAACGAACAGGTAAAAGAGGAGATTGAAAGGATATATGCTCTTTGCGATAACACTGCCTTTGGTGTGCCTGTGCATTATATTGTCAATATGGATAAAGAAATGGGCAATAATACAATTGATGTGCTACTTAAAGCTTTACATACAAATGGTAGAATGATTAGAGATAAATATGCTAAACTCTTTCTTTCTCGTTTGCGTAAAATGGATATGGATTTGTTTTTTGAAATTTCTTCCGCTATTAAAATGAATGAAGGCGGAGTTGTTGTCTTATATTGCGATTTAGAGGTAGATGATGGGGATAGGTATTCAAGAGAGTTGGATATTTTAAATAATCTTTGCAGGGTATGTGAATTTGAGGCGAATTCGGCAACTCTTATCTTCCAATTTTATTCAAATAAATGCGGACAGATAAATTATATTAAAAACAATTTAAATGATTTTGCATTTGTGGAACTGCAGGACAGATCATTTTATGATTATGATGCACAAAATTATCTTTTGCAATCTGCAAAAAGGCGTAAAATAGAAAATCCTGAGGGATTGGTTGAGTTAATTGAGCCAAATAAGTCTTATGAAGTTTTTGAACTTATTGATATCTTTAAAAAATGGTACAACAATTATTTATACACCAAACAATTTCCACAATACTCTATGTTTATAAATAATAGGGTCGAGGACAAAAAAGAAGACTCGAAAAATTCGACATATAACGAACTTAATAAGTTAATTGGGCTTGATAACGTGAAGAAGGTTGTGACAGATTTTATAAATTATTCAAAGTTACAGCGTGCCTGTGAACTTTCGGGAGAAAAAATTATACAACTAAGTAGGCACATGTGCTTTGTTGGAAATCCTGGAACTGCCAAGACAACAGTTGCCAGAATTGTGGCTGGTATAATGAAGGAAGAGGGCTTGCTTTCAAAAGGCCAATTAATTGAAGTTGGTAGAGCAAATTTAGTTAGCAAATTTGTGGGAGGAACAGCACCAAAGGTTAAAGAGATATTTCACAGGGCAATAGGTAATGTCTTATTCATTGATGAGGCGTATTCACTTTGTGATGGCAAAGAGGGATTATACGGAGATGAGGCGATTAACACAATCGTGCAGGAGATGGAAAATAATAGAAAAAATATGGTGGTTATATTTGCTGGTTACAAAAATGAAATGCAAAGATTTTTAAATAGAAACTCGGGACTTAGAAGCAGAATTGCCTTTGAAGTGGAATTTCCAGACTATGACACCGATGAACTGTTGAAGATTGCAAAATTCCAGGCAGAAAAAATGAATATAGATATATCAATGTGTAGAGATAAAATGACAGAGATATTTAGTTGCGAAAAAAATACTCAAAACTTTGGCAATGGTCGTTTTGTAAGAAATCTTCTTGAAAAGGCAAGAATGAAACAGGCAACAAGGCTTGTCAATGAAAATATGTTATTTTCACCAGAAAGAAACATTTTATTACCAGAAGATATAGAGTTGCCTAAAAATAGTCATGAAAAACTTTCTTTTGGATTTCATATCTAAACACTTTGGATAAAGTTACCAAATGTGCTATAATGAATTAGGAGTTAAGATATGTTGTCTAGTAATAAAAAACTTTCACCTCTTTGCATTTTGGATATATTAAAAGAGAGTAGTGATGAAAATCACCCTTTAAAACAGAGTGAGATAGTAGAGAAACTTTATAATAGATACGGTTTGGAACTTGAAAGAAAGTCTGTAGGCTCAACAATAGACAGCCTTATTGATTTTGGTTATGATATCATAAAGACTAAAAATGGCTGTTATCTAGGAGAGCGAGATTTTGAAAAGAGCGAAATATCCTTTTTAGTTGATGCCGTCTTTTCAAGCAGGTCTATTGACAGTGAAAACGCCAAAAAACTCTCTCAAAAACTTTCCGGATTTTTAAGTGAGTATGAGAGAAAAAGATATAACTACATCTATAAATCAAGTCAAGTTTCAAGAACAAGCCAAAAACAACTTTTCTATACCATTGATATTTTAAATGAGGCCATAGAAAATGGTAAGCAAGTCAAATTTAACTATAATCGTTTCTATTATGATAAAGATAAGGTGCAAAAGGAAAAACAGAAAGAATATATCATCAATCCTTATTTTATGATAAACAATCAGGGGAGATATTATTTAGTTTGCAATCTTGATTACTTTGATGATATTGCAAATTACAAAGTAAATCTCATATCAAACATTAAAATTTTAGATACACCTATAAAGCCGATAACAAAACTAAAAAATTGTGAAAATGGCGTTGATATGGCGAAATATGCCAATCAAAACATATATATGTTTCATAATAAAACGGTCAACGCCACATTGAAGATTTTAAACGAATATTCTTCGGAATATGTTGTTGAGTGGTTTGGTCAAAACACAAGATTTTATAAAAAAGATGGGGCTTTATATGCAGAAGTTAAAGCAAACGAGCAGGCGTTAATCTATTGGTGCTTACAGTATGGCGAAACGATTGAACTTATCTCTCCTAAAGAAACACGTGAAGAAGTAAAAAAGAAGATAGATTCATTATTAAAAAATTACGAGGGATAGATGAAAAAAGATTATTTAAAACAAGATAAAGAAACATTTGAATCAAATTATTTTAAAGAATGCGTCAAACTTTTTATCAAAAAATCAAAGCTAGACAAAGAAAGTAGATATAAATCTTGGGAATACTGCTATAATTTTTTCCATAAAGTCTATAAAAAGCATAAGCTAGAAAAGTGTTTCGGAGATAATGAAAATTGGACTTATAAAGATCAACTAAGCCTTCATCTAGCTTTTTATATGGCAAGTTGGGGAATGTATAGAGGAAGTTCCTTTCTTCTTCAAAATGATTATAAGATTTATTATGGCGTTGTTGATGTTATCTTTAATAAAAAATATGACTCTCTTTGGAATGATGATAGTCTATTTGCTGAAGATAGATGTAAGATGATTACTGATCTATATATGGACATCTTTAATAAATTGAAGGACTATAAGGAGTATTTTCTTAATAAAAGCAAATTTCAAAAAAATAAGAAGAACGCAACACCTGACAAATTTTTGACGATTATCACGAAAATCATATTAGGCACAATTGGGTGTTTTCCTGCACTAGATAGAAATTTTAAGTATGCTTTTGGAATTTCTGACCCAAATGTTGATGGATATAAAGAGGCAGAAGACGCTGTTAAAATTATTATAAGTAGAGTTTATAATTTGGCTTCTAATTTAGTAAAAAATAAAAATTTATTTGAAGATAATAAATTAAAAAAGGCATTTGATAAACAAGCCTATCCTTTTATGAAACTACTTGATATGTATTATTTTATAAAAGGGCAGGAAGATTACTTCTTAAATAATTTAGGCTTTAAAAAGGAAAAATTTAAAAATGCTACATCTTTTGATATATCAACTTCTGATATATCTAGTGCAATAATGAATACATTAAAAACTATAGAGGATAAAACAATAGAAAATAAGACAAAGGCAAAAGAGGCAGGCAAGTTTCTTTACAATATAATTTGCAAAGAAGATATATATGTGGCAAATAAAGAGATAAAAGAGGCTTGGAGCGAGATAGAAAATGATATTTGCAATGGCAAGGGCATAAAAAATATAGAAACGCTTATAAATAAGGCTTACAAAGAGGACGAAGAAGAATAGATTTTTAGAAGGGTAAGTTATGAATTTAGAAATTGTTTTAGGTAATATAGTTGAAGCAAAGACGGACGCAATTCTAAATTGTGCCAATTGTTTTTTAGAGCGAGGTGGCGGTGTTTGTGGTGCGATTTTTGAAAGAGCAGGCGTGAAAGAGTTAGAAAAGGAGTGCAAAGAGATAGGCGGTTGCGAAATCGGACACGCTGTCATAACAAAGGGCTATAATCTATATGCAAAATATATCATTCACACGGTTGGGCCTATTTATTATGGCAGAGAGGAAGATTCTAAGAAACTAGAGGAGGCGTATCTAAGTGCGTTAAAACTTGCCGATGAGAATAATATAAAAACTTTTGCCCTTTGCTCAGTTTCAACCGGAATATTTGGATTTCCGCTTCAAAAGGCAATTCCTATAGCTTTAAAAACAATACATAGTTTTAAGCCAAAATCGCTTGAAAAATGTTATATGTATTGTATAGATAAAAACACTTATGACTTTTTTTATAAGGCTGAGCAGGAATATAGAAAATCACATAATCCTTTGCTTAAATTGCCAACAAAGGTGTTTGTAGATTTTATCAAAAACAATTCCAAACTTTGCAAAGATGATGAGGAATTAAAAGAGAAAGTTAATAATAGCGAAGAGCAATTTGAAATTATGAGAAAAATAAAATGGGAAGACTTTGAAGCTTTATCAAAAGAAGAGTTAGCTCGCATTCCTATTGGTTGGATATATGATTGGGCTCATATTTGTGGAGGCGGATATGACTATCAAGAGAAAATAAAAGCTTTATTTGAAAAGCACAACTTGCCACTGCAATTTGATAAGAGAAAATATCTATTAAAATATAATAAGTGATTTGGGAGGAAGTATGATAAGAATCAATAGTTTAGAGGATTTAGAAAAGTTTAAATTTCAAAAAATACCTAAGAAGCAGGACGGAAAATATAAAGTCTATTTATATAAATTTACCGAAAATGGCGAACTTGCCGACGTTGAATTCAATGTTGAAATACCTTTTGGCCTTTTAGATTTACAAGAAGATGTTAAGGTGACAGAACATGGCGAGAATGACCTGCCTGATGTCGAATTTTCTGATATTGTTTGCTATTCCTTTTGGGCAAATAATGTTGTTGCAAACAAAAAGTTTAGAGTGGGGAGATTGTATTGCAACAATGCAATTTTTAAAAAAGATAGCGAGATTGTTGATGAACTTCGGGCTAAGGGAAAAGTTGAAGCAAAAAATCTTGAATGTGTTGATGTGGAAGTTTTATGTAAAGAGATGGTATGTGACGATTTAGTTGCAAGTGACATAACTTGCGGAAAGCTTCAAGTGAAAAATTTGATATTGAGAAGTAATCAATTCGAGAATATAACAGCCGAAAATGTAAATATGTATAATGATATTATAAAAAACAAGAAATAAAAAATATTAAACTAATTTATAAAAATAATCCTTCAATTTATTTGGAGGATTTTTTAGTTTAAATGAAAATAAGAAGGCAATAATATAAAAATAATTTAATCTAAGAGGTGCTTATGAAATATGACACGGTGAAATTTAGGCGACAACCAAAGATAATCGGCTCGTATTCCATTGTCGGGCCAAAGGAAGGGCAGGGAAACTTTAAAGATTATTTTGACTACATTATGAAAAATGACCTTTTTGGCGAAAAGACTTTTGAAAAAGCGGAGCGTAAGATGATTGAGACGGCGATAACCGGTGCGATTCAAAAAGCAAAGCTTGATATGAAAGATATTAACTTGTTGGTGGCAGGTGACCTTTTAAATCAGATTATCTCTTCTTCTTATGCGGCACGTGCCTTTGATTTTCCATACTTAGGCGTCTATGGTGCTTGTTCGACGATGGCAGAGAGTATCGCTGTGGCATCTATACTTATTGACGGTGGATATTTTGAGAATGTCGTATGTTGCACTGCTTCGCACTTCTCCACCGCCGAAAGACAATATCGCTTTCCATTGGAGCTTGGCAATCAGCGTCCGCCTGCATCACAATGGACAGTTACAGGTGCAGGTAGTTGCGTTATTTCGCAAAAAGGCAAAGGCCCAAGAATTACTATGGTAACTTTTGGCAAAGTGATTGATTGGGGAATAGTCGATGTAAACAATATGGGAGCAGCAATGGCACCTAAAATGGCTATAATAGGACCATAACGGAGTGATACCGCCGTGAATATCTAATACAAAAAATCTATAATAGAAGGAGGTTTTATTGGTATCAAAAAAATTCAAAAAGTGGTTGAAATATGCCACTTTTTTGAAATTGATATGTTATAATGAAAGAGAGGTAAATTGTTATGGCAAACATTAAAGTATTTGAAGATAAGAAAATTAGAACAGAGTGGGATGCTGAAAAAGAAGATTGGTGGTTTTCAGTCCACGACGTGGTGCAAGTGCTAAGCGATTGTAAAGATGTTAGAGACTATATCAAAAAAATGAGAAAGAGAGATGAACAGTTGAATTTGAACTGGGGGACAATTTGTCCCCTAGTTGAAAGTGTTGGGAATGACGGCAAGAGAAGAAAAATTTTAATGGCAAACACTCGCGGAGTGTTGCGTCTTGTTCAGTCTATTCCAAGTAAAAAGGCAGAACCTTTTAAACTTTGGCTTGCACAAGTGGGTGGGGATAGACTTGATGAAATTGCTGATCCAGAAAAGGCAATGCAAAGAGGTGCTGATTTTTATCGTGCCAAAGGTTATTCGCCAGAATGGATAACACAAAGACTTCTTTCAATTAAAATTAGAAAAGAACTTACTGACGAATGGAAAGAAAGAGGGATTGAAAAAGAAAGCGACTATGCAATTCTTACAAACGAATTGACAAAAGCTTGGAGTGGCAGAGATGTTGAATCCTATAAGGCACTTAAAAACTTAAAGAAAGAAAGTTTAAGAGATAATATGACAGATATTGAACTGACAATCAATCAACTTGCAGAACTTACTACAAAGACTCTTTCTCAACAAGAAAAGCCAGAAACTTTTGCAAAAAGTAAAGATGTTGCAAGGCGCGGTGGAAAAGTAGCAAAGAATGCCAAAGATGAATTTGAAAGAGCGACAGGCACAAAAGTCGTTTCAAGTGTAAATGCAACTTCTAAACAACTCTTAGATACAAAACCAAAAAATGAGAATAAATAAAATAAGGTGCAGGCAATTTGCTTGCACCATTTTTATTTAATGCTAATTACTTTTCTTTGATTTCCAATTTTTCAAAATCAAAATAAGGACTATTAAAAAATTCAGAGAAAGATACATCTAAGGCTCTAATAATTAAAGCAATGTTAGTAAAGTTAGGAGTTTCATATTTACAATTTAAAATGTCAGTCATTGTGCTATGATATAATCCTGTTTTTTGTGCAAGTTTATATTGAGTCATATTCTTCTCTTTTAAAAGTTCTCTAACTCTTAAAGCAAATGCTTTATTTAATTTCATTTCACTCTCCATATATAGTTTATTCAGTATATAGACATTTTACCCGACATTTCGAGTTTTACTATTTAAGGAAAAACGGCTATTTGCTTTGTTTTTTATAAATATTTTTTTATAATATGTATGGAAAACACGAAATAGAGGAGTTGAAATGCGTATTATAGAAAAAGAAAAGACCATTTGCCTTACTGGGCACCGACCGAAGTCATTGCCGTGGGGATATGATGAAAGTAAAGAAAGTTGTATTAAATTCAAAAAGGAGCTTGAAAAGATTTTTAATGGTGCAATAGAATTTGGCATAACGACATTTTTAACTGGTATGGCGGAAGGCTTTGATATGATTGGTGCAGAGATTTTGTTTGAATTAAGGAAAAAGCACAAGATCAAAGTTATTGCTGTTGTGCCTTGTGTTGGGCAGGAATCGAAATGGAAATCCGACCAACAAAAAAAATATAAGGATATTTTGCAAAGGTGTGATGATGTTATCACATTATCTGAGCGTTACACACCAACTTGTATGAATGACCGAAATAAGTATATGGTGGACCATTCTTCAATTTGTATTGCTTGTTGGAATGGTAAAGCAAGCGGAACAGGAAACACTGTTCGCTTTGCAAAACAAAATGGGAATAAGTTAAGGATTATTAATCCAAACAATTTTAAAAATTGCTAAATCTGGGCAAAATCTGGCAAGTTTTCCGGAAATTGCCCGGAATTTGTTGTATTAAATATAGAATTATGTTATACTCATTATGAAATATTGTTGAAAGGGGTTTTTATGATTGCTGAATTAAAATATTCATCGCAGATAAAAGATATGGGATTATTAAGTAAAGAAATGAAAATTGCTTGTCAAGAATACAAAAATACAAATGATTTAGGCTCTATAATCCAAAATTCTATTTCTAATAATATTTTTATGGTTAAAACAGAAAGAAGGCGTAAAGAACTTGCTTATAAACTTGTAGCTCGTATGGCTGCATTAGATGATTTTTTGCTTTGTGCAATAGCAGATGAACCATATAACATTTCGGCTTTATTATCATTATATGCGTTAATGAAAACTGACCGACTTGTATTTGAGTTTATGAATGAGGTTATAAAAGATAAAATTGAACTTATGAATTATAGATTGACAGATATTGAATTAAATCAATTTATGTTATGCAAATCTCAACAAAGTGAAATTATTGCAAAGTGGAAAGATGAAAATAAGTCAAAAGTTAAAAATTCTTTAAGAAAAGTTTTAATTGACGCTGGGATATTAAGAGATCTAGGTAGTGTTTATATGATAATGCCACCTATTCTAAGCAAAAATATTAAGGACCATATTATAGAAATTGGTGATAAAAAATATTTAGAGGCATTAGGAGTTTAAGATGACAACAGTAGAAAAGTTAAATTTGATTGAAGGAAGAATAAAATCGCCAGATTTTATAAAGACATTAGGTTTGGGAAACGAAATACCATTCTATATATTTGACTATAATCCACAAGATGAGTTTCAAGTTAGAGATCATATTAAAATGTTAAAGCAAAAGATAAATAATGGCAATGATAATTTCAAAATCAAAGAGATTGACTTGTTTAATGTTTTGATTGAATGTCTTAAAGAAAAGGGTTATCTTGAAAGAGCAATTGAGTTAGAAAAAAGATATGGTAGTGAAAAGTTTGTAGATACAATTAAGAATTCTCTTGGTTTAAAGACAGAAAATAATATAATGGTTAGAAAAATTGTAGAACGGGTTGAACCAAATGACATCATTTTTATAACGGGGGTAGGAAAGATATACCCAATTATGAGAGCACATAAATTATTAAACAACCTTTTTCCATTTATAACTAAAAACCCTTTGATTTTATTCTTTCCGGGATCATATTCAGGTTATGGATTAGATTTATTTAATGAGATAAAAGGTGACAACTATTATAGAGCGTTTAAATTATTATAAGGAGTAAAAGATGATTATAAGAGATATATTTGAGAAATCTATTGACAGACCACTTGAAGGCGTCATTAAGGTTGGGAAAGATACAGAAGAAGCTGTATACGAAGAAGTTAGTGAATATGTCGTTACAAAGGAATTAAAAGGATACTTTGCGAAATTTTTTGAAAAATATGCTGACGCATTGAAATCTAAAACAAATGATGTTGGTGTTTGGATTTCTGGCTTTTTTGGAAGTGGTAAATCTCACTTTCTCAAAATTTTATCATATATTTTAGGGAATAAAACAATTAGAGACAAAAGAGCTTATCAGTATTTTGAAGATAAAATAAACGACGCTATGATTGTTGCCAATATGAAGGCGGCTTCGGATTATAACAGCGATGTTATCTTATTTAATATTGACAGTGTTTCCGATGCGGACGCAAAATCAAACAAAGAAGGACTTGTTAAAGTATTTAATAAGGTTTTCAATCGTATGCAAGGTTTTTCGGAAAGTATGCCTTGGCTTGCTGAACTTGAAAGACAAATGGTTAAAAATGGCACTTATGAAAGCTTTAAAGATGAATTTAAAAAGATTTGCGGCGATGAATGGGAAAATAGAAGAGATGATTTCTATTTTGAAGAAGATAATATTGTTGAGGCTCTTTCAAAAACAAACAACATTACACTTGAAGCAGCAAGAAATACATATCAAAAAGCTGAGAGTAATTTTAGTTTAAGTATAGACCAGTTTGTAAACAAGGTTAGAGAATATATTGAAAGTAAAGGTAGAAACCATAATGCAATCTTTATGATTGATGAAATGGGACAATATATTGGTAACGATTCGGGACTTATGTTAAATCTTCAGACAATAGTTGAAAGACTTGGTGTTGAATGTGGTGGACGAGCTTGGGTGTTTGTTACAAGTCAAGAAGCAATTGATACTGTTTCTAAAAATGTAAACAACAAAGATTTTTCAAAGATTCAAGGAAGATTTAGTATAAGAATTTCACTTTCTTCTTCTAATGTTGATGAAGTTATCAAAAAGAGAATTCTTGCAAAAAATGAACTTGCAACAGATAGTCTAAAAGAGATGTATGCTCAAAAAGGTGCAGTTATCAAAAATCTTATATCTTTTAGTAGTGATACGCCAGATATTAAGATTTTCAAGACAGATAAAGATTTCACAGAAATATATCCATTCCTACCTTATCAATTCAATCTTTTACAATCAGTTTATAATAGTATAAGAAATCGTGGGGCGAGTGGCAAACACCTTTCGGAAGGTGAGCGTTCGCTTCTCTCTGCATTTAAAGAAAGTGCAATGAAAAACGAAAATAAAGAATTAGGGGCGCTAATTCCTTTTGGTGAGTTTTATAATTCTATTGAAACATTCTTAGACCACGAAATAAGAAATGTTATGACTAGGGCTGAAAATAATGAAAACCTTGTAATGCCAGATGATTTAAACTTACTTAAAACTTTGTTTTTAGTTAAAGACCTTGATGATAAAATGCCTGCAAATTTAGAGAATTTAACTACATTGTCTTTGACAAGCATTGATGATGATAAACTTGCACTCAGAAGAAAAATTGAGGAGAGCATTAAGAGATTATATAGTCAAAATCTTATTCAAAGAGATGGTGATAAATATATATTCTTAACAAATGATGAACAAGATGTTAATAGAGAAATATCTTCAATGAACTTGGCTCCAAGTGAAATAATTGGTTTTATTGGAGACCAAATTTTCAATAGCATTGTAGATATTAGATATAAATACAATAACAATGTTAATCTTTTCTCGTTTAACCAAATCGTTGATGAAAACCCACGTGGACAACAAGTTAATGAACTTGGACTTTCTATTTATACTCCATATTATGGGGCAATCGGTGATGATGAAATAAAATTAAAAACTCAATTGAACCATACAGTTATAATAAGAATGCCAGATAATCCTTTGCTAGTTGATGAGATTGAAGGTTATTTGAAATTAGAGAAATATATAAGAACAAGAAATTCAAGAGCTTCATCATCTAATATTCAAAAGATTTTGTCATTAAAAGCTGATGAACTTAGAAGAAAACAAGAAAGAGCATATAATTTAATTCTTGAAGGAATTGAAAAGTCAGATATATTTGCTAATGCTACTAAACTTGAAATAAAGCAAAAAACTGCGAAAGAACGAATAAATGAAGCTTTTAAAATCCTTGTTGAAAGCACTTACACAAAACTAAATTACATAAATAAATATTATGAAAAAGCAAGTGATTTACAATCTTTGCTTTCAAATAAGAGGCAGATGAGTATTGATGGGGCTGTTCCAAATCAATTGGCAATACAAGAAATGAAAAAATATGTAGAAATGCAATATGAAAGAAGAATGCCAATTAACTTGCGAAGTTTATATGAAAGGTTCCAAAAGATACCTTATGGTTGGAACGAAATAGATATTGCTGCCATTGTAATAAACTTATTGTTGAATGACGATATTAAACTTGAATTAGTAGGGAATCCGATAACTGTTAATGATGACAAGTTGATTGATTATTTAACCAAGAGAGATTACAAAGATCGTGTTGTTGTAAAATTAAAAATCAAAACAAGTGATGAAATTGTCGAAAATATTAAGAGAATTTACAAAAATGTGTTTACTCAGTCAGTTGGTTACACAAACGATGAAGAACTAAGACAAATGATTAAAAGGACTTGCGAAAGTGAACTTTATCATATTCAAGCTTTGCTTGGTTTATACCCACAAAGTGGATATTACAAAACCTATGATTACCAATTAACCTATATAAATGAAATTCCTTATCATAACAGTTATAAATATCCGGGTTATGATTTGGTTAACAAGAGTTTTGAGCTATTTAAAAAGTTAAATTCTATTACAGACGCAGGCACCTTGTTTGAAAAATTCATTGACAGCGAAAACGAGTTAATGGAATACAAATCAAACATTGATATAATTAAAAACTTTTTTGAATATCAAAGAGACATTTTTGAAAAAGGTTGCAATAGAATAGATATTTACAAACAAAATAAGACCTATTTTGAAGGATACAATGTAGAAGATATTATCAGAGAAATTGATAGTATAATCACACTTGAAAGCCCTTATAAAGAAATTTATAGATTGCCAGACCTTTGTCAAAAGTTTGATAACACTTTAATTAAAGTTCTTGAAAAAGAATCAGAACCAATTTGCAAAGAAATTGATGATATGCTTAAAGAGGTTATTGATGTTTACAACAGATATGAAATAACTGCAGAAGGTTTGGATATTCAATTCAAGATACTTAAAGATAAAGCAACTAAGGCTCAAATTGTTGCAACAATTCATAACGCTCGAGAAGAAGCTATAAGATTACGAGATAGTTTAATCAATCAAGCACAACAAAGATACGAAGAAAAATATGAAGAGGAACGCAAGAAGAATCCAAATAAAAAGATAGAAAAGAAGGTGTTTAAAAAGACCGTTTCATTGTCTATTGGGGAAATTCTTGAAAAGTCAATTATTAAGGTTGAAACCGAAGCTGATATTGATAAACTTGCAAATGATTTAAAAGCGAAATTAAAAGAAAAAGTCAAAGATAACATCATTATAAACATTAAATAAGAGGTAATAAATGAATAAATCTGCATTAAGAAATTTTGCTGTTTGGGCAAGAAGAGATTTAATAAAAAGAATTTCGGACAGAGCAAACTTGCTCGGTGTATATGAAAATAAACCAGAAAAACAAATTCAAGCAGAAACTGACAATGGGTTTGTTGTTAATGGTATGACTTTTAATTATAAAAAACAAATGCGTGATGATTTTATAAAAAGAGTTAAAGAGGTAGGGTATCAAGACGCTATTGAAGAAATAGCATACACTTGGTTTAACCGAATTGTCGCACTTCGTTTTATGGAAATTAACGGTTATTTGAAAAATGGCAAAAATGGTGAGGTTATATATATGATTGGCTCCACTACAGTTGGCAAGTCTGAACCAGACGCCATAACTTATGCAGATAAGTTGTCTTTTGTTGACAAAGAAATAGTTTATAATTATCAAGACGAAAATAAAACAAATGAACTTTATAGATATATCTTGACTAGCCAGTGCAATGAACTTAACAAAGTTATGCCACTTATGTTTGAAAAAATTGATAACTATGTTGAACTTTTACTGCCAGACCATTTGCTTGATAATGATGCTATCATCTCTCATTTAGTGAATGATATTAGTGCAAAGGATTTCAACATAACCATCAAAGATGATGATGGTGAAAATGCAAGTCAAGTTGAAATCATTGGTTGGCTTTATCAATTCTATATCTCAGAGAAAAAAGATGAGGTATTTGCTAGTAAAGACAAAATAGATAAAGGAACTTTGCCAGCGGTTACGCAATTATTTACACCAGATTGGATTGTGAGATATATGGTTGAAAATTCATTGGGCAAAATGTGGGTTGACGGGCACAAATCTTCCAATTTAAAACAATTAATGAAGTATTATGTGGAAGAAGCAGAACAGACGGAAGAAGTCAAGAAAAAACTTGATGAAATAAACAAAGAATACGCAAGAAAGAATGTTAAAGAAATAACATTTATTGATCCTTGTTGCGGATCTGGACACATTCTTGTCTATGCCTTTGAAATCTTCTTTAAGATGTATCAAGAAAGTGGTTATATCGCTAGTGAAATCCCTGCTCTAATTCTTAAAAACAATCTTTTTGGGATTGATGTTGATAAGCGTGCTGCCCAACTCACATCATTTGCTCTCACTATGAAAGCGCTTAGTTATGATAAGGATTTTTTGAAAAAACAAGTTTATCCAAATGTTATTGATATAAAAGAAAGCAACTTGATTGATATGCAAGAACTTAAAGATTTTATCTCTCTTGCGAATTTAAACATACAAGACGAAGAACTTGTGCTTGATTTGATTGAAAAATTTAAAGATGCTGAGCTCTATGGCAGTTTAATAAAGGACTTTAAATACACGCCGGAACAATATGATATAGTTTTGAAAGAAGTTCAAAATGTTGATGACAGTCAATTTCAAATATCTAATATTCTTGCCGTTCAAAACATAAAACCAATTCTCACAAACTTATTAAGACAAGCAATTTATTTGAGTTCAAAATATGATGTTATGGCTACTAATCCACCATATATGCCAACATCAAATAATGATAAATTAAAAGAATTTGCAAAGTCATTTTATCCAGATAGCAAAACAGATTTGTTTGCTATGTTTATGGAAGTCCCACTTTTAAAACAAAACGGCTTTCTTGCAATGATAAATATGCATAGTTGGATGTTTATATCAAGTTATGAGAAATTAAGAGAAAAACTAATAAACAAGAAAGATATAATATCAATGTTGCATCTGGGGACTAGAGCATTTGAAGATATCGGTGGAGAAGTAGTGCAAACGACAGCATTTGTATTAAGAACCAAAACTGGATTAAAAGGAAACTTTTATAGATTAATATCATTTAATAGCCAAACAGGCAAAGAAAAAGCATTTTTAGAAAATAAACATAAATTTTTAACTGATGTCGACAATTTTTTAAAAATACCGGGTAGTCCCATTGCTTATTGGTCAAATGAAAATATCATAAAATCTTTTGAAAAAGGCATATTGTTGAAAAACATAGCTCAACCAAGACAAGGGTTAGCCACAGGAGACAATAATAAGTTTATAAGACTTTTTTATGAAATTGATTTTAATAAAACGAAGTTTAACGCTAATGATTGTGAAGAAGCAAGAAATTCAAAGAAAAAATGGTTTCCCTACAATAAAGGTGGTAGTTTTAGGAAATGGTATGGAAATAATGATTATGTAGTAAATTGGGAAAATGATGGTAATGAAATTAAGCATTTTAAGGATAGCGTTGGCAATTTAAGGTCTAGACCACAAAACACTAATTACTATTTTAAAAAATCTATTACTTGGTCGTTAATTTCTACAAATAGTATTGCTTTTAGAATGAAACCACTAGGGCATATTTTTGATGTTGCTGGAATGAGTTTATTTGTAGAAGATAATCTTTTTAATTATGTATTAGGATTAAATAATTCAAAAATTATTGATACAATAATAAATATTCTTGCACCAACCATAAATTATCAAGTTGGGAATATAGCTAACATACCAGTAATTATCGACGAGATAAAAGCAGATGTTATTAAAGAGATTGTGAATTCAAGTATTAATCTCTCAAAACTTGATTGGGACGAATATGAAACGAGTTGGGATTTCAAGAAAAATCCATTGTTGGCAGTTAGAGAAAATTTAAGGCAAATTGAAATAAATCATCAAGACGCTCTTAAAAAAACTATGTTAACCATAAAAGAAATTTTAGCAAAATACAAGATCCAATACGTTGACGATTTTTCGGAAAAAACTTTTGGCGAATATTTAGAAAACGAAAAAGGAGATATGTTATTATATACAAAAGATCAAAATCAAATCTATTTAAAAATTGAAAATCCTGAATTATTAGAAAATATTACAAAGGAAATAACAAAAAATTTAGAGGAAATTCATTATTTTGTTAAAGACTTGGGTTCAAGGTCTATCAATTCAAATTTTATAAATACAAAAGAATTGAAAATTATAATCGGATATTCTTTACAAGAATTTTATAGTCAATATAAAAATGAAGTTAATGCAAGGTTTGAACAATTAAAGAAAAACGAAGAAGAACTCAACAAAATCTTCATTGAAATTTATGGTCTACAAGATGAACTTACGCCAGAAGTTGCAGATAAAGATATAACAGCTGCAAGAATTTATGACAAAAAAGAAGATATTCCAGAAAGTATGAAAGGAAATATCTATGTTAGAACAAGGCAAGATGTTATTAAAGATTTGATTTCATATATTGTTGGTTGTGCTTTTGGTAGATATAGCCCTTATAGAGATGGACTACAATTTGCAGGCGGAACTTTTGATTGGGCTGAGTTTCTTGATGATGAACGAAAATTGAAATATCATAAATCAACTGAGAATATGACGATTTCAGATAGGTTTATGCCAAGTGAAGATAATTGTATTGTAAACACTGATAATGATTATGTTGAGTTTAGTCTAGTGGATAGAGTAATTGAGTTTATAAATGTTATTTACGGACAAGAAACTTTGGAAGAAAATTTAAGGTTCATTGCAAATGCTTTTGATGAAAAATCTAATGACACACCAAGAAATGTAATAAGAAAATATCTTGCAAATGATTTCTTTAAAGACCATTGTAAAAAATACCAAAACAGACCTATTTACTGGCAGTTTGATAGTGGTAAGAATGGTGGATTTAGGGCACTTATGTATCTTCATAGATATGACCCTAATACCATTCCTACTGCAAGACTTTCATATTTACACGATATTCAATGGAAATATGAATACGAAAAAGATAGACTTGAACAATTTATTGAAAAGTCAAATTTAACTGCTGAAAAAGCAAAAGCAAAGAAAGAACTTGACCTAATCAACAAACAAATACTTGAATGTAAAGCTTATGATGAAATTCTTAATCACGCTTCAAATATGAACATTCAAATTGACCTTGATGATGGCGTGAAAGTCAACTATCAAAAATTCCAAAAACTTGACGGAGATAAAGATAAAAACATCTTTTCAACCTACTTAAAATTTTAAGGAGCAAAAATGGCAAGAGATAAAAAAAAGACTACTAATACAATAATAGACAAAACTGATTTTTTGAATAGAAATGAAATTATAGAAAAATTAGTAGAAATAACAAAATCAATAGATTGTTCAAATGGCAATCGTTCTTTTGCTATTGAAGGTGAATGGGGTGTTGGAAAATCTTTTATAATAGATAAGTTTGAAAATAAAATTAAAGCTGAAAAAAATATAATCATTTTTAAATACAATGCTTGGGAAAATAATTATTATGAAGAACCAATAATTGCAATGGTAACTTCTATGATAGACCAATTAAATGATTATTATGATAAAACCTTTACAGGTGTAGCAAAACAAGTTGTAAGAGATACAGTGAAATCTTTGTTTGAAATACTAAAAACGTTGGGTAAATCTACCGCAATTCTTTTAGGTAAAAGTAAATATAATGAACTCGCAGACGAAATTAGTTCTTGTGGTAAAAAACTAAAGAAAACTATCAACAGAAGAATGCTGGATAATGATATTGACAAATATTCATCTTTAAAGCAAACACTTGCTAAATTAAGAAGTTGCTTATCAAAATTAAATAAAAAGATTGTGTTTATAATTGATGAAATTGATAGATGTCTGCCAGATTATGCTGTTAAAGTTTTAGAGAGGACTCATCATCTATTTGAAGAGTTATCAAATTCAATAACGATATTTTCTATTGACCAATCACAACTTGGTAATCTTATTAAGTCTTACTATGGAGATGACTTTGACATAGAAATCTATATGCAAAAATTCATAGAATTTACAATTCCTATTGGATTAGGAGTATTAGATGATAAATGTGATGAATTATTTGAAAAGTATTTAAAGTATTTTGTAATTGCTGATGATGAAAAAGAAGATTTAATACAATTTTTTAAATCGCTTACAACTCATATAAACATTAGAAAAAAGATTAGACTAATAAATAGATTAAATGAAGCCCACGAACTTTTTGTAAAAGAAAAATGCAATTTATCATTATGTTATTTTGAAATTTATTATGTAGTATTCTATGATTACTATGGAAAACAAACTGAAACTTTTATGATAAATTATATATCTCCAAAAGGTGGAATTGGATTAAATGGTTTTTTAAAAAATCTTTTTCCAAAGTTATTTGAAGGTGTGCAATTAACAGATGTTTATATAAATTCAAAAAAATATGATGCTATTGAAATAAAATCAATGAACGAATATAAAAATTTACTATTTTATTATATTAGGTATTCACAACATAAGCAGGAATATATTTTACAATTATTGCCATTAAATGGTGAAGAATTAAAAGAATTAAAAGAACAAATATACGAACAATGTATAAATCTTGATAAGTTTGTAAATGGAATAAAATTTTTAAAATAAGTGGAGCTAAAAATGAGCAAATTAGACTTTAAAGAAGTATCAAAAGAATTAAATATTATGTTAAACAAAAAGCCACGAGATGGTCAAGTTCGTAATATTGTTTTTTGGTTCGATGGTGAAGGCGAATTTAAAGATAAATTAGAGGAATTGGATCTTGAAAATGCCAAAATTATAGAATTTACGGGTAAAAACTACTTTGAAATAAAATATACGCTTGAAGTTACTGATTTGACTTCAAATTATCTTGTTTATGCACCATTTTACAAGCCAAATCCACAAGATAATTACTTGCTTGATACTTGTCTTTATAGTCAAGAGTTTGAAGCTGACATTACAACAATATATATGAGAGAGTTAGGAATAGACAACCCTGCTCTTGCGAATGTTATAAAGAAATATAAAAACTTTTTGAATAGCAAAGAAAGAAGAAACAAATTAAAATCCTACAATATTAAGAAATGGAATGAAAATATAATACATATTGCAGTTCTGTGTGCAGTTTGCAAGCTTAATGTTGTGGATTTTGAAGAAGCTCTAATGTGCATTTTATCTGATTATATAAATGAAGGGGAGTTGTTGCAAGAAGTTAAAAAATATTGTGATATTGAAACACTTGACACATTTATAGAGAATAAGTTTGGAATAACTAATGCCTTTGAAGATGTTGATAATTTGATGATAAACATTCTATTACTACATACATCACTTTACTTAAAAAGCCCATTGCCTAATAGTTGGAAAATAAATTTGCCAGATACTAACAACTTTGCAATCAAAAACAATACCTACATTTTTGTAGATAGATTTATGAAAAGTGATTATGCAGAAAGCTATGTTGCGATTTCAAATAAAGTCGCTGAAAAAATCCAATTTGAAAGAATAACAAAAGACTGGGATATTGAAGCTTATGAAGATGTGGATACGTTCATTGGATATGACTTGCACATTATTAGAAATATCACGGATTGTTTAATAGATGATGTTAAAGAGTATGATAGATATTTAAGTATTATAAAACAAAGAAGAAAATCCTATTGGAATGATACATTAAAATATGAATATCAAACACTACATCACGCTTGTAAATTTTTATCAAAAGTTGAGGAGGAAAGTAAAACATTCCCACAAGGGACTTCGGAAATCTTACTTGAAAAGTATGTTAAAAATTACTTTAAATTTGACCAGTATTATAGAGAATTTATAACTGCATACGACAAAGCAGAAAATGAGGATTTTTCTGAGCTCTTTAATAAGGTTGAAAATACTTATACAAATTGGTATTTGAATGAACTTTCTGTTAAATGGTCAAATGAATTAAAACTTATAGATTACAAAAATCTTAATGCTGTTAAACAATGGGATTTTTATAGTAAGTTTGTTAACCCGTGCTCAGAGAAGGTTGCAGTAATTATTTCAGACGCATTAAGGTATGAATGTGGAGAAGAGTTAAACAAGAGAATTTCAAATGCTTTTAAAGTCAAATCTTCATTAAATTTTGCAGTTTCAACATTGCCAAGTTATACTGCACTTGGAATGGCAAGTCTATTGCCACACAACAAGATTGAATATGTTGGAATAGATGTTTATGTTGACGGAATAAATTCTTCAAGTATAGAGAATAGAGAAAAGATTTTGAATACTTTTGTAGAAGGCAAAGTTTATAAATTTGAAGAATTTAATAAACCACAAAATTCAGTAAGAATCAAGTCCGAAATAGCAGGGCAGAAAGTAATTTACATATATCACGATTCTATTGACGCTATGGGGGATAAAACATCAACAGAAAATAAAGTATTTGTTGGAGTAGAAGATGCCTTTAACGAAATTCAATCAATTGTAAAAAAATTGCAAAATTTCTCGATAACCAATATTATCATTACAGCTGATCACGGATTTATATATAAGAGAAATGATATTGAAGAAATGGATAAAACTCCAAACGAAATAGAGAATTCTATTATTTCAAAGAGAAGATTTATCCTTACAAAAGACAATATTGAGCCAGAAATGTCAAGAAAGATTTCTCTTGATTACTTGATAAAAAATACAGATATAAATGTTGTTATTCCTTATGGTGTAAATATTTACAAAAAGCAGGGTGAAAGCAAAAAATATGTTCACGGTGGAGATAGTTTGCAAGAAATTGTTATTCCAATTATACAAATAGATTATAGGCGCTCACAAAGAGATAAATACACCGCTAAGAACGTTACTATTTCTTGTATTTCGTTGTCTAATAAGATTACTTCTCTTATAACTTTCTTGGAGTTTTTCCAAAATGAGAAAGTAAGTGAGAAATTGTTGCCAAAGAATTATGAAGTTTATTTTGAAGATGAAGAAGGTAAGAGAATTTCAAATTCAGTTGTTATTAATGCTGACAGTAAGAGTGAAGATGTGAAAGATAGAATGTATAAAGAGAAATTCACTTTAAGAAATCAGAAATATGACAAAAATAGACAATATTATCTAGTAATCACTGATTATGATGACAGTTATGCAGAACGAACCAAATTGCCATTTACTATTGATATTTTAATAGAAAATGACTTTGATTTATAGGAGATGGAAATGAATGATTTTGATAAAAAGGTAAATGAAGTTTTTGCAGGTAGAGTTGTAAGAAAGGACTTGTCGAAAAAAATTAAAGAAGGAATCAATGTTCCTATTTATGTCCTTGAATATTTACTTGGAATGTATTGTTCTACTGATGATGAAGATAGTATAAAAGAAGGAGTAAAGCAAGTAAAAAGAATTCTTGCCGAAAACTATGTTCGTCCAGATGAGGCAGAAAAAGTTAAATTTAAAATAACCGAAAATGGTTCTTATACTGTTATTGACAGAGTAGATGTTACAGTTGATGTTGAAAGAGGAATTTGTTTAGCAAGTTTGATGAATTTAGGATTAACAAGAATTCCTATTTCAAATGAATATGTTAAGAAGTATGAGAAATTGCTTGCGGGTGGTATTTGGTGTATAGTTAAACTTGGTTACTTTGATCCAAATGAAGATGGTGATTTAGAGGCTGCTGCAAAAGAAGTAAAGAAAAAAGACAAAGATAAAGATTTGTGTGGAGTTCTTGTTATTGAAAGTGTAAAACCTATTCAAATGCCTAACCTAGATATAAATGAGATATTTGAAGGTCGCAAACAATTCAGTATTGAAGAATGGAAAGACTTAATATTAAGGTCAATCGGTATGGAACCAACACAACTTAAACCAAGAGAAAAAATGCACTTAATAGAAAGATTGGTTCCACTTGTTGAAAATAATTATAATATGTGTGAACTTGGACCACGTTCTACTGGTAAATCTCACGTATATAAAGAAATTTCGCCAAATTCAATATTGATTTCTGGTGGGCAAACAACAGTTGCAAACTTGTTTTATAATATGGGCAGACGCCAAATTGGACTTGTTGGACACTGGGATTGTGTAGCATTTGATGAAGTTGCAGGAATTCAGTTTAAAGAAAAAGACGGAATTCAAATAATGAAAGATTATATGAACTCAGGTTCATTTGCTCGTGGTAAAGATCAGATTACAGCAAGTGCTTCAATGGTGTTTGTTGGAAATATCAATACAAGTGTTGATGTTTTATTAAAAACTTCTAATTTATTTCAGCCTTTTCCAGAACTTATGGCAAATGACACGGCCTTTTTTGATAGAATTCACTATTATATTCCGGGTTGGGAAGTTCCAAAATTTGCTCCAAAGTATTTCACTGATGAATACGGATTTGTTACAGATTATGTATCTGAATTTTTTAGGACTATGAGAAAATATAATTTTTCAGACGCATTAGATAAATACTTTAAACTTGGGAATACATTAAATCAAAGAGATACAGTCGCTGTAAGAAAAACTGTTTCTGGACTTGTTAAGATACTATATCCAAATGGTGATTTCACGAAGGACCAATTAGAAGAATTATTGAGATATGCACTTGAAGGTCGAAGAAGAGTTAAGGAACAACTCAAACGAATTGGTGGTATGGAATTCTATGCTGTAAACTTTTCATATATAGATAATGATACATTTGAAGAAAAATATGTTGGTGTTCCAGAGCAAGGAAGTGATAAACTTATTCCAGAAGGACTAACAAAGCCGGGAACAGTTTATTGTGTAGAACGCTCGGAAACAGGAGTGTTTGGGGTTTATAGAATCGAAAACGAATGTGTTTCTGGCACTGGGAAATTCACGAGAACTGGTGTATCAAATCAAGAGTGTAAAGATAGCATAAACAATGCAATCAATTATTTTAAAGCAAATAAACAGCATATAAGCGCAAACATAAGCACAACACTTTCTGATTACTTAATGGATTATAGAGATTTACAAGGTGTTGGCAATGCAAAAGATTTATCTCTTGCCACACTTGTATCCTTATCTTCTGCTGCTTTAAAGAAAGAAGTTTTGCCAAAACTTGCAGTTTTAGGAAGTATTAGTATAAGTGGCTCAATCAATCGTATTGAAGAACTTGCAAATGTTTTACAGGTTGTTCACGATGCAGGAGCGACGAAAGTTTTACTACCAAATAATGCCAAGAAACAACTGGTTGATGTGCCAGATGATTTATTAAATTCTATCACACTTTTGTTTTATAATACGCCAGAAGATGCGGTTTTTAAAGCACTTGGAGTTGAATAAAGAAATATGACAAGGATTAAGGAAGAGGAAATATTTATTGTAGATGTGATAAAACACTGTATAGAAAAGCAAAACTTTTCGTGTGCTTATATACAAAAAACTTTTGAAATGCCTTATCCACTTGCTGGACGAGTTATCGCTGCGTGTGAGGAATTAGGAATTATTCAGGACGGACCAACAAATAGAAAAATTATCACATTAGAAGAATGGCAAAAAGATTATGATAAATATGCTAAAAAACTTATAAAGAAAGGATTGTTTTAACAAAACAGGGGATTAAAAAATTGCACTAGTAAAAAAAAGTGCAATTTTTTTATAAAATCTCTTGCTTTTATCGAACAAATGTTCTATAATATACTCATAAGTATACGGTGTGTATACTTATGAAGGAGAAGGTATGAGAGTTCCAAATGAAGATAAAGTTATGTTAGTGTTAAACTTTATTAAAGATTTTCAAAAGAGAGAAGGAAGATCTCCGTCTTTTAGACAAATTGCAAGGGGTTGTAGTTTTCCTAGTTTAAGAACGGCCCAACAGTATGTAGCAATATTACAAAAGAGGGGAATGTTAGAAAAGAATTCTTTTGGAAAAATAATCATACCTACCAATTTAAGCAGAGGAAAGACTGTTATCGCCCCGTTAGTCGGAACTATTGCTTGCGGAACTCCTATTTTAGCAGAAGAAAACATTGAAG
>CALVYQ010000005.1 GCA_944372335.1 uncultured Clostridia bacterium | reverse complement strand
GGGGTGTCGCCAAGCGGTAAGGCATTGGACTCTGACTCCAACATTGCGTAGGTTCGAATCCTACCACCCCAGCCAATGAGGGAATGCCTACATATCTTATCAAAGCGACAGAAAGGATATGTAAACTCATCGCAAAAATGTCGCAAATTTTTAGGGGTGTCGCCAAGTGGTAAGGCACAAGACTTTGACTCTTGCATTCGTAGGTTCAAATCCTGCCACCCCTGCCAATTCATAATTTTAAATTATGAAAATATCTTGACAAGCCTTGCAAAAAGTTGTATATTAAAAACGCAATTAAATTTGCCAAGAAACATCAAAAATATGGTCTGCTAGCTCAGTTGGTAGAGCACAAGACTTTTAATCTTGGGGTCCCGGGTTCGAGCCCCGGGCAGGCCACCAGAGATAACTACTTAAAGTAAAGTAACACAAAGTATAGTTAATAAGTTTGTGAACTTTACTTTTTTTATAAATTAATGGTAAAATATAATTAAATTATGGATGGAAGGTAAATATGAAAGAATGGAAAGACATACCTGAATTTAAAAAACTATGGGACGAAGCGATGGCTGAATATGAATATTTAAAGACACTTGAATATGATAAAAATAATGAATTTGATACTCCTGAACATAAGCATTGGATAAAATGGAATCCTATACTTGTAGATTTTGTTAGAAAATATAAAAAAGAGCACCCTGAAGAATTTGATGAAGACGGAAAATTTAAGGGTTGATAATAATTATAAAAGTAGGAGGAAAATAAATGATAACATTTGTGCCACCTTATTACTTAAAAAACAAAGATTGGTATTATTATGACCCAAGATACAATAGGAATAGACTAACCGACAAAGCAAAAAAAAAGGGCTATTGAAAGTTATATTTATCAGTTACCCCATACTGAATGGACTGAAAGTGGGTTAATTATTTGTCACTTAAGAACTGAAGAGTTTTCAAGAGAGGCGAAAGAAGATATAAAAGACTTTAAAAAGAACAAACACCGCTATACGCTTGAATATGATAAAAAATACAACAGGCAAAAACTTGTTGCGATAGATGGAGTAAAAATCTAACCTCAAACTAGCAAAATTTAAAAAATAATAAAGTTTATTTTATATTTTTGATTTTTCGGTATAGAAAGGAGGAAAAAATATGGAAAAATGGGATTTATATGACAACAATCGTCAGTTGACAGGAAAAACAATTGAGCGTGGACAAAATTGTCCGCAAAATTTGTGCAGACTTGTGGTACATATTTGCATTTTCAATAAAAGAGGAGAGATGCTTATTCAACAACGTCAAGGCAATAAAAAATCTTGGCCAAACGCTTGGGATATCACCTTAGGCGGTTGCGTTCAAGCAGGTGAAACTTCTCAGCAAGCAGTAAAAAGAGAACTCCGTGAAGAACTTGGTATAGACTATGACTTTTCAAATGTTCGCCCATATATGACAATTAATTTTGATAATGGTTTTGATGATTTCTATTTGATTGAAGAAGATGTTCCATTAAATAAAATCACCTTTAAAGATAATGAAGTTCAAGCAGTTAAATGGGCAACAGAAGAGGAAATCTTAGATATGATAAAATCAAAACAATTCATAAACTACTATCCAACTTTCATATCTGCACTGTTTGAGATGAGAGAAGCAAGAGGCGTTCATAAAAATTAGTTTTAGCCATAAAAAAAGAGTGTCACCACTCTTTTTTATTTTGCGTATTTGAAGTTTTTGTAGCCTTTGAAGGAGATGATTTTCTTTGGCGGAGAGATGTAGTAGCGTTTGGTCTGTGGATTGATAAACTTCCTCTCCTTTGTTTCCTGCATTTTGAAGCGTCCAAAGTTGCGTAAGTTTATCTCTTCGCCCTTTTTGCAAACTTCAAGAATTAAATTTTTAAATTCATCAATCACCCTTTCACATTTTTCCTTTGTCACTTCTGTTTTCTTTGAAAGCACCGAAATCATTTCTTGTTTATTCATAATTTCCTCCTATAAAGATATTTCACATTATTTCGCCTTTTTAAACACTTTTGTTCGATATTTAGGAAAGAGTTTCATAAGATAGGAGATTGTCAGCACCAAATATATGATAACTCCGAGGAAAACGCCCACAATTATATTGACTATCGGCGAAAAATAGGACGAAGCCACAAAGGTATATACGGCAATATACATCAAGAATGTGCCAAATATGAGCGTTAAAATTTGCATAAAAGGAAGAGAAAAGGAAACGATATTTTTCAGACGATAAAGTCCAAGTAAGCACACGATTGTTGTCATGGCAATATTGCCTAAGAGAATGGCATAGATGTTGATGGAACTTATTGACGCCAGCGAAAAAGAAAGCCCAGCTTTGACGATACCGCCAAGCACTGTAATTAAAAGAATGTAGTTAAATTCGCCATTCGCCTGCAAAAGCATGATGACAAACTGCATAATCGCCGTAAAAATGATGGAAAATGCCCCATAAAACATCAAATTGAATGCCACCGCCTGCATGGACGAGGTCATATCACTATAAATAAAGGCAAAGACTGGCTTTGAAATTGCCACAATACCAAATGTGGTAGGCAGTATCAGATAGAGAAGAATTTTAAGCCCGTTTTCAATTATTCTTTTTCCACCATCACCTCTTGAGATGTGATAAGAAATGTTTGGAAGAAGAGAGGTTGTCACTGCTATTGAAATGATAAGTGGAAAGTTGAGAAGTGCTCCCACAACGCCCGCTTGTAAACCGTAGAGTTCAGTGGCAATTTGCGAGGTTAATCCGCCATTCATAAGTCTTGGAATAATGACAAGCCCTTCAAAGGCGTTCACAATAGGCAAGATAGACGCTGAAAAAGTGAGCGGAAAAAGAGCTGAATTAAACTCTTTACGAAGAATTCTTGAGTATTCCCTGCTATATACCTCTCTTTTATTTTTGTGCCTTATCGAATAATGAATAACAAGATATAGAAGTGACACTGCTTCACTTATCGTCACCCCTAAAAAAGCACCGAATACACCTTCCGCCAAGCCAATTTTTGAAAAATAGTAGGCAAAGAGCAGGCCAAAAATAAACTTAAACACCTGTTCAACCACTTGACTTATTGCAGTTGGCAACATATTTTGATAACCCTGAAAGAAACCTCTAAGAGTGGCAAGCCCAGCACCGAGAGGCAACATTAAGATGAAAAGATAGTAACTTGACGCTCCGCTGATGTTTTGAAAAAGTGCGATATACCTGCCGAAGATAACAAAAATTAAGCCGATGATAAGCCCAATGCCAACAGATGTGAAAAGTGCTTGTTTTAAATAGTGAGAAATTTTTTCCGTTCGCTCATTCGCCCGTGCGGAGCTTATAAGTTTTGAAAGCGAGGCACTGACGCCACCTGATGTTAGCACTAGAGCACAGGAGTAAAGAGACATCACGAGTTGAAAGATGCCGATACCCTCAATTCCAAGCATATTCGTAAGAGGTAGGCGAAAAAGAGCCCCTAAAAGCTTACAAATTATTCCACTTATTAAAAGGATAAACGCTCCGCTTTTCAATCTACTAAACATATCCACCTACTTTCATTATTGCCATTACAGTTAGATAAAGACAAAAATTTAATGTAGAATGTAAGCGTTAAAGAAAATTATTCGCATTCGTACAAATTAGACAAAACACTTTTATTTTCGCATGAATATTTAAAAGTATTATACTCAGAAAATTTTTTCAAAAAGGGTATTTACATTTAGGAAAATATATGCTATAATACTCATATATAAAAGGAGTTAAGTATGTTGACAACAGAAAATAGATATATTTTAAAGCCTGAAAATGTTGATGATAATGTAGTCTCAATTAGGCAAAACTTCATCCTTCTTGGGAATTTTTATAGAAAGATAAATAACAATGACTACGAAACACTATTGAAACACCTAAATCAAAAAGAACAAATATTATTTATTAATACTCTTTATAACCTATTTAACTTATACTCAAAAAAGACAAATGGTATAATTTTTGACATGTTTGAAGTTGGAGAAGGATTCATGCTAAATTTTGAACAGTTTTATAAGGACTGTGCAAGATACAAAAATGATGAAAGTATATTAAATATCATTTATAAGCAATTTAGCGAAGCCACAAAGAAATGCTATGAACAAAACGCTGATGTCTTGTCAGATTTTAAGATAAATATCCCAAATCAATATCCAGCACTTGTTGAAACAATGTACTCAAGACCAAACACTGAAAATGGTAATTATAAGGATGTTATTTCCTATGCTGTTGGTTGTTACAATAACTATAAATGTTTAAAAAGAGAAAACGAAAAGTAAATATAAAAAAGCTTTACAATCTGTAAAGCTTTTTTTACTTAGTAATAGGAATAATTAAAACTGTCTATCTTTTTGCTCTTGCAAAGGATTTGAACCAAACTCAACTTTTAGATTTTCTACGGAATCACCAAACATATTTTCAAATTCTTGTTTTAATTTACCTTTACCTCTATTCATTACATCTTTATCATTATTAAGATTATCAGCTTCCTTTTTTCCATTAACGGGTTTTGATTTGACTTTTGACTCATTAATTTCTGTTGGCTTAATCTTCACTACACCACCACCGCCGTTCTCCTTATAGTTACCAAAAGGAGAAACTTTGCCCGGCTTTGCTGGCTGAAAATAGGTTATCTTCTCGCCTTTCCCGGCTTTAGCTGTCGCCTTTGGCTTTTTAGTTGGAGTACCGATTTCCGTGCTGTCCATAATTCTTGGAGTTTTTTCCGCTTCTGCACTCTTTTCCTTTTTGATGCTTATCTTTTCAAGCGGTTCATAAAATTCCTTATAGACACCAGCAAGCTCTTCAGAATGTTCCTTTTTCAAGATTTCCAAAATACCACTATCTGCAAGCACCTTTTCCAAAAGCCCTTTTTGCATGGTAAAATTAGTCATAATAGCCGGCCTTTTTATCGAAACAAGTCTTAAAAGCTCGTTATATTCCTTTACCACCGCTTTTCCGGCATCTCCGACAGCTTCTAACAATTTTTGCATCTGAAAGATGTAGAGTTGAGATAAAATTTCCACCAAATCTCGACCAAATATTCTGTCCTTAGAAAGCCTGATTATTATGCTGTCAAGTTCGGAAAGTTTAAGCTCGTTTGGAGTGTCCTCTGTGGATATATGCCAAACTTTCATTGCCTGTTTTTCAATATCAACTCCCTCTGAAACAACTTCACTTGAAACTAAAGTTTTAAATTTTTTGACTTCATCTTCCTCTTCCCTTTCTTCGAGAAGAAAAAGTTTTGCTGAGCTATATATTGCTTGTCTTTCAAATTCCACAACGAAATTGAAGCGAAAATCGTGGTATTTAGCATAACAAACAAGTTTATTAGCTTCTTTAGTTATGATAACTTTGTTTAGTTGTTTTAATTCCTCTTTAATATCGTCATCAATCGTATATTTACCGTCTTCAAACACGCCAATAAGCCCATTGTGGAAGATATCCTCCACTTGACTATATTTTTTAAATTTTTCCTCGGCTTCGGCTAAGTTTACAGAGGTAAGCTTAGCTGAAGTTTCCTCTAAGTTCTTATTCTCCATAAGAAAATTATAGCATATTTTTCAAAAAAATCAACACTTTTACTATCAAATTATCTCTCTACGCACGCATACTCTGATATTTTAATTGTGAATTGCACTCCAAGTTGATTTACTGTAAGATTTGGCTTTCTCTGTGTTATATCACCGTTTTCATTTAAACATAGAACATTATTATAGTTTGAACCTAAATCACGAGTGTAGCATAGTGGAATTACACCTTTATGAATTACCATGAGATCTTCTACATAATCAGAAAATTCTACTTTTCGACTCCCTGTTACCTGTTCAATCTCTTCTATAGATGAAACAAATGCCTTGCCTGTATATTCTTTTACCCCGCCATGAATCGATGTCGATCCAAAAGTTGGCATACTCTCTGTCCACTCCACCAAAAATTCGTCACTAATGAGAGGATGTTCGGGGTTTAAAAGGTATGATATTGGCATATCGCTATACCCCTCGCCAGCAGAAATTTCAATTCCTGCATATCTGCCTAAATATATAATTTTGTCCATAACCGCCATTATGCCATCTTCTGAAACTTCACCATAGCCAACTTCTTGATTTCCGTTTGAGATTATTCGCCACCTTATAGGCTCGACAAGATAATAGTTGCCATAAAGTTCCATATATTCTTCTCCATTATATACTTTTGTTGTTATATTTTCCCAACCGCCAAAGTGATAAGTAGTCCCGGCATTTAAGTTATCCCAATTCTCTTCTAAATATGTCTTTAATGTTTCATCTTCCACCCTGCTTTGTGGAGCACGCCCATTTTCTATGTACCAATAACCACCCTCCTCGTCGTAATACGCAGGATTGTTGGCTACATGGTGTGCGTGCCAAGTGGTGTATGCTGGAGCTGTGGTTAAAACTATTGCTCCTGTGGAATCTACATACTGCTCACCAAGTCCATTAAGTCCTGAATAGAATCCATTGAATGTGAAGCCCGGAGAGGAAATGTAACTACTTAAGCTTGTTATCCTGCTTGTGCAAAGGCGATTTAGATAGTAGTAGCCTGTATAGTCCCAGAACCAAATTGATGTTGGCTTTGTGCTTGTTGTAACTCCCCAATCAAGCACAATCTCTGTGCTTGTGATATCCCATTGAGCATAGAGTGTTAGATAGCCACTTCCAGAATATATCTCGCCAGGCTCATAACTTACGCCACTGCCGTCCTCCTCTGTGCTCCAACCAGCAAAGACATATCCGCCTCTTGTAAACATATTCTCTTTAATAGCTTTGGACGTCTTTCCGTGCTTAAAGTCATAGGCATATTTAACTGTTGTTGAATAAGTGGCAACAGAAGGGTCGTGATAAACTATAACATCTATTAGTTCCTCATTTTTTAAAGTTGGATAGCCTTCATTTTCATTTGAAACTATCTCCCAAGTGTCAGCAAAATCCCAAAGATATTCCTCGTTCCAATTCTCAGCATTGACATACCAACTTTCGTCCTGTGCATTTTCAACCGTGCAACTCCCTGTGTTTTCTATCACGCCTGTTGTGTTGGAAGAAGCATACGCATTTGTTAGAGTGCAATCACCGCCCCAATAGGCATTTGAGATATTCGCATAAGGATAGGTTCCAACAATCGCCCCATCATAACTATATCTTGTATTTACATATCCTAAATTCACAACATTGCTCATATATAAGTCTCCCCAAGAGCCACTTCTCAACTCAAGCCTCCCGCAAATGCCTCCGAGATATGTTAAATATGTGTTATTGTAGCCCACTTCACCTATATTATAGCAATTTGTTATATATCCATTGATATCTTCGCCACTATTAATATAAACACTACCAACTATTCCACCTAGATGACCGCTAAATGAATTATTACAAAACACTTCTCCTATTTTTCCAAAATTATAGCAATTGGTTACTATAAAAAAGCTATCGTCATATACATCAGTGCCATATATATACCCTGCAATACCTCCTGCTTGACGTCCGTTTATAGTTCCATAGTTATAACAATTTTCTATTATAGTTGGATTGTTGCTTTCACTGCCCACTACTACATATCCAACAATACCTCCTGCATTTGCATTAATATCCCCTATTGATTCACTTGTTATCATACCATTTGAATTGCAATTATAGATATGTAAAGACACTCCATAACCCACAATCCCGCCACTATATCTTGTTGCTGAAATACTTTGTATAATAGATTGGATATGCATACGAGAGACTGATAAATCGTGTATAACCGCCTCCTCAGCATAACTAAAAAGCCCCTTACTGTCATTATAATCTCTTTGCACTGTTATGCCAGAAATTGTGTGGCTATTTCCATCAAATTCGCCCATAAAAGGAAGAGAGTTTGCGCGACTACCGATAGGTATCCACCAATATGCTGACAGGTCGATATTTGAAATTAGTTGATAGTTTTTGTTATAGAAATCGTTGTAGGTGTCTTGATTGCTTAATAGATAGGAAAGATAGGCAAGTTGCTCTGCTGTTGCTATTTGGTATGGGTCAGTTTCTGTGCCTAAACCACCTGCAAAAGAAGTGGCATAATTATTGTCAAGCCAAGTGGTGTTAAATCTTTCGCCGTCATAAACGGCCGTTAGAACCGGATAGCCGTTGTTTTCGCCATCAACAAAAGTCCAATCTTTTCCAAAATACCACTGCGGATAACTTGCTGACCAGTTTGAAGGGGCTAGATACCAATTTATATCTTTCATATCACTTTCCGTGCAGTCGCCACAATCATAAAGACTGATGCTGGTTGATTCCACAAGTTCCAAATTGCAATTCTCACCACGATAGCAATTATACGCTGAACCTAAAGAAGTAAACACGCCATTAGCAATATTATTTAATGTATATATTTCTCCATCAACTACACAGTTATGTGCCGAACCATACCCTGTAATCCCACCAGCATAAGACCCATTTACAACACTAATATCACCTATATTATATGATGTATAAACATCTCCATATCCCGATATCCCGCCATAATATGAAGTTCCTGGTGTTTCTGAACTGATATACCCAGAATTAAAACAATAAAAAGCTCTACCATAACCTATAATTCCGCCAACATTTCTATTTGTCGCCGTTACATTACCATAATTACAAGAATAAAATACTAAGCCAGGACTGATATAGCCACCACTCCATCGTCTATAATATCCCATATAGCTTCCAACAATTCCCCCACAACTACTGACACCAGAAATATTGCCAGAATTATATAAGGAATAAGCCATTGAATTGTCTAATCCCCCTACTATTCCGCCCACAGTGGAGCCAGAACCACTCACATCGCCATAATTATAGCAATCGTGTATATCAGCATACCTAGCACTTCCAATTATTCCACCCACATAATTATATCCCTGCACATCAGAATTCTCAATTCTAACATTGAATATATCAGCAAGAGCATTTAAAGAAGTTCCTCTCACATAGCCAAAAAGACCTTGATAAGAATAATCTGATGTGCTTCCGCTTGGAGTAAAAAGCCCAGAGATTGTGAAGTTGCCACCATTAAAACTGCCAGCAAAAGCAAGATAGGAACTATCATTTGTGTAAGTGCCAATTGCGTCCCAATAGTGCAAAGATAAATCTATGTTCGCTGTTTGAACATAGTATAAGCTTTTATATGTAGAATTTGTTGTTGAATCGTTTATTAAATAAGCAAGATAGGCAAGTTGCTCGGCGGTTGCAATTTGATATGGGTCAGTTTCTATGCCTGTGCCACCAGCGAAGGAGTCGGCATAATTTCCCTCGTCCGTCCAAAAGTCTTCATTTGTTGGAGCATTTTTTGTTACATCATTTTCTGAATTTGACGAATCCCCCCCCCGATATTCATCGCTATATGAAGAATTTGAAAGAAGAACTGCTCCACCAGCGATGGAACAACCTATAAATAAAAAGGAAAATAGACAAATCAAAAATCTCTTCATAAATTCTCCAATAAATTTTTAATGATATTTTTATTATATATTAAATAGGTAAAAATACAAAATAAATAACATAAAAATACCAACAAATTATCTGATTTTATTTTTATAAATATAGTTTTTGTTTGGTGTGTTATATAAATTTCTAAATAACAATATTAAATTCTTAATAAAAAAATCAGTAAATCACTTACTGACTTTTTTAATTCTAATTTGATTAGCCTTGAATTGAACCCACAGTTCTTGGGAAGAATTCGACATCACGAATGTTGGATATGCCTGTTAGATACATCACAAGTCGTTCAAAACCTAAGCCATAGCCTGAATGAATGTTCGTGCCGTATCTACGGGTGTCAAGATACCAACTATAGTCCTCTTCTTTCAGCCCTAGTTCGTTTATTCTTGTTCTTAATTTTTCTAGACGCTCTTCTCTCTGGCTACCTCCGCAGAGTTCTCCGATGCCCGGCACAAGCATATCGACAGCCGCCACCGTTTTGCCGTCATCGTTTTGACGCATATAGAAAGCTTTGATATCCTTTGGATAGTTTTTAAGGAAGACCGGCTTTTTATAGACCTCTTCGGTCAAATATCTCTCGTGTTCGGACTGCAAATCAACGCCCCACTTAACAGGAAAGACAAATCTATCTTGCACCTTTTCTAGTATTTTTATAGCCTCTGTGTAGTCAAGTCGAACAAACTCATTTTCCACAACATTTTTTAGCCTTTCAATAAGTCCATTATCGACAAACTTATTTAAAAATTCAAGTTCGTCTTTGCACTCTTCCATAACATAGGAGATAACATACTTCACCATTTCCTCTTCGTTGTCCATAAGCTCGTCAAGGTCGCAGAAGCAGATTTCTGGCTCCATCATCCAAAACTCAGCAGCGTGGCGTGAGGTGTTGGAGTTCTCCGCTCTAAATGTCGGCCCAAAGGTGTAAGTTTTTCCGAAGGCGTGTGTCATCGTCTCTTCGTGAAGTTGTCCTGAAACGGTCAAAGATACCTTTTTGCCAAAGAAATCTTGGCTGTAATCAACCTTGCCGTCTTTTTTAGGTAAGTTTTCAAGGTCAAGCGTGGTCACTTGGAACATCTCGCCTGCCCCCTCACAATCGTTTGCCGTGATGATTGGAGTATGCACATAGACAAAGTTTCTCTCGTTGAAAAACTTATGAATAGCAAAGGCTGAAACAGAGCGTATTCTAAACACCGCATTGAAAAGATTGCCTCTTGGCCTTATTGTCGGAATTGTCCTCAAAAATTCCACGGTATGACGCTTCTTTTGAAGAGGATAGTCAAGCTCACAAGAACCTAAAATCTCCACCTCATCTGCATTAATCTCAAAAGGCTGTTTTGCCTCTGGCGTCAAGATAACCTTGCCCTTAACTTCAAAAGAGGAGCCGACATTCTGTTTGACTATCTCATCATAATTTTTAGCCTTTGCCCTTTCCACAACAATCTGCACGCTTTTAAACGCACCATCATTGAGTTCAATAAAGGCAATATTCTTGCTATCACGCACCGTTCTTGCCCAACCGCAAACTGTGATAGACTTGCCACCAAATTTTTCATAGTCTTTGTTTAAATCTCTAAGTTCTGTTCTTTTCATAATTAACCTCGCTTTTATGGAGTTATCCTTTCAGGACCTCTAAATATGAACATTGATTCTTTGATGTTTGGAAGTTCCAACAGATTCATTGTGATTCTGTCAAGCCCTAAGCCAAAGCCTCCGTGTGGCGGACAGCCATATTTGAAGAATTGAAGATAGAACTCAACATCTTTTGCAAGCCCTTTCTCTTCCGCCTGCTTTTTCAAAATATCATACCTATGCTCTCTCTGAGCCCCTGTGGTGATTTCCACGCCCTTCCAGATAAGGTCATAGCCCTGTGGCACTCCGTTTTTTCGTAAGTGATAGAAAGCTCTCTTCCTTGCACCGTAGTCAGTAACGAACAAAAATTCGTGATTATACGCATCTTTTGCAAACTGCCCGCATAGCTTCTCCGCTTCCGTTGTTAAATCGTCCTTCTCTTCCTCAGGACAGGTATAGCCATAGCGTTTTTCAAGTTCTTCGTATAAATCTTTTAGTTTAATTTTTGGGAAAGGCAAAGTTGGAACTATAACATCAACGCCAAAGGTCGATTTAATCTCTTCACTATACTTTTCACTTACCTTTTGAAGTGCGTAGGTGAGCATCTCCTCTTCCAATTTCATCACATCTTCATACGATTCAATATTAGAAAACTCAAGGTCGAAGCCGGTAAATTCTGTGGCGTGCTTTTTGGAGTGTGATTTTTCTGCTCTAAAGACAGGCCCGCACTCAAAAATTCTACCAAATCCGCCCGACATTGCCATCTGCTTATAGAACTGTGGACTTTGTGCAAGATAGGCAAAGGTGTCGAAGTATTTTACTTGGAATACCTCAGAACCAGACTCGGAGGCCGTGCCGATAAGTTTTGGCGTGTGAATCTCTATGAAGTCCTTGTCAAGCAAAAATTCTCGCATTGCATTTGTAAACAGCGTTTGAACCTTGAAAAGCAGATGATTTTTCTCCTGCCTCAAATCTAACCAACGATAGTCAATTCTTTGGTCGATATTGCTCTCAGGCCCGATTGGATAGACTTCGGCAGTGCTTGTAACTTCCACTTTTTCTGCCAGAACTTCCTGTCCGCCCATCTTCACATACTCACTCTTCACAAGTTCACCTTCCACCAAAACGGTTGAACCTGTAAGAAGATGCGAAAAGACTTCCCCAATCTCTGGGTGTGCCACTTTATCAACTGTTACCTGAATTTTGCCCGAAAAGTCAGATAGTATGATAAACTGAATGTTCTTCTTATCACGCACAGTGTCAATCATACCTTGAAAACGAACCTTACCTTCCTTTAATTTTGAAATTTGCTCTGTCATATTTCTTCTCCTTTCATACTGCATTAGAAAACAAAAAATCCTAATGCAAAATTGCATTAGGACGAATAAAAATATCCGCGGTGCCACCTAATTTGTCAAAACTGACCACTTTTATTAAGTTTTCCAAACTCCAAAAGCGTCTTTCCTTTCATCTTTCAGGTAATTTTCACCAACCACTACCTCTCTGTGTGTCACAAATGAAAGTACTCTCTTTCTTCCTCGTTTGATAAAGGCATTTTATCATCATAATTAAGAAAAGTCAAGAAAAAATCAAATTTTATCTTTTATTTCTTTCAGAAGTGTTTTCTTCAATTAAGACGTCATTATATTTTTCTTCTCTATCAATCACAACCGTCTCTTTTGTCAGCATAACATATCTATTTTTTGTTGTGTCAAACTGCCATATACCTTTATGTAGGCAACTTGCGGCATATCCCTCTGGCAAAGGTGTGCCATCGTTACTTCCCTCATAATTTTCCACTTCTTTACAGTTGACATAGCTTTTTTGATAATTAAAAACTTTTCTTCGATTTTGAGCATAGAAGAAACTCAAGCCAAAAACTTGTTCAAAGACAAATTCATTGCTTCTTAACTGCGACTTTATCTCGTCCTTTAAAGGTACAAAGTATTTCGCCTTACTTAAATTTACAAACAACAAACTCTCAAATTTTGAATGAATATCAAGAAAATCGATAAGAAGCTCATTGCACAAATCTTTATCGTTTATTTGCTCAGACTTACCTAATTTTCCAGCATAGTTTGACAAGCGATTAAGAATATCTTTGTAGGCTTCGCTCATCTTTTTAAATCTTTCCCCTCTCATAGCCTCTGTTTGCATCATAAACGAACAGTAATCTCTATAGACATCTTTCATATCACTTATAGTGTAGGAAACTTCATTTTTCAGTTCCGGAATTAAATTTCTAAGTTCCTTCACTGCCATTCTTTCTAAGATTTCATCTTTGACATTTCTTTTCTTTTGTGTTTTCTCGTCCATACCTTCCCTTCTTTAAAGAAAGTATATCACTAAGTTTTCTATATGTCAATATCTATTTTCTTAAAAATGTGATACAATATGGCTTGTTTTTCAAATCGTTTAATGTTATACCATTCGCCTGGCACGCCCCATTTTTATTAAATAGGCAATGTGCATTACACTCTATCTTTATCGTCTTGCTTTTTCTTTGTGGAGCATAACTTGGTGTCCGAGAGAACATATTTTTTGTCTTATCAATCTCCTCTTCGCCCTTTTCAAACTTTTTGCATACACACGCTCTTGTTATATCTATCGCCTTTGCCTTACAAGTATAGCGGTCATTATAGGCACAACTTGTCTTTCTACAACGAATATCCATATTTCCTCCACTAAAATTATTGCCAATTCTTGACAAACAAAACAAAAATGCTTTAAAATATTGCTATAAAGGAGTGAAAATGAAAGTCGTATTACTTAAAGATATCAAAGGAACGGGTAAAAAAGGAGATATTAAAGATGTTGCAGACGGATTTGCCAGCAACTATCTATTCAAGAACAACTTAGCAAAGCCTGCTGACAGCAGTGCATTAAATGAAAATCAAGGGCAAAAAAGTGCACAAAAATTCCATAAGCAAGAGGAGATTAAAAACGCAAAGGCACTTGCCAGCGAGATAGAAGGAAAGGTTGTTACACTTAAAATAAAATGTGGAGCAAACGGCAAGATGTTTGGCTCTGTAACTAGCAAGGAAATCTCTGAGGCACTTGCTCAAAGCAATATAAACTTAGACAAAAAGAAGATTGAACTCAAAGAGCCAATTAAAACGCTTGGAGTATATAAGGTTACCGCCAAAGTCTATCCAGAGATTACTGCCACCTTCTCTGTCGATGTTTTGCCACTGCTTGATTAAAGATAAAAAAGTTAAATTGTTCTATTTTTTTTGAAACTAATATAAAAAGGAACTTCTATATTTTGTAAGGTTCCTTTTTCTTATTTTGTGCCAATTTCAAATTTGCTATCTTGGTCAAAGTTATAAAAATTAAACAAAATATTTATGCAAGAATATAAAAAAATATGGAAGAAAAGGAAAGCATGATACTTCTCGCTACATATCTTGCTATGGAAATTGCGTGCGGAAAAGATGACGAGGAAATAAGATATATCAGAGATTTAATCAATCAAATCTCTTGCTCTCTTTCTAATCTTCTAAACTGTCGAATATACAAAAAGTGAATTTTTTACATAATTTCAATTTTTATCTCTATTTTTTAACTATTTTTCAAATTAACTTAAAAAACTTGAAAAATCTATCATTTTTTCTATATTTTCGATTTTATATAATAACTTTTTATAGCAAACTTAAATTTATTTTTCATTTAGTTTTTTATAGGCATCAACAAATTCATCAATTGTCAAACTTTCCGCTCTACGCTTTAAAAATTCTTCATTAAATACCTCCTTCAATTTTTCTTTAGGATATTTTGAAGATAGATTATTTAAAAGAGTCTTTCTTCTCATAGAAAAAGCAGTTTTGACAAAGTTATAAAAATCTTTTTTGTCAATATCATATTTTTTTTCAACTTTAAGAGTAACGACAGCACTATCGACATTTGGTTCTGGATAAAACATATTTCTTTTAACTATTCTTGTAATCTTCGCCTCGCCGTAGAAAGCAAGCATAACAGAAAGCACGCCATAGTCTCCAGACGGGTCAGCCACCATACGCTCTGCCACCTCCTTTTGAATCATAACAGTGAGAGAGAGCATCTTGTCACTCTCTTCAAGTAATTTAAAAATTATCGGCGTGGTGATATAGTATGGCAGATTGGCAACCACTTTAAATGGCTCTTCAAACTCTTCTAAATTAACCTTCATAAAATCTTCAAAACGAAAGGTGACATTTTTAAGGTTTAAAGCTATTAATGTTTCTTTAAGTTCGCTGTCAATTTCAAATGCCACCACCCTATCAGCATTACTTGAAAGAACCTCGGTAAGAGCACCAGCGCCAGCACCTATTTCGATGACAAAATCATCTTTATTAATTTCTCCATCTTTCACAATGGCATTTAAAAGATTTTTGTCTGTTAAAAAATTTTGACCAAATTTCTTTTTAAAATTAAACATATTTTATCCTTATTTAAAATATTTTTTTAATATTTTTCTCATATATTTTTTATCTATAAAAATAGCAATTTTAAGGAATTTTTATAAAAATTAATAAAAAAATGCATATTTTTTAATTTTTTACTCGTTTTTAACCAATTTTTTATTAATTTTTTAATTTAAAAATATTTTTTGCATTATTTGTTGTGATTCTTGCCACCTCTTCAATCTGCATATTTTTAAGCTCTGTAATCCTCTCTGCTATGAGTGGAATATATTTTGGTTCATTTCTCTCACCTCTATGTGGCACAGGTGCAAGATACGGACAATCGGTTTCAAGCATAATTGAATCCATTGATAAATCTTCAATGACAGCACAGACATTTTTAGCATTTTTAAAAGTGCAAACTCCGCCAAAGGAAAAAGAAAAGCCTAGTTTTTTTAGCTCCCTTGCACTCTCAATACTTCCGCTGTAACAGTGCATAAGCCCGCCATTTTTAACTTTATGTTTTTTTAATATTTCCATAGTGTCGCCCATCGCATCTCTGCTGTGTATAACAATAGGAAGATTCAAAAGATTGGCAATCTCTATCTGCTCCACAAATATCTTCTTTTGTCTTTCTTTATCTTTGCCATAATGATAATCAAGTCCTATTTCACCAATCCCAACAACTTTTTCATTTTTTGCCAACACCTTTAATTCTGATAAATAATCTGCGTTTTCATCTTCGATATTTTCAGGGTGCAAGCCTATAACTGCATAGACGTCGGGATACTTTTTTGCAAGTTCCACGCATATTTTAGAAGAAGCAAGGTTATACCCTGCCGTTACAATCTTTTCTACGCCATTTATTTTCGCATCATTTATCACCTTTTCCACATCTTCAAACGCATCAAGATGTGCGTGAACATCAATAAAATTATTTTTCATAGGAATAGTTTATCAAATTTTTTAATATTAGTCAAATTTACAATCAAGTTTATCCACATATCCACAATTGTTTCGTTGTTATTTATAATAATTAAACGAAATATTGATATTAATGTCTTTTTTATAAAGAAACGGCATAAAAATAAGTATGAATATTTTTTGGCTTATCATGATGTTAGCCTCTATGCTGGTGCTACTCATCGTCAATCCGTCCGCCATGCTCAGTGAGATGATTGGTGCTTCCACTGAAGCATTAGAACTTTGCATAGAACTATGTGCCGTCTATGTTGTGTGGCTCGGCTTTATTGAATTGATTGACGCAAGCGGGCTTTCAAACAAGCTGGCAAAATTATTACGCCCGCTAATCAAAAAAATCTTTAAAGTTGATAATGAAGAAACGGAAAAACTGATTGCTTTAAATATCTCTGCAAATATGCTTGGTGTCGGCAACGCTGCGACACCTATGGGCATTAGAGCCATGCAAGCTTTAGATGACAAATCTGAAAAAGCCAATTTTGCTATGATTATGCTTGTTGTCATCAATGCCACCTCCATTCAATTATTGCCGACCACAGTTATCGGACTCAGAGCTAGTGCAGGAAGTGCAAATCCTGCCGATATCATCTTGCCAACACTAATAGTAACAGTGACGACAACAATCATGGGAATACTTTTAGTTCATGGAATCGAAAAACTGCGAAAGAAAATTAAAGGAAGGAAAAAGCAATGAGTGCATATATCCTTCCTATACTTTTCATTCTTCTTTTTATTTATTGCATCTATAAACGCCTCAACACCTATGACAATTTCGTCAAGGGTGCAAAAGGAGCAATTAAGCTCGTTGTCGATATTTTTCCTTTTATTGCCTCAATTATGATTGCAGTGGCGCTTCTTCGTGTCAGCGGTATAACCTCATGGCTGACGCAAATTTTATCCCCAATTTTTAACGCCCTTGGTGTGCCATCAGAGTTAACAGAGCTCGTTCTCCTTCGCCCTTTCACCGGAAGTGGAAGCTATGCTCTACTTGAAGACGTGCTTGTAACTTATGGGGCAGATAGTTATATCTCACGCTGTGCCTGCGTTATAATGGGTTGTAGCGAAACAATCTTTTATGTTGCCACTGTCTATTTTTCGCAGACAAAGGTGAAAAAATTGTTATACGCCATACCTGTTGCTCTTATCTGCTCTATCGTTGGAACCATACTAGCCTGCCTGTTATGTCGAATTATGTAAGACTATATTAAGTTCATCTTGTTTGACAATATTTTTAAACTTCACTATAATTAAAAGGCATAGTGAAGAAGAATGATAAATATTGATTTTTTGGAATATTTAGTTGAATATGCTAAGACAGAAAATTTGACAAAAGCAAGTAACTCTCTCCATATCTCACAATCTGCTCTTACCCGTGCCATGCAAAAAGTGGAAGATTATGTTGGAGTACCTATCTTTGAAAGAAGCAAAAATAAGCTCTCTTTAACTGAAACAGGCTTAGAACTTGTTAAAAATGCCAAAATTGTTATTGAAACGGAAAAAGCAATGAAGGAAAGGACTGTGGCGTTCTATAATTCAATAACAAACATCTCTGTTGGCACAATTGCACCCGGCCCAATGATTAAATACGGCAACCTTTTGTTCTCAGTATTTCCCGGAAAAACGATTTTTAGCAAGATAGAAACAAAGGAAAATTTGCTTGAAAAATTGAAAGACGGCACTTATGATTTTATCTTCACAACTGAGCAGATTGATAGTGACGAAATAGCATCAAAATATGTTTTTACTGAAAAACTCTACACAACCATTCCAAAAACTCACTTTTTATCAAAACTCACACAAGGCGTGCATTTTAAAGAGATTGACGGACAATCTTTCTTAGTGGCAGACAACCTTGGCCTTTGGGACGAAATTGTCGCAAAAAATCTTCCAAAATCAAAATTTTTTCCACAATCTATGGAGAATCTGTATGAGATAATAAACGCCTCAACAATTCCAAACTTTTCCACAAACATCACCTTGCCCTTGCGTTCTGAGCTAGATAGGATGAGTTTGCCTATTTTAGATGAAGAGGCTTCTGTTACATTTTATCTAGCATATAAAAAGCAAAACAAACTGAAATTAAAAAATCTTTTAAATATTATAAATAAAAATAGTTAGACTTTAAAATCTAACTATTTTTGTTTTTATTTCTCACGCTCTTTTGATTCTTTTGATACAGGTATCACTCCGCCTTGATTGAGAGTTGGAGTTTGTTTTTGTAATGCTTCTCCTGCTTGAGCTTTTGTTGTTGGATCAAGTTCGTTTGCAATTGTTGTTTCCATGGTAGGCTCATTAGGATCTGTGTAGTGACCACTTGCCCCTGCATATTTGCCATCTGTTGCTTCGCTTACTGCCGTCTTGAAAACATCTTCCTCAGTTGCCGTTTTGTAAGTCTCAGGATATACATTGACGCTTTCAATAGTAACATCAAGAGTAGCTTCTGCAACACTTACAATATTTACACCATAATGAGCTTTAGTTGCATTGTCAGCCTTAACAGGTGTTACATTATAGAATAGTCCAGCACTTTCGCCATATACATCGCCAAGATAATTATAGGCTTTATCTATTTCTGACTGACTTAAATTTAACCATTCAACAGGCTTAAATTCCATTATTTCACAACCATCAACAGCAGCTGCTTCAAGTAGTGCTGCTTCAAAGCCGACAGCATTAGTTACCTTTATGTTAAAGTCTGGTCCGTTATTAAATTTTACTCCAACAAGATTTTTATCAGAATCTAAGCCAAAGATAACTCCGTGATTGTTAGTTTCATCATAATTCGCATGAATAACTTGAACTGACTCACCAACAATACTACTGAATGTCTCTTGGAGACTTCCGTCTGTGGTATCTAATTCATTATCCGGCTCTTCTTCTGGAGCGGTCGTAAGATCTTCGCTTAGTGAATAAGAGGTTGTGAAAGCGTTTGCGTAAGCGGTTGCTGCAGTTGTTGCTATCTCTTCGCTTGCTCCAAGTGACTCTAAGTAGTTGACAAAGGAAGCCTCAGTTGTGCCTAAATCAGGATATACAACTTCGCTGTCTGAAAGCGTAACGCCATTTTCTTTAACCTCTTGACCAGCCATACTTCCAAGAGCTGAATAAGCACCTTCAACACCCTCTTTAGAGTAATCAAAGCCTGCCCAATTGCTAACTGCCATTCTAGCTGCGTTTCTCCAGCCTTCACTTTGTATTGTCGATTCAACATCTTTTTGAACATCATATCCAAAGGTTGTTGCGTTATCTGAAGCAAACATCTTTTGAATATTGCTTTCGCTTGCTGAGTCAATGACTATATTATCGGCACTATTTTCTGCTTTATAGTTAAATAGTGTTGGCTCTGCCTCATTTTCAAATGCGTTATAACTTACACTTCTAGCCACTGCATCATCTTCAAGAACTTGAGCGATATGTGATTCTGCGTTTGTTTCTGCCATATCTCTAAGTTGATTGCTGTTTGCTATATCAACACCCTGTGTTGCAATAGCCATAGCCCCAACTCCAATTCCAACACCAATTGCAAGTGTGGCAAGTTTTTCTGGAAATCCACTCTTAAAAAAACCTGACTTAAATCCACTCGAAGTATCTTTTGCTCTTGTTTTTTCAGTCTTAGCTCTAGCCTTCTCAGCTTTATATCTTGCTTTCGCTCTCACTTTATCTTCTTTAGACATCTCTGAGGTGTCTTGCTTTTTAACCTTTGCTGACCCTTTCACAGATTCATAGTATGCGTTCTTTTGTCTATCTAAATCTTCTGCCAATTCTTTGCTTATATGTTTTCTTACACTCTTATCAAGATAGAAAGCTTCATCAAAGGCGGTTGTGTTTTCAGCATCTTTCTCTGCCTTTGCAAATGCATCACAAAAGGCATTCAACTCCTCATTTCCGCCCCTTGTTACATCGACAATTCTTCTTGTTCCGTCATACACAATCTTGCCCGATTCGTTTTCATGAGGCTTGCCATAGACTTCAAGAACAGGAGTGCGAGTTTTATTCATGATCTCAAAGCCTGCTTTACGAATTTTATAAACTCCACTGTTTGTTTTAAAATCATCAGCAGTCTTTGGAGCATGTCTTTCATCGCCGAGGTAAACATAGAAGTCAATCTTCTTGTTGCCACCCTCATTTTCAACTGCATAGATACGCATTGTTCTATCTTCAGTTATCTTGTCAACAAGTTCTGCTCTTCTTCTTTGTTTGTCAGAGATTTGCTTGTTTGTGGCACCTGGATTTGCAAGGAGCCACTCATCAATACCCTCAATCTCTCTTTCTATCTTTTCATTTTGCTTATTTTGTTTTTTGATTGAAGCAAGTTGTGTCTTTTTTGCTTCACGGAAAGGACGAACTCTTGAATCGCCAACAACAGCGGTTGGAATCTGTCCTTTAAATTTCCAATATCCATAGACTTTTCCTGAGCCATCAACAAACTCTGGAAGTTTTGTTTCTACTTTTTTCTTTGGAAGCTCAACAACCTTAGGTTCTTTAATTCTGATTGGAGCTTTTTCCTTTAACTCAGTTTCAAAAACATAAGTTAAAGCCTCGCCTCTAAGTAGATTTTTGTTTACACTATCTCTATCATCACCTAAATCAGCAAGAAGACCATTACCACTATTAATATCTTTTTTTGAAGATTGTCCAACTTTTCCGTCCCAATTTTTTGTTACATTTTCAGGAACAACAACAAATCTTGATGGTTGACCTTTCTTTTTCTCAATGCCCATATTTTTTACAAGTTGAGCTTGTGTGACTTTTATTGTCTCTTCGATGTAAGACTTCTTCCCATCGCCATCGATTTGTTCATGATAAATAACAATGTTGCCATCATTATCTTTATATTTCTTTTCTGCTTCGTAGCCACTTGGTAGCTCGCTTACGGTGCTTGATGCTTTTGGAACTAGAAATGCTCTTCCAACAAGTTGGCTATCTTTTGAAATTCCGACATCAGCTTTGTTCGCTTTTATCTTTGTGTCTAAGCCAAACATATATAAGGATACATCTGTGGTATCAACAGAGAACATACTTGACTTCTCTTCACGCAACACCTTAACTTCAACAGGATCTTGAAGTTTTGATATCTCGCTGGAAACTCTGCTAGATTCTAAGCCTATTTTCCCCTTATCAGCTTTTCTAGAATAATCAATACTACCATCAACTTCAAAATCACCTAATTTAACAGCGTCCATTTGAGAGTCTAAGAAAAAGTCTTGTAGGTCACGTGTTAACCACTCCTTTGGTGACAAAGAAACGGTGTAACCTTCAACTTTTATAGGTTCTCTATCCTCTCCATAAGGTTTTAAAATATCACTCACAACTAACCTCCTATTTTGTTGTCTATATTATATAATAAAATGCGGGCAGTGTCAATACCTTTTCGGAAAAAACACGCCCGTTTCGCTTTAAATTTTAACTTTTTTCTCTCCACACAAGAATACTCTTTTCTAACAATATACATATCATAAAAAACTTTTTCTTTAAAATATCTTTTACTATTTTGTCGGTTGCTCATCAAGATAGGTTGCCATATTGTCGGCAATATGGAAAATGAAGGCAATTGGATAGCGATAATATACATCGGTGAGCCTAACACTGCCCTCTCTTACTCTTGGGTCGAAGCCACCCATGTGCCAATTTATTGCCATTGCCTCTTCACGGGTCAACTTCATAAAGCCAGAAATCATATACACCGACTTTTCGCCGTGTCCGTAAGGCAGGCTATCCTCCACTCTATAATAAGGCTCTTGCGTCCAAACTCCATCTTTTTTGACATTTTTTAAATCTTTTACATAGAAATTCACCTTGCAAATATCGTGCAGAAGTGCAATGATTGCTACGCTTTCATTAGATATCTTTTCTTCATAGTTACCATATTCGGAAGTGAGCAATTTGACAAATCTTTTATAGACATTGATGCTATGCTCACATAGTCCACCCTCATAGGCTGAGTGATTGCGTGTGCTTGCAGGTGCTTTAAAAAAATCTGAACGCTCTAAAAATTCCAACAATTCTTCTGCTCCGTCACGCTCGATGTTGTCAAAAAATATCTCTTTAAACTCCTCTTTTATTTCCTCCAAATCTCTTTCTTCCATAGTTTTCTCCTTTTTTATCTTTACAACTTTTCAATATATTCATATTTTTAATATTCTAACAATAAAGAATGCCAAAAATCAAATAATATAACGCATTTTCAACTTGCATTTGTCCGTTTTTGATATAAAAATCCACCTCTGATAAAAGTTCATAGATATTTTTTAATTGTATTTTTGAAAAATTCTTGCCTAGTGCTCGGGCTTTTGTTATAGCATACTCCTTAACGGAAAGAAGCTTACTAAGTTCTATGTCGCTCTCCTTAGATATAGCAACAAAAAACATACGCCTAAAATGATTGAGAATTAAAGAAAAAGTCTTTGTGTCTTTCTCCATCAAACTTAAAAGTTCCACCGCCTTGTTTGCATCTTTTTTAGACAGTGCCTCGCTAAGCTCAAACACAGAAAATTCCGTTTCCTTAGTTACCATGTTCTCAATATCTTTCTTTGTGATGACATCATTATCTATATTTTTAAGTTTTTCAAGTTCATTGGCAATAAGCGAATAATAGTCACAGCAATAGGAGAGAAGAAGAACAGTTGCCTCCTTTTGAATGCTCTTGCCAGCCTTTTCAAGTTCCGCTTCCACAATTTTTCCTAAACTCACCTCATCTAGCCTTTTTGCACTGACTTTTTCGCTTATGATAAAATTAAAATTATTGAAAAAGTCAAATATAACAAGGCAGGTGGAAGGCTGTGGAGCTTTTAAATAGGCATTAAGTTTCTTCTTAAAATCTTCTGGGATTTTTGTCAGATTTTTAAGTAAAACAATCTTTTTTTCTCCAACAAATGGTAAAGTCTCCAATGTATCCATGACTACATCGGTCTTAAAATTATCATCGTCAAATTTGGTAAAATTAAATTCTTCAAGCTCAATATGACACGCCTTTTTGATAAGTTCTAACGCCTTATCATACAATAGAATATCCTCGCCTTGAATGAGATAACTGTGTTCTATTTTTTTTGCTAATCTCTGTGCAAGTGTTTTCATTAAAATGTCCTCCTATAAACAAATTTGTTGTCTTTAATTGTAAGATAAATATCTTCTTCACTGCCCGTTGTTGAAAGAACCTTTCCATTAAAATCTAAAAAGGCATCATTTGGCTGATAAGCTAAGATTAAATCATACGGCAAAAGAGAAAGGTAATCTAATGCCTCTTGAGAAAGCTCCGAACAAGGCCGTAAGACTATCATGTTATCAAATTCTACCTCTAAGCCAATCAGCTCATTTTCAAAAGTTATATATCGTATTCTGAAATCACCTAGATAATAATCTGAGTTGTAAGATAACGCTTCTGTGCCTTCACGATTTGTGATATCAACATGAGAATAGTTTGTGATATGCAAAAACTCCTGCGAACTTGCTGGCAAAACATTGTTTATCTGAATATTAGCAATGACCTCGTGTGCATTTATTTCAATAAGGGCATTATTGACATCAGAAAAATTCCAAGTCGCATCAAGTATCAATGTTTCATTTTTAGAATTGGTAAGTAAAACAAAGGAATTATCGTGCATATAAACATATAGAACTCCGGCACTGCACATAGGAATATAGGCAAAGACGCAACCTGCTATTGTGATAATGGAAGCAAGACTAGTAAAAGCCACCACCTTTCCACGTGTTGATGCCATGAAAAATCGACTTATAGAGAAGAGCATAAGAAAGATAAAGCCGGATATCGCAACATTAAATGGAGCTAACTGAATGGAAAGAGGAGTTTGAGCAAAAAACTGAGCTATTAAACTTACCAGCGTAAATATATATCCGCACAGCGTCAGCAAAAATCCCATAAAAGGAAAGATAAGACAGATTATTGTTGCCACACACAAAAACGGATAGGCAACTGAGAAAAGTGGCACAGTTAAAAGGTTGGTGAAAAAGGTAAGAAGATTGAGTTTGGAATACATCATAGCTAAAAATGGCAAAATAGCAATGGTGGCACTTATGGAAACTGATAAGGCGTCTGCTACAAACTTTGGAAATATCTTTCTAAGAAAACTTGATAAAATAGGGCTTAACAAGATTATTCCCATAACACAAAAATAACTCATCAAAAAGCCGATGTCAAAGGCAAAAAGCGGTGAAGTGATTAAAACAAGCACACCTGCAATGCCTAATGTATTTAAACTGTCATAACATCTGCCTGAAAGTTGACAGGCAAGAAAGATGATACCCATAATCCCCGCTCGGAGAATGGACGGAGCAAACGAGCAAAGATATGCATAGACAATTAAAACGATAAAGCAAGTTATAAAATTGGTGAATCTGTTAATCTTTAATATCTTCAAGAAAAGGCCTATAAGCGAAATTAAAAAGGTGACGTTTAAGCCCGATACTGCAAGAAGATGCAAGATGCCGGCGTCTTGATAAGCAGAGTAGGTATCGTCTGAGATATCATTTGTGTATCCAAATAGCACAGCATACGCAGTTGCTCCGTCATCAGGACTCATATTTTCAACAAGTAAATCCTTAACTCTGAGCCTAAATTTTTCCACCAGTTTAATTTCGTTATCCACAACATTGACATCGTTTAAATCGACCTCTGCAACATAACCTGTCTTGTTCCTGTAATATGTAAGATTAAAGAAGTTTAGACTAAATAGAGCTACCTCACTAAGCTCCGCTTCAAACTCTATAACATCTCCAACACTTAAGTTTCTTCCCTCTCCTAAGATTGTCAGTTCAACATTTTTAACACTTTTACCATTGACTATAACATCTTTTAAAAGATAGGTCGTCTCTTCCTCTTCGTACTCAACATTATCAGATAGCCTGCCTGTCACCGAAACAGTACCATCAAAATTGTCAATTTTATACGAGTTAATTCCGACAAAATACCAGCAACCACCAAACAACATAGTGGCAAAAATCAAAAACAGCATAAAAAACTTTTTAAAACAGATAAGCCCGGCAATAAGTCCAACCGATATACTGACAAAAAGCACGATATGTTGTATGCTGAGATCAAAGATATATTGCGTCACCGAAATAGAAAAGAGTAACGCTAAAAAACAATAAAAAAACGGCCTTGGATTGATGTAAGAAAATGTTTTCATCTTCGGTTAATATGATAGCATAAAATATTTGAAAAATAAAGTGAAAATTGCTTACAGCCTCATCTTTTTTACGTTTGGTGATAAAAATATCATCATCTCATCAAGATTGGTGATATATTCTTCATTGTTCATGATAAATTTTTTTAACTCACAATCGACCAAATTGGAATTTCGCATACTCAAAAAAAGCTCTTTTTGATACAGAGTTTTCTTGACCTCTATAAATTTGCTAGCCTGAAGTTCAAAAATGTATAGTTTAAACATATTTTCATCTAACGGCCTAGTTTTATCTAAAAAATGATTTTGAAAAGGATAAATTGCATATCCCAATTTAGTTCCCGGAATCTTTACCGGCTCAGTTATAATATATGGCATACTGTCCTCCTTTAAGTGTGATTTTCTCATTATATCACTACCTTTTAGCATCTTTTTAGCTACTTTTAGACATTAAAAACTATTTTTGTCGAAGGATTTTATCATAATCATTTGCCATCTTATTCAGCTTTTGTTATAATAAATTCAAAAGGAGAATAAAATGCCAAAAATTAATGAAAGAGATAAAAAACAAGATTTTGATAAATTAGAATCAGCTTTAATTGAGCTTTCTAATTCTAAATGGAAAAGAGATGGGCGAAAGATAAAAAAAGCTATTGACTTAGTGGAAGATTTAAAAAATATCTCCATGCCAAATTTGTCGGAACTAAGTTTTGTATGCGAGAAATATGGTGACGGAAAACTTGCTAAAGAAATGCTTAAGTTAGACGCTATGGCTAACAAGATAATTCAAAAAAAGGCAAGACAACTTAGCAAAATTCTTAAAAGTAGTGCACTTGCCAATGAATTTGTTGGAAGCTCTGGGCAAATGAGTAGTTATTCGGACAATGTGTTTTATCTTGTAAAATCAAAAAGGTCAGATTTTATGCAAAAATACGGCTTACCAATAAAAAATTACTCACAGCAACAAGCTGTATATACCAAACTACTTTCAGCTTATCATTCGACACATAAAAACAAAACTGTGGAAGAAGCTTTTAATCAATTAACAGAAAAATATTCAAATGCCAAAACTGCCCTTATAGGATTATCTAAGGAAAACCAATATTTAAACGCCGATATGTCAACTAATGAACTTCTCGTGAAATATCTAGAAGACTTGGCAAATATAAACAACAAAATTCAAGCTAAAAGAAAGGCTGTCATGGAAAGTGGTGGCGATTTAGGATTTGTTCGTAGTATATACCTTGACGCCTTAAAGAGATTAGAAGGTGCAGGTGTAACACAGAGTCAAGCACAAATCAGAGGAAAAGTTGAACAAATTGAAAGACAAATTGAGCAAGCTGAAAATAAAACTTTACAAGAAAGCATGGAAGAGCTTGAAACTATCACAAAAACGATTGACAGTTACAAAGAATGGGCTGATAATTATTTTAAAGATGGAAAAATGATAAGAGCTAAACAAGAAATACGTGAAGCGGCTCATGCATATACCCTTCAACAAATAGACACGCTAAAAAAGAATAGCGAAGCTCAAGCAGCACACACTGACGAAAGAGAAAAATAATAAAAATTTAAAATCTAACCATTTTAATATTAAAAATCGCTAGACAAACGTAAATTACGTAAGTCTAGCGTTCTGGTGCGGATAACAGGAGTTGAACCTGCACCCTTTCGGACTGGAACCTAAATCCAGCGCGTCTGCCAATTCCGCCATATCCGCAAACTTTAGGCTAATAATAAATATACCACATCTTTCATTTGAATGCAAGCGTTTTGTTTTAATATTTAAAATCAATTAAATAACTTTTTTATAGAACTTTAAATAAGCTTGACTATAAGAGTTAAAAATAATGCAAAAATCAAAAATATTAAAATATGTTTATACAAAACTAAATCTTATTTTTTATAGTTTAATTATTAAAAACATTATTTATTTGCAAAAATAGTGTCAATAATATATAATTAAAAATATGAAAATGTTAAAAAAATACTTAAAAGAATACAAATGGTATATAGTTGTTGGCCCTTTCTTTAAACTGCTTGGAACTATCCTTGAACTTTGCAATCCAATTATAGTTGCAAAAATAGTTGATGTTGGCGTCAAAAACAATGATATAGATTATATTATCAAATTAGGAATCATTATATTAATTGTCAATATAGCCGGCTTCCTTTTTAATTTGATAAGCCAAAAATGTGCCTCCTTGACAAGCACCGGAGTTTCAACCAGCTTAAGAAAAGATTTATTTAAAAAAATTTCAGAATTTTCTCATACAGAGCTTGATAAATTTGGAACGGCTTCGCTTGTAAATAGAATAATGAACGATGTCTATCAAGTGGAAAATGCTGTCGGGCTATCTTTAAGACTATTAATTAGAATACCATTTTTGCTTTTAGGTGCATTTGTAATAAGTTTGATAATCAATCCGATGATGTCAATAGTATTTTTAGTTTTAATTCCTGTTGTTTGCGTTATCCTTTGGATATACACAAAAAAGACATCTCCGTATTATAAAATGATGCGAGAAAAATTAGATACGGTCGGAAAAATCACACAAGAGAATCTCAAAGGAACCCGTGTAATTCGTGCCTTTAATAAACAAGAAGATGAAGAAAAACGATTTAATATTGCAAGTGCTGACTACACAAAAACAAGTATTAAAATTTCAAAAATATCAGCACTTCTAAGCCCGCTTATGCTTTTGTTTGTGAATATTGTCACCATTGCCATTTTGATGCTTGGTGGTTGGCAAGTTAACCTTGGCAATATGCAACAAGGCGAAATTTTGGCACTTATCGACTATGTAACCATGATCACTCTCTCACTTTTAATCATGTCACAACTTATAATCATGATTGTCCGAACAAATGCAAGTCTGAACCGCATAAAAGAGGTATTTTCTGTTATACCTAGCATACAAGACAAGCCTGATGCTCTTGAAACAAAAAAATTAAAGTACGATGCCATTATGGAATTTAAAGATGTTTCCTTTAATTATGCAAATGATAAAGAAACCCCTTCTTTTATCAAAGACTTATCCTTCTCTATCTATCCACATCAGACAATTGGTATTATTGGCGGAACGGGAAGTGGAAAGACTACGATAGCAAATTTAATGGCTCGTTTTTACGATGCAAATCGTGGAGAAATTTTGTTTAAGGGAGTAAATGTAAAGGATATCTCTTTAAAGTGTCTGAGAGAAGATTTAAGTATTGTTCAGCAAAGAAGCTCTCTTTTTAAAGGTAGTATAAGAGAAAATATGCAACTTCGTGACAAAGATGCAACAGATGAAGAGATAAATGAAGCCTTAAAAATCAGTCAGGCTTATGATTTTGTTTCAAAATGGAAAGACGGACTTGACCATCAAATCCTAGCCGGAGGAAAAAATATAAGTGGCGGACAATTGCAACGCTTAACAATTGCCAGAGCAATCATAAATAAGCCTGATATGCTGATATTAGATGATAGCAATTCTGCACTTGACTTTTTAACAGATAGCAAACTAAGAAAAGCACTAAAGAAATTAGATACCACTCTTGTTTTAATCTCTCAAAGAGCCACTTCCGTTCAAAATGCCGATTTAATAATAGTTTTAGATAACGGGAACGTTGTAGGAATGGGAAAACACCAAGAATTATTAAAAAATTGTGAAGTTTATCTTGAAATATACCGGTCACAAACTAGGTAGGTTAAAATGAAAAATAGGACATCAATCAAACAATTAATTTCCAAACTTTTACCGTATATCAAACCACACAAGACTGTGTTTTTTATCTCTATACTTTTTAGTATGTTTGCAATCGTCTGCAATATGCTGATACCTTTATTTTCCGGATATGCATTGGATACAATGCTAGAAATGAACAACGTCAATTTTGCCGAACTTAGCAAATATTTGATAATTATTGCCATTCTAGCTGTTGGAAGCTCATTCTTTGATTGGTTCGGCTCTTTTTATGCAAACATTTTAACCTTTAAAACCGGACAGTCACTAAGAGACGCCATATACAACAAACTAAATAATGTTCCTGTAAAATTTATCGACAACAAACCTCATGGTGATTTGATGAACACAATGGTAGCTGATGTCGAAAATCTAACAGATGGATTATTAAACGGCTTTAAGTCAATCGTTAACGGAATTTTTCAAATTTTAATAGTTATAGTCTTCATGTTTCTGCTTAATTGGATTTTGGCCTTAATAGTGATTTTTGTTTCTCCTTTTTCTTTAATTTTAGCAATTACTATAACAAAGCGAAGCAAAAAACTATACAAAAAGCGTGTTGAACTTCAAGGTGATATTAGCGGATACACTGAAGAGATGATTGCCAATATGAAAGTTCTAAAAGCCTATAACAGTGAGTCAAAGTCAAATGAGAATTTTGATATATTGAACAAAAATCTGTATAAGGCAAGCGAAAAATCTGTCTATTATGCCTCACTCGCAAACCCAACCTCTCGCCTTGTAAATGGTATTTTAAATGGCGTTGTTTGTGTTGTTGGTGCTGTTATGGCTGTGAATTTATTGCTATCTCCCGGGAAAATTCTTTCTTTTCTAAATTATAGCGAAAATTATACTAAACCTTTCAATGACTTAACAAGTATCTTTGCTGATTTAAATATTGCAGTTGCAAGTTCTAAAAGAGTTTTCGACTTATTAGATGAAACCAACGAAATCTCTGACCTTAATAGTCCTCCTCTAAAAACTTGCAATGGAGAAGTATCTTTAAAAGAAGTATCGTTTTCCTACGACCCATCTATTAGTCTAATAGAAAATTTTAATTTAGAGGTTAAAAAAGGTCAAAGGATTGCTATTGTAGGGCCTACAGGCTGTGGAAAAAGCACCTTAATTAATCTATTAATGCGTTTTTATGATGTGGATAAAGGGTGCATAAAACTCAGCGGAAAGGACATAAGGAAAGTGACGAGGAAATCTTTTCGAGAATACTATGGTATGGTTCTTCAAGAATCTTGGCTGTATAACGCAACAATCCGTGATAATGTGGCTTATGGAAAGCCCGATGCGACCATGGACGAAGTTATTGAAGCCTGTAGGCTTGCAAATGCACATTCTTTTATTGAAAGATTGCCTGATGGATATAACACCATTATTTCTGAGCGTGCAGACAATATAAGTGCTGGCCAAAAACAACTTCTATGTATCGCAAGGGTTATTTTAAAACAACCACCTCTCTTAATTCTCGATGAGGCAACCAGCAATGTCGATACAAGGACAGAGTTAAAAATTCAAAAAGCAATAGATGAGGTTATGAAAGGAAAAACTTGCTTTATTGTGGCTCACAGATTGTCAACAATAGTCAACGCAGATGTTATTTTAGTTATGAAAGATGGAAAGATTATTGAACAAGGAAAACATGAGGAACTTTTAAAAAAAGAAGGCTTTTATTACGAAATTTTCAACTCTCAGTTTAGCACTTAAATTTATCCAAAAAGTAAAAAAATATTACACAAATAATGTGTAATCAAAAAATTTTATTGCTGGTTTAAACTTTTTTTACAAATAAGTTAAACTTAATTTAATGATTTTTAACATAAATATTAAATTGGTTATTTCAATTAAAGTTTTATTTTCCCGGCAACAAATTCATAAATAATATTTAACATCTTTTCTAGGGCATTATTTTATAAAAAATGATATTTAAAATATCATCTTTAAAAATCCTTAAAAATTTCTTCTTCCTTATAGAGCTTTAAAGTGTAGTATTCGGCAAGTAAGCCTATTATCTCTCCACAGGTCGGCTTATCGTTTAAGGTGTATATCTCTGTTTTAAATAGTTTGTTTATTTCTAAAAAACTTCCTGTTTCGTATGTAAGTTCTATCACATTACGTATTGAACTATGCACAGTCATTCTGTTGCCGACATGATATTCATCTGATATTTTTTGATACACTTCCTTTAACAGGTTATGTATTGCACTTGGCTTCATAATTACAAGCTCGACTGCGTAGCATAGATATTGAAAGCCCAAATGATTTATCTTGCAACCAATTTTCACCAATGCAAATCTAATAACCTTGACCATCTTATCATGTTCACTCATATTTTCCTCCTAAAAATATATATAACTGTCAACAGATTGCAAAATAGTCAAATTCGCCTCCTTTTAAGCAATTACGATTGACATTTTCCATTTTATCACAATTCAAACAAACTTCCAAACAATTTTATACAAATATTTACAATTATTTTAAAAAATAAAAAAGAGAAATTCTCTTTTTTTAATTTAATATAATTTTTTCTTTATAGGTTGGCACAATAATTTTAATATTTGGATTTTTCTTTTTCATTATTTCCACAAATTTTTCCGTTTTAACATTGCCTGTAACAGGAGGAAAAGCATTGTCAAAGTGGTCAAGAATGACAACCTTTGGATTAAGCTTTTCAATGATTGGTAACGAATATTTGCTCATATTTGTTCGCCCTTGAAAAGGCCACACAAGAACATCAACATCATTTGGCAATTTTGCACTTTTATCTATTCCGGCGGAACCAAAAATTAAAATTTTTTTGTTATCTGCCTTTATCTCAAATGCCATAATTTCGCCACCCATTAAGAACTTATGATGCATACTTAACAGTTTAATTGCCTTGTGAATTTGAAAGGTGAAAAGAATTTTTAATGCGGTTAAAAGCACGATACCAACATTATTTTTTATATGCTTGCTTGGATAAACTTTAATAGTGGCATTTTTCGTGTGGCGAGTTTCATAATGCTTAAAAAAAACTGCCTTTTTTTCGACATCAACGCCCTGCTTTTTAAGTCGCAAATATGCTGGACGTGAACCATATAATTTCGCCTTGCTTTTATTCAAAATCATTGGCACATCACACAAGTGGTCAAAATGAGAATGGGTGTTGAAAATATAATCAGCCTTACAGAACTCTTTGATATTTGGCTGTTCTAATTTTTTGTTTCTTCTAAAAAATGGGTCAAATAGAATTTTCTCTCCATCAATGTTTAGCATTATAGTCGCTGTTCCATACCACGTTAATTCAATCATAATGGTCATACTATACCACTATTTTAATCGTAACACAAGCCCAAATATAATTTTTTTAAGCCAATCTATCTAAAAATTTTATAAAAACTTTAGTTGCTGGAGTCAAAAGTGCTGAATTATAGTAATAGCCAAAAGTGATATCTGGCAGTTTATAGTTTTCAAACACCACCTCTATCTCGCCAGATTTTATTAAGTCAGAAACTAAATGCTCCGGCACTAAAGCCATGCCCACTCCTAACCTTACCAAATCAATAGCCAACCTATAACCTGTTACACCAATATTTGGAATTTTTTCCAACTTTTCGTGCGTAATATAGTCCTCCATCAGTTGATGAGTATAAGAGCCCTTGCTTAGCTTTATCAATCTTAAGTTTTTTAAATTTTTCCCTTTGATAAAGACATATTTATGTGATTTTAATGGCACAAATTTTATGTTGTCACCCACCTCTTTTTTCTGGGAGATGACAATATCAATCTCTCCCTTTCTTAACATATCAATCATGTTGGACTGCACATCTTCTATATGTGTTATTAATATGTTTGGAAAGACATCTAAAAACTCCTTTATTGCTTTCGGCAAAAGCTCTCGTGCAACATTAGAGCCCGCACCAATATATATTTTCCCTGTCAATAATTCATTTTCCTCTTCAACAATTCTGTCGATAGATTTTAAAGACAAAATGGCATTTTCAACCTTATCAAAAATTTCTTTGCCTAGTTTTGTCAAAGTCACTCCTTTCTTGTTTCTACTAAAAAGCTTTATCGACAACTCTTCCTCCAATTTTTTAATCGTTTGAGAGACTGCGGGTTGTGATATGTAGAGAGTTTCGCTCGCCTTTGTGATATTGCCAGCCTTAGCTACCTCATAAAACACTCTAAATCTATCCAAACTATCCATAACTACTCCTTATATTTATCATAATTATTATATATTTTACTTATATCATAAAATGGTGTATAATGCAAGTGTAAAGGGAGAAAAGATATGAACAAAAATCAATTTCAACAAGTTTTTGAAGATTGGCTAGAAAAACAGATAGTTTTAGAGCGTAAATTGACAGTTTGCAAGGAAAATGACAGTATATATAATAGAGCTGTTGAATTTGCGTGTCAAAGGCATAGCAAGCAGAGAAGAAAAGCCTCACCATGGCCATATATTGTTCATATTTATGAAGTTTCACAAATTCTTCAAGAACATGACGCTGATATGTACACATTGATTGCTGGAGTTTTACATGACACAGTGGAAGATACCGGCACAACACTAGAAGAAATACATAACTTGTTCGGTGAGAAAGTGAAAGAATATGTCGATGTTTTAAGTGAAGATAAACACCTGCCATATAAAGAGAGAAAGGCAATACAAGCAATGAGAATTGCAAATGCTCCATACGAAGCGAAAATGATTAAATGTGCTGATTGTCTGTCAAACATTAAATCTATTTATTTTGATGGAAAACGAGGTGAAGACGTTTGGTCAAAATTCAATTCTTCAAAAGAGAACATCAAAGAACACTACAAAGCAACAATAGAGTCAATCTCTGAACTAAAAGACTTAGATATGTTTAAAAAGTTAACTTATTATTATAAAGAAGTCTTTGGTGAGAACATAATGCTCAAAACGCCAACAGAAAATAATAAAAATAAAACTATGCTAAAGAATAATAAATTTCCTTGTGCCATGACAAGGCCTAAAGCTTGCACAGAATGTATGTTTATGGTTCGCACAAAAGCTCCTACCTCTCATAATTATCTAAATGAAGAGGAGTACTCATGCAAATTATTAAATAGAACACTAAGGACTAACGAAAAACACCCTGCGCCAGAAGATTGCCCTTTAATGGAAAAATAACAAAACAAATTTTTATTATACATAAATAAATTTTATTATTATGAAATACAATTAAATTCACTCTAAAAAGTAGGCCTCAATAACATAACCGTTCTTTTTTATTGGCCCAATATTATATCTAAAAAATTTTCCACAAGCAATTTACCTAGTAGCCATAGTTTGCGTTTTAGCCCTTTTCCATAAGTGTTTTTAAGAAAAGGCTCCATTCTTCTTGCAATTGAAAGACAGTGTTTCAGCATCATCTATTTCATTTTTTACAAATTCTTTTTTACTTTTTATTTTTTTAAAAATTATTTTTATATTAACATCAAAATCAAGATTATTTTCTGAAATAAAATACGCATATTCTAAAATATCGTCCTTATATTTAAGAAACAACCTTTTGCTTTTTGATTCATTCTCAATCGTTATATTATATTTAGCTTTCGTTTGGGCTTTCATAAGGCTATTATATCATATTAAAAACAAGTTTCAAGCCTTTTTTGTATGCTTTTTAATAGTATTAATAAGCAAAAAGACGCCGAGCAAAACAACTGTTGAAATTGTTATCACCAAAATCAGACCAAGAGTTGACACATCGTGTCCAAAAAATGATAATTTTATATCAAATCCACCAGCCACGCCCGCTATCGTTTCGCTTGGCAAAGTTTCCCCCATTTCTCTTAACACGCCATTCAAAAAGCCCTGCCTAAACAATACAGTTGCATAAGTTCCCGGCAAGAGCGAAACAAAATTTTGCATACCTTTGGCCATACTATATATCGGCATATATGCACCACAAATAAAGCCATAGAGAGCCGACACCAAAGTGCAAACACCGCTTACCACTCCCTGTGTACGAGTAAAAGTCCAGATTATATTGGCAAGTATTGTGCCGAATAATGAAGTTATAATAATTCCAAACACTATAAGCAAAAAATCAACAAAGGTGATATAAAAACCTACGCAAGCAAGATAGATAAGCCCTATAGTGAGTAATGTGAAGGCAATGATGAGCGTTGAAAATAAATTTGCTAACACATAACTTAATTGCAAGGTGCTTTTTTTAACCGGTGATACCATAAAGTCTATATTTGCTTTGTTGATTTTGTCGATAACCATCATACCCGAACAAAAAGCAACGGTTATGCACGAGGTTGCAAGAACAGAAGAAAATAACCAACCGCCCGTAAAAGCGTCAATCAGTCTTTGCTCCAAATTGAAGCCCTCTGTTATTGAAAGAAGACTGCTTTCATAAGTCGAATTTAAAAAGGTGACAAAAAGAATAAGCAAAATTAATGGCGTTATAAGCGACACCAAAAAAGTCATTTTGTCTTTAAAGTATAACTTTATATTTCGTAAAGTCAAATAGGTGAGTTTTCTAAATTCAGACTGCCTATTCATATATTCTCCTTTAACTCTTTTCCTGTGACCGACAAAAAGACATCGTCCATAGAGCCTTTGACTATTTCAATATCTTTAAAAAGTACATTATTTTCAACTAAAAAGATTTTTGCTTCTTCTGTGTTTTTAAACTTTATCTCCAAAACTTGCCTTTCTTTTTTATATGGTATATTAGAATTTTGCAAAACTTCTAAAAGCTTTTTGTCGTATTTATAGGCTTTTATATAGTCACTTGCAAATCTATTTTTAAGAGTTAACGGCGAACCCTCAGCCACAATTTTACCACCATCAATTATCACAACATTGTCAGCCACACTCGCTTCTTCCATATAATGAGTTGTGAGAAGCACTGTTAGATTTGTCGTCTTTCTTAGCTCATTTATCATATCCCAAACAAGTTTTCTGGTCTTTGGATCAAGGCCTGTTGTTGGCTCGTCGAGTATCAAAATCTTAGGCTTATGCAGTAGTGCCCTCACAATATCGACCTTTCGCTTTTGTCCTCCGCTAAGTTTGTCTAATTGTTTTTTTAGAATTGTTTTTAAGTCAAGCTTGTCAACAAAATATTCTAAATTCTTTTCAAATTCCTTTTTACTTAATCCATAGAGCATTGCCCGATATCTTAAATTATCATAGACAGAGAGTTTTTTATCAAGCACGGAGGATTGAAAGACTATGCCGATGTTTGGCAATATTTTAGACATATCATCGACCGACTGATTGTTGACAAAACACTCGCCACTATCTCTTTGTAGCACACCAACGAGAATATTTATGGTTGTGCTTTTACCGGCTCCATTAAGCCCCAAAAAGGCAAACAATTCTCCCTCCTCAACAGAAAAGGAGATATCATCAACCGCCTTTGTGTTTCCAAAATATTTTTTTAAATTTTTTATATCTATTATATGGCTCATAAAATCCTTTAATCAAAAATTAGTATATCATATAATTATACTATTTGTCTAATTAAATAAAAATTTAATTTTTAATAAATAAATTTTATTTTTATGCAGTAATTTTTTAATAAAAATTTAATTTTTAATAAAAAAATCATTTATTTTTATAAAATAATTAAAAAAAAATTGTTTTTATTATATAAAATCTTTATTTTTAATATATGAAATTTATATTTTATATATAAAAAATATATATAAAAATTTTAATATATAAATATAGTAAAAAATAGAAAGAAATATTCTTTCTATTATTTCATAAGTGGGAACAAAACAACATCTCTTATATTTGGTCGGTCGAAGATGAATTGTAAGAATCGGTCAATACCAAAGCCTAAGCCGGAAATTGGTGGCATACCATGTTCCATAGCAAGAAGGAAATCTTCGTCAACGTCCATAGTCTCCTCATCGCCCGCCATCTTTTCTTCAAGTTGAAGTTCCAGCGTCTTTCTCTGCACGATTGGGTCAACAAGCTCAGAATACGCCTTAACAAGTTCTGCTCCACCTGCAACCACTTGAAAGACATCTATAATTCTGTCATCTTTATCATTTCTTCTTGCAAGAGGAATAAGAGATGCTGGATAGTTGTATAGAATGGTTGGATTGACAATGCCCGCCCTTATTTTTCTCTTATAAACGTAGTCAATAAGGGTTCTCACAGTTTTGCATTCCTCAAGCTCTGCATATCCAAAAAGTTTCCTATCAACAATTATTTTTTTAAGTTCATCAACATCGTTTATATCAAGAAAATCACAGCCTAAAAGTTCTCTCATCTTTGCAACATAGTCTATTCTTGGCCACTCGCCATCAAACTCAATCTCTTGGCCTTGATAGAATATTTTTGTTGTGCCAAGGCATTCTTTCATAAGTTTAATCAACATATCATGGAAAAATTCTATGTTGTTTTCATAGTTCCAATAGGAAGCATACCACTCAACCTGAGTAAATTCTTGAAGGTGGGATGGATCCATACCCTCATTTCTGAAATCTTTGCCTAGTTCAAAAACTCTATCAATACCTGCACCTATGCACTGCTTTAAATGGCACTCTGTGGCTATACGCAAATTGCACTCGATGTCAAGAGCATTATGATGAGTAAAGAATGGCTTTGCACTTGCCCCTGAAACACTCGTTTGAAGAATTGGAGTTTCCACCTCAATGAAGCCGTTATCCTCCAAAAATCTTCTTATGAAAGACACTACTTTGCTTCTTGTGAGAAACACCTTTCTCGAATCTTCATTAGTGATTAAGTCTAGATATCTCTGACGATATTTAATTTCTGTGTCAACCACGCCATGAAATTTTTCAGGTAAAGGACGAAGAGTTTTAGAAAGAAGAGTGATTTTTTCTGCTTTAACAGTTATTTCGCCCGTTTGTGTGGCATATACCTCACCTTCAACGCCGATAGAATCACCAATATCTATCATCTTTTTATAGAAATTGTAGTCTTCCTCACTAAATTCATTTCTTCCAACTGAAATTTGTATCTTATCATATACATCTCTTATCTGACAGAAGCCAAACTTGCCCATAATACGACGAAAAACTATTCTGCCAGCAATCTTCACACGCTCGCCCAATTTTTCTCTTGCCTCGCTGATTGTGCAGGTTCTATCATATTTTTCCTTATATGGTATCTCTCCAATCTTCTTTAACTCTTCGATTTTCTGTCTTCTGATAGTAATTTCATTACTTAAATTTTCTTCCATCTTCGCCTCCGAAAAAATATAAATTAATCATTTATTTATAACATAAAAAAGCTATAATGTCAAGCAAAAGCAATATTTAACAATCATGTCAATTTATGATTAAAACTAAAATTAAAAATCTAATTTATAAATATTTTGTTGACCATTATGGAAAATAAAAAATCCTAAATTTTATCTAGGATTTTTGCTTATTTTTATTTAATTTTTAAAAGAATGATAGTTGTCCTTCTGCTATATGTCTATCCTTTTTGTGTTTGTTGCCTAATAATACCTTGATGCTAGCATATTGTTTTTCTGTCACCGTCAAGCACCTTATCGACCCGCTTTTTGGAAGATGATAATATAATTTCTGCTCGTGCAGTTCGGCATTTTCAATCGTGCCACATATTCTGCCATAGAGAGAATATTGAATCATATAGTATCCATCATCAATCAAAAACTTTCTAAAATCTGTTGCCTGCTTTCGCTCTTGTTTTGTTTTAACAGGCAAATCAAAAAACACTAACAATCTCATAATCTTATTACTCATACTCGTGTCTTTTAAGCTTTGATAGCGTTGGAAACTTTAATAGCATTTCTTTCTCTCTGAGCGAAAGAGAAAAAGTTTGAACAAACAGTTCTATGGCATAGGAAAGAGTGTATTTTGCACCGCCCATGTCGCAGTCAGAATTTAAAAGGTTATAAAGCATCGCCTTATACTCTAAGTTAAATTTTAAATCATAATTTTCAAATACGCATAAATCAACATAAGGTCGAAAGACTTCCATCAAATCATCTGCAAGGTTATAGTTATTGAAGGTGTTGGAATGCTTAAGCCCAACAAAAGGAAGAAGGCCGTGTCCCACAATACTTCTTGCCACTGCCCCACGAATTATGGCATAACCATAATTAAGAGCAGAGTTTATGCTATTGTCCTGCTCACGAGTGAACTTATCACCAAAGAGTTCCCTAAAATAGACACTTGCAGATACCGCTTCCATATTTGTAGCATCATCACTTTTTAGTTTTTTTAAATAAGGCAACAGCATCTCTTTTTTGCCACAAAGTTTGAGGCAGATATTTTGATTTTGTATTTTATGTCTAACAATTTCTTTCCATAAATTTTTCCTTAATGGCACAGGTAGATTTATCTGCGTTTCAAAAGTTTTGCTTTGACTAAAGTGCGAATAATATGGCAAAAGATAAGCACAAGGCAGATGCTTTTCATCACAAAAATACACAACCACCTTACTTTGTGCAAGTTTTGAAAGGGTGTATGTGGTGATATTCGTCTGCAAATTTTCTAAGACAATGCTGTTTATATCCTCAATCGGATAAGTCTCTTCTTTTTCTTTGTTTTTCAATTTCAATTGATTGTTCTTGACGCTGATATGTGCATCGTTAGCAACAAAAAGGTTGTAAAAAGCCATTATTTAAACTCCTTACGCTTCTCTTTTTCAATTTTATGAATATCACTCAAAATGCCAACCTCGTATTTTTCAAACAATAATAAATTTTGAATACCAATTCCATCACAAGAATATTTGCCGTCAACAGTTTGCACATTTATTGCCGCACTACTCCTATCGGTGCTGTTATAGTAAACAAAAATTTCATTTAGATTGACGCTTTCCTTTTCTGCTTTCTTATCTAGTGGCTTAAAATTAAAACCATTTTTGCTGGCAAGCTTTATAAGGTCGTTTTGAAAGAGAGAAAATTTAAATGTATAGCTGTCATCTAACTCTGTCCACTCTGCCTCTATCTTATGAGCCTTGCATATTCTATTTGGTAACTTCTTGTTATAGTAATCTATCACATATACCGGAATAAGATAAAACTTACCCGCCTTTTCATAGATATCAATCCTTATCATGGACTTATTTTCCACAAGACCACCATTCTTTTCAATCACAGTGCCGACAGTGGTCTCTAGCTTCACCTTCTTAACCTCGTTCATAAATTTGCCCGATTTTGAAGGCTTGTAAAATGGCTCTTTAAAAGCAAGTTTCGCATTGCCATCAAACTCAATCAAGCGACTACGAAGTGCCTTATATAGCACAGGGTCATCATCGATAAACTTCTGAGGATAATTTTCTATGTCACCAAACTCACCATTTGGCAGGCGTCTTATTTTCAAATCTTTTATTGATGTCTTTGTTATTGCTGTCAGTTTTCCAGGATTGGAATCTAAAAGTTTTTTACTTCTGACCGTTTCGGTATGCATAGCTCCTGTCACTTTGTGATTTACCATTCGGCTGACAAAGATAGGCCTTGCTGACTCCACTTCTTCCTCAGTATAACCTAATTTTATCAAAGTTTCCTTTGAAAGAGCGTTTGCGGTTCGAGCAAGAAGTTCCTCTTTGAAGTTAGGATAAGGTAACTGATAATCTTCGCCAAATTCTTTTATTATCATCTCATCATTGAAAATTTCGGCTGTTGATTTATCAATTAGAACATCTCTGTCTTTTAATTTTCTTGTATGGCACTTTTGAAGATATTTAGATACTCTTATAACCATGCCGTTATCAACACAGCCAATTATGCAGGCATCAACAGCGTGGTGCTTGTCGTCCTCGAATCTGTTTTTAGGAAGACGCCACAACCTTCGCATAAAATTAGTCATGCTTCCATTGACCGTTCTCACCGGTCTCTTATTATCACCATTAAACACAAGATGATTTTCAAAAAGATTTTTGATGAACCTTGATATATATCGTGTATCATTGAGAGCACGGCTATTTAGCTCCTCCTCTTCAGCTTTAGAAAGAGAATTTTTTAATAGTCTTGCCTTTTTCTTTGGAGAGATATTTTTGTTTGCCAAAATGCGTTCTTCAAAGCTTTTCCATCTAGCTTCATCATGTCCAAAATATTCATAAGGAATTCTGTTGCCTTTCATGGCATTTTCGTCACTTAACACAAGCACTTTATTTGAGTAACTATCATCATAACAACGGCTATAAGGAATAATATGGTCAACTTGAGTGTTGTTGTTTGATAGAATATTCGCCATTGAACCCAAAACTTTTAGTAGTTCTTTTCCACTATAAAGACACACTCCACCCTGTTCTTCATATAGCCTAAATTTTAAAACGTCTTCGCTTGTTGGTGCTAAAATACCAAATTCTTCTTTTAACCTTTTTATTATCTCTTCTTTATTTTTTAAATTTTCGTCTATCTCTCTTTCTATCTTCTTTCGTTCTTCAAACGACTTACTCATATCACGTGCAAGTTCAACATATATGGAGGTTGGAGAGCCACATCTATCAATTATCGCATTGACCGTCTTTATCGTCTGCGACACAGAACGCTTAACAACAGGTGAAGTGATATCTTCAATTTCGGGCAACAAATTGTATTTTAATTTCTTCATTCTTGTGCCAAATTTCTGTTCCAAGCCTGCATTTTCAACTGCCGTTGTGTAAATATCTCCCTGTTCTAGGTGTGGCAAGAGAAGTTTTAAAGCTTTTATGCTCAAATTGCCAAATTTATTGGTGTCAAGCACTAGTAACTCTGAAAGTTTTTCTTGTGGAAGCTTTTTTGTCAATTCATTTTGAGAAAGTTCTTTTAAGCGTCTGTCGTCCATCTTATATAATGAGAATATTCTGGCAATTTCATCGATAAGGTCTTGATGCTCTAATGGATTATCTAAATCTAAAATCTTTAAAACATCATAGGAAAAAGGGCGTTTAAAAATCACTCTGCCCTTTTTATCAAGTCCGCTCTTGCCAGTCAAGCGGTCATTTTCGCCAATATTTAAAAGTTTTTTGATTTTATCACTTTTGACCTCTTTACTTGCCAAGAAAGCCTCTATCAATTTCTCTCTTTCTTCTTTTGTGAGTATCCTGCCATTTATTTTCAAATTGTTGATATCGCAAAGAGCGGTAAAATACTCATAACTAAACGCTCCTTTTGGAGCTCTACTTTCTTCTGGAAAGAATGTGCAATGACCAACATTAAAACTAACACGATATTTACTTGGAAAATCTGGCCCTTCATCGTAGGACTTTTGGTATGTAAAATAATGCTCAATCTTCTCAATAAATTTTGGAGTTATCAATTTATTATATCTCTTTTGAATTCCTAGAATTGTTGAAATTTCATTTAAAACATCATCACGAAGCAAGGTTCTGTTAACGCTCTCTTTATCCGCCTTATTGCGAATATAATATACTCGATATTTTTTGATTTCATCGCCCACTTGCCTTTCTCTTTCTTCAAAATAGTCTGAGCATTTATAGAACATTTCTCCAACTGTGCGATAGTTTTTAACCTTTTCGCTGTTGGCGTTGATAGCAGAAAGTTCCTTTTCAGTTTCTTGATTTAGAACTTCACTTTTTCTATTTGACTTAAATCCTCTATGCTTAAAAATAGAATATAAAACACGTGCAAGTTCCTCATTCGACAATTCTCTATCCAAAGCCTCAGCACGTAACTTATAAATATCACAAGGCACAAAGGTCAAGTCTTTCCCTTCTAAAATCGTATCCTTAAGAAAAGCTGATAACTTTAAAAGTCGCATCTTTTTGCGTCTGATATTCCTTCTAATTCCTCGAGCCTGTCTTCTTTGCACGGCAGGTGAATCCCCTGTCTTTGGCACTTCTGCAGGCACGAATTTTCTTACACCCAAATTTTCTATGTGGCAAGGATTTTCTTTTTCATCAAGAGCCAACACACACCAACCAACCGATGCTATGCCGATATCTAAAGCTAGCCTATATTTCATCTATCCTCCTTCTTTTAAAAGATAAGCCCGCAAATAAATTGCGAGCTTAGAGCTTTGCGGGTCCCCGAAGGGAAATCCCATTTTTTAGTAACCTTTATCTCTTTGGTATGGTATAAAGTTACGTTAATAATATACAAAATATAAATTTTTATGTCAAGCAATTTTAAGCATTTTTTTAAAATTTTTTAAATTGTGTTCTATAAACAGCTTCGTCCTGAAAATATATCTAAATTGTATTTTTTATAACTAAATTCATGCCACTCGCTAATATACCATATTAAAAGATAAAGAAAACTAAAACTTTTGTCCTTCACGAAATTTTTTAATTAATTATACATTACCAAAAATTAATTCATTAAATCAAACAAAATAACTAAAACTTTAAATTAGTTTTAGTTATTTTTTTATTTTAATTATAGATTTTCATATAAATTAATTGTATTATCGTTCCTTTCTTCTTTCTTAGCCTCGTTAATTTCCTTTTTTGTTCTACGCCTTTTTATTTTTGTGCTACGAACAATCTTTCTTCCTCTTTTACGCTTAGTGCGGACTAATTCGTTGTTACTTAAAAGAATGATATCTTCTTTCTTTTCGCTTTCTTTTTTTGCACGCTTTCTTTTGATGTGTAAAACTATTCCTACGACTAAAAGAATACCTAAAATTCCGCCAAGTACCACACTTACAATAATTTCATTTGTGATAAATATTGGAGCGAGAAGTAGAGGTGAGATTGATAAAGTCTTAACATCTTTCTTAGATGTGTATTTGTGTTTTAAAACAGCATTTATAATTATCCAAATAATAACAACTAAGATAAGAGCGGAAAGAGTTATGATAAGCCACAAAAGCGACTCTTCTTCCTCTTGCTCCGTCACCTCCCAAGTGAGAGTGATGTCATCTGTGGTGCCATTTTGCCAAGTGGTGTTTTGCTTATCTCTAAGGGCAACTGTTACACTGTAGGTTCCAGCACTTGAAGCAGTTAAATATACCTTTCCATCTTCAAATTTTAAACCACTGCCAAAAATATCAACATAGTTTAAGTCAAGATTCTCTATGGCATTTTCAAGTTGTTCATCTAAACATTCTGAAGAAGCTTCGATTGTTGGGACGTCAACTGAGCGTTTAGCGATTTCAAATTGCACAGGTTCGGAAGAAATTCCAGCATAGTTTTCATCACCATATATACTTGCTACAACCCAATATTTACCTGCAGCTTGCGGTACTCCTTGAATAAGGTTGCCAAGCACACCGTTGTTGTCTTCATAATAGGTTAGAACAAGCACGCCGTCATATTCCATATCAACATCAATATTAGGAGTATTTTCGCCGTAAGTCCAACCGCCATTTTCTATAATAGGAGGGATAATTTCAACGATTGATGCCGTAATTTCAAATATAACAGCATCGGAATAGCAAGCATAATAGTTGTTTGTTTCTGGCACATAGGCTTTTACAAAATATCTTCCAGCTGTTTGAGGTATTGTACGCACATACTCTCCGTTTTCACTTGTTGAATAAAGATATTCAATAGTGTCAGTTCCAAATACTGCCTCTGAATTTTGAGGACCTAACTCTTCACTGTAATCTCCACTAGTCCAACCAAGAATCGTTGGACTTGTCACGCTATTTTCTGCCCTTGTGATGTTGAATGAAAGTGTAACTGTAGCTCCATCAACAATTATGCCATTGACACTCCACTTATAGTTAAATGCATCATTAAGAGTGAGGTTGACATCATATTCGCCGGCATCAATTCCCTTTTCACTTTCAATTTGATAGAGCGAATTTTGATTTAGGTTAGCACTATGTTCTTTTCCGTCATAGACATGATTTTCTATTGTTGGAGTTGCAACCACTGCCTTATCTACGAAGAACATAGCTGTAAGTTCTCCGGCTAGTGTATAGTTATTGCTATCTACACTCGCTTCAACAATATAGCTTCCTGCAAGTGATGGCACTATAGCACCATTATAATATACTTCTCTGTTATTTGACCAACCTCTATAGGTTAAAGTTATCTCTGTCTCATCAATAATATCATCAGAGGTTGCCGTTGCTGGGGTTACATTGTTATATCTTCCGCCATTTGCTTCGATTGATATATCTGCTGTGCGAGGCAAGATATTTACCACCGCACTTAAAATTGATATATTGTAATTTTCTAAAACTTCTTCGCTTGCATTTACCTCTGCAGATATTTCATATCTTCCAACATTCACTCCTTCAAAACTAGCTACTGAAACTGAAACATCATCTACAAAGTTATTATTTGCAAGGCGATATGTGATGACAGGATTTTCTTCTCCAAATGTCAATTCCATTTCCTCTTCGCCGTCAGCAAGCACCTGTATTTGAACATCACGCTTTTCTATTTCATAGGTATTTGCCAAATTTCCAACAAGAAGATAGTTTTCGTCAGTTGCTTCACTCACCGTAAATTCATACCTACCAACATCTTTAAACTCCTCAATAGTTGTTGCGTCAAGGTAAATCTTATCTTCATTTATATCAAGATAGTAGGCAATTTCTGCATATTCATGAATGTTTCCGTTATAGATGAAGCTTTGCTCCTTCCATACAACATTAACTTCAAGAGGAAGAATTGTCACGTATGCAGTTAAGCTTTCTGGGTCGAGATAGTTTTCGTTGGTAGAAGTGAATGATGCTACAACCTCTACCCTACCATCTTCAACATCTGTGGCAGAGCCAATATATTCAACTTCAACGCCCTCTGGAAGCTCTCCTAAAACGAAAGTATGGTGAGCGTTTCCATCGTAAGTGAATGAATCATCAAACATAAACACACCACGCATATCATAAGATGCTTTTCTTATTGTAAATTTAATTTGCTCAGATACTGCATCATTAAAGTTTTCAGAATTAGCAGTAGATTTTGCGATAAGATAATATTCACCTGCGTCTAACGGCATGATATTCCCAAGAGACGTGCCGTCTTCTTTAAAATATTCCACCGATATCGTTCCGCCAAATGTGTCGAAAAGTATAGGCGTTACAGTTTCACCATAAGTCCAACCGTCTAAAATTTCCTCTTCATTTTCAAGTGTAATCTCGTTATCATCTGAGGCATAGATTGACCAATTGATTGAGATATTTTCGGTGTCTTTGCTATCTGACCAAACATAGTTTGATTTATCAATAAGCGAGATTGTAACTGTGTTAATACCAACATTTAAGCCTGTTCCACCCGATACGATTTCATAATAATCGTTTTCTGCAAGTTGATAACTTTGTTCTTCTCCGTTATATTCATAATTTTGTTCACTTAATGAAGGCTTTGTCACTTCAAATGGTGAAATTAACCAAGTGAGATTCAAGGTTGTTTCGCTTGTTCCGCTAAACCTTGTGTTTAAAGTGTCATATAAACTAATTGATATTTGATAATTTCCACTAAGTCTTGCATTAACAAAGAATGTTGTTCTTTCGTCTTGCAATGAGTTTGTGACAAAGGCATTTCCGGTGCTTACAATTTGCATATATTGAACATCAAAATTTAAAATTTGACTTGTTACAACTTCTCCATGATTATAAACACTGTTATTGATAAGTGGCTGAGTTAAAATTTTCTGAGAAATCGACCAGCGCTGAGTTAAATCATCGGTTGTTCCGTCCGTCCATTCAAAATTATCTTTATCATTTAAGGATATTTTTAACGAATATGAACCAGCGTTTGTACCAAAATTACCGCTAATCGTCATGTTCTCATTTGTGCCACTGACAATAAATTCTTGTTCATTACCACTATATGTGAAAGTTTGAGTACTCCATGTTGGCTTTGTCACCTGTTGTTTAGAAATCAACCAGCCAAATTCTAAATTATTAGAATTTTCACCATCTTCCCAAACGTAGTTATTTCTATCTAAGAGAGCTACAACAGCTGTGTATGAGCCTGCATTCGTTGCAGAATTTCCAATAATTTCATAATAATCTGCTTCGGTGTTATTGATATTCAAAGATTTTAATGTCCCGTCATAAACAAATTCTTCCTGAGTGGCAGTAGGATTGGAAACGATGTACGGTGTGATTTCAAATCGTACCTCAATAATATCATCCTCACAATCTCGCCAAGCGTAATTTGCTGAATCAATGAGCGAGATGTATAGATAATATTCTCCCACATTTTCTTCTTCAACATAGCAAGCTTCATCTATAACTAGGTTAACATTACTTTGAACCACAAACATCAAGTTGTAATTATAGTTTATAATATCCTTCCGTATTCCTTGTCCATGATTATATATAACTTCTCTTTCACCGCTTATTGTTGGAAGGGCAATTTCCTGCTTCATAATATTGAAATATACTCTCTCTGACGTAACACCATTATAATCAGGAGTTCCTGCGATTGTGGCAACAACATAATATTCGCCTGCATTTAACGGCAAAGTTGTTTCAATCCTAGAGTTTGAGCTTGCATAATAATAGGCAAAAGTTACAAAATCTCTTCCGTAGTTCGCATCTATTTCTGGATTTTGGAAACTATCTCCATAAGTCCAAGTATGATCAAACCATAAGCGTCCTTCATTGCCTTCCACAACAGACACGAGTTCTTCACCAACATAGACACCTGTAATCTCAATATAATTATCGTTGTTTTGAGAAATCGTCCAAACAATTGTTATTTGTGGATCATCACCGGTGGAAGAGCCTGTGGTGTCTGCCCAAACATAGTTATATGGGTCAATAAGTTCGAGTGTTACGGAATAATTCCCGCCTGCACTTGCCGTCATAGTCACAGTGCCGGCGTTATCGTTTGAAATTGGGTGTGAGCTTGTCGAAACAAAGGACACTTCAGCATCATAGATAAGAGTGTTTGTGTGTTCACTTCCATCTGCCGGATAAATTTCTGTTTGCCAAGCTGGCGAAGTAACACGCTGTTTGATAACGATGAAAGTTGCCATGTTGTTTCCGATAAGAGTGTAATTGTCGCTTACAATTTCCACTTCCACTTGATATGAGCCGGCAAGAGTTGGAATAACATCTCCATCATATTCTGTCACGCCATCATTTGCTGTTCCAAAATATCTATAAATAAATTGTATATCATTTCCCTCTTCGTCACCTGCCGTATCTTCGCCAACAAGTTCGCCTACCACATAAGCACTTGCCTTGTTAATTTCGCTAACGCCATACTCACCATAAACATTTGGCATGGAGTTATAAAATTGAGATGAGTCAAAGGCAATATTAATTTCTCGTTTTACAATCTCTAAATTTCCATTTACAAAGGAAAAATTGTAGTTTGTTGCACTTAGTGAGCCGGTTATAGAAATCGTGAAAGTTTCGCCATTGTTTGCTCCAACAACAAAGTCCTCATTTGTCATTTGAATTGATGAAAGTCCTTCTATCACGCTCTCATCTTCATTGTTAACAAATCCTGTTATTGTATAGGTGTTCAGCGGATTATTGCCATATTGAACAGAGATATCATCAGCCGTAACAGTTAAGGTTACCTTGTCTATTGTGTAGGCATTTATATAGTTTTCAAAGGTTACATCATAATTTGCATTATTGTAACTTGGAATGATATCATAAGACCCTGCATTTATACAATCTTGAGCGACATCTAAAGTTATATTTAAATTGTCACTGTTGAATATTTGATTTTCGCTTGTCACAAGATAATTTTCTGTCATATTAGAGGAAACAGTTGGCTTGTTACCTGTGTAGGCTGAAGTTTGAGGTAAAATTTGAATTGTTATAGGCATCTTTTCGATAGTCAACTTTCCATCTACAAAGATTAAGTTATAGTTTGTTGAAGTTATGCTTTCACTTTCAAAGTAAATATCCATTTGACCGATATTGTCTCCGGCTATATAGTCGCTTGTTGCAGTTGGTATCTCACTGAAAATATTTTCTGTTTCTTCATTTTCACCCTCAACAAAGCCAGAATATGAAACTGTGTAATCGACAAAGTTAAAGCCATACACAACCGACTTATCATCGGCAGTAATTGTTAAATCCTTTTTAAGAATTTCAAATTCGCCTTCAACAAAAGTGATGTAATAGTTTGCATTGTCATGAGTACCCGAAATTGTGTATGTGTCAGCATTTATGCTGTTTTGTGGAATACTCAAAACGATATTAAGAGCATCACCTTCACAGATTCCAACCTCACCAACAACGGAGTAGTTAATATCCAAAATTGAGGAAACTGTTGGCACCTGTCCAGAATATTCTGCAGTTTGGTCATTGATTCTTATTGTGACACTTCTTCTTGAAATTTCAAAGGTGGCAGAAGCTTCATAGATTGTATAGTTTCCAAACTCGTCATTGTCAATCGTTGCTGTCACTGTGTAATTTCCCGCTTCCGTTGGAGCTTCTTCCGTCCAAGTCGAGCCGTTTGGATAGCTTTCGCCAGCAAAGGTCATTCCAGAGTATCGTAAAGACACTGAAACGTTGTCACCAGAGGTCACTTCATAACCAGCCATCTTCTGCGTACCATCATAAACTCCGGTTGGGGTATCGATTCTTATCGTAACAACTTTAGGACTAATCTCATACGCCTCATATCCGCCTAGCACCTCAACAATCTCATAATTTGAGTCGATAAGCTCAGCATCGATATTGTAAAGTCCCTGATTTGTCGAACTTGTCATAACAATAGGTTCGCCGTCTGAGGTTTCATAGACAAGATTATAGATTGTGCTGTTTAAGACGCCTTCAATACCATTTGAAATTGAAGAATGAGAGTCTGCGTTAAGTGAAACAGGCGTTCTGTTATATATATGACCAAGTCCAGAAATTATCGTCACTGTGATTGGTCTTTTCTTCACCTGTAAAACGCCGTCATCATAAGAGATGTTATAGTTATTTGAAGTATAACCCGAAAGAGTTAAAGAATAATCTCCAACATCGTCCATAACAACATAGTCACTACTTGAAAATTGAGGTGTGCCTTGAAGATTGTTTAAACCTTCACTGCCAGCAAACGATGTATCGTTTACAGCAATAATTACATAGTCCTCGGCAGAGGTTGAGATTGCATTCCCAAAGTATATTTCTCCGTTTGCTTGTAAAGTTAAATTCTTAGGCGAAATAACTACTTGGAAAGAACCTGTTTGCGTATTATGATTTGCTAGAACTACTTGATATTCTACAGTTCTTGTTCCAGCATCTTTCACATTTAACGATTGTAAATATTCCGTTTCCTCTTCAAAACGATAGGAAATTATCGGTGTTCCTGCCTCTTCAACATAAGTTAAGTTTGGCTCACCAACTATAACACTGTGTTCTTCTGCATCATAGACGCCTGTGTAACCTGTTATAGAATTTACCACGATTGTTGCGTTTTCAATCGTATATTCATTGCTTGTTTGTGTTGTTATATTATAGTTAACCTCATCTTCGCTTGACAATTTAACAGTTACTAGATATCTTCCACTTTCTATAAACTGAGAAGGAAGATTTTCCTTTGTTATTGAGGAAATCTCGAGATTATGTGAAAGGCTTTGTGCACCAACAAATGTAGCAAACACAACATCATCGTCACCATTTACGCTTTGATCTAATCCGTTATATACAAAGCTTTCGTCAAGCCAAACGATTTCATCAATATCCGCTTTTGCAATTATCACCTCAATCTGACTTGTGCTTTCTGAGAGTGTGTAGTTTCTTCTTTCAAGTTCGGTGGCAAATTCAGCCGTCAATGTGTAAGTGCCGGCATTTAGAAGTTCTGAAATAACACCCTCTTTTCTTATCGTTATATTGAGGCTTGCCGTTCCTGTTCCACTTGTAATTAAAGTTTCATAAGAAGCAGAAACTTCTTTAACTAGTCCGTCATAAACAAAGTTTCTATCAGTTGGAAGCCATGTGACAGTTCTTGAACGCTGTCTTATCTCAAAGCTTTGAGTTAGATTTCCAATTAATGTGTAGTTGTTGCTAAGTAAATTGTTGCTATTGAAGGAAACTGTAACTTCATAAGTTCCTGCATAAGTTGGAGCAACAGCACTATCAAGATGCCCTGTGCCCAAAGTGCCAACATACGAGAATGAATAACTTAAAACATCATCATTTGCAATACCTAAACTTTCCTCCACTCCTAAAGAATTAACTGTAACTTGAGGGGTAGCAAAGATTTGACCATTAAAGTCTCTGCTTGGTGCTGAAATTGTGATGGAAATTTCACGCTTGTCGATGACAAACTCGCCATCTAAATATTCTACCTCATAGTTTTTAAGCATTTCAAAGACTTCTCCCTCTGTTGGAACAACAATCTCGGTGTGATAAACGTCAGAAACAACACTTTCATTTGTTACTGCCACACCTTCTTCATCGAGAGCCACAGCACTGAATGTGATATCTTCAAAAAAATGATTGTCGCCAGAATATGACCAAGAAAGAAGAGGAACACTGTTGCCATAAATCATGTTGCTGTCATCTGCTTTAACAGAAACACTGTATTTCAATATTTCAAAATTTGCCTCTGTGCTTTCAAAATCATAGTTGTTAAGTTCGTCTTCGCTTAGTGTGGCTGAGAAAAGATATTCACCAACATCTTTAAAGTCACCACTAACTGAATATGAAATATCAACCTTACCAGAAACACCTTGATAACTTGCAGTGATTTTGTTTTCTTGGCTTGCTCCATTATATACAAAAGTATCCTCTGAACTTGCAAATTCTACGGTTGTTTCAAACTTGGAAATTGTGAAAGCAATATCTTCATAAGCTTTATCTAAAACATAGTTACCATTCTCAATTTCTGCAATAACAAAGTAGTTACCTGCAAAGCTTGGTGCCGTTTCTGACGCCGTTTCTTTTGTGAAGTATGCCGTGCCGTTCATTTGAGTGCCATAATACTTAAGCACGATTTCTGCATCGTCATCACCAACTAGCCCACTAGCCTCAGCACTCGCCTGCACGCTTTCACCGTCAAACACCTCATTTTGAACGGTGACATTGAGAGAGATAGTTTTTGGAGAAACAATGATATTGCCATTGACAATATTAAATGAATAATTATCTGCCACAAACTCACCTAAGGAAATTGTCACTGCATGATTTCCTACACTGCCATATTCTTCATTTGGCTGATAGGAAGTTTGAAGCGTTAAAGCCTCATCAACTCCTGTGGAGATTTCGTCATCTACAAATTTAAAACCACTATATATAACATTGTTTTTCAAATTTTCAACGCTATCACCATAGGTCACATCAATATCATCAAAAGTGATTGTTAAGGTTGCTGTTGATATAGAAAATTCTTCTTGTGTTTCCTCAATATAATAATTTAAAATATTCTCCTTTAGTTCTGCTGACACAAGATAATCTCCAACATTTTGAGGTGGTGTTTGAGAACTATATGAAGTGCTATTTATTCCAATGTAATTTAAAGTAAAGTCCTCAGCCGTAAGTTGCTCGTAGCCTTCCATAAGTCCGGAAATCTCTGTTATCTCAGCTCCTTGCCACTCACCATAAACTCCATTTTCAACACTTATTGTAACAGTGATTAATTTAGGTAAAATAGTGTAATTCATAGAAGCTTCCATATTTGTGTAGTTCCCGCTTTCAGATATGGAAACGGTTATGCGATATTCGCCCACATCAACAGGCTTCTCCTCTAGTAAAACAGGACTATCTCCACTCATATCATAGTAAGTCACAGAAACACTACCACCGCCAGGGTTATTTGAAATGGAGTAGTTGTATTCCGTGCCATAGGTAATCTCAGTCGGAATAGAAAGCCCCATATTGAATTGCACTCTTGTGATTTGGAAATAGAGCCTTATCTGTCCGCCCTCTTCCACCAAGATATCTCGGGCATTATAGTTTATAAATTTATAATTATCACTATCGACTAGTTCTAAAACTTCATAATAAACGCCGTAAGATACAATATTCTCAGCACTAATCTCTTCAAAGCTAGAATTTAAATACCTAACATCTGCATAGTTAAATAATGCTTCGTTCACATCAACTATAAGAGATACAGGAGCATCTTGGAAAGGTATGCCTCTATCAGTTGGGTCAACGTCGCCCTCTAAAATAGGTTCGGAAACAACAGCACTTATATCAATTCCCGCCTTATTGATAACAAAGTTGAAAGATATAGGATTAATATCACCCTCAAGACTTCCCTCTGCCGGTAGCCATTCATAGTTTGTTGTGTCAATAATAGAAACTGTCACGGTATATCCACTTTCGTTTGCAAGAGTTTGAGAATTACCAGAAATTGACATCGTTTGTGAATCAAAATTAACCGGCATATATGTCTTTGGCGTGCCGTCATAGGTATAGGCTGTTGCGTCTGCTGTAACACGAGTGAGTTGTGCTTTCAAAATTTGCCATTGAAGATTAAGCGGAGCATCTGTTAAATCTGTCCACATATAGTTTCTTGTGTTTCTAAGTGTAACGATGGTGGTGTAAGAGCCAACCACACGTTCCGTGTTCCCAGAAACAGTGTAGGTGCTTGTGTTTTGAACATTATTTGTGATATTTTCGCCGGTATAGCGATATTCGCCTGTCACAGTTGGCATTTCAACAGTTGCACGATTAACCGTAAAGGTTATTTGTTTATCTTCCTCTAAAACATCTTCTGCCCAAACATAGTTATCACTCTTTAATTCAACATTGACAATATAAGTGCCTGCCATAGTTGCGTGTAACTCTCCGGTATATAATCCATCAGCCATGGAAATTGTCAGTCCGGTTGGATTTTCTTCATCTGCAAGTAAGTTCAAAGCAACACTATCAAAATTGCCAATTTGATAAACATTGTCAGCACTTGAATATGTGAAGGTAGAACTATCCTTTACGATTGCACTTATCACACGCTCGCTGATATGCCATGGTAAAGTTAAATTAGCAAATGTATCTAATTCTCTATCCCATTGATAGTTGTCTGTAAGTTGAAGTACAAGATTATAATCTCCACTATCTATTCCATACTCACCAGAGAGAATAGTGTAATAACCCTCTTCCACACCGTTTTCAGTTATTTGAACATAAATTTCTTCGCCATCGGTATAGACGTAAGAAGTTGGATTTAAGATTTCAGGCATAGCAACAGCAAGACGCAGAATTGTATATTCTGTATCTACATCTTGTGGAAGAGAATAGTTTCCACTTCCTGTTCCCGTGATAGCTGAAACATAAGCTGTGTGCGTTCCTGCCTCAGTGTTTGCTCCAAGCACCGTTAGTGATATTTCATCACGAGGATATGTTCCCGTTGGTGTTGCTGTTGGCGCATAGCTGTTTCCATTATATGTTGTTGAAAGTCCACTCCAACTTATGCCAATCTCTTTTTTAGTTATCTCCCAAGAAAGTGTTTGATTTCTTACTGTTGTGTCAAGTCCTGCCCATTTGTAATTATTGTTCAATTGAAGTTCAATGGTATATTCTTTGGCATCTGTTCCGGTGTTACCAGAAACTGTGTAGTATTCGTTTGTCACAACATTAGCTGTCTGCTCTTCTCCATTATACTGAACATTGATAGCTGTTGGAATTTCCACATCTAAACGGTTGATTGTAAATGTAAAATCAAAAGTCTGCCCGTCCTCATAGTCTTGCCAAGTGAAATTTCTTGTGTCAGCAATGGAAACAGTAAACTCATATATACCAGCATTAGTTGCACGCACCTCCCCTGTCATGCCGTCATCATTTGTGACAATAGTTAAAGAATCCGATGTTGTTATAGTCATGGCGGAGGTATTAAAATTGCCTATTGTGTATGTTTGTTCTTCACCAGAATAGGTAAAACTATTTAAATCTGCACTTGGTGCTAAAATTTCTAGTCTTGCAACGCTCCAAGAAAGCGTCAAACTTCTCGATGCATCACCACTCCAAGCATAGTTGTTTGTTAAATTTAGAATTACTGTATAGTTTCCTGCATTTGAAGCACTTAAATTATTGCTGTCGTCTAATGTGAAATAGCTATCTAGGCCATCGCCCACAATTTCAGTTGTAAATAACTCACCATAATTATAAGTGAAAGAAGTTTTGCTTAAAGTAGGCTTTGCCACCTCTTTTCTGTTGATTGTAAGCACGATTTCTTTTTCAGATTGATAATAATTTTCTGACCTTGACACAGTGATGACAACTCTATATTCGCCGGCCTCTGTTGGGAAAAACTCTTCACCTTGTGCCACATTTTGTGCATTATAAGTGGTTATCCCGACACTTTGTTCTCCACTGAAATATTCAACTGTATAGTTAGTTTCCAGCGTAAAATACGTAGAGAAACTTGGACGAACAGCATTGATATTTTGTTCATCATAGTCATATTCATAATTTTCAGCTGTAATTGTGTTATTGGCAATATTTATTTTAAATGTCGTCACCTGCGTAGTGTAAGAACTATAATTTAACGACTCAGCAATTACGGCATAGACATAATAATTTCCAGCGGAAGTTGGCTGAGTGGTTACTGCATTTTCATAATTTTGATATTGCCAAGTGCCGTCAAAGGAAGTGCCATAGTAATAATAGGAAACTTCCGCATTCCCCGGGTTCGCCGAAACTGACGGAGCCAAAGTTTCTCCATAATTAATGCTTGAAATTATAACGTCAGAGCTTTCAATCGTTGCCTTTCTTATCTCCCAAGTAAAAGTCACATTCCCGGTGCTATTATCGCTCCAAACATAGTTATCATTTGAAAGTCCGATTACAATTTCATAAATAGCTGCTTCTGTTGCTCTAAATGAGACGGTATTATCTCCTTCATTGATACGATAAGAGGTTGTTGTGTAGGACACCACCTCCATAACATTTGGGTCAAAGCCATTTACAACCTTTATCTTTTCTTCGCCGTCATATAGACTAGGCGTGGAGTTCATTGTTGGCTTTGCATATTGTGCTGGCGAAACATAGACATAACAAGTCCACTCATCTGTTACCGTCTCGCCATTTTCAGTGTAACTTATCGTCACGTATTCATCATCAACTCTCAAACTCGTGGCAGGAGTTCCGTCTGCGTCCTGTCCTTGATAGACAACATCATAATTCGTCACGCTTTTGTTTGGAAGTCTCTCACCACCAACAGATTCAAATGTAACAATAACTGTTATTCCTGTTCGCTGCAAAGTCTCATACGCTCGGTATGAATCGACATAATCATCTCCTGTTGTCACCATAATACCTGTTGGAATTGCAGGCATAACCTTAACATCAAACGGAAGAGATGCCACATAGTTAGACTCTTCATCATCTTCATCTCTCACCGTTACCCTTAAACTTGTTGTGAAAGTATCTTCTAAAACTTCCTCACGCCCTGCATACAAGCTTCCGTCTAAATCATATTCCCCACTTGTAAGAACACTCGTTGACCCGTCAGAATATGTGGCAGTAACTTCGATATATCTTTTAATATTGTTTAAAGCGGTGCTAGAATAAATCTCCTGACCACTTAATCCAGAATTATCGACAGCAAGGCTGACAATTTCATTTTCTAAAATATTTAAATAAAAAACTTTACTTACACCATTATAAGTAACGGTGAAAGGTTGATTTTCGCCCACAATAAATTCACCAGTGAGGTCATAGTCCACAATCGCCTCGCCGTCATTATATAAAGTGCCATCGTTGTTATAGCCTATAACGGTCAGATATCCTCTCAGCCTTTGAAAACCATAGCTACTTTCGGAATTATAGATAACCGCCCCTTCATCAATCGAAACTTGTAAGCTTCCAAGCGTGACTGCCGTTGCGATTTCATTTATTGAATCTGTAAGCGTCGATCCTGATGGATTTAAATAGGAAACTTCAATTGTGTTGATACTTGTAGTTGAAAGCTCCCAATTAGACGCCACATTATTAACCGTAACAGAGTAATCAGAAGAAGCAATAACATTATACTCTGACACTCCTATCTCGCTATATCCACGAACCTCCAATATTTCTTTTAATGCATCAGCTGTGGTGATTGATGTGTAAAGAGTTTCGTCTGTGCGAAAAACCACTTCGATTTGAGCGTACTCTACATTTGCGAAAGTCGCAATTCCCCCCTCCGCATTATTTTCGACTTCTTCAATTTCTTCTGCCTTGACATAGCCTAGATTGCTTACTTGAAAAGCCATGCCTAGTGACAGCATTGACACCACCATAAATGCCAAAATAAATTTTAAACCAAAATGTAATCTTTCCATATAGTACCTCATATCTTAATTTCTTAATTTATGCGTATTTTAACATATTTTTTCAAAAAAGAAAAGCATTTATAATAAATTTTCTAAATAGGACAAAATAGCTCAAAAAGAGAAAATATATATTGAAAAAATGCTACTTTATTTTATTCATTATTTCAAAATAGAACACATTTAATGCTATTTTTTTTCAAAATATTAAAATAATTTTGAATTAATTTATAAAATCTTTTATAAAAATATATAAAAGCCCTAAACAACGCTAAATAACGCATGATTAGGGCTTTTTTCTTCTAATAATTATCCTTTTTAAAAGATAATTTTATAAAATTAAAATTTTTTAATTATCTTTTCCTTTTGCATTGTCAAAATTGATTGAATTTGAAATTTCATATACTTGCTCTGGAACATACACTTTCTTTCTTTGAGAGGCAAATAACTTCTGATCATGATTGTTCACATTTTCAAACAAAACATATTCCATCTCGGTTATTTGATATTGTTTTAATTCGCCTTCTCTCATCGGCACTGGCTTTCCTTTATAGGAAACAATGACACGTGGAAGATACCCTATTTCTAGTTCCACACCAAATCTTTTTTTCATGGCTTTACTATTATAGGCATTGTTTGAACCATTGTCAAAAAGCAACTTATTTAGTGTTAATTTAAATTCCACACTCCCATTTTCATAGGCAAAACTACGATAGGCACTATTATTGTTTAAAGTAAACACCGCCTCCATTCCACCAGAAACCTGCCTGCCTTCTTTATCAAAATATCGCTCACGATCATCAAGTTGATTGGTGAATATTTCTCCTCTCACGTTCTCTGGAAAACCAGAAAAAAGTCTGTTCATGATTGATTTCAAGCCTTTATCTGCCAACACCTTGTTGACAGTATTAAGCTCACTTTCTGTCAAATACTCGCTAAAAGCACCCATATCCTCCTCCTCATACTTTCATTCTAATATAAAAACACACTTTTGTCAAGAGTGAAATTCGACAATTTTCAAAATGTTTTACCTTATAGTCAGCAAAAAGAAAGAATACCTAGCAAAAAACTATCATAACTTATTCTATGAAAAAGATTATTTTGAAATCCACCTATCCATGTCTTGTAAAAACAGATGAAGCTTCGTTTGAGCTTGATGAAAATGATAAGCTTGAAATTGTCGATGAGGATAAGCTTTTTGTCTATCCCGCTGTTTATTCAAGAAGGAATATCCCTTTTTATATCAATTTAAATAATTTACAAAACACTTCTCGATATTCAGTGTACGATGTAAACGATTTTACACTTTTACTCTTAAATGAGGAAAATAATCTCGTTGTGACCAATAAAGAACACCTTTTTTTTAATGGTGAGAAATGCGAAATATCAGTGACACAACAGGAAATTACATTTGAATACAAAAACTACTCTGTTTCATACTCGTGCCCGCACGACACCACGAACTACAAGGTATTTAAAAAAGGCAATTTTGCTTGCATTGAGTTCACACACGACCTCTATGTCTTTAACACGACAAATTGCCATCTATCTCACTTTGAAGGCAATGAAATTGAATTTGAAAAGAACACATTAAATCTAAGCAACCGATTAGATGACTATGAAAACAGAATTAAAAAAGCATCATATAGTTTTGCTGATGATAAGATTAAAGTGGAAAATATGTCCTTTGAATATGATAAAAGTAAAGCCATTGAAGAGCTTTCTCCTTATAGATTTTTGGAGGCAATTAAAGTCAAAGATTTCCACTTTGCAAAAAATCTTTTGGACGCAAGTTTGAAGATAAACGAAGATAATCTCGCAAAATTTTTAGGCAATGTAGTTAATTTTCTTCCTTTATCCACAGACGACTTCATAGTGATAAGCGAAAACGCCAAAAACTTTGTCCGCTTTGAAACTAAAAAAGGTCAAATTGTGGATATCTCAGTGGATAAGTTGAATTAAAAGATACCAACAAATTTTAAACTCCCTGAAAACCTGTTATAAAAATTTTTTACAAGTAGTTTTAATGTTTTTTGTCCTACTTCTTCTGGGAAGCTAGGCAATTTTTCATAAGACAAACTAGATAAAAGCCTTATCAAATTAAATTCCCCTTTCCCAATAAGCTCACTTTGAAAAGTTTTACAAGAAGAGCAAACAAGCTCGCCGATTTGATGATTTATGTAAATGTTATCATGAAATTCTCCACCACAACAGGAGCATTTTTCACTATATAGTTTCATGCCATAAATTTCAAAAATATTGAGCATAAACTTTAAGAGTACCGCTAAATGTGTGACTTTATGAAAAGCCAAAATTTTCAGAGCGTTAATAAGCGACATAAACACCTCGTAACGCTCTTTTGCCCCCTCAAAATCCAATTTTTCCACAATTTCAAGCATGGCATTTCCCTCAAAATACTTATCTATATCCTTTGCTATCTCATTAAAATCTTCAATAATATCCACGCCTACAACAACATTATTAAGCTTGCCCTCTTCCACTATATAATCACCAAAACAGAATTGTTCTTTCGCATATTTCAGCTTAGCTTTGTCACCTCTTACCCCCTTGAAAGTCACCCAAAGCTTGCCCTCTTCAAGAGAAAAAAGAAGAATATTTTTATCCTTCTCTTTTGCATTATTTCCTCTAATTACAATTGCTTTTAAATTTAAACTCATATTATTCCTTATTTGATATTCAAACTATTTCTATTATATTATTTTCAAATTGCCGATTAAATTTATCTATCACGCTCTTTATTCTTATATTTTTCTGCAAGATACTCTTGCATAATCTTCGGATTTCCTGTTGCTTTAAAAGCTAACCAGCATAAATAGTGATATTCAGAATTAAATTTTCCTTTCATACCCACCTCCTTTTCTAGTTTGCGAAAATTTCCTCTTTTCTATTCTTATTATAACTTAAAAGAAGGATATGTCAAATAAAATTTTAAGCTTTTTTATTCTCTTTAATATTTTTGCGATATGCTTGACAAAATAAATAAAAAATTATAACATATCTATATATTGCTTTTAGGAGGTTAAAATGCTTACAATCATCTTTTCTATAATCACAATAATCTTAGGGGTCGGTGCAATAGTGCTTTTCACTCAACCTGCGTTTGGCATCTATAACTTTAATGGCGAAGGAAACTTGGACGGCTACACTTTTCTTGACGAATCACTTTTTGATATGATTAGATTTGACGGCGACCAACACGCATACCTAACAGTTGCCGCAGTCGCATTGATTCTTGCTCTTGTCTTTGCTGGCATTATGCTTATCATTACACTAATCAATCTTATCACGAAGGCAACGAAGAATAAGTCCTATGTCAGTGCACGCTGGTTCGCCCTTTTCTTCTTTATCTTCACCGCACTTGCCGGAATCATGCTTGCAGTTTATTGCAACGAAGTCATAATGGGCGGAAGTTGGTCAGAGCTTCCAATAATAAACGGCATCACGTTCAGCATAGGTTGGGGCATGATTGCAACAATGGCAATATCACTACTGACTGTCATCTTCGCTCCGGGAAAGAATAGATAAAAATTTATATTTAATAAAAAATCAAGCCTTGTTTGCTTGATTTTTATTTTTAATAATTTAGGTATTTTGAAGTTTTCCGCTGTAAAGAAGGTCACCAATATTTTTTGTGGCATTTGGACGCCTAATTTTCTCTAAATGCTCATAATATTTGCCTTTATTATCTAAAACTGTGTCAACAAGTTCGTAAATTTTGCCATTTTTGGTTATATACTCACAGACATTTTGCTTTTTTAAGTAGAGCATATTGTCATATTCTTGAAATGGTAGTTTTTTATAACTTATCACAGGCAGATATTTAGCAAACGCCTCGCTGGTCGAGAGTCCTCCAAGTTTCCCAATAAGAACATTAGAGGCACTCATTATAACATCTATATTATTGGCAAAGCCTAAAATTTTTGTCTCCTTTTTTATTCTTCCTCTTTTCTGAAGTTTTTCCAATTTCTTTTTAAGTTTCTCATTGCGACCGCACACACAGATTATTTGAAAATCATGTTGGCATTTATTTAAATTTAAAACAACTTTTGCCGTGTTACCAAAGCCCACACCACCGCTCATCAACATAACAGTGTCTTTATTTTCATCTAACCCAAGCTCTCTTCTTGCTTCTTTTTGGTCAATATATAGTCCAAATTTTTCTTGAATTGGAATACCAAGGCTGATACGCTTACTTAAATCAAAGCCACGCCTTGTTAAATCATTGTCAAAATCATCAGTTGGCGTGATGATATAATCAACCTCTGTCAACAGCTCTGTATATGGTGCAACATCGAAATCGGATACCACCGTAACAACACGTGCCTTTAATGCGTTTTCGTTGCCTTCCTTTCTTAAATCGCTAAGTATTATCGCAGCAAATGTATGTGCACAGAAAACAGCATCTGGTTTAAACTCATTGATAACTTCCTCTACATACGGCCTTGCAGGTTTTATGAATGTGCTTCTAAGAGTAAAAGCATCTTTTGTTATATCTCTTCGCTTCAATCTTTCAAATTGACTATTTGCAAGTTTAAGAAAATATTTAACCAAAGTAAAATATCCATCATTGACCATCCAACCCGCTTGCTTCTTCTTTGCAGTCATTGGACCATCTTTATATAGGTCAACCTGCCTCAATTCCACATCTTTATATGTTGTTTTTAAATAATTAGAGATCGCTCGGCTCATTGAGTTGTGTCCCTCTCCAGCCGAAACGGTTAAAATTAAAACTTTCATCACTCCTCCCTTGGAAACATTGGCGTTTCTTAAATTTCATTATATATTAAAAAGTCGATTATTCAAAGCAAATAAGAAATATTTTAAAAAAAATTTATAAAAGAATAAGTTTGACAATTCAATTTGACTTTTTTATAATAATTTTGAGGTATATATGCAAGATAGTTATTCTTATTGGTTAAATAATATTAAAGACGAAAAGATAACCAAAAAACTTAGAAATTTAGATGAGAAAAAAATTAAAGAAAACTTTTCCTCTTCTCTCTCTTTCGGCACGGCAGGAATTAGAGGAATTATGGAACTTGGAACTAACAAAATCAACGAGCTCACCGTTTGTAAGCTTGCAAGTGCAGTTGGTGAATATTTAAAAGATAAAAACGCCAAGGTCATCATCGGCTTTGATACACGAAAAAACAGCAAGCTTTTTTCTAGACTATTTGCTAAAACTTTAAAAGCCTATCAAGTGGATACTCTTTTGTTTAAAGATTTTTGTCCTACCCCTGTGCTTGTTTTTGCAACAACCTATTATAAATGCGATTTATCAATAATGATAACAGCAAGCCACAACAAAAAGGAATATAACGGTATAAAAATATATGGTGCTGACGGAATTCAAATAGATAAAGAAATACAAGCAAAGCTAACAAAATTATTCGATGAGACAGATGAAACTTTGTGCTACAATAAGATATATAAAAAAAGACTTGGCAAAGTTAAATATGTTGAAAGTGGCATAATAGATAGTTTCCTTGATGGCATATATGAAAATAAGAAGAGATGTTTAAAAATCACTTACACCGCTTTAAACGGAACAGGCTACAAGGCTGTCAAAAAACTTTTGGGCTATAATGGTTTTAAATTTAAATCAGTGCAAACGAAACAAGATCCTAACTTTACCACCTGCCCTTATCCTAATCCAGAATTTGAAGAAGCTTTTAATGAAGCAAAAAAAGTGGCAAAGAAAAACAAAAGTGAAATCATCATTGCCACTGACCCAGATGCTGACAGGCTTGGCGTTATGGTAAAGCATAATAATGAGTTTGTAAAACTTAGCGGAAATGAGGTTGGATATATCTTTGCTGACCATCTTCTTTCTGGCACAAAAGATAAGATTATCGTCACAAGCGTGGTGACAAGTCCGTTGATAGATGAAATTTGCAAGAAAAATAATGCCAAACTATACAAGACGCTCACCGGCTTTATGAGTATGGGAAGCAAGGCAAAGGAATTGGCAAGTGTATATGGCAGAGAAAATATCGTTCTAATCTATGAAGAGAGTTGTGGCTACTGCGTAAGAGATGCCTATGATAAAGATGGTATCTCTGCCTCGCTGCTCATTGCTGAAATTGCCGAAAAATTAAAGAGAGGTGGAAAAACGCTTATCGATAAACTAGAGGATATCTATAATAAATATGGCAAAATGACATCGCTTGCTGACTCAATTGAGATTGAAAATTCTAATTATATAATTGAAAAAATCAGAAAGACAAAACTAAAAGAATTAAAATTAGATACTTTGAAAATCATTGATTATCAAAACGATGACACAAAACTTCCAAAACAAAATTTTTTGGAATTTAAAATAAAAGATGGTTCTTTCATTCTTCGTCCTAGTGGCACTGAGCCAAAATTAAAGATATATCTTTTCCATAAAGATGAAAATTACGCAAAAAAATTATTAAATATTTTAACTTTGTATTTAAAAAATAATTTATAAATTAAAAATATATCACTAATTCTAAATTTGATATTTTTAATAGATATTTAATTATAAAAAATAAAATAAAATTATTTAAATATTTTTTATGATTAATTTTTAAATTTTATTTTCCTTATAAAAGCCACTTTTTAATTAAAAATTTAAAATTTAATAAAAAATATTTAAAAAACAATAAAAAACACTAAAAAATGCAATTTTTTAGTGTTTTTTTGAATAATTTATTGATTTTTTAATTTTTCTAAAGTTTTTATTTTAATTATTTAATAATTTTTCAAGTTGTTTGCATTTTTCTTTATCCATATCAACAACATCATCTAGTCTATATTTTATGCCTAAATTTTTATATTTTTCTTTCGCCATACTGTGATATGGAAGAAGTTCCACCTTCTCTACATTTTTGATGTTTTTTATATAAGCTTTAAGCTTTAACACATCTTCTTTTGTATCATTATAGCCCGGCACTATCACTTGCCTTAGCCAAAGCTTTTTGTCCTTTTCTTGACAAGTTTCTAAAAATTTATTGTATTTATCAATTGCTTGACCAGTGAGAGCTTTATATTTTTCTGGAACTATTGCTTTAACATCTAAAATAACTAAATCAACATAATCTAAGATTTCCTCATAGTTTTCTCCAAAGCCAGAAGTGTCTAAACAAGTATGTATATTTTGCTTCTTACATTCTTTTAATGCTTCAAGCAAAAACTCTGGTTGCCTAAGTGGCTCTCCGCCTGAGAACGTCACTCCACCCTCATCACCAAAGTATGGCCTATATTTCAATATCTTTTTAACAAGCTCTTCGGCAGTCATTTCTATCTTTTTTTTGTCACTCCAAGTCTCTGGATTGTGACAGTAAGCACACCTAAGCGGACAGCCCTGCATAAAGACAACAAATCTCACGCCCGGCCCATCTACTAGTCCCATAGTTTCAAAACTATCTATATTCCCTTTTACCATTATATATTTTCCTAACTATTTTAGTTTTATCTTGAAGTGTGGAAGGTTCTTGCAATCACTTCCTCTTGATGAGCTCGAGAAAGTTTATTGAAGTTGACAGCATAACCACTCACTCTTATCGTCAAGTTTGGATACTTCCAAGGATTGTTCATGGCATCAATAAGAAGAGAACGATTTAAAACGTTGACATTGAGGTGTTGTGCTTCTTGGTCAAAGTAACCGTCTAAAATACTAACCAAATTCTTTACCCTTGCCTTATCGTCCTTGCCAAGTGCATCTGGAACGATAGAGAAGGTGTTTGAAATGCCGTCTTGGCAACAGTTACAGTATGGAATTTTAGCAACAGAGTTAAGAGAAGCAAGAGCCCCCGACGTGTCACGCTCATGCATAGGATTAGCCCCCGGTGCAAAAGGCACGCCTGCACGCCTACCGTCTGGAGTCGCACCCGTCTTTTTGCCATACATAACATTTGAAGTGATGGTAAGAAGCGACAAAGTTTTAATAGATTTTCTATAAGTTTTATTTTCATCAAGACAAGCTTTGAACGCTTTAACAAGTTCAACAGCAATTTCATCTACTCTGTCATCATCATTACCAAACTTTGGAAAATCACCTGTTATCTTAAAGTCAACAATAATTCCTTCATCATTTCTAATTGGGCTAACTTTCGCATATTTTATTGCAGAAAGTGAGTCAACTGCAACAGAAAATCCAGCCACACCAAAAGCCATAAGCCTCTCTACATTCGTGTCATGAAGTGCCATTTGGATAGCTTCGTAGGCATATTTGTCATGCATATAGTGAATGATATTCATCGCATCAACGTAGGTTTTAGCCACAAGTTTCATGGTCTTTAAATAATTCTTCCAAACGGTATCAAAATTTAAAACGCTCTCCTTGTTTTTCTTTAAGCCTTCAACAACAAGAGCACCACTCTTTTCATCAACTCCACCATTAAGGGAGTATAGAAGCGTTTTTGCAAGGTTACAACGTGCACCAAAGAACTGCATCTGTTTTCCCACTTTCATAGCTGAAACACAGCACGCAATTGCATAGTCACTGCCATATATTGGACGCATAACATCATCGCCTTCGTATTGAATAGCATCGGTCTTAATAGAAATCTTTGCACAATAACGCTTGAAGTTTGCAGGTAATTTTGAGGAATACAAAATGGTCAAGTTTGGCTCTGGTGATGGATTGAGGTTAATTAAAGAATGAAGATATCTAAACGAATTTTTTGTAACTAAACTGTGTGTGTCATCAAGCATACCGCCAACACTCTCAGTCACCCAAGTTGGGTCACCGGCAAAAATTTCATCATACTCTGGTGTTCGTAGATGCCTTACAAGACGAAGTTTTATGATAAATTGGTCGATAAGTTCTTGAGCATCTTTCTCTGTCATCAGTTTTCTTTGCATATCCCTTTCAATGTAAATATCAAGGAAAGTAGAAGTACGACCTAAACTCATTGCCGCACCATTATCCTCTTTTACGCCAGCAAGGTAGGCAAAATATAGCCACTGAACAGCCTCATACGCATTTGTGGCCGGTTTAGAGATGTCATATCCATAGCTTTTTGCCATTTCTTTAAGCTTGTTAAGTGCTTTAATTTGCTCTGCAACTTCCTCTCTAAGTCTAATATTCTCCTCAGAAGAGACATCAATCTTTGCGTAATCTTTTTGCTTGAATTCGATGAGCTTATCAACGCCATATAGTGCCACTCTACGATAATCACCTATAATTCTTCCTCTTCCATAAGCATCTGGAAGTCCGGTTAAAAGTCCAGCTTTTCTTGCACGTCTAATCTCTGGAGTGTAGGCATCAAACACACCGTCATTATGCGTTTTTCTGAATTCTTTAAAGTGGCTTTCAAGTGTTGGATTAAGCTTTTTATTGTATGCTTCAAGTGCCTTATCCGCCATTCTTGTACCACCATAGAGATTGACAATTCGCTTTAATGGCTTATCCGTCTGCAAGCCTACCACAACCTCATTTTTCTTATCAATATAGCCCGGCTTAAAACTTGTTATACCAGAAACAGCGTTAAGCTCGACATCAAGAAGCCCCACCTTTGCCTCTTTTTGCAAAAGTTTTTCGCACTTCTCCCACACTTTTTTAGTCTTTGGAGAGATAGGAGCGAGGAAATTATCATCTCCCTTATATTCCTTATAATTTTGCTTGATAAAATCAGCAACATCAATATTCTCCTGCCAATTACCACCATTGAAGCCCTTATAAACATCGACAATCTCTTCTTTCATCTTTCTTCTCCTTTTGTTTTTAATTTTCGCCAAAAACACATTATCTGGCAATTTCTATTCAGTTTTATACCTATATATTGTATAATATCCAAAATTATTAGTCAAATAAAATCATATAACATTTAAAAAAATATGCATATCTTTATGCATATTTTTATATTGTTAAATTTTAGAAGAAATTATTTCGTCTAAAATTTTATAAAGGCCGGCTGAAGAATTTTCGGTGTTGATATAGAAGCATCTGCCTTGAAACTTTCCGTCTATTCCACGATAGACGTTAAAGCCGTAACCGTCCTCTTCCACCTTAATCGTCAATTCATCGAAGCCTAAGCCGTTAAATTCGTAATATGCATCAAACTTAAAATTGAGAAAATATCCCTCTTTAATCATTTTATCATATAGTTCTGGAAAAGTTACACCGAGTGCTGGCGTATCATAGGCATTTTCGATATATTTCAAAAATTCCTCTTGAATATCCGCCTTTTGCTCATCGGTGATTTCTATAACCTCACCATTTGCAATGAAGCTCATATCTCCATACGGAAAGACATCTAAAATTCCAAGTATTGCACTCAACATCATTGGCACTCCTATTAAAGAAAATAACAATCTTCTCATAAATACCTCCGTTTGGTATTTTGTGAGAATAATTAGAAAATATACAAATTAAGAAGCGAATTAATCTCTTTTTTATTAGTTTTCAGAAAACTGACTGTTATATAAATCGGCATAGAAGCCACCCTTTGCCATAAGCTCCTCATGATTTCCGCTTTCAATAACGTCACCATCTTTCAAAACAAGAATTATGTCGGCATTTTTAATTGTGGAAAGGCGGTGGGCGATTATGAAAGATGTACGTCCTTCCATAAGTTTATCCATAGCTTTTTGTATGAGCTCTTCCGTTCTTGTATCAACTGATGAGGTTGCCTCATCTAAGATAAGCATAGGGTTGTTTGCCACCATTGTTCTTGCAATGGTTAGGAGTTGTTTTTGCCCTGCTGATAGGTTCACAGCATCGTCAATCACGGTGTCATATCCTTGCGGGAGCGTTTGAATGAAGTGGTCAACCCCAACGCTCTTGCACGCTTCAATTATCTGCTCATCGGTGACGTTTCCCTTGTTGTATCTTAAATTTTCCTTGATTGTACCCTGAAAAAGCCAAGTGTCTTGAAGCACCATTCCAAATAGGTCATGGATATTTTCCCGTGTCAAATCTTTAATCGACTTGCCATCAATTCGTATATCACCAGAATTTATCTCATAAAAACGCATAAGAAGATTTACAAGGGTTGTTTTGCCTGCACCGGTAGGCCCAACAATTGCCACCTTCTCACCCGCATACACCTTGACAGAGAAGTCTTTTATGATGATTTTGTCCTCAGTGTAACCAAATCTCACATGGTCAAATTCAATTTCACCCTTAACATCTGTGAGCATCTCGGTTTTGTTTTCTTCATTTTCAAGTTCTTTTTCTTCCAAAAATTCAAAAACACGACCGCAAGCCGCAGATGTAGATTGCAAACTTGTAAGTGATTGAGCAATTTGAGATAGTGGGTTAGCAAACATTCTAGCGTAAATCATAAATGCTGCAATTGGGCCTAAGCCTATCGTTCCGTTTGCGGCAAGCACAGCTCCCACCACGCACACTGCAACAAACGCAAAGTTTCCAACAAAGCCCATAATAGGCATCATGGCATTTGATAAAAATTGTGATTTCCAAGCACTTAAGTATAGCTTTTTATTAATCTTTGTAAATTCCTCGCCCTTATCCTTTTCCGCATTAAAGAGTTTCACAACATTATGTCCAGAATATACCTCTTCAATATGAGCATTGAGGTCGCCCAAGTTTTTCTGTTGCATAATGAAATACTTTTGTGATTTTGATAGACAAAGCACGATGATAACAAAACCAATTAAGGTTGCCACAATAACTGTAAATGCCATTATCCATTGTGTGACAAACATAGCAATCACAACGCCAACAAACAGAATTATGTTAGAGAAAAGGCTGGACACAGATTGATTCATTGTCTGCCCTATCGTGTCAACATCGTTGGTCACTCGACTTAGTGTGTCACCATATAGATGCGTGTCGAAATATTGCAGAGGAAGCTTATTAATCTTCCATGAAATATCGTCTCTGAATTTAAAGACTATCTTTTGTGTGGCAGTTGCCATGATGAAGTGTTGAAAATATCCAAGAACAGCCATAAACAAAGCAAGTGTAAGCATGGTCAGTGCTGTGCGTGTGACAGCTGAATAGTCAACTCCTCCACCTACAAGCCCCTCGCTTATGATTTCTGTAAGTTCACTTATGAGGTTCGGTGAGATTATTTGGCAGACAACAGATATTGCTCCTAAAGCAAGAGCGACACCGATAAGCCAATAGAATTTTTTGCAATATTTTATAAGTTTTGCCATGGACTTTTTAAATTGTCCTTTTGCCGGCTTTTCTCCGGTTACTATACGCCTACTCATTGTAATTCCTCCTCGGAAAGTTGTGACAAAGCAATCTCTTTATAGACAGGACAATTTTTAAGAAGCTCCTCATGCGTTCCAATTCCTACCATATTACCACTGTCAAGCACGATGATTTTGTCGGCATCTTTGATTGTTCCAATTCGTTGAGCCACAATAAATTTTGTTGTGCCCTCGGTGTTCTTTCTAAGAGCTGTTCTAAGCTTTCTGTCGGTTTTAAAGTCAAGTGCTGAGAAACTGTCATCAAAGATGAAGATATCCGGCTTTCTTGCAATGGCACGTGCGATGCTTAGACGCTGTTTTTGTCCTCCAGAGACATTAGTTCCGCCTTGGGCTATGCGTGCGTCTAAGCCTCCTTCCATCTTTGAAACAAAGTTAGATGCTTGTGCAATCTTCAAAGAGTTTTTAATCGTCTCCTCGTCTGCATTGTTGTCTCCAAAATCTATATTTGATTTCACCGTTCCGCTAAATAGAACCCCACGCTGAGGAGTATATCCAATCTTTTTGTTGAGTGTTTTTGAGTCATAGTCTTTGACATTGACGCCATCTATTAGAACCTCACCCTCAGTGGCATCGTATAGCCTTGGAATAAGATTTATGAGCGTGCTTTTTCCACTTCCCGTTGAACCTATAAACGCCACAGTTTCTCCCTTTTTGACGCTAAAAGATATATCATTTAAAACATATTCATTGGCATCAGCATATTTAAAGGAGACGTTTTTGAACACCACATAATCTTCCTTGCCAACAGCTTCATCATAGAATTTTTCATCTTTAAAATTGCCAGAGATTATGGAGTTGTGGGTGGATAATACCTCATTTATTCTTCTAGCAGACACAAGTGAACGTGGAAGTAAAATGAAGATAACAATAAGAAGCATAAACGCCATAACAACCTGCATTGCATAATAGGTAAAGGTCAACATATTTGAAATATCGACAACAGGATCTTTGACAATATATGCTCCAATCCAATATATAGCAAGCGTCAGCCCTGTCATTATAAGTGACATTCCCGGATTCATTATCGCCATTATTCTGTTGGCAGAAAGGTTGTTCTTTGTGAGAGCTGTGTTGCATTCATCAAACTTATCGTTTTGATATTTCTCTGCATTAGATGCACGGATAACTCTTATACCTGTCAAGTTTTCACGTGTTACACGGTTTAAGTTATCTGTTAAAGTCTGAATCTTTTTAAATTTTGGAACAGCAAAGACGAAAACTACAAGTGTGATTATGACAAGTGCCACAACTGCTCCTGCTGTTGCCACCGACCACTGCCAGCCCTTTCCAACAATTGTTAGAATTGCCCAAACTGCCATAATTGGTGCTTTTATGAGTGACTGAGTGCCCATAGCAATAAGCATTTGAACGTTGTTTATATCGTTTGTAGTTCTTGTTATCAAGCTTGCTGTGGAAAATTTGTTGAGTTCTGTAAGCGAAAAACTCTCCACCTTTGCATATAGAGCAAATCTAAGATTTGCAGATAATCTTGCACTTATCTTTGCCACGAAAAAGTTGACAATAACCGCCGACAAAAGACTTCCAACTGCACAGGCAAGCATATACCCACCGTTTATGAGAATTTGACTAACACGGTTAGGCACATCTGACTGTTGTAGATACCTAATTATCGTTGCCATATATGTTGGCAATTTTAAATCCTGCCAAACTTGTAAAACAATTAGTCCTACCACAAAGAATAGATAAAGATAATCAACCCATTTTAGGTATTTAAATACCTTAAACATATTTTTCGCCTCTTTTAATCTTTATAGCCAAAAATTTAGCATATAAATTTTATCATTTTCCGAAAATTTTAGCAAGCAAAATTGCAAATTGCTGCATCAAATTATTAAAAAAATATATGAATTAAAGAAAAAAACTTATGAAAAACACATAAGTTTTTATGCAAAAAAATCAAATATTTCCACTACGTTCGAACCAGACAAGAGTTGGAGCATTTCCATTTGAAATTATCCATGTTTCTTCGTCAAGTCCAAAGGTGTTGGTAAATTCAGAAACGCTACTAATCACTCTTGAATTGACAGGATTCTGTGCAAGAAGGTCATTTATATTTTTAGATAGATATAGTTCACTCTCAGAAAAAGCAAAAGAATTTTGTATTTTACCTTCCTCATATCTTCCAACGATAGCACCAAACTCGGCATTGATATTGACATTGCTATACGATTTTTCAATCACACGATTACGCCTGAAAAACTCTCCTACAAGTCCGCCAACATCGTTTATTCCGCCATTAACTAAAAGTGCTCCTTGTGCATACGAATTTACGATATCGCCACGATTTAATCCGACAAGTCCGCCAATATTAGAGTTGTCTATTGTGGCATCTAAATTAGTATGAGCAAAACTTTCTTCAATCACACCACCATTGTTTTCGCCGACAAGCCCGCCAATGTTGCCTTCTCCTAAGACTGTCCCAGAAAGACTTGCATAAGTTTCTCTTAAGATAGCGTCTTCTCTCATGTTGCCGACAAGCCCACCTAAGGTCACTTTCCCTCTAATATTTACCACAAGCTCCGCAGTTGAATGGAAGATTTCTCCGCCACGCATATCTCCAACAAGTCCACTAGACATCCCCTCGCCTTGAAGTTGTATATTTGCTTTAACAGAACAATTTTCTATCTCTCCATTTAACACTTTTGCCATACCATAAAATTCTGTGCCGATATAGTCTATAAACTCCACATTTAAATCGCTTACTTTCCCATCTAAATTTTGAAAGAGAGCGTTTGAAGAAAGATTATAAATCCTATGCCCATTACCATCAATTTCTCCATAGAAAGTGAAAGGTGTCCAACTATAATTTGCCATATCAAAATCGTCCATGACTAAAATATTGGCATATTTTGCATTGTGAGCAAGTTTAGAAAATTCCCTTGCCGAATTTGCCTCTAAATTTGGCGGAGAGATATAGAAGCCGATTAGCATTAAAAATAAATTAACTATTCCAAGTGCAAAAAGAACAAGTCTGGAAATACGATAAAATTCTGTGGTATTTTTCTTGGCAAGATTGTATATAAAAGCTCCTATCCCAAGAAGTACCGACAAAAGCGTCAGCACAATAACTGCGTCCTGAGACAAGCCAAGATACATTCCCTTAGGAAAAATAAGAACAAAGATGAGAAGTAAAGTCACTAAGAGCATAGGTGCATAGCAAAGACAGGCAAATAATGTCAAATCTCTCTTTTTCTTACGTCTTGCCACCTCTTCATCTGTAAGATATTTATCCTCTCTTGATTTGGCCTCTTTAACGATTGTAGCATAACGCTCTTTCTTTGTGGCAATATCTGCAAGACTGATTGAACTATCTAGAGTAAGCCCCATAGCACTAAGTCTCTCTTGCACTCTATCTACCACATTTAAATACTCTTCTAGATTGTTTGCACTGTCGATCTTTTCAAAGTAATTTTCAAAGGCGTGAATTTGCTCATGATAATATCCGGCAGTTGTCTTATCTTCCACCTCGCTTAATATCCTATCATTTCGACTGATAAACTCTTGCAACTTTTTCTTTAATTTTATTTTATCTAAAACTTCATCACGAAAGATTTTTTTAGCATTATTTGTGTTGGCATTTGCAACAATTTGGGCATAATGTTCCGCTTCCTCTTCGCTGGCGTAACTAAGCACGCTTGACCAATCGTCCATCTCTGAAATTTTCACATTTGTGGTTAGTAGTTCTGCCTCGCTCCTTGCGTGAGCCTTAATCTCAATAAGCTCCCAATAAAGCGAAGCGTTTTTCTTGTCATTGCCGATTGCTATACTTATATATTTTTCTGCCAAACGGAAGAAGCCATGTTCCTTTAAAAATTTAGCAATCTTGATAAGTGATGGTTGAGGATTGTCATAATATGAAAGATAATAATCAAGTTGTTTTTCCGCACTATCTAAGTCATAGTAGCACACATCAAGTATCAAGTTTATAAGATTATTCAAAAAGCCCTCTTTCTGCTCAAGCGAACAAAATTGTAACACATTTTTTATTGCTTCATCTTCACGAAAAGTTAGCTTATCAGTGACAGTCGAAAAATGATGCATAAAGAGTGCATATAAACTTGGTGCGTGTCCGTTATTAATTTTTAATATCTTGTTATAATACTCTTCGTTTCCGGACTCTTGAGCAAGTTGAAAATAGAAGTTCACAATCTCATCTCCGCTTAGCGCTTTTTCAACACATTCAATAAGTGCATTGTTTTGCGAAGCTATTGCCTTTTCCTCAGCATTTTTTAAAAATTCACTTCTCCAAGAGTTATCATAAGGAAGAAGAAAAGGAAGATATGTAACATACGTGTCCGCATCGTCCTCTTTAACCACAAGTTCTTCCCATCGATTTAAAAAGTTATTTGCAAACTCCTTGTCTGAGTATTTTAAAATATCCTCAAGAAGTTCCTTGTTTTTAAAATTATCCAAACTTGCGAAAAATTCTTCCGGCGTTTTTATTTTTTCTTGACATAGAAGTGAAGCAAAGTAGATTTCTCCTCGATTTTCTGACTTCTCTTCATCAATAAGCTTTTCAGCTGTAGCAAAATCACCATTTTTGAGGCTATAAAAAATCCACTTAGTCTTGTTCTTGTCGGAAAGCGGAATATTCTCCACGTTATAGTGCCCAAGTTCCTTTGCTATAACAGGCGTTGGTTCTACCTTTGTCGGTTCAGCTTGCTCCACGGTGCGTTTTGAAAGCGTAACCGTTTCGTTGTAATTTCTTTCAATTGCCTTGGTAATCTGATTTATTAAATCTAAGATGAAAGATATATCGTTGACAGAAATAAGTACTTGTAAAAATGGAAAGAGCTTTTTTATGCTTTCGAGTTTCACTTTTTTTTCATCATATACAACAATGAAAGAGGAAGGAAAACGCTCTTTTGTTTCTATCCTATAAATAAATCGGTCATAAAGATTTTTTAGTTTAGGAGATGCTAAATCCTTTTCATCTTCGACTAAAAAAACTTCGCATTTACAAGTAGAGATAGCCTGAAATAGCCGTGCTTCAAGATTACCTTCAGATTTTTTTGCTTCCTCCCGACAAAAGGTTTTAAATTGTCCTAAAGCCTCTTTGACCTTATCGTAATTTTTAGATTTAGCATTTGCATTAAAAACTACTTCATAAGGTGGAAGATTGTTTTTCAAAAATTCCTTTCTTACACTCTCCACATATTCTGCCTGTGCCTCATAGCTTTTGGCAATTTCCTTTGGAGCATACTCTATCGCCTTTTTATAGTCCTCATCTTCAAAATATGATGGAATAACACTTCCAAAAAAAGATGGATAGCGTTTGCCACCCTCCTTGCTGACAAAATACACCACTCTGTTTCTTGCCTGCAATCTTCCATAATAGGCTTCATAAGCTTTTGGATAGAGCGAGATTATTTTGCTGAATTCTTTTTCCGCACTTTCAAACTTATATTCTCTCAGTTTCTCATACGCACCAACAATTAAAATCTCTTCTTCACCGCTAGAATACTCATCGACATAGATAGTCCCACAGAACAAACATTTATATCTGTTCTGTCCAACTTCACTATAACGCTTTCCTCCGCAATTTTTACAAACTCTTTCTCTCATCTTTCCTATTTTTTCTTTCTTGAAATAAGGCTGTTTATCTCAGCGTTAAATTTGTCAAAAAGCTTTAAATCAGCCTCTGTGACGCTTGGTGGAAATACTTTTAAAACATTGTCAAAATCGGCGTTTGTCACCTCCACCACTCTATCTTCTTCAATAGCCTTTAAAAGAGGCTCGTCCTTTGCCCTGTCACAAAGTTCATCAATATCTGCACCACTAAACATCTCTGTTTGTGCCACAATTTTTTCCACATCAAAGTCCTTTGAAATCGGCACATTTTTCATGCTCTTTTCAATCATAAATTTTCGTGCCTTTGCGTCTGGAAGAGGAATATATATCTTCTGCGAAAAACGTCCAGAACGAAGCACTGCACTGTCGATATCCCAAGGCCTATTTGTGGCTCCCAAAAGAAGAAGATTAGGATTTTTTCCGCTAAAGCCGTCAATCTGTTGCAGAAACTCATTGACACGCTTGTCATTATGTGTATCCACCCCACGCTTACCAAGCAAACTGTCCATCTCATCTATAAAAATTATTGCTCTGTCCTGCTTGTTAGCCTCTTCAAAGAGAGCGTTTATGTTTTTTTCACTTTCGCCGACCCATTTAGAGACAATATCAGAGCCTTTAACCGAATAAAATTTAGCACCAACCTCGCACGCAATAGCCTTTGCTATCATCGTTTTGCCCGTTCCCGGAGGCCCATACAGAAGCACACCACCGCCCGTTTTTTTGTTGTAAAGCTTGTATTTTTCTGGGTGAAGATAGGCATTGATCATTCTAATTTTTATTGCCCTTTTAACATCTTCAAGCCCTGCAACATCGGAAAAGTGGATATTCGGAATCTCTGCTGACTGCCATTTTTTGATATCTTCATCACCAGAATCCTTTTCCTCTTTTTTCTTCTCTTGCATATTTGACGATAGCTCAACAATACGCCTAGCTCTTTTCATTCTTGCTTCACGAAGAGAACCTTTGCTTTCCTTTGCAAGTTTCATCATCGTTTCGCCAGCAAGCATAAAGTTACGCTTGGCAAGCGTATAATTTCCTTTTTCTTTCGCCTCTTTGCCTTTTTGCATATAAAGGTTGAAGGTGTCATTTAGAAGTTCGATATCTTCCACAATTTCTCCTATGCTTCACTGTCAATTTTTTTCTTTAACTCTTCAATCTCTTTGTCGATATCCTCGTTTGATGCTTGCTCGCTTGATGAAGCTTCCATTATGAACTTTTCAAAATCATCTGCCGAGATATCCTTGCCGTCCTTTGCCTTACCAGCAGAAGCAAAACTCTCTTGGCTTATCTCCATAAAAGAGTCGATTTGCTCAGTCTGTGTTTCAACAGCGGTTATTGCCTCTTCAAATTGAGCCTGTATCTTTTCAAATTCCTTAGCATCGGCAAGCTTACTCATCTCCTTGCTTATCACACTCATACCCTTTAGAAATTCGGTGGTCATCATGGTGACATCACGCATCTGAGCGGTAATTTCAAAATTTAAAAGCATCTCTTGAGCACGCTTTTGCTGTTGCACGGTCATACGATAGCCAGAAAGAGCCAAATTAAATTGAGCGTCAAGATTTTTCTCTTTGGCTCTCTTCGCTGCATCAATAAACACCTTTTTCTGTTCTTCCAGCCTTGCAATCTGCTTATTCATAGAATTTACCGTTCTTTTAACAAGCATCTTTTTTTGAATTTCCTTTTGTTGTTTAGTTTTAAAAAGTCCCATTTTTTTATTCCTCCATCTTTGCTTTTTTCTTTTTTGTTTTTTCTTCGCCTACACCAATCATCTCTTCATCTTTTAAAGCTCCCTCTTTTTCAAAGCTTGTAAGTAGCTCCTCATCTTCCTTTTTAAGCCCATAGATACTTTCGTTTTTATCATAAGCCCCCTGTATTTCAGTGAAGAGGTCATCGGCACTTGTAAGCACATCTTCAGACGCAATTCTTGTTTCTAACGCCTTGTTTAAAAATTTTGCTAGCCCTTTTTGGTCGGCAAGAAGTTCAGAAAGTGGCACTTTTGTTTTGGTCTTAAAAAAGGTGTTAGAATCATAAGCATCTTTCAGCTTGTTCATAAGCCTTATATTGTATAAAAGATACATACCTCTTTGCACAATGCTTGCCTTTTCCTCTTTTAGATGATTTATCTTTTTAGCATAGAACAATCTTAAATCCTCTGTTTTTTCTGTCTTGCCTTTTTCAAGTAGTGCATCTATTTCCTTTTGTTTTTGCATGATTTCCGCTTCCGCAGTGCGTTCCTGTCTTTCAAGTTCGCATATCGAATTGACCAAATCCTCACGCACTATATTTTTAAATTTATTTTTTTTAAATGGCCACCACATAACCTCTCCTTTTAGTAGTTATCTCCCTCGTTAAACTTTAATATTTCACTAAGAAGATTTTTAAATATTGCTTTTTTTGTTTCGTCCGCATATTTCATGGCATTTTCGTATTCTTTTAGCTTAATGATGTCCTTATAGAGTGTTGCATTAGATTTAAGAGCCTCTTCTCGTCTAATCTTGTATTTGCTAAGCATCAATCCCCAATAGGCGTCGGCACAAGTGGAATCTGCAAGTATCACCATATCAAAATTTGTTTCAGCAAGTTTAAAAAGGCCGTCTTCCAAATTTATGTAACCGAGTTTAAGCTCGTTTAGGACACTTTCATAGTTTTGGCAATTTTTATCGACTGAAAGTTCTCTTTTCATACCTCTTTCGTCCTCTGTGCAATATATCCTTCCACCTCTTCAATCATACGCCAAATCGTTTCACTGTTTTCGTCTTTGCTAATTTCAATTTTCATATCGTCAAGACGGGCTAAAATCTTTTCATCAATAACTTTCACCTTATCATTTTTAACAGGATTTAAAAAGCGGATTATCTCTTTCAGTGAGGCAAGTTTTGTTTTTAACTTATCGTTTGTTTTGACAAGTTCTTCCATGCTCTCTAAATTTTGCACAGCCTTTTCAATTCTACGCTTGCTATCTATAACATCACCGCCCTCTGTCAGCTTCTTTTTAGGATTCTTAACTTCTCTCACCAAGAAGAAAATAGAAACTCCCACAATGACCACTGCAATGGCTATATAAACATATAACATAACTCCCTCCTATAATCTTTCTCCGCAATTACTGCAAAATTTAGCATTAGCTTGATTTTCCGTGTGACACTTTGGGCATAACTTTTCCTGCCTTTCACCACAATTGTAACAAAATTTTGCATCAGCTGACAACTTTGTTTTACAATTTGGACACACCTTTTCTTCTGTCACCATAATTTCGTCTTCATCAAAGATGATGTTTGAGATGCTAAGCGAAAAGACCATAATGCCGTAATCTTTTTGAAAAATTGCTGAAATTCTATCTAACGCACTATTTGCAATCTTCTGCCTTAACATAAAAATCTGATCATATCGCACATTGTTCTCAACAACATACTTTGAAAGTGCATCGCCTATCTCCGCCACCAGCCTAGACATCAATCTCTCTTGTAATGCGTCTGCCGTTAAATCTGTTTCTGCTCCAACAAGATATAAAAAGCACTTTCTAGGGTCGGATACCTGAACCTCAAACTCACCGCTCATTCCGATTTTATAGGACTTTTTAAGCACCGGGTCAAAAAGTGTAAATTTGTTAGGCGTTCCCCACAGTAGTTTTAGCTTAGCCGTCTTGGACACAAATATTATCTCAAGCAGTGCGTCATTTTTGTCAAAATTGACTATTTCCGCAAGTTTATATCTTCCTTTAGACAGCGTTTGAAGCATTTCGCCGTTATAAATTACCAAAGCATTGTGCGTCTCTGGCACAATCAAGGTCGTTTTTGGCGAAAGCTCGCTAATTACAATGCGAGAAAATAGCTTTTCGTTTGTCCCATTGAACTTAATTAAATCCACTTACATTGTATCCTTTATATGAACTCAAAATTATTATAACAAATAAACGGAAAAAAAGACAAGTAAAAAAGAAAAAATAACAAAATTAAAACTTTAGCGTATAAATTTGACCGAACAAGTCGTTTCATGTTAACATATTTTAAACAAGGAGAAGAATTATGAATGTTATGTTTAATATTTCCTACGGGCTATACATACTCTCAGCAAAATCGGAAAAGGCAAATGGCTGTGTGATAAACGCCCTGTCGCAAGTGACCTCCACTCCAAATAGAATTATGATTGCCGTCAACAAAGACCACTACACCACACAGCAAATATTAGCAACCAAAAAGTTTAACATCTCAATTTTAAACGAAGAGGCAGACTTTGACTTAATTAAAAGATTCGGCTTTTCAAGCGGAAAGGACACGGATAAATTTAAAGATTTCAAGGGCTATGAAAATGCAAAAAACGGCGTTCCATATATTAAACAAGGCACAAATTCATATATATCTGCAGAAGTTGTGGAAACTCGTGACCTTGGCACTCATTACGAATTTTTGGCAGATGTAAAAGAAGAAGTCTCTCTTAATGAAATTCCTTCCATCACCTACGCCTACTATCAAGCAAATATTAAGCCGAAAAATACCACTCAGAGTAAGAAAGTGGTGTATATCTGCTCCGTATGTGGATATGTCTATGAGGGCGACCCATTGCCTGAGGACTTTGTTTGCCCACTTTGCCTACACGATGCCTCTTATTTTGTTAAAAGCGAGATATAAAAATTTAATTTAAGTGAAATTATAACTCATCAAAATACAATAAATTTTAATTAGCGATATTATTATTAATGATAAAAGGATAGCAAATTTGCTATCCTTTTTGTAAGGTTAATTTAAACTAAGCGTTATACAATTTTGAAAAGTCAACAGTGAAAACTTTTGTTTCTGCGGCGTCTTTTTCGGTCACTTCAATTCTCCAAATTGGAAGTTCCTCGTGTCTATAAGCATCGCCGTCAGATATTGCTAGAATATAGTTCTTTGTTTCATTGCTTGCAGTAGAGCGTTTGATAAGCGATCCATCAATTTCGCTCTCTTCAAAGGCCTTATCGGCAGTTTCAGCATCACGCCAACCGATTATTGCCGAACCGTCAACACCCATTTTAACGTTTAAAACTACGTATTTTGAGCCTTCCACCGTTCCCCACGCCGAAGCCTGCTCCGCTGTCATGGTGTTTGCACTTCCGTTTGCCTCATACTTGTTGTCGCCTAAATACCTTAAACTGAAATCGCTAGCATTTGTAAACTTAACATCGCTTCCAGAAAAGGATGCGCCGTCTGACGGAGTTATGTAACTATTTCCACCTCCGCAGGCAGAAAGCGTGATGCCAGCAACAAGCAAGATTGCCACAACAGCAAACATTGATATTAGACTTTTTAAAATTCTTTTCATTTTCCCTCCTTTTAAACACTTATATTTTCTGCAACTTTCTCACTTTTATTCTAAATTTTGATATTTTACAACTTTTCTTTTCATATCTTCAATCTTTTATAAGTTTTCCATCATTCTTTCCATAAATTCCCCTATCTTTTTTAAATTCAACAAATTTTTGTTGATATCATAAATATACTTTCACACTTTTTCTAGTTTTTAATAGAATGATAATGTGCAACGGCACAAATACATAAGAAAAATTTTAGGAGGTACGTATGAACTTTTTTGGAGGCAATTGCCAAGGTGATATGAACAGAGATTGTGGCGGGTGTGGTAACGACTGCTGCTCCCTACTCTTCCTCATCTTATTACTTCAATGCTGCGGTTGTGGCGGATTCGGAATGAAAGGCATCAACGTTGACTGTGGCACAATCCTCTTCCTTTTACTTTTAAGTAACTGTGGCTGCGGAAACTTTTGTAAGTAATTATTCCAAAAAATAAACAAAATAGAAGAGGCTTACCGCTTCTTCTATTTTTTCTTTTAAATTTTTTTTAAAAATAGTTTACTTTTTCTTCATTTTCATGTATGATATATCTATACAGTGGAGGTAAAAGATGAATGTAAAGAAAAAATATGGTGATAATGCTGAGCTTGTTTGGAAAGATAGAAAACGCTTTATGGGTATGCCTCTCTCTTTTACACGCTATTATCTTATCAAAAATGGTGATGTTTGGTTCAAAACTTTCCGTGATGTTGGCTTGTTTTCAACTCATATTGAAGAAGTAAATCTTTATCGTATGTATGATATTTCTCTTCATCAGTCTTTTACAGATAAAATTTTTGGAACGGGTACAGTTACTTTGTATAGCAACGATGAAAGACAGCCTCAACTTGTTTTAAAGAATATTAAACGCCCTTATCAAGTTAGAGATTTATTCTCTCAACTCATTGAAGAAGAAAGAAAGGCAAATGGTGTTCAAGTTGCCGAAATTCAATCTTAAACTTCTAACTTTATTTAAGACAACTAAAAAAGAAAGGAACTTTCCTTTCTTTTTTAAGGCTTAAGTGCATAAATTGTCAATACATATTGAATTAAAATAAGTTTATAGAAAGGAGAAAAAATGATACATTCGACAGCCGGCGGAAAGCTTAAAGAATACGGTTATTATGATATTGCCAAAGTGGAATATTTAGACACTAACGAAAAGGCATTCGCTTTATCAACAATTGAAAATATGAAGGAAGGCGATGTTGTTGCCATTGCCTTTTCCGATTTTGAAGAGCGTGAAGCCAAAGTTTTGCGAATCGACAAACACGTTCACGAACAAAACTTTCCTATTCCAATTAAACGTTTGAAAAAGATAATTAGAAAAATTTAAATGAGCATAATCATTAGCAAAAAATTTGCAAACACTTTATATATAAATCACTTTAACGTAAATTTATTCCATTTTATATCTCTATTGTTCTTTTATATCTATTTCCTGCAAATTTACTATAATTAAAAAAGTTTATTTAAATTTTAAAAATCATATAGTTTACCCTTTAATATACATTTAAAAATCATATCCTATTTAAAAAAATAATTTTTTTTCGATAAACGCTTGACATACGCCTCCTTTGCGGATATAATTAATAGAGTATTCGCTAAAAGCACGCTTTTTCACATAGCAAAACATTTAACCTAATAAAGCGTGAAGACAACAACAGGCTCCATTCAATCCAACTTTAAACATACAATGGATTGTAGCTCAGTCAGCCACCACCCTGATAAGAAAAAAAAATTAGGGTTTGGAGACAGTGACCGGGCTCCACTCATTCCAAGAAAAACTTAATATAGGATTGTAGCTCAGTCGGTTAGAGCACCACCCTGATAAGAAAAAATTTAGGGTTTGGAGACAGTGGTTCGACTCCACTCATTCCGAGAAAAATTTAATATAGGATTGTAGCTCAGTCGGTTAGAGCACCACCCTGATAAGGTGGGGGTCGGTGGTTCGAGTCCACTCAAT
>CALVYQ010000004.1 GCA_944372335.1 uncultured Clostridia bacterium | reverse complement strand
CAAAATGAACAAGGTGGAAATGCTTGTACGATAAGTTAAAACATATACCTATCGTGCATCTCACGGTAGGTATTTTTATTTAAAAGCATAAATTTTAAGCAAAAAAAGTCGATATATCAAAAATTAGACTTACGGGAATATTCCCGTTTTGTTATTTGAAATTTTAAAATAAAAGTGTTATGATTAAAGCATAACAAAAGGAGAAAGAAGATGAAAGATAAAAATCCAAAGTTAAATATACTTGAAAATGTCTATGATGACCAAGAAACTCCAAAAGGCAAAAAAGATAGATTTACCAAGTTTTATTCAATTTATGTCTATAAAGTCCTAACAGAAGATGCTTCAAAAGACGAGCCACTAAAAGTTTTAGATATTTTAGAGATAATTAAAGAGAAATTTAAAGTAATACTTAGTAAGGACACCATTCAAGAATATATTAGATTGTTTAAAAATCATCTCTTGCCTAACTACACACTTGAAGGCAATCCTTATGATGGCTATTATCTAACAAGTGATAACGAAGACATTTTAGTGCCTGGCGAATTTAGACTTGATGACATAGAAATCAACATTTTAATTCAAATGCTAAGAAAATCAAGGCTCGCTTCTGATGGTGCTAAAAAGAATATTATTGAAAAACTGTCTTATTCTGCTGGTAGTGAGTTAAAAGAGTTTTTAAATAAACATTCTTATTTTTCAAAGGATATAAACTTTAATATTCAAAAAAATTTATTTGCAGAAGATATGATTGAAATTATCAACCAAAGACGACCAATTATGTTGCAACGCAAACTTTCTAATGGAAAAGTGAATTCGACTTTTAGAAGATTTAATATATATGCTTTTATACCTTTCCAAGACACATATTGTATTGTTGGAGCACCAAATTGTGGAAATGTAGCAAACTTCCTTACACTAAACCAAATAAATAAGTATTATGTCTTGGAAGATGAAACATTTGATAAAACACCACTTCATATTAGAATGAGCACAATGTTTACTACCGATGAAGTATTAGAAACACTAAAAACAGAGCACCCAAACGATTTTATATTCCCTACAAAAGAAGAGATGCAAAGACATAAGCAAGATTTCGCAAATAGATTAAAAAATCGTAAAAAAGAAAAGGAGGAGAAGAAGGAAAATGATTAAGATAAAGAATATCTCAATGCTAAGAACTGTTGATGGTTGCTTGGAATTTATAAAAAGATATGACCCTGAAACAGTTGTTACATCGTTTTATATAAGACAATTAATTAGACAAGGCACTATAAGTGCTAAATACTCTGGCACAAAGATTTATGTAAATTTACTTCAACTCCTTAAATATTTGGATTTTGAAATCGAACAAGAAGAATTCCCTTCTGTAGAAGAAACTTTAAAAGATATTGATAAGAATTAAGGATGGTTATATGGAAACTTTAAGAAAAAATAGAAACGAAATGTATCATTTAGCGAATTATGATAAAAATGGAAATCTAATATCCTTTCGCATAAAATGTAGCATTAAAAATCCAAAAACTAATAAATTTGAGCAAAAATCTAAAACTTGGAAAGTTCCAGAGTATCTAAAAGGCAAAAAAGAAATAATGAAAGCCTTGCGAGAAGAAAAAGATAAATTCAAAAAAGAGCAAGAAGAAATTTTAAATGGAAAAAGAGCACAAAGTGGAGTTGGATTTATAGATTATGCAAAAGAATGGCTTAAAGAACTAGAAAGAACCAAATCAAAATCATATTGTCATAGGGCTATTGACGCAATAAATCTATTTGAGCAAGAATTTCAAAAAATAACCTTTGATAAATTGACTCCCGATATGGTGAAGGCATTTTATAATAAACTACAAAACAAGGATATTAGTAAACCAAAAATCTATCTAAAAAAATCTTTATGGGATGAAATTATAAAACAATATAAAACAAAAAATATTTTTTGTAGTCAGTTTAATATTTCTAGAACAACATTACTTGAAGCAGAAAATGGTAAACCACTCAATGAAAAGAGTGTAAATATAATTTGTGAAGCATTGCATATAAAAAAGAATGATTATTTTACTTTCATTGACTTTAAAGAAAGACATTACAAAAGAGAATCAATCTTAAAATATAAAAGGATTATGAGCACAATTTTTAATAATGCTGTAAGAGATAGAGTTCTTGAAGACAATTACACTTCAACAAAATATATTAAACTTGTATTCCCAGAAGATGAAGAAGCAGATGAACTAGACGAGGATAAGGTTCTAAGCAAAGAAGAGTCAATCTATTTCCTTGATTGTCTTGATAAAGTAAGTGATATTAGATGGAAAATATATTTTGGGTTAATTTTAGTGACAGGGCTTAGATCTTGTGAAATGAATGGGCTTAGGTGGCAAGATATAGATTTTGAAAAAAAGACAATGAAGATAGAAAGAGATAGATTATATAATTCTACTTATGGTGTATATGTTTGTAAAACAAAAAATAAGACATCAAAGAGAGAAATTCCACTATCACAGACTGCACTTAATTATCTTATCGAATACAAAAAGTGGTATGATAATTATGTAAGCGAAAGACCAGGTCTATATGATGAAGATTATTTAATGATAAGTCTTGAAGGTGGGAATATGCACCCTTGCACACCTAAAGGATGGCTTGATAAATTTAGAAAACAATTCAATATAAAAAAGACAACTATACACTACTTGCGTCACACATTTATCTCTCTTTGCCTTGTAGCAAATATACCTATTATAACTGTATCTAAATGGGTTGGTCACGCAAACTCAAACATAACTTTAAAGACTTATGCACACTACATAAAACAAAGTGGATTCGAGTCTGTTAATAAAGTCGATTCTTTATTTATTGCATAATATGATAAACAATAGGTTTTTAAATAAACTTATGCTATAATAAAAAAGGAGAAAGAAATGTCAAACATAAAAGTATTTGAAGAAAAGAAAATAAGGACACAATGGAATGCAAATGAAGAAGATTGGTATTTCAGTGTGGTTGATGTGATAGCAGTTCTAACTGATAGCCCTCGCCCACGCAAATATTGGAACGCATTAAAAACAAAATTAAAACAAGAAGGAAGTCAGTTGTCCCAAGATGTGGGACAACTGAAATTGCAATCTTCTGATGGAAAACATTACTTAACCGATGTATTAAACACAAAAGGCATTTTAAGGCTTATACAATCAATTCCTAGCCCAAAAGCAGAACCATTTAAGATGTGGCTTGCACAGATTGGAAATGACCGCCTAGACGAAATAGCAGACCCACAAAAAGCATTCGAAAGAGGTGTTGAACTATATAGAGCAAAAGGCTACACTGAAGGATGGATAACAGAAAGGCTAAAAGGAATAGAAATAAGAAAAAAATTGACAGATGAATGGAAAGACAAAGGAGTTAAAACAAGCCTAGAATTTGCAATACTCACAGATGAAATGACAAAGGCTTGGTCTGGAATGTCAGTAAAGGAATATAAAGCAGTAAAAAACTTAAAGAAAGAAAATTTAAGAGATAATATGACAGATATTGAACTGACACTAAATCAACTTGCAGAAGTAATGACAACAGCAATATCAAAAGAAAGCAATCCACAAAGTTTTAGTGAAAATAAATCTATAGCAAGAAGAGGTGGAAACATAGCAAGAAATACAAGAGAAGATATAGAAAAGGAACTGGGCAAATCAATCATTTCCCCACTGAATGCACAAGACAAAGATTTATTAGAGATAAAGAACAATAATGAAGATGAAGAGAATTGAAAAAATAAAATCAATTCTCTTTTTTTCTTTACTTCTTACAGCAAATATGCTATAATATATTATATAAAAATAAGGGCAATATATTAGATAAAAACCTTATTGTTAGTGGAAAAATAACTGGAAAAATTTATCATCAAAAGTTGTAGTTTTTTGATAAAATTATGATACCTAATAAAAATTACAGAAATTGCAAAAGTTATTAAAAATAGTTATTTAATGGCACAAAAGATACGCAAATTGATGCCTGAGAAGGAACTAAAGGAAGTTGAAAAATAAAAATTATTGCCCTCCTAAGGGATTGTTCTGGGTTCGAGTCCCGGTGGGGTCACCAAAAAAATAACAGATAATTTCTGTTATTTTTTTATTAAAATATTTTTAAAAAAAATTTGTAGGCAAAATTTGAATTTGAATAATCAACTCTAAGAAATAAATTACTTAAACAAACATCCTATTGCAAATAGTCTTATGGCAATAAATTTTAACATTATTTTATTATCAAAAATTAAGCCAAGCGTGCCTAAATCACATTTAGAGAAACTAGTTGCTCAAACAGTGTTAGTATAACTTATATGTTTTACAATAATGAAATTTAAAGCCTCACATATAGTAATCAATACGCTTAATTTTCCTTATAATATGAAGTGGCAAGAGCATCGCATCGGTTGTTTAAGGTATTATCGGCGTGTCCTTTCACCTTAACAAACTCAACGTCTCTTTTGTCAACTAAATCTGAAAGTTCTTTCCAAAGGTCAACATTTAAAACTTCGCCACCACCTGCTGTTAGCCAGCCATTCTTTTTCCAATTAGCGAGCCAATTTTGATTGAAAGCATTGACAACATACGCACTATCACTATAGACCTTCACACGAGAATTCTCCTCTGCCTTTTCTAAGCCAATAATCACCGCCATAATTTCCATACGGTTGTTGGTTGTGTCATCATCACCGCCAGAAAATTCCTCTGCTTGTCCGTTAGACTTAATAAAAATGCCACCATAGCCACCCTTGCCCGGATTTCCTGAGCAAGCACCATCGGTGTATAATACATCGCAATCTTCTGCATACTTACTATAATCAATAGCATTAATCTTTTCATTTTCAAAATAAAGTTCTTTCGCAATTTCTTCAAGTTCCTTTGTTTGTTTGCCGAAGTCTTGACTTATCTTCACTCCATCATCAGACTTGCGAGGAAAGATATGAAAATGTAGATGCATAACCGCCTGTTCTGCACTTTTGCCGTTATTGTTAAATATGTTGTATCCCTCAAAGCCACAATCACTCACAAAGTGATTGCCGATTTTTTTAACACTTGCGATAATTTTTCCAAGTGTTCTATCTGGGCAGTCCATCATGTTGTCATAGTGCTTTTTAGGAATAACCAGCGTGTGTCCATAGACATCATTTGCAATATCCAAAAATGCATAGACATTATCATCTTCATAGATTTTATATGATGGCACTTCGCCCTTAATAATTTTACAAAAAAGACAATCTTTCATCTTTCACCTCTTTTTATATTTTAACAAAACAAGAAGAAAAAGACAAAATGTTTTTAAGGAATTTATAAAATCAAGAGAAAAATTATCTATTTAAATAGTACCACCAAAATTTCGCCCGCATTTTGTCATCTTCACAGTAAATCTGCACTTGATAGCCAAAATTTCTCTCTTGCACAAAACTAAGTAAGCGTCTTGCCACACCATTTGAACTATCGAAAATTTTTGCATCTTTATATATATCCTTTAATAAATTTTCAACCGCCATATAGTGAGTGCAACCTAGAACTATTGCCTTAAAATTTCCTTTAAGCTCCTTTTTTAAATAAGGATAAATTTTCTCAATCTCATCTAAATTTTCATCAATTAAAGGAGCAAGTTTATTGAGTGCCTTAAATTTAATTCCACTATTTTTATATTTAGCAATAAGTTTATTATTTTCAAGTGTTGTTTTTGTGGCAATCAAAAGAATATCTCTTTCTTTAAACTCAGTAAGAGCCGGCTTAATTGCAGGAACAGTGCCGATAAAATCGATGTCGCAAAATATTTCACGCATCTCATCGATCACTGTGGCGGTCAAGGTGTTGCAAGCGAAGATGACAATATCAAACTTAAAAAAATTACCTATCTTTAAAAGATTTTTTTCAGTTATTTCTACTAGCTCTTTCTTAGATTTTGCTCCATAGGGCAGATTTTTATGGTCGCAAAAAAGAAGATAGTTACAATATGGACAAATCTTTACGCACTCTTTGAGAATGTTGACACCGCCTGAGCCACTATCAATCAAAAGCACATTCTTCATATATAGAATATATGATTAAATTTAAATTTTGATTTATTAACTAAAAAAATCTCTTGAAATTCAAGAGATTTTTGTTTATATGATTTTTTCTTCGTTTATTTTTTTAAAAGCATTTTCTAAAATTGCCACATTTTGACAGGAAACTTCATAAGCTGTCTTTTCTTCGACATGGCCATCGTCTTGCGTTTTAATGTAGTTTCTTGATTGTATTCTTCCAGAAACTTCCAATTTTGTTCCAACAGGCAAATTTGAAACAAAGCGAGCATTGCGTCCCCAAAAGATGCAAGGAATATAGTCTGACTTATGATAACTTGTTGTGCGATTAACTGCAAGAAGAACATCACAAATCTCTCTTTCAAATGGCGTTTTGCGATACACCGGAGTTTTGCAGATGTAACCAACAAGTTTCACTTCGTTTAATTGTTCATGTTCTTTTGCTGGCTCAATATCCTTAGCAAAAAAGTGTAAAATTAATCTGTTCTTATCATTTATATTTTTATTGTGACTTCGATATTGTCCATGCATAACGACACTATCCCCAATTTTAATGCCATCAGCATTCTCTGTACGCTCACTGACGGTTACCGGAATTATATCTACCGTTTTTGATAGACGTTCCACTTCTACTTCAAAGTCCAAAAAGTTTTCTCCCTCTATTTGATGAGAGATAACCGGCGTGCTTTTCACCGTTCCAGCAACAATAGCTGTGTTTGAAATTTCGTTTGTTTCCATAATTTTCCTTTCTCCTTTAATTTGAGTGTTGCACTCCGTTTCTGTCAACAGTGTAATTATCTTGATAGATTAATTCTCCAATACTTCCGACCTTGTATGACTTATTCTTTAATGTTGTCAATATAAGTCTTAATCCATCTAAAACGTTGTCACTGTTGTTATGCATGAGTATGATTGAACCATTTTGTACCTTTGATAACACCCTATTGTTAATCTCAGACGCAGAAAGCCCTTTCCAATCTAAGGTATCTACGTCCCACTGAATAGTTTTAAGCCCAAGTTCCTCTGCTGTATCCAAAAGTTGATTGTTATATGAACCAAAAGGTACTCGGAAAAGTGTAACTTCTTTATTTGTTACAGCCTTAATTTTCTCGATTGAGGTTGTAAGTTCCTCTTTTACACTCTCTTTGTCTAACTTCACCATGTCTTTATGAGTGTTTGAGTGCGTGCCAATTTCACAGCCTGCCTCGTCAATTTTTTTGACCATATCGGTATAGTCGTCCACCCAAAAACCGACAAGGAAGAAAGTGGCGTTGACATCAAATTCATCTAGTATTTCAAGGATTTCCTCTGTTTTATCCGCTCCCCAAGCTGCATCGAAGGAAATAGCAACCTGCTTTTCCTCTGTAGCTACACTGTATATAGGCACTTTCCTTGGCGCATATCCAAAAAAGACTTGTGCCGATGTTGTGCCGTTGATAGAAAGAGCAAGTAGAACAACCACCAGAAGCATTATGGTGAAGATTTTGATGGTTCTAGATTTGATAACACAGAAATGCATAATGCAAACCTCGCTTTTATTTTATAATTTTATTATGGTTAGAGCTAAGAGAAAAATAGCTACTTTTGTTAATCTTTTGATACTTTTGTCGAAATGCTTAATTTAATATATTTTCCTCTTTTTCTGATTAGAACTGTTTTTAAATAAAGCAAGAATAAAAAAAGAGAAGTTTTACCTCCTCTTAAAAATTAATCAACAAAACTATAAACATCAAGCACTTTATTCTTAACCTCTTGCACGCCACTAGCCAAGCGGTCGCTACTTAATTTTACCTTCTTTGCCTCAACAATTTTAAACTTCAAGCCTTGGTCAATAACTGCTTTATCGCTTCCGCCGACATACAACACGCTCTTTCCTCCTGAAGTAAAGTTAATATATTTTACACCTTTTCTATAGCGAGCACAAGTTGGAATTTGAACGGTGCTAAGCCTCTTGACGTAGCCATTGTCGGTGATTACCATAACACTGTCGAAATGATTTTGGCAAGCAAGAACCACATAGTCGTCTTTTTCAAGGTTAACACCCATAACGCCACCAGAAATGCGACCTTGAAGAGGAACTTCATTTTTATCGAAGTTGACAGTATAACCATGAGCAGTAAACATCAAGATATTTTTTCCTTTTTCGTCAAGTTCGGCATTTATGAGTTTGTCATCTTCTGCCACTTTTAAAACTTGATAATATGACTTAGTAATCACAGCGTCCTCATTTTTCATACGCTTTATCATACCTTTTTTCGTCATCATCAAAATCTCTTGGCTTGCAACAGGAACTATGCTCACCGGTGTTTCCATAATATCTACGCTTCTATCAACCTGCTTTAGCGTCACGCCCTTGTCTCTCCACTTACATTCAGCTATTTGTGCGACATTCGCCTTTAAACAGTTACCTTTTTCCGTCAAAATTAAAACTTGGTCATTAGACTTAACTTTTAATTTCTGAGTGACAATATCAAAAAGTGTCGAGCCGTCACCTACGGTTCTTGTTGACTTCATATAGCTTGACATATTGACCTTTTTAAGCGTTTTGCCGGCAGTCAAGAGAAGATAATATTCTTTAACAGTCTCCTCTTCTTCCACCTTTTTCAGAACTATATCATCACTCTTAGTTTCATGGCTACGGCGTGGATTGTTAAATCTACGCTTAATTTCAAGTATTTCCGTCTTAACCACTTCAAGCTGGCGTTTCTTTGATGCCAAAATTGCCTCGTATTCCTTAATCTTAGCTTTTAAGTCTTTAAGCTCTTGTTGAAGTTTATTTACTTCCAAATTTACCAACCTTGAAAGACGCATATCGAGTATTGCCTGAGCTTGTTTCTCACTTAATGCAAACTTAGCACGAAGCCTTGTTTTTGCCTCGCCAACGCTTGCAGAAGTTTTGATAATCTTAATAACAGCGTCTATATTTTTTATGGCAATCAAAAGCCCTTCCACAATATGAGCACGCTCTTTTGCAATATCTAAATCATACTTTGTCCTACGAACAACCACATCACGCTGAAAAGCTGTATAGTATGAGATAATCTCCATAAGCCCCATTTGCTTTGGCTTGCCACCAGCAATTGCCACCATGTTTATAGCGTAGGAAAGCTGCATATTTGTGTTTTGATAGAGATATGCAAGAATCTTCTTAGCATTTGCATCTTTTTTTAAGCGAATGATAGCACGCATACCTGACCTATCACTCTCATCACGAATTTCGCTTATATCTTGCAGTTTGTCTTTATTCTTTTCTTTAAGCTCGGCAATTTTTTGAAGAAGAAGTGCCTTATTTACTTGATATGGGAGCTCAGTAATTACCAAACTCTGCTTGTCACCATTTTGTTCAATTCCGACCTTAGCACGTATGATGATTTTTCCTTTCCCTGTTTCATACGCACTTCTTAGTCCGTCACCAAAGATTAACTCTCCGCCTGTTGGAAAGTCTGGGCCTTTAATAATCTTCATCATCTCATCGAGTGTAATGTTTGGCTTGTTAATATAGGCTACCACTCCATCAATAACCTCACCAAGATTATGAGGAGGAATGTTTGTAGCAACGCCAACTGCAATTCCGGAAGCACCATTTACAAGAAGATTTGGGAAGCGTCCTGGCAAGATATCGGGCTCTTTCAAAGTATCATCAAAGTTCAAACTCCACTTGACAGTGTCCTTTTCTAAGTCACGGAGAAGTTCAAGTGCAAGTGGCGTCATTCTAGCTTCTGTGTAACGCATGGCAGCCGCACTGTCACCATCAACGGAACCAAAGTTACCATGCCCATCAACAAGAGGAGCACGCAAAACAAAGTCTTGCGACATACGCACCATCGCATCATAGACTGATGAGTCACCATGTGGGTGATATTTACCCATACAATCTCCGACAATTCTTGCCGATTTTCTGTAAGGCTTATCCGGTGTTAAACCTAGTTCCATCATAGAATAAAGGATACGCCTTTGAACAGGCTTAAGCCCGTCCTCCACTCTTGGAAGTGCTCTATCCATAACAACGTGCTCTGTGTATGGAATCATTGAGTCGTGAAGAACATCACTAAGATTCTTAGTGATAATTCCGTTACCTCCATCTCCATAAAAACTTTTTTCTTCCATAATTTTCTCTCTTCTTTCGACTTTTTTTAGACTCTCTTCATACCGCTCGTGTAATTTTATTGCCTCGTCCGAAATTTCTTCAGTTTCTTCAATTTCATTTTCAGCGGTACTATCTATTTTGTCATCTTCATTTTCTTCTTCTAAATTTTCCTTTAGGCTCTCTTCTGAAACATCGTCATCTTCAAAGTTTTCGATTTTATCCTCTAAATCTAATGCTTCATTTTTTAATTCTTTTATTTTTATTTGATTTATTGTCCGCTTTGTTTTCTCTTTTTGCCTATCTAAATTTGTTTTTTCTTCTAGCAGAGGCTCAATTTTTTCACTTACCTTTTCTTCTAAAACATCTTCTTTTTCAATAGCATAAGAGATATTTTCTTGCTCTTCTTTTGATGTTCCTTGTTTTTCGTCTTCTTCTTTTTCGCCATCTTCTCTTTCGATGTCGAAGATATTTTGCTTTTCTTCTTTTGGCGTTTCTTGTTTTTCTTCCTCTATTTTTTGCTCTTCCAACGACCAAATATCCATTTGACCGTCTAAAACGATAGGTGCAGGTTCTTCCTCCTCCTTTTCCTCTTCAGGAAGCAAGAGTTCGTCATAGCACATCTGCCCCTCTATCGGCTTATTAAGTTCCTCTTCGTTCTCCCTATCGTTCATGTTACCTCATCAAATCTTACTGTAATCTTTCATGAAAGTATCTTCTCGGTCAAAGTTAGCGTGTTCATTGATATATGCCTTTCTATCTTCAATTGCATCACCCATAAGAGTGGTGATAAGTTTTTCTGCCTCAGCTGCATCTTCAATAGTCACCTGAATTAACGTTCGCTTTTCTGGATCCATTGTTGTTTCCCAAAGTTGCTCTGGATTCATCTCGCCAAGACCTTTATATCTTTGTATCATATATCCTTTACCCACTGCTTTAACAGCGTCTGAAAGCTCTGCATCACTATAGACATACTTCTCATAATCTTTTTTATATACCTTATATAATGGTGGAAGTCCGATAAAGACGTGTCCATCAGTGATTAAAGGCCTCATATATCGGAAGAAGAAGGTTAGTAGTATTGCCCTGATATGTGCACCATCTTGGTCAGCATCGGAAAGTATGATAACCTTGTTATACCTCAAACTATCAAGGTCAAAATCTTCACCAAAACCGGTATCTAGAGCAGATATAATCGTTCTTATCTCCTCATTTGCCAGCACTTGGTCAACCCTCTTTTTTTCGGCATTTAACGGCTTTCCTCGAAGTGGCAAGATAGCTTGAAATGACCTATCCCTTCCCTGCTTTGCCGAACCACCCGCAGAATCGCCCTCAACTATGAACAATTCGTTCTTTTCCCTATTTCTTGAAGAACAAGATGCAAGCTTACCGACAAGATTAAAATTCTCTGCGTTTGCTTTAGCACGAGTAAGCTCCTTGGCTTTTTTAGCTGCAAGCCTAACTTTTGCCGCCTGCTTGGCTTTATTTATGATTATCTCGGCAATAGGTTCATTTTTCTTATCATCTAAAATTCTAGTTAACTCACGCAAAGTCAGATTTTCAACTTCTGTTTTAGCTTCAATATTGCCAAGTTTTGTCTTTGTCTGCCCTTCAAATTGAACATTATTCATCTTGACATTGATAATGGTTGTCAAGCCCTCTCTAAAATCTTCGCCTAAAAGATTTTGCTCTTTATCCTTCAAAAATCCGTTGTTTCTAGCATAGTCATTAAAGACCTTAGTAAATGCTGACTTAAAGCCTGTTTCATGCATACCACCTTCGGTTGTTGGAATATTATTTACAAAGGAAAAGGTATTCTCTGTGTAGGAATCAGTGTAGATTATGCTGACTTCTAATTGTAACACCTTACTTTCTGCACTAAAATATATAGGTTCTTTAAAAAGTGAAGTTTTTCCTTCCACAAGATAGAGTGCAAAATCTGAAATACCACCTTCATAGTGAAATTTAAAGTCTTCATTCGTAAGCTTGTCATAAACTTCAATTTTAAGTCCTTTATTTAGAAATGCTAGTTCTCTTGCACGCCTTGTTATTGCCTCTAAATTGAATTTTTGCTCACCAAACACCCTATCATCAGGTAGGAAAGTGACAGTAGTTCCTGTTTCATTGCTGTCACCAATCTCCTTTAGAGGAGCAACCGGCACACCGCTGTGAATTTTGCCATTTTCATCTTCGTAAGAATGAAATTCAATGAAATACTTTTTGCCATTTTTACAAACTGTAACTTTACACCATCTTGAAAGTGCATTGGTTACCGATGCACCAACTCCGTGAAGTCCGCCAGAAAATTTATAGTTATCCGTATTAAATTTTCCGCCTGCGTGAAGAGTTGTATAGACAACCTCGACACCACTCTTTTTTAAAGTTGGGTGAATATCGACAGGAATACCACGGCCGTTATCACCAACTGTAGCACTGCCGTCCTCGTTCAAAGTTATCTTGATCGTATCGCCATAGCCGTTGCTAATTTCATCAATCGCATTGTCAACAATCTCCCAAAGTATGTGATGATAACCACGACTGCTTGTTGTGCCAATGTACATACCCGGACGAAGTCGAACAGCATCTAATCCTTCCAAAACAACAATATCTTTTGACTCATACTTTTTTTCTGCCATAGCGTTCTCCATTTTCTAATATTCTAATTATCCTTGCAAATACGATTGCAAATATATGCAAAATTAATTTTCTATTAGATTATATCACAAAAGCATCTAAATTAAAAAATGATTTTTGACAATTTTTGCAAATTCTTATTATTCCAAGGTATATATAAAGAAAATTTATCTATAAAATAATGAATATTTATACATTAATTTGTATATTTAAAACTAAACTATTTAGGGTATTTGAAATAAAAAATTGATATAGATAAAAGCAAAAATTAACAAAATTTATAGATATTTTCATAAAAATTAAAATGATATATAAACTAATTTTTGAGGTTTTATGAAAAAGATTATTTTAACAGGTGGAGGCACAGCAGGCCATGTGTATCCCGCCTTAGCTCTTGTCAATGATTTAGAAAAGGAATATGAAATCCACTATTTTGGCGGTAATGGCATGGAAAAGGACATTCTAAAAAAATACCAATCAATTATCTATCACGAAATTCCCGTTGTAAAATTTGAAAGAAAGTTGACGCTGAGAAATTTAATGTTACCTTTTAAACTAATCTCATCAATAAGGCAGACAAAAAAAGAGATTAAAAAAGTAAAGCCAAACATCATCTTTTCAAAAGGTGGATTTGTTTCTGTGCCTGTCGCAATATCTGCACACAAATTAAAAATTCCTGTAATAAGCCATGAAAGTGATTTAAGCTTAGGATTAGCAAACAAGGTCATTTTGAGATATTGTGAATGTATGTGCACAACCTACCCAGAAACTGCGAAAAGAAAAAAATGTATCTATACAGGTCAGCCCATACGCAAAAAGATTTTAAATGGAAAAAAGCTAGCTATAAAAAGCGACCTACCTTTTCTTTTGATTCTTGGTGGAAGCAGTGGAGCTTCATTTTTAAACAATATAGTCTATGAAAATTTAGATGACTTGACCAAGCATTTCTACATTTTACATATCTATGGCAAGAATGGAAAAGAAGTTAAACATAAAAATTATTATGGTGTGGCATACACCGAGCGTATCGAAGATTTCTATACTACAGCTGATGTTGTCTTATCACGTGCCGGTAGTGGTGTGATAAATGAATTAAAAATGCTCAACCTGCCAATGCTATTAATCCCGCTTTCAAAAAAAATATCCCGTGGTGACCAAATAGAAAATGCCAAATATTTTGAAAAACATGGTTACGCCAAATGCCTTGAAGAGGAAGAAGCTGGTTACCTTAAAATTAAAGAAATTTTATTAGATTTATTAAAAAATAAAGAAAAAACGGTTAAAAACTTAAAAAAAATTGAAAAAATTGATGCAAATGAACAAATTTTTGAATTAATAAAAAAATATGAGCTTTAAACTTAAGCTCATTTTTTATTGATTTGTATATTACTTGAAAACAACAAGAATATTTTTAATTTAATATTCTTAATAAATTTGGCACGCCATAACCTTCACTATTGGCGTCAAAGCCAATACTTTGACAACCTCTCAAAAGTCTAAACTTTGCCTCATTAGGCTTCAATCTTGGGAAGCGTTCAAACATCAAACAAACTACGCCTGCAATCATTGGAGTAGCTACGCTCGTTCCACTTAAACGGGTATAAAAATTTTTTAGGCCACATGAAATTATATCTACACTTGGTGCAACAACATCAGGCTTATAATGTCTTAGTGCTGGGCCTCGTGAAGAGAAAGAAGCCATCTCAAAAAAGTCTTTGTTAAAGGAACTATCATCAAAGCGATTATCATCAAAGCCACCAACCGTGATAATCTCTGGGCTTATGCCCGGTGACTTAATGGTGTTTTCTTTTGGCCCACTATTCCCAGCAGCGGCCACAACAACAACGCCATCTCTCCATAACGCATTAGCACCTTGCATAATTGGGTCATTATAACCTATTGGCTCACTCCCAAAGCTCATACACACAACTTTGATGTTATATTTATTATGATTATCATATACCCATTCCATCGCATCTAAAATTTTGTTTGCTGTTGCTTCTCCCGTTTCTCCTAGTGCCTTTAAAACAAATAAATTTGCTTTTGGAGCTACTCCACCATACTTAAAATTTGACAAAAATCCACCGCCTGCACACACCCCGCAAACAAAAGTTCCATGCCCGTTGTCATCGTAAAAATATTTTTTATTTTTCACAAAATCTTTAAAAATTTTAATGCGATTTTCTGTCAACATGAAATCACAATGTGGTGCAATGCCGGTATCAATAAACGCAACACCAACACCTTTCCCTGTGAGGTTTAAATTTTGAGTTTTTAAAATTTCCTTAGATATTTTCATCTGAAAGCTTGCCATGGTCAATGAAGATATAAACTCAACAGTTTCTAGTTTTGAAAGAGAAAATATTTCTTCTTTTGTCGCCCGACAATAGAAGGCTTTAATGAATAAATATTCATTTTCTATATGTATATTTCTACTTTCAAGATAGCGTTTTAGCCTAATCTTGTCATTATAATAGACAAAACATCCTATCTTATTTCCTTGCGTAAGACAGGAAATTAGTCCAAACAATCTTTTATCAATCTTTTCCATTGATTTCATCAATTATCCTTATCATATTGTCATAGGTTCCAACAGGTAAATACATTTTTATTGCGTTTAAAGAGGAGATAAGTGCATCATAATTAAATTCACCCGCCTCTTTTTGTCTTTTAATTTCCTTTGTTAAACGTGAAAGTAATTCATCATGCGACAAATCTTTAAGTTCGTCATATTTTTCATTTAAACTTTCTTTGACAGTTTCATCAAGCTTTTCTTCAATATTTTCTTTGCTATTAGCAAAATCACTTAGTTTCATATTCCCTCTCTAATTACAATATATGCCAAAATTTTTCTTTTTTTACACAATTTATAAAATATTCAACATATAAATAATATATGGATAATTTTAGTTACTACCCAAAGGGAATAATAATGAAAGACGGAAAGATAAGCGAAGAAAATACATCGCAACCCACTTCTGATACAAACACTGCTAACTCTTCGTCAAATTTTGGCAATCTTTTTTCTAATAAAAATATAAATGATATATTGCCACTCCTTCTTGGTAAGGCTAATTTAAACAAAAATGAAATGCTATCTCAAATTATGAATAATATATCAAAGGAAGATAAAGGCGAAAGAAAAGTGACTTTCAAAAAACAAAACTTTCTCGATGAAATGTAAAAAACTAAAATATTTAAAAAATAATAAAAAAATACGAAAAAACTCGTATTTTAATATATAAAATTCTAAATTTTATTATTTGTTATATTTTTAATTTAGATAGGAAGATATTTTAATCATCAACAATACAGCCATTTTCAAAAAATACTTTACGTTTGCATATCTTATCGGCTATCTCCGGCCTAGTAGTAGCTAATATTAAAGTTGTTGTTTGAGATTTGAGCTTTTTAACTAAGCTTAAAATCGCATCAATATAAGCTCCTGAAATCTCATCAAATATATTATCAACTAAAAGCAAATCAATCGGCCTAAAAGACAATCTAATAAGAGAAAGGATATACTTATCTTCTTTTCTGATGTTTTTAAGTTTCACATCTCTAAGTTTCTCTATAGAAAATTCTATTATTGCGTTGTTTATCATTTTTTCAGCTTCCGACTCTTTTACGCCCTTTTTCTGCAAAATATATTTAAAATTTTCATACACTGTCTTGTTTTCCAAAAACACAGGATAATATGGAACATAGCCAACACTGACATCAGTTTTAAAATCCGCCTTTTTAAGAGGTATCTTATTGATGTAAATCTCACCACTATCATAGTTTTCAAGTTTAGCAATAACCCGTAGCAAGCTGGTCTTTCCGCTATTTTGTTCACCAACAAGCGCAACACTTTCACCGACTGCCACATCAAGATTGATATTATTTAAAGCGTAATATTCCTTTGTGTATTTTAAAAACAAATTTTTAATCGATAGCATATCTCCTCCTTACCTGCTTGCACAAATTTTCTTAAATATATAATACATTAAAATTAAAAAAAAAGAAAGCATTTTAATAACTTTCCTTTAAAAAATCAGGATATAATTAAGCACCCTACTCGCTTTATCTTATTAAAGACAAAAATAATTGTTAAGCAAATAAACATTTATAATAACTATAAAAAACGTAATAAATATTAGAAAAAATCAAGTTGGTACTTATTCATACCACATAGAAAATCAAAATATAAATCCTACAAAAAATTTAACAATATAAAAATAAACTTCCTTATCAAGCTGCTTTTTTCACATTTAAACTTAGCTCATTTGAAACACACTCTGTTGAAGTCAAAACATAACCGGTTTTATCATCATTTTGAACAGCCTCACCAACAACAACCCTAAATGAGATTTTTGCTCCGACTGAAGAGGTAAAAAGATAGGTCATGTTACCCTTGTCTTTATATTTCTCATAAGTCTCATTGCCACTCATACCATTAGACGAAGCTTGTAAAACTGTGATGTTATACCATTCATCAGCCTCTTCAATGATAATTTCTTGTGGCTCTTGTCCTTCCTCGCCAAAATTTAATCGTGTGTCATCGGCAGATGATTTGATTTGTAATTCTACATATTTTTCTTCCACTCTTGAATCGTTGTCAAGCACCATTCTTACCGCATAGTTTGAGCTTAAGCCCTGTGTAGCATCGCTAAGATGTACACATAATACCCCTTGATTATCACAACCAACAGAGAAAAATAATATTAAAGAAAAGAAGCATAACAAAATCTTTTTCATGCTTCTATTATTGTCAAATTTTCAAATATTAAACAAATCTTAACTAAATTGGCTATTTACAAATATATAATTAAAAATTAATAGCAATTTAGCCCACAAAATTAAAATATAGCGTAGTTTGTGTTTCTTGAACATCTTCATTAGATATGAAAAGAGTTAAACCGTTGTTAGAATAAAAGCCATGATAGCTTTGTGAGCTTAGAATTGACATAGTGCCGTTTTCATAAACATCAAAAGCAACAGAATCTGGCTGTCCTTGCTCATAAATTACGCAAGTGCCATCTGAATTAAACTCCAAGCTCATTGATGAAATGCTATAAGAAGATGACCTACCGGTAGCAACATTATATACCACCCTTTGGCTACCTTGATAAGAGCCTAATTTTAAATTTTTAACCGTATAAGAAAAGTTAAGCGTCTCCTCACCGATAGATATGGTCATCATTTTTTCACCAAAAGACGAAGTATCAAAATATGTCACATCTGTTGGCATAACCGCAACTTCCACCAAATCACCCTCATCATTGGTATAATTAACCACTCCGCCACTGACATCAAGTGTATCTCCAATATAATAAGTTGATTTTTCAAATTGTGTCTTCCAACTGAGTCTTGATGATGCCTCATTACACCCTGAAAGAGTCATTGCAAAAAATGCCAAAATTGCAATCATAGGCAAAATTAGTGCTAATTTTTTATTTTTTAAATTTTCCATTTTTTACCTCTTAAGAATATTCTAACACTATTAAATTCTAACTGTCAACAATTTATATAAACTTTTCTTTCTCAAAATATAGTGTATTATGCATGAAATACTACGCTATATTTTGGCTATTTACAATGATTTCAATTGTCCTTTGATATGAAGGAGTTTGAATGGTTAAGGTGTGGTAGCCTATTGTGTTTGCAATTATCTTATAGTAGCCGGTTGTTATCTCTGTGACTATGATATCCCCTATATTTTTAAAGGTAAAATTCCTCTCCTCGCTCTCAAGCCTAAAGTTATAGTTCTCTCCTAAATTTAAAACTAACTCATCTACTTCGTTATTATTAAATATCACCTTTATCTTTTCACTATCTTCCACCGGCTCTACTTCATCTGGTATATTCGGATTTTCTGGCTCGCTTGGTGTGTCTAAATTTGGCGTATTATTTTCTATAACAGTCACGCTAACCGTGACAACACTTGTCTCATTGCCATACTTTGCTGTCACCGTTAGTTCTGTTTCCCCTTCTGATAAGCCAACAATTATTTTCTCGCTTTCGTCAATATTCGCCTTTGTCTCATCTTCCACTTCAAAACTGCATACCGCCTGCTTTATATTTACACTGTAATTTAACGCTTTTTCCTCGCCTACCCTTAACACAATATCACTTGCACTCACAGATAGTGCCTTTGTTTCACCGTCTGGTAGTGTCAAGATAACTCCAACAACCGCCACCGCTATTATTGGCAAAATCAACAGATATTTCCAACTCTTCTTCCATGCCTCTTTCATTATCGACCTCTTTTCGACAAAATTTTAACATGGATATTATATATTTTTTCGATGTATTTAGCAAATATTATTTATAAATTTTAATATTTTTCTTTTTTAATATAACATCGATACACTCATTAACACTTTCATCAAGCGTTTGATTTGTGGTGTCAATTAAATATGCATCTGGCATCATTTTAATAGCACCATGTTCACGATGAATATCTTTATAGTCTCTGTCTCTAAGTTCTTCTAACACTTTTTCGTAAGTGATATCTTCGCCACGCTCCAAAAATTGTTGATAACGCCTTTTTGCACGCACTGTCTCGTCTGCCGTTGTAAAAAATTTAAAGTCTGCATCTGGAAGTACCTCACTTCCAATATCACGCCCCTCCATTACCACGTTATGCGTCCTAGCAAAATCACGTTGAATTTTAAGCACCTTCTCTCTAATGATTACAAATGGAGAAATCTTAGCTGAAAGTGCTGTTATATCATCTCTTCGTAAATCTTTTGTATGGTCAACACCATTTACATATACGTGTTCTAAATTTTTTATAAACTTTATTTCGACAAAGATTTGTTTGGCGAATTTTTCGATATATTTTTCATCAATCTTTTTTTCATCTAGGTTGAGATATTTAAAGCCACACGCAATACCACGATACACCGCCCCTGTATCAAAAAAGTTAAATCTTAGACGCCTTGCAAGCTCTTTTGCAATTGTGCTTTTCCCAGAACAAACATATCCATCAATTGCAATGCAAATGTTATTTTTATCTAATTTATTAGCAATCAGATTATAGCAAAAATCAATTGTTTCATCTAAATCCATGTCGCTATTATCTACTATTATACTATCTTTACATGGCTTTAAAGGAGCTTCTTTTCTGGTTGTATCACGCTCATCACGCTCTCTTAAATCTTTTAAAACATCATCAAATTTTACCTTTTGTCCACGAAGTTTTGCCTCTTCAAATCTACGCATAGCTCGTGTTTTTTCGTTTGCTGTCAAAAATATTTTTATATCTGCATCGGGCATGACAACTGAGCCTATATCTCTTCCTTCCATAACACAATTATTTCTGCTTGCAAAGTCCTTGGCAATTTTTAAATACTTCTCACGCACAAACGGATAGACAGATATTTTTGATGCCATTTGACTTATAACCTCTGTACGTAAAAAAGGAGTGACATTTTCTTGATTCACAAAGACATTTTGTTTATCTTCGATGAACCTAACCTCAATATTTTTAGTGTTCACAAGCTCTCTTGCCTTTTCTTCCATTACATCTTCGCCATAACTTGTAAGATAGGCGTACGCAATTGCACGAAAGATAGCTCCTGTATCTAGCATTTTGAAATCAGAGCCAAGTTTTTCGCATAATCCTTTCGCAAGAGTAGATTTCCCAGAACCCATATATCCGTCAATGGCAATTTTAAACATATCTCCTCCTTATTTTTAATAATAGTAAGTTTTATTATCTTTTGCATAAAAAATCCTAATCATAAAGAATCTCTATATGATTAGGAAATAATGTTTATTCGTCAACGCTTTCTTCTTTTTCTTCTGTTATAGGTAATTCAACATCAGGCTTCGTTGATGTAGCCTCTTTAATTTTGTTTTCAATTTCAGCCATAAGCTCTGGATTTTTCTCCAAAGTAAGCTTGGTGTTTTCTTTGCCTTGACCAATTTTCTCATCATTATATGAGAACCACGCACCTGATTTTTTAATGATGTTAAAAGCAAGAGCCATATCGACAATACAGCCAGATTTTGAGATTCCCTTACCGTACATAATATCAAACTCTGCCACTCTGAATGGAGGAGCAAGTTTATTTTTAACGACTTTAACTCTCGTCTTATTTCCTATAATATTTGCACCGTCTTTTATCACATCGACCTTTCTAACATCAAGCCTTATGCTGGCATAGAATTTAAGAGCTTTACCACCTGTTGTCGTTTCAGGAGAACCAAACATAACACCAACTTTTTCACGAAGCTGATTGATAAAGATAACAGTTGTGTTACTTTTGCTTGTGATAGATGTTAGTTTTCTTAAGGCCTGACTCATCATTCTAGCTTGTAATCCGACATGGTTATCCCCCATCTCGCCATCAATCTCAGCCTTTGGAGTAAGGGCTGCCACAGAATCGACAACAATCACCGCAAAAGCACCAGAACGCACCAAGGTGTCACAAATGTTTAGCGCTTGCTCGCCGTTATCTGGCTGTGAAACATAAAGCTCGCTTGTGTTGACTCCCAATTTTTCAGCATAAATAGGGTCAAGAGCGTGCTCTGCATCAATAAACGCACAAGTACCACCAAGCTTTTGGGCTTCTGCTATAATGTGAAGAGAAACCGTTGTTTTACCAGATGACTCAGGGCCATATATCTCAACAATTCTTCCTTTTGGCATTCCGCCAATTCCAAGTGCAACATCAAGTGTCAAGCAACCTGTTGGAATTACCTCTACATTTTGATAAGCTTGTTTACCAAGCTTCATGATTGCCCCTTTACCGAATTGTTTTTCAATTTGAAGAAGGGCTTGGTCGAGCGATTCTTCTTTTGTCAATTTTCCTTTTTCCATATCTACCTCTTATTCTATATTTTCACTTATATTATACCTCATTCCTCACAATATTTCAAAACGATTTTAAGGGAATTTTTTTAGGATAAACGCAAAAAAGAAAAAGTGAGAGAAAATCCCACTTTTAGACAAAGATATAAAGTTTTGAAGGCTTTTTGCCTTTGACTTCTTCTATTTTTCCAGAATCTTTAATGATATTTTGTTGTAATAGGCGTTTTCGGAAGTTTCTTCTGTCAATTTGCTTCTTTAATATACTTTCATACGCCTTATGTAACTCTGGCAATGTGAAATATTTTGGGAATAAATCTTTCAATATATTTGTGTCAAAGATGTTTCTTCTTAGATAATCAATGGCATTTTGCAATATTTTATCGTGGTCATAACCTAATCCACTCACCTTTTCAATATCAAACCAATCGGCGTCCTGTGTCTTTTCCGTTTCCTTCAAAAATTGGACACGAGTTTTGTCTATAACTCCAATATACACAACGGCAATCATACGACAAACAGGGCTTCTATTCGGGTCAGAAAAAACATTGTAGAATTTATAGTTGATGTCTTTAATGCCTGTTTTCTCAAAAAGTTCTCTCTTCATAGCAGTATCTGTGTCCTCATTATTATAGCAAGCACCACCTATCAAAATCCATTTACCTTTATATGGTTCATTCTTTCTTTTAATTAAAAACACCTTAAATTTACCATCTTCCACGGTGAAAAGCGAAAGAATGACGTGTATCCCCTGATTTTTGTATAGTGGATTATTTATATCCATTGTGTTCTCTCCTTGAATATATTTTAAATATAAATATTTTATAAAGTCAAGCAATTAACGATTCATGTATATTTCTTAAGTTAATTATTGCAACTTTTTTAGTGGCAAGAATATGTCCTCGCCATAATTTTTTTATTAATTTATAAAATAAAATTGTCTTTTTTTATGACTATGCTATAATAATTATATGACCAGCTTTATTTTATCACAAATATTTGGCGGAATCGCACTCGTACTTGTTTGTATATCATTCTTTCAAAACAAAAGATGCTTTCTGATTTTACAATGTGCGTCTAATCTTTTTTATGCGGGTGGATTTTTTGCCTCCCTCTCTTTTGTTGCCGGCATAAACACTTGCATTAGTATTATACGAACTATCGCCATTTACTTTTATGAAAAAAACGGTAAAACAACTCCTTATTATATAACCTTGCTATTTTTCATTGCATATATCATTGTTACCATATTGTTCTTTAATGGATATTGGGACATCATTCCTTTAACAACGTCTATCTTAATCACTTTTGCTATGGTTATGAAAGATATGTTAGCAGTGAATTATATGTTGTTATTGCCAAACTTTTTGCTTATTATCTATAACATTTTCAATGCGTTTTATACGTCTTCAATTTTAAATTTGATAGGATTTATCGTTACAATCATAGCGATTATCAAAATCTATAAAAACAGAAAGGAAGATGAGAGTTATAAAATTATAAGAAAGATTGCGTTCAGTAAACAAATAAGTAAAATTAAATTTAAACCTAAATAAATTTATTATATAAAGAATAAAAAAAAGATAGTTAAATTTTAATTACTATCTTTTATTTGTCTTTATGGGATTTCGTAAATTAAAACTCTACTTCTTAACCTTTTTAGTATCTGCCAAATCGACTTTTACATCCTTTACTTCAACTTTTTTAGGGCTTACGTCAATTTTTTCTTCCTTCTCCTCTTTCTCTATCTTTTCTTGTTCAGCCTGCTTCTCTTCTTTAAAGACTTGCCTATTTTTGACAAGATAATTTATCATCGAAAGAATGGTTAAAATGACAGTGATTGCAAGAAAAACATAACCTATTAGACATAATACAGTGTAAGCGACACCTGCTATTGCATAGTAAAATTCCTCAACGATAAAAGCAAAGGCAAAATAGTAGATAAGTGTTAAAAATTGAAAGGTTGCTTTAACTTTTCCATACATATCAGCTTTCAGAACCACGCCCTTAGACGCCGCAAGCGAGCGAAGTGCCATAACGATAAGTTCACGAGCAATTATAACTATTGCGATAATTATCCCAAGAAAATCAGGGAAAAGTATCGGTCTAGGCAAAAGATTTCCGCCATTTGCTGTTATAGGATAGGCAACGACAAGCAAAAAGCCACTCATCACCAAAAGTTTATCGGCAACAGTGTCAAAAAATGTGCCAAGCGTTGTCACCATATTGCGTTTCCTTGCGATATGTCCGTCCAAAAAGTCGGTAAAACTTGCCACCATAAAGATAATTGTTGCCACAAGTTTACCATAAGGAATAAAATCAGCAAGATAGAAAAAGACAAAAAATGGAATTAAAAGTAATCTGCAAAGTGTTATCCTATTTGGAAGATTCATATATTTCTCCTTTATAATCAGCGCCGTCAAATGATAAAAACTTAACCATGACAAAATCGCCGACCTTAATGTTTCCATTATCCACTATTTTTACATTAAAGTCAACTGTTGGCGAAAGAAATTCGGTGTGACCGACAAATAATCCTGTCGAATCATCAAAGTAATCAACAAGCGTTTTATAACTCTTGCCTAGATGCAGACGTGCCTTATCAAAAGCTACCTCTGCCTGCAACTTTTGCACCTTTTTAAGTCGCCTTTTCTTTGTCCACTCGCTATTTTGGCGTTTTATGTAATAACTTGCTGTATTTTCCTCACGATAATATGGGAAAAAGCCAGCATAATCAAATTTACTTTCTTTGATGAAGTCGCAAAGTTTTTTAAATTCTCTATTAGTCTCTGTAGGATACCCAACAATGAAAGTAGAGCGAATGTGAATAGATGGATAACGATTTTTAATCAAATGGACTAATTCTCTTGTTTTATCTTCGTCAAGTCTCCTATTCATACTTTTTAAAATGCCGTTGTCTATGTGTTGAAGTGGAATATCAACATATTTGCAAAGCTTCTTGTTTTTATCTATATATGATAAGAGTTCATTTGTCGTCTTTTCTGGATAGATATAGTGAAGCCTTATCCACTCAATCCCTTTAATCTTTGAAAGTTTTTCAAGAAGCGAAATAAGCTTATTTTCCTTATATAAATCTTCACCATATCTCGAAACATCTTGAGCCACCAAGATGAGTTCTTTTATATTGTTGGAAGCAAGATATTTTGCCTCTTCCACAATGTTTTCTATTGGATAGCTTATATATCTTCCTCTAATTCTAGGAATGGTGCAGAAAGAACAACCGTTACTGCAACCATCGGCAATTTTCAAATACGCATAAGAGCCACGGGAAGTAAAAATACGGCCGTTTTTAGATTTTGTTTGATCATGCTTAACCTTATACAAATCTTCGATAATTTCACAAATTCTGTCATTGTCTTTTAGATTCAAGAAGGCATCAACCTCTTTAATCTCTTTTTCAAGCTGTGCCTTATGACGTTCTGGCAAACAACCTGAAACAATAACTTTTTCCACCTTACCTTTAGCTTTCAAAAGGCAGACATCAAAGATATTTTCAAGAGCCTCTTTTTTAGCCGGCGTGATAAAAGCACAGGTGTTGACAATGACAATATTGGCATCATTTATATCATCGACAATCTTAAAGCCATAGTCACTGAGCTTAAAAAGCATCTTTTCAAGGTCAACCCTATTCTTATCACAGCCAAGCGAGATAGCTGATATCTTTTTATCCTTTAATTTTTCGTCCATAGTTAATTCCTTTAAAATTTAATTATTGTATATAATTATCTTTCACATAATCAAAATATTAATCATATTGGTCGCCAAAGATTTCTCTAAATTCGTCCATTGTGGTATAGACAGTTCTACCCTTGACGCCGTCTGCCGTTGAGATATATCCTGCCGCTTCCATCTGGTCAATGATTCTTGCAGCTCTTGGATAACCAATGGCAAACTTACGCCTAATCATGGTTGCAGAAGCCTGACCGCAATCAATTGCCGCTTTAAGAGCAAGAGGTAAAAGTTCGTCCATCTCATTGTTGACCTGCACCCCACCCGGATTGTTATTTTTATTAGGATTATTTATCTGCTCTTCAACTTCCTTATCAAAGATAGGCTTATTATTTTCACGAACATAATCAACAATTCGATTTGTTTCGCCAGTACTGATAAAGCAAGCCTGCACACGCTTAGGTTCTTGAGCTCCAACTGGATAATAGAGCATATCACCCTTACCCAAGAGTTTTTCAGCACCAACACGGTCTAGAATGGTCATACTGTCAACCGCACTCGTAACAGCAAAGGCTATACGGGAAGGGAAGTTAGACTTGATAAGCCCTGTGATAACATCAACAGACGGACGCTGTGTGGCTAAGATTAAGTGGATACCGGCTGCTCTTGACTTTTGTGCCAAACGAATAATCTTCTCTTCCACTTCCTTTTTGCCCGTCATCATAAGGTCAGAAAGCTCATCGACAATAATAACAATGAATGGCATCTTTTTTACTTTACCAGATAAAACGTCAGGTGTTTGATTGTATTCGTCAATATTTTTCACCCTCGCAAAGCCCAAAATTTCAAAACGGCGTTCCATTTCAGTCACCGCCCAGGCAAGAGTGTTAATTGCTTTTTGAGTTTCGCAGACAACATTTGGCATGATAAGATGTGGCAAGCCATTATATGAGGTAAATTCCACACGCTTAGGGTCAACTAGGATAATCTTAACTTCCTCAGGAGAAGCTTTATAAATAATACTCAAAATAATGGAATTAAGGCAGACACTCTTACCTGAACCAGTTGAACCTGCCACTAAAAGGTGTGTAAGCTTTTGCATATTGCAGGTTATGATATTGCCTGTAATATCCTTTCCCAGTGCAAAAGTCAAAGGAGAAGCACTTTCTTTAAACTCTCTACTTTCCAAAACATCACGAAGACTTACTGTGGCAATTGATTTATTTGGCACTTCCACCCCGACGACGCTTTTACCGGGAACAGGAGCTTCAATTCTAATAGCTCCCTCAGCAGCAAGAGAAAGAGCGATATCGTCTGCACGATTTTTTATTTTTGACACAGATATACCTTGTGGCATTTCAAGCTCGTATCTAGTAACTGCAGGCCCAACCACAACCCCCTGAACCTTTGCAGGTATGCCAAAATTTTCTAGGCTGTTTTCAAGAAGCACTCGCTTTTCTGCCACGTCCTCATTAAGCGTTGAAAGGTCAACCGATTTTGTGGTGATATATTCAAGAGGAGGCCTTTCATAAACATAAGGCTCTTCTGGTTCTTCAACAACTTCCTCCTTAGGTTGATTACGAGTGAAGATATTATCTCTTCCGTTTCTTTCTGGAAATTCAGGAGCAAAATTGTTATCTCGCCTTGTATTTTCAAAATTAGAACGTTCAAAAGAACGGGAGTCCATTCTTTCATTTATTCTATCACGACTTGTAAAGCTTGCCTCTGTGTCATCAATTGCATTTTCATAGATTTCAGGATTTTCCATTTTCTCTTCATTGACAGCACTTCTTATAATATCATCGGCTTCACGCAAAACATCTTCATCGTCATTTTGAACAAATGGATTGTTGATATTTTCAAATTCATCAGTCCTAACCGTCTCAGTAGGTAGTACCTCCTCGTTCAACGAATTTTCTTCTTTCTTTAAAATCTCAACATTATTTTCCACCTCTTCTTTTTCAGGTGCTTTATTTATCTCTTTAAAATATTCTTCATAGTCTATTTCTGGTGGAGTTAGAATAAGCTCTCTAAGAGATTTGGGCTCTTCTTTTTTCTTTTCCACTTTTGGCACGTCATCATTAAAATATTCATAGGCCTTATTTCTCTTTTTATCTAAGCCTAAAAGCTCTCTCGTTGTTAAAGCTTTCTTTTCTTCTTTTTCTTCCTCTTCAAGTTTTCCATTCAAAACAGGATTAAACTCTTCTTTCTTCAAAGTAGGTTCTTCACTTGTTTTTTCTTCCACAGTTTGAATGCGATTTATAGTTTTTGTCTCTTTTTTCACTGAAACTGAAGATGCCTTACGTCTAAATACATTAAGGCTATCAAGAAAGATTGCAAGTGATAAACAAAATGCAAGAGCTAAAATGATGTATGAGCCAACCAAATTTGTTAGATACAATAAAGGTGTTGTGATGATACCTGTAATTATTCCTCCCGCCGTCCATGTTCGAGAATAGTTAAGTCCAAGATATTCAAAAAATCCACCACTTTTGCCACCGACAATAATAAGTTGAATGATGGCCAGAAAGAAATATACCATAAGTGCCATTGAGATTATATATCGCTTTGGCATAACATATTTTCTTTTATTTACAAGAGCAAGTCCAACAATAAAAAGCACCAAGAAAAGAGGATATGCAAAAATTCCAAACACACCCAAAAGAAAGGAAAACATGGCAGGCCAAATACCTGTCAAAAAAAGATAGACAACAGAGGAAATGCCAATAAGCGTAAAGCCTACAATTTTTTTAACATCTCTCTTACCTTTCTTTTTTGAATTAAGTTTATAAACAGCCATACACCCCTCTATTAATAATTATTATAATTATAACACTTAAATAATTTTCTTCAAAACACTTTTAACATATTTTTAATTTTTTCATTAAAATTTAATCAAGAATAAAATTAGTCAAAAAATAGACAAATCGCAAAAAATTATCTAAAAACGCATATTTTTTGCATTTTTTATTAGAAAATTAGTGTTTTTTAGCATTTTTTATTCACTAGACAAATTTTCGCTTACCGTAGTCAACTCAAAACCCTGCTCCTGCAAATTAATGATAATTTTTTCTAGCGCCTCCAAAGTACAAGCTGTTGGATGCATCAAAATTAAATCTCCTCCCTTTGCATCTTTGATCGCACGGTTGTATATTAACTCTTGATCTTTATCTCTCCAATCGATAGTGTCTCTTGTCCACATAATTGTCTTATAACCAAGTTCAGTTGCCACTGCCACCGTTGTTTTATTATAAGCTCCGCTTGGAGGTGCAAACAAATCCATATCCACCCCAATCAATTCACTGACAAGAGTATGAGTTAATAAAATTTCATTTTTGTTTTGCTCTCTATTAAGCTTATCTTGATCTTTATGACTATATCCATGATTACCAATTTCATGCCCTTGTTCATATATTTTTTTAAGCATATCACTTTCTTTTACCGCCCAAGTTCCGCCTACAAAGAAGGTAGTTTTCACATCATATTTATCCAAAACATCAAGCATATCATCAAGATATTCCGTTCCCCAATAGACATTAATCATCAAAGAGATTTTGTTGCTTTCTGTGTTACCACTATAATATACGCCATTGATGACAGAGGTGGTAGTTGCTAAGTTTACTCCTAAAACTGCAAGTGCCGACACCACGACAAGCATCACCACAATTAAAAAATTAACGAAATGCCTATGCAAATTTATTGTTAAAACTTTCATATTATAAATCTATGAAGAAACTTTTTCTAAAATGAAAAAAAATGATTTTTAACAAAAATTAACTAAAAATCACCTTTTTTTAACAAAAATTGACAATAATTTTGTGTTTTATTCTAAATTTGAAGATTGATAGATGTTATAAACAATTTCATTTAATTCTTTAACTAAATATTTCGTACTCTTAACTTTTTGAGAGACATAATTTATTCCGAGAATCAAGCCGTTTATGCTTTGCATATCTCTTTGCTCGCAAGCGTGTTTTAAGGCTGAGACAATATATTCAAAATCTTCCACTATACTTTCATGCTTTTTCTCAAATTTTAACTTTGCCTCAATTTCATCACAAACACGAACTATATTATTGATTGAAAGAGCAAGCATATCTTCCTTTTCATATTCTTCTTCAAAATTAACCTCATCTTCGTCCTCTTCTTCCATCTCCACCTCAGACTCTTCGATAGCATTGGTGTCAATATCAGAAAATGTCAGGGCTTTATCTATTTTAAAATAATCAGCAATCATATTTTTGAATGGCTCTATAATCTTTTCCAGAAATATCTGTATTGGTGTTCCCTTATCTCCCCTAAAATATGTTTCTAAAAACTTGTTGGAATTTATTTTATGACTATATAAATCATTAATCACTGTCACAAAAAGAGTCAGTTTTTCCTTTTCATCTCCCGGAAGTGAAACTTTGCCATTTTTAGTTTTATTGTCGATAACAAAAGCATGGTTAAAAATTTCTTCCCTATCAGCATCTAATAATTTTGTTGCAAGATATGATAAAATATCATCACTTTCATTTATTGAGTTTGCAATGCTTTCGATTTTCTTATCAAAATCCAAAAATCTACCGCTTAACATATCGTTGCAGACTGCTACAAAATTTTCCACCTTCCTCACATTCTTTTCCATATCTCCCCCTCATTATTCAATATAATAGCACAAACAAAAAAAATTTCAAATTAAAATTAGAAGATAATTGATTTTTTATTGTAATAGTGATAAAATTATGTCGGAGAATAAAATGAGTTACGATGCAGTCACTAATAAGTTAATCATTCTTTTTGTTATGGATAAGGTAGAAATGCCATTGACAGAAAATTCCATAATTGAGATTTGTGCAGTTAAAAATAATTGGATAAATTATATGGACTGCCTAGATCTTTTATATCAACTTTCTGAGGCAAAACTTATCTACAAAACTCAGTGCAAAGAGGGCGAAATGCGTTACACCCTCACCTTTGAAGGCAGAGATTGTCTTTCCTATTTTTACAAACGAATCCCAAATTCTCTTCGTGATGAAATCACTGAGTATGCAAAAAACAACCGTCTAAACATCAAAATTTCACAAGAATACTATGCAAACTATACTGACAGCGAAGATGGTTCTTATCTTGTCACTATGCGAATCTACGAAAGTTTAATTGCAACCCCACTTTTTGAAATCAAAGTTAAAGCTCCAACAAGGCAGAGTGCGGAAGAGTGTTGTAAAAAATGGCGTCAACAAGCTCCAAATATCTATGAATTTGTCTTTGACAATTTGATTAACACCGACTGATTTAGCCAAAAGTAATGTATAAAATCAATTTATAATATGGTATTTATCTTTACAAATACTATATTTTTTGTTATAATATCCTCATGAAAAATGAAATTATTTTAGAAGTAAGAGATATATCTTCCTTTGTCAAAAAGAAATTTTTAGTCAAAGATGTATCTTTTAATTTGCATAATAACGAAGTGGCTGTTGTGATAGGAGACGATGGCAGTGGCAAAACAAGTTTATGCAAGCTTATAGCTGGTGCTCTCCCATTGACAAACGGCGATATCTTTATTAACGGAGAAAATCTTAAAAACAATAGAAACCTTCAAAACGAAATCAGCATCTCCCTACACCCACCAACATTCTTTAAATTTCAAACTGTATTAAAAAATATAAAGTATCTTCTTGGACTCAAAAGAAAATACAATCTTGGCAAAGTGGTTGAAACTTTGAAAGCGTTTAAAATGTATGAGGTTATGAACAACCGAGTATATTCTCTTTCAAACAGCGAAAAGAAAAAACTTTCCCTTGTTATAGCACTAGCCGTTGACGCAAAAGTATATATTCTCGATGAGCCATTCCTAGATTTAGACGATGAAGATAGAAAACTTTTGGTGAAAATATTAAAAACAAAAAAAGATTGTGCTTTTCTTTTAACCGGAACGAATAAAGAGGCTTTTGATTTTGTTAATACCTATATCTTTATGAATGATAGAGAAGTGACCTCTGTCGAAGCAAATGAAAAGTGGAAAGATTTTAATCAAAAGAGGTACACTTTCATTTTAACAAAGCAACCAAATTATCTAGGAAAACTCTTAAAAGAAGAGAGAGGCAAAGAGGTATTATTGGAGGGTCAAAAAGTTTTGATACCAAAAATAAGCGATGACGAACTTGAAGACTTATTAAAATTTTTGAAATCAAAAAAGATAACCATATATTCAGCTGGACATAAAGAAAAAGGCGAAGAAAAAACTTTAGACAAATTATCATCATATTTCAAAAATAAAAATTAAAATTAGACAAAAAATATAAAAAAATGCGAATTTTTTACGATTTTTTTTGAAAAAAAGTGACTTTTATTAAAAATAAGCTAAGGAGAAATTATGAAGTTGTTCAAAATTTGTGGATACGATTTTCGTAGATTAATACTCAACCCGATAACTTTATGTGGCATTTTTGTTGCCATTGTTGCGTGTGTGATAGCCGGCTTTTGCTTTAATCCAAACGTGACACCTCAAACAAACTTAAGTTTTGAATACGAAACCGCCGATGAACTTTACGCCGATTTTATCTATGGAAATTATGAAGACAGCATTATAAATCTAGATGAAAAGATTGCAGAAAACAAAAAAATTATAGACGGACAGAGAGATACTTCTCTAATAGAACAATACAACAACCTTACAACAAATATCACAACATTTTTAGAGAACTTGCAACTATATAACGCCTATCCGGATAGCTACCCTGATAACTTTGTAAATAATTCATTTGATATCAGTGTTCAGTCTGAACTTCACGATTTTTATAGCAGAATTTCATCTTTAAAAGATTTTGAAAGCCCACTCTATTTTACAGAAAATGATTTAGCCACAATACAACATCTCACTGAACTTTTGGATAACAACCTATACTACACCACTAACAGAGAAAATGTTAGAGATATGTATGACATTTTACTTGAAGATCGTCAATTGTTCCGGGACTTTTTAAGTATGGAAGTTATCAATTGGCAAACAGATGCTGATAAAACAGTAGAGCTTGAAGTAAACTATGTGGTTAGCGTTGAAAATAAACTAAATGACATCTTGCAAGAATTTAATAATGTTTACTACAATTCTAAAGACATCTATGATATGGCAAGCCTCGCTTTAAACTATAAGCGAATTGCCACTTATGCAAGCTATAATATGCAAGGCGAGTTATTCCTCCTATTATCTCAAAGCTTACCAAACTATGCAAACTATATAGGTTACGAAAGCCAAGAGGAATTAGAGTTAAGACAAAATATCATCAGCAATAATTACATACTTAAAGAAGACAGCCTTTATTGCACAAACTATTTGTCACCTATGAATTTCAATAGTGCAAATGGCAGTGTCAATGCCTACGATTTTGCTTATTACCTCATATCAATCATTGGATTTATTTTAACCTTTGTAAGCATCTTTTTTGCATATAAACTCTTTGGACGTGACCGAAGAAAAGGTAAAGTAGATGTCGTGCTTGCACAAAATACTTCATTCAATTCTGTTTTTGCAGGCAAATTCTTCGCAATTGTGCTCGCCTCCTTTTCTCTACTTCTATTTTTCTCCATTCTCATAATTTTAATAAGCTATATCATCTATGGCGTGACATTTACGCCGGTACTTGCGGTGTTTAATTTGGCCTCACCATACATAATAAGCCCTATTGTTTATATCTTATTCAAAATTCTTTGCATAGAATTTGAGATAGTATTTTACACTCTTATAACCATTCTTTTAATGAATATATCAAGAAAATTTGAGTTGATGTTTGGCATATCTCTTGGTATCTTTGCCGTTGGATTTATAATGAACACCTTTTTAAGTGGTTTCTTTGTTTATGCACTATTTCCTTTCGCACACGCCAACCTCTTCTCGTATTTTGGTGGAGCAAGCTCATCTATTAGTTTCCTTAACACTCCATTTTTATCAGGCGGAAATTTCTTTATTTCAATCTGCTACACCCTAGTGCTTATGCTTGGAATGTATTTCTTTACCAACCAACTTTTTAAACGTAATTAGAATTTAAAAAACTTAAAATTCTTTAAATTTATTTGTTTTTTGCTTGCTTTATGCAAGCTTTTTTTATATAATCATAATAGATAAAAGTGAGGAGTTTATGAAGTATAAAATTGTTACAGAAGCATCTGTTGATATGCCAGATAGCTTTGCTAAAGAAAATGATATAACCATTCTACCTATCGAACTAAACTTTGCAGGAGAGCTTTTCCCAGAAGGCTTGCCAAATGACGAGTTTTATGAAAAAATGAAAACAACCGGCATAATTCCAAAGACCAGCCAACCAAATCAATATAAATTTGAAACTGCCCTTTCTCCATATTGCAATAAGGAAGATTGGTTCGTTTTGACAATTGTCATCTCGTCAAATCTTGCAGGAACAATCGCTCAAGCCAAGAATGCGGTTGAGGCTTTAAAAATGAAAAATGTATATATTTGCGATTCCGAAGTCACCACATTTGCAGAAGGTGCTTTAATTATGGAGATTGTGAAGTACATAAAAGAAAAAAATCCAACACCTCAGGAAGTTATTGACGAGCTTGAACGCCTAAAGAGAAAAATAAGGCTTGTTGCTGTTGTAAGCGACTTGAAATATCTCAGACTTGGCGGAAGAATAAGTGGTGCAGCTGCCGCACTTGGAACAGTACTAAATATGAAACCTATTATCGCTCTTGAAGGCGGAAGAGTGGTAAACAAGGCAAAAAAACGTGGTGAGCAAGCAAATATCTATATGGTTGAAGAAGTCCTTAAAAATCGTGACAAAACCTATCCACTCTACTTTGGCTACTCAGCAAATAAAAAGAACATTGAAAACTTTGTGCAAAAATATAAAGATAAACTTGAAGTTGACCCAGACAAGATTGAATATCACAGCATCGGCTGTGTAGTTGGCACGCACGCTGGCCCTGGTGCTTATGGTATGGTGTATTTCGCAAAATAATATTGTTTGCTAAACTAACAATAATTAAATATTAAAACAAAATATAGCGTATTATGCATTGAATAATACGCTATATTTTGTATAATTTGGAAATATTATTGCTAATATTTTTAATAAAAAGTTTGCAATTCAAATAGACAAAAAGATTGGTAAGTTATCTCTCCACACACGCATATTCTGATATTTTAATTGTGAATTGCACCCCAAGTTGATTTACTGTAAGATTTGGCTTTCTCTGCGTTATATCTCCATTTTCATTTAAGCAAAGAATGTTATTGTAGTTTGACCCCAAATCTCGTGTCCAGCATATTGGAACAGAACCTCGATAATTAACCATAAAGTCATACGCAAAATCGGAAAATTTAACCTTTCTATCCCCTGTCACTGTTTCAATATCTTCGATAGAGGATACAAACATATACGCCGTATTATCATGCTCTTCTCCTTTAAGCGAAGTTGTGCCAAATGTAGGCATTGATTGAGTCCAATTTATTAGATATGTGCTATCTATCTGATTTAATTCACCACCATTATAATTTCCTCTAAAATAATACGAACTGCTGCCATAATTTCCAATTGGATCCCAATAGTGGGCTGATAAATCTATGTCCGCTGTTTGAACATAGTAAAGGTCATTATAAGTAGAATTTGACGAAGAATTTATTAAATACGCAAGTCTTGCAAGTTGTTCAGCGGTTGCTATCTGGTATGCAGTTGCCTCTGATTGCCCATCACCACCTGCGAAACTTGTTGCATAGTTTCCCCTGTCCGTCCAAAGGTCATCATTTGTTGGTGCGCTTTTTGACACATTGCTGTCAGGAGCACTTACACTAATATTATCATAAAGCACAACTCCGCCAGCAATTGTTGAACCAATCAACATAAAAGCAAAGAGAGCTATCAATATTTTTTTCTCTACTACCTCCGACTTTTTATAAATTGTTATATTTTAGAAATATTTTGAAAAAATAATCATACTTTATGACCATATTATTATAAATTATTTATTTGATTTTACAAAATAAAATTAAAGAATTTTTATAATAAATTTATTATTTATTTTATATAAATTAAAAATATTTATGCAATTAGCAAAAAAAAGAACTTGTCTATTAAAAACAAATTCTTACATTTTTAACTATTTTATATAAATTTAATTTCTTGAAAGGAATTTTAAATAGGTTGCTATCACTTTGTCAGCCATATTTTTAGTCAAATCTTCACCGTGTCCACAGTGCATTGTTGTGTATTTCAAGGCTGAGAGTTTTTTTAAGCTCTTAATCATTTCCTGCTTGTCGCCACCGTATAAATCCATTCTTCCGATACCACGGCCAATGACCAAATCGCCAACATACAAATCTTCACCAATTAAGTAGCACATATCACTTTTACTATGCCCGCCCAATTGGTAATATTCAACCTCCATTTTGCCAATCACAATTTTTCCATCACCATGTAATAACACGAAATTAGAAAAATCGGTAACCTTCATAGGCTCGCAATCTAAATCGGTAGAGTAATTCTTTTTCGGATCTTCAAGGTATTCCTTAATTTTGTCGCTTGCATAAATTTTAATATCTAAATTTTCGGAGTAATCCATTGCAAAATATGAGTGGTCAAAATGCCCGTGCGTAAGAAAGAGCGCTGATACATTTTTATCTTTTATAACTTGTTTTAATTTGTTAAAATCAGCGCCAGCATCAACAATATATTTTTCCCCTCCTATGGCTTCCACGAAAACATTGCTATCATATATATCTCCAATCAGCCTCATTTTGTCACCTCTATCTTGAATTTTACATCTTGCCAGCAAAAAAGTCAAACAAATATATATTTTATATCAATTATAGGAAAAATGTTCTTTTTTGTCATTATTTTTAATATTATTATCTATGTTAAAATCGTATAAATCGCATTCTTTTATAAACGGACTACGTTTTTCCTGCTCTCGCACATTGAAAGAAAATAGAGGAAAATTTATTCTAACGCTTATGTTGGTTATTATTGCAATATCCGCTGGAATTTTTGTCGCAATAAAACACTCTAACAGCGAAAGTTTATCTCGCCTGCAAGAGATAAGTCTGGACGATTTCAAAAATGGACTTGTTGGCTCGTCATCAGCATTTTTCTCTCGTATGCTGTCACTTTCTGTCAACGCAATTATTTTATTTGGAGTATCCTTTGTTCCAATTCTTTTTCCAATTGCTGAAATTTTAATTGTCTATAGAGGGTATCTTTTTGGCTTAAACTTTGCTTTAATTTTCATACTCTACGGCCTAGGCGGAAGTTTAACCGCAATAGTCATCATCTTACCTTGCCAACTTTTGACGCTTTTTGTGCTTATTATGTTCTATCTAATTTTAAGCAAAATTAATGGCAATTGCAAACGCTATGGAAACACTGACTGCAACAGATTGCTATATTTACTCTTTGGACTTTTAGTTTTGTTAATACTAAATTTGACAGAAACACTTTTGCTTTATCTGCTCAACGGAAAAGTGATTTTAGTTATCTAGCGTCCTCGTGCACCGCCACCTCCAGCTCCACCGCCAGATGAACCACGCCTTCCTCCGCCGCCTCTAAACGAAGATGATGACGTTGAAAAGCTCGATATTTTATGAGTGATAGCACCTCGTATAGCTCTACCTACAACAACAGTGCTGATACCATTAAGATAATCCGGTTTTTCTATTTCTAAAGCTTTAAACTTTTCCTCCATTTTATCCGTCAAATTGAAGATATAGCAATATGGCAAGATGTGATAAAAATACTCAGGATCCTCTTGAACAAGTGCATTCAACTTGTCTAGTTCTGCAACCTTCAAAAAGTTTTTAAAGCCAATCACCTTGCCCCTCATTGAGCGTTCAAATTCGGTAAAAACTTTGACAAGAGGAGTGAGACAGAATCCAACAATCAAAATTAATGCGGTTATTATTGCAAGATACAAAAAATCATACGGGATAATGATAAAGGAAAGCATCATACCAAGCGGAAGTCCACCAAAAAAGCTACACCAAAAAAGTTTGAACCACCAAGGAATTGTGGAATACACCAGAACAATTAAAGCAATCACAGGAAAGATAAGCACCATGAAGTAAGTAAAATTGGCACTGATAACCACATTATACCAGATTATATGAAATAGGATTGGCAAGAGTGCTAATAAGGAAATCACCGTTTTCAAAATAAGGCTTTTCTTTTTTATCTCCTCATCTTGCTTATAGATGCTCCTAGACGCTTTGCTAAGTTTTGGATTTTTAATTGCTTTATTCTTTCTTGCTATAAAAACATTGCCTTTGGAAAAGAAAGCATCAAAAAGGTTAGACTCGTTTATCTTGCCTGATATCAACTCAATTGGAATATTATTTTCCTTTGGAAAGTCTTGCAATTTTATGAGTTTTACAGTATTTTTATCAATAAGTTCAATCTTTATCAGTTTCTTGCTTGCCCATTCAAGTATCAAAGCAGTGAAGTCCTTTGCTTTTACCTTACCACGATATATCTTAGCAACATCAATTGCAGAACAATTCTTTGGCGGATAAAATTCCACCGTGACAACTTCTTTTTTATGAAATTTATGAGAAAATAAAAGTAAAATAATACCAATTACAGCAACTATTGAAACGGCGATGGTGACATAATAAAGAGGGTGAGGAACAAACTTGGCGTTAAAGTAGTTATTTGGAAGTATAAGCTGAATTGTGAGCCCAGTCTGTGCTGGAATGTTTTGCATACCAAGACTTATAGTGCTTCTTGACCGTCCATCTTCGCCTATCTCGCTGTCAATCTTCAAATTAACCGCTTCAGCACCCAACCCTTCAAAATCATTTGTTCTAAAGGATATGTTATTAGCTATATCATCAACTAAATTTGGTAAAATTATTGTGGCTGAAAAGTTTTCTACAGAAGTTAAATAATCATAATCCATCAAGTCAAAGGTAAAATCATCAAAAGAGGAGATGAAATCTTCGCCTAAATCATAGGTATAATTGATTTCATAGACATATTGTCCTTCACTTTTATAGTCGCCATCTGCACCAATATTAATGACAAAATAGTCACCATCTCTCTCGACAAAGCCATATTCTGTTTCTCCATTCATGGTAACGCTATTTAATTTCAAATTATGAATATATGTTTTAGAAATTCTTTTGCCATCAACTATGCGTGTAACATTATTCATTCTTGATATATGCCTTGCAAGCCCAACATTTATCCCTGATTGTTTATAGGTAAGTGTGATTTTTTCAGTGATATTTAGCACTTTGCTTTCGTCAATAACAATAATTTTATCAATACTGTTATAGACAATATTACTATCTTTTATTGATATGGCGTGTGCTTCTTGAAACTTAATAGGAAAAAAGATTGTGCTAAAAAACACAATCATTAAAATTCCAAAGGTTATTCGTTTTGACATATTCCTCCTATAGCAATATATGGTGTATTATACATTAATTAACACAATATCTTGTGACATAATACTATAGATTAAGTAATTAATAATACATATTCCTGTAAGAGCTTTTGCGACTCCTTCCGCCACCGCCACCACCTTTTCTTTTAACAACAACCACAACAATGATAATAATCGCAATTAAAACAAGCCCGCCCAAAACTGAACCTATAATTATCCAAATAAGAGTCCAATCGGTTGTGTCTTGAACCTCAGTTTCGAAGGAAAGATTTAAAACATCACCAAAACTCTGGTCGCTGATTTGAGCCAAATCAAGAGTGAAAAGATAATAGGTATCTGTGGAGACTTCGTTATCAAGCGTGCAGTTAACACGGAAAGTGCTTACCTCGTCCAAAAATCTTTGCACATCAAATGCATAGTTCTCTTTTAAATATAACTCCATCTTAACATTGGTTTGCTTCTTAACTTTTATTGTTGTTTCTGTTGTTGTTATCGCATTTTCGTTGGTTGAAATAACAATTCTCTCTATACCCTCATCAAAGACAAAAGTCATCTCACAAGAATTATCAACATATTTAGCATAGACAACAAAGTCTTTAGTTAGGGCAAAATTACCTTGTCCAAATGTAAAACTCAAATCACTATTTGAAAAGACGTCTGTCGTCCCCTCATCTGGCTCACTTAGAGGGGTATCCTCTTCATCACCTTTATCTAAATACCAGCCTCTAAATTCATAGATGGATCTAGAATCTGCACGAGTGGCAATGGTGTAAGAATTGTTATAGGTCATATCATAGACGGTATAATATCTGGAATCTTGAGTCCCGCCTGTTTTATTATAGACATAGCACTCAGTTGGCACAATTTCTGAATCCTCCGGTTCACCATCTTTATCAAAAAGTCGATATTCAAATCTAGCTTCAAAGTCATTTGCAACAATATTTAATTGATATACGCCTGTGTAATTATTTGTAACACCATTTATGGTAATTGTATATACAATCTCGCCATTATCTTCCTTTGTGGTCATACTGATTCTATCATAGTTATCTGTCGTAATAAGTCGATATCCTTCACTACTTTCGCTAAACGATGCCACCGATTGAGTCACACCACTTCTAAGAGTTAAGTTATCTAGCCTATAATATTGACCTATTAATTTGTTGACTTGATCGTTAAATTTAAATCTAATTTGCACAATATCATTATATTCAGGCGTATATTCGAGTTCGTTGTCTTCATCTTCATCATCTAAAAGAATGATTATGTTATCTTCCACACTTGCACTACTTGTTGTCACCCTAATTGAAAATTCTCCCTGAAAGGCTTGCAAGAATATATTGTTATCTTGAATAATAAAGGTATTTGCAAAATCCCAACGGTCACCATAAAGCCCATTCCATTTCTTAGACTCAAAATAATCACGTGCATCGGTATATTCACTCCCCGCCTCAGCAGTATGAGTTATAATCGTATCGCTCACACTTGTTATATTGTTGCTTGACGTGTAATTAGTGCCTTCTCCAAAAGCATTTAGCGGAGAATAATAATAGACGTATGAAATATTGTTTGCATAAGGAGCTGGAAGATAAATGAATCCACCGATTGCACCACTATAGACAATTTTGTCATAATTATTAACTACGCTAATGGTTGGCTCGACAACACAGTTTATAACCTTGCTGTTACCCTGACTGATTGTGCCAAATATGCCGCCTATGTATGTATATCCCGCAAAATTTTCGCTTGTTTGCACTTCAATTTTTGGAGCACTGACAGTAAAAAATATATTAGAGTTTTGAACAACGCCGGCAATACCGCCAAACTTGGCATCACGTCTAAAAATACTCTCAAGATAAAAACTGCTCGCATTGCTTGGCCTATAAATAGAATTTCTAATAGTGGAGTTTACAAGTTCTCCGACCATTCCACCAGCATTTATGGTTTTAATTCCTCGATTTTCATCATTGACACCATCTTTATTTTTGTTGTCATTATAGCTTAATGTAGAGTTGATAGTACAATTTTCAATTGTTGTATTTTCCGCTTTCCCAACGAGAATTCCGACATCTAAAACATCTGGAGAATTTGAAACAGAGATATTAGTAACCCCAGAAATCTCAAGGTCGAGAATTGTTGCTCCATTTGTTACACCAAAAAGCCCTAAATATGAAGGCACAATACAATCTGCTGTTGTATTTGAAAAGTTAATGCTTAAATTGCTAATAGTATGACCGTTACCATCAAAAGTGCCTGTAAAAGGAATTTTGCTTGTTCCGATTGTGTTTTCAACGGAATAACCAGACATATCTATATCTCTTGTTAACAAAACAGTGTCGTTTGAGGTACTTTCAGAATAGTTGGTGATAAAAGAACTCAACCCCTCAGGTGTGCTTATCGAAATATCTGCTGTGCTTTCTGTGATTTCAGCATCTGCTACTTTTAAACTTGGCATAGAAAAAATCAAGGTTCCGCAAAACACAAGAAAAGCAAATATCGACAAAATTGAAAATTTTAAAATCTTTTTCATCTTCCCCTCTCTTTATCCGTGCCATTGTTAGTATTGTTTAAATTTTGATTATAATGTATAGAATATATTTAAGTTACATTATATTAATACCACATTTTTATATATTTTTCCAAATATTTTAACAAAATATTTTCATTTAGGAAATTAAATAAAAAAACACCTTTTTAAAATTTTACATTTAAGGTGCTTTTTATATATTCTTATTCTTTAACATATTCAACATCATCGTTTGTGAAGATTGTGAATGTTCCTTTGCTAGAGCCTGTGGAAGGATTGATATCAAGTGGATTTTTTACAGCCTCATGCGTTCCAATATTTACTGTAATTCTGTCAGTATCGTTTGCTAGCGGAGTTCTTTCTGCCTCGTCCTTTGAATATTCAGCATAATCATACACAGTTGAAGTAAAGCCTGTTTCATCAACAACATTGATGGTAACCTTACCACTGTCAGTCCAAATATTCATATCATGATTGCAAACGCCCAAGAAGCCGACAGTTATATTTCCTCTCTCTGTTGTTATGGTGTCTGTGTATAATGTTCCGGAGCTTACAAAGTTAACATTCAAACTACCACTTCTTGTATCAACTCTAACTTCTCCTGTTATTTCGCCTATATTAAAGCTTCCATTGACGCCGGTTGAAGCAAAATCTCCAACAAGTTTATCTATATTGATATTAGGAGTGGAATTATTTTCAGAAGATGAGATAACAAAATCTCCTGTTAAAGAGCCAACTCTAATATTTGGTGATTCAATCCTATCTTCTGATGGAGTGAAAGAAAGAATGTTTGCTGTGACTTTATCAAAATAATAATTTCCTTCAAGAGCATTTAAATTTACACTATTGACATCAATTTCACCAATTGTCATATTTCCGTTTTCATTGCTAAGATTAAGTACGCCGTTGTTGTTTATTCTGATAAGGTCAAAATCCATAAGCCCTGTGTTTGTGGTTAAATTCACTTCTCCGGAGTTCATCACAATGCCTCTACCATTTAGATTGCTTCCACCATCAACACTAACGTTGTAACTATCGGTTGTTATCTCACCGCTTCCCGTTTCAAGAGAAAGGGTATTCATGCCCGACAAATCTAAATTTTTAGATAGATAAATATTGCCACTTGTCGTTTCTACCATAACATTATTAGGTCTTATCTCATAGGCATTTGAGTCTCCTGTACCAAGATAGACGTTTCCGCTTGTTGTTTGAATATCAAAAGTTATACCTTGATAATTACCATCATACGAAACGCTTCCATCAAAATATCTTGCCTCAATATTGATGATTATTGAAACATTTCTTGAAAAATAAAGGAAACCTACCGATTCTGTAACATCAATCTTCAAAGTTGTGCCCTCAAGAGTAACAGAATATTCATAAGGACGTGCCTGCTTGTATGTGGCAAAGCCGGAAGCCTCATTTGTTATCTGCACGCAGTTTTCGTGAATATCCTCACTTACCTGCACATACACATTGGCATACGAGCAATCAATATCAATACTTCTAACATTCCCGCCCGATGTAAAATTAAAAGGCGTTTCATCATCGGTGGTAGTTTGAAGTTGCACCGTTTCGCCATTAGTAAAATATTGTAGTCCCAGAATAGTTTTCCCCGGATTGAAAAACAAAATAACAAGTATAATTAAAAATACAGCTATAACAAGAAGCACTAAAAGTCCAAAGTAAAAGAAAAATCCTTTTCTTATTCCGCCTTGAGCCATATACTCCCTCCTTTTCACAAGATATAAAACATTTTATCAATAATATAAGTTCATGTCAAGACAATTAATCTAAAATAGCCTTGATTCTTCTAATTCCAGCAGAGGAGCTTTCCTCTTTAGCAATCTTAAAATGATGTAAATCTTTGGTATTTTTAGCGTGTGGCCCACCGCAAATTTCCTTAGATATATCACCAATAGTATAAACTTTAACCTTTTCGCCATACTTGCTTTCAAACACACCGACAGCCCCACTCTTCTTAGCTTCATCAAGCGTCATCTCTTCGTAAGTTACAGGAATTTCTTTTTGAATGGCATCGTTAACAAAATCTTCAAGCTTCTTTAACTCTTCACCGGTCAATTTATGGTCAACATTAAAATCTAGCCTCATACGTTCTGGTGTGATATTTGAGCCCTTTTGCATAACACCATTTCCAAACATCTTTCTAAGCCCTGCCATAAGTAAATGCGTTGCTGTGTGAAGATGGGCACTAGCATCAGAGGTATCAGCAAGTCCTCCTTTAAATGTTCCAGAAGATGCCGTTCTGCTCTTTTCTTGATGTTCCATAAATGCCTTTTTGTATCCCTCTTCATCAACCTCATAGCCAATTTCACGTGCAAGTTCTTTTGTAAGTTCAAATGGAAAGCCAAAAGTGTCATAAAGTCTAAAGCAAGCCTTGCCTGAGATGATGTTTGGCACAACTTCGCCATTTCTTAAAGCAAACTCTTTGTGCTTTTCAATGCCGGCTATAACCTTATCAAACTCCTTATGCCCTTCTTCAAGAGCCTTAGAAAATTTTTCCACTTCCTTATCAAGTTCTGTCTTAACAAACTCTCTGTTTCGCTTAATGTCAGCATAATCTTCGCCATGCCTATCTACATATATATCAATAATATCATTAAAATATTTTGTATCCAAAGAAATGTTTCTGGCACAGTTGACAGCACGACGAATAAGCCTTCTCAAAATATAGCCCTGACCAACATTGCTTGGCACAACCCCTTTTTCATCTCCGAGGATAAATAGTGCTGAACGCAAATGGTCAGCGATGATTCGATAGGAACGCTTTGACTTTTCGTTTTCAAGATAAGGGACTTTTGCATGAACAGAGATAAAGTCGATTGCCTTTTTTAAAACTCCACAATCATAGACAGATTTTAAGCCATTTATAACAACCACAGTTCGCTCTAACCCCATGCCGGTGTCGATGTTTGGCTTTTTAAGAGGCTTAACCGCATCACCCTCTTTCTCAACAACATATTGCATGAAAACGTCATTCCAAATCTCTAAATATTTTCCGCAGTCGCAAGCAGGAGAGCAATTTTCACTACACTTTTCCTTCCCGGTGTCTAGAAACATCTCAGTATCTGGCCCACAAGGCCCAACGCCTCCACCAAGTGCCCACCAATTATGTTTTTTATCTAGATAATAGACATTTTCTATTCCGCATTTTTTCCAAACATCATGCGAAAAGGTATCACGAGGAGCGAGTTCATCTCCTGCAAACACAGTGGTTGCAAGACGCTTTTTATCTATTCCTAAATACTTAGGACTAGTCAAAAATTCATAGGAATATTCAATCATTTTTTTCTTGTCGCATTCACCTAAGAACCAATTGCCCAGCATTTCAAAGAAAGTCAAGTGGCTATCATCTCCAACATCGTCAATATCAGTGGTTCTTATACATCTTTGAATATTGCAAATCATATTACCTTTTGGGTGTTTTTCGCCAAGTAAATATGGCACTAGAGGGTGCATACCTGCAGTGGTAAAAAGCACAGTTGGGTCATTTTCAGGTATTATTGAATAACTATCAATACGCTTAAACCCCTTACTTTCAAAAAACTCAAACCATTTATTCTTAATCTCAACATCAGTAATCATATTTTTCTCCTAAATTTTCTCACTTTATTATAATTTAAACACAAGAGCTTCATTTTTAAATCTCTATTCTGCTCCTATTGCCTTTCTTACTCTCTTTAGCACCTTTTGAGCAATTATGCGAGCCTTTTCCGCCCCCTCGTCTAAAATTGCATCTACCTCTTTTTTATGAGCCATATAATAATTAAACTTTTCTCTCATTGGCGAGATATATCTATTTGTAGCTTCAAAAAGACGCTTTTTGGCATCACCCCAGCCTAGTCCTTTTAATAAATCTTCTTCAAAAATTTTCGCCTCACTCTCACTTACAAAAAGTTTATAGAGTTTGTTGACTGTGCAATCTGCGTCCTTTGGTTCACCCGGCAAACGGCTGTCAGTCACCACACGAAAGATTGCTTTTTTAAGTTCATTTTCATCACCAAAAAGTTTGATAGTGTTGTTATAGCTTTTACTCATCTTTCTTCCATCAAGCCCGACAAGAGTGTTGTTGTTTTCATCAATATATTCCACCGGCTCTTTAAGAGTTTCGCCATACTTTAAATTAAAGTTATGAGCAATATCACGAGCTATTTCTATATGCTGTTTTTGGTCGAGTCCAACAGGCACATAGTCAGCATCAAAAAGCATGATATCGGCACTCATCAAAATTGGATAGTTATAAAGTCCCATATTGACCTTATCATCTCTATCAAGCCCATTTGCCTCATTTTTTTCGACAAGAGCTTTATATGCGTGAGCCCTGTTCATCAATCCCTTTGGTGTGACATTACAAAGAATCCAATTAAGCTCAAAATCTTCTTTAATATCAGATTGACGATAAAACACCACCTTCTTTGGGTCAAGCCCACACGCAAGCCATGTGCAAGCAATATTGTAAAAATACTCCTTCATCTCCGCCTTGCTATTTAGTGTGGTCAAAGCGTGATAGTCAGCAATAAAATAGAAACACTCATATTCTTCCTTTTTACTTAGTTCAATCGCCGGCCTAATTGCCCCAAAGTAGTTTCCAATATGAGCATACCCTGTTGGCTTTATACCTGTCAAAACTCTTTTCATGACTTACTCCTAGGAGTAATTTTATCACCTAAGGCTAAATATTGTCAAGTAAATCACTTTAAACTTTCCATTATGTTATAGACTAAATCTTGATTTTCATTTGAAAGGTTACGAAATTTCAAAATAAACTTTTTCTCTCGCTCAAATTTTTCTGGGTCTTGCGAAAAAAATTCCTCTCTTGAAACATTCAAAATATCAAGAATATCAAACAAAATATCAGCCGGCAAATTTATTCCACCTGCCTCAAATTTGGTGATGTATCCCGGAGATTTTCCCATTCTCAAAGATAAATCCCGTGCACTCAATTTTGCACGCACCCTAAAATATCCTATGCGATTTATTAAAAACTTACGATTTTCGCTTATCTCTTTGTTCATTTTTCTCTCTTATAAAGATTTTAACCAAATCAAACAAAATAATAACTACTGTAATTACTTAAAATTACTTTACATTCGTCATTTTTATACTATAATATATACTAAGAGTAAATTTTAATACTATAATTCTTATTATAAAAGGAAAATTCATGAAAAGATTAGTGAAAAATAGAAGTTGCTTGGTTTTACTCAACGATGAAATATCTCAAAAGCGTAAACTTAAGCAAATATTAAACACCTTGTTTGAAAAAAATTATAGGTTCTTTTATTTTCTTAATAACAGCCTAGCTTCTATCTCTGCAAGTAGGCTTATTAAATTAGAAAAAGGAAGCACTAGATGCTATTATGCTTTTAATCATAAACTTGCACCTGAAGATTATACGGGTTTTGATGCCTTCTTGCCAATTGACGAAAATAACTTTATTGGAAAAATTGAATGGGCATTGAAAGGGTGTGATGCCGTTATAACCGATTATGAATACTTTGATAGAGATTTAAAAAATAAATTTTCGTTTGAATTACATAAAATTTAACTTTATGCTCTACTTTTACATTTTTTATAAAATATTCATATCACAAGTTTTTGGCAGTAATATGCAAACACCAATAAATATTAAGCAACATACTTTTCATTAACATAAACAAGAACAGCCTTGTTCTTTTTTTTATATAGATAAATTGAATTTAATTTAAAATAATATAAAAACTCTATCAATTTGATAGAGTTTTTTTGATAGATAGTTATGAGTTTTTATTGAGTTTTAAGCCACCTCAGCTGTTTGTTCATTTGTCAGATAATTGTTCTCAATCGCTTCAACAAATAGATTTGTGATTATATCCATACCAGCCATATTAGGATGTAGTCCATCTCCTGTAAGCGTGTCATAGTCGGTTGACAGTTCAGTGCTATTTAAATCAACTAATGTGCAGTTATAGTGTTCAGCAATTGCTGATATTGCTTCGTTATACTTTGCTAGCAAATTATTCATATTATCAAGCCCATGTGTTCCTGAAAGCCCTTCAATCTTTCCATTATATGGAATGTTAAAAAGATAGATATCAGCATTATATTTTGCTTTAATTTGATAAATCATCAAAGCATACGCTTCATCAAAACTTGTTGGTATAAAATCGGAAGATTCCACCCGTTTAAAAAATTCATCATCGTACACATTATCGCCACAAAATCCATAGGAATGAAAATCGTTAACTCCCATATATACAGCAACAATATCTGGACTCACTCCTTCGTTATTATCAAGTTCAGTTGACATCTCAATACCTTTCTTATTTACTTTTGCACCAGACCATGAGTTGTTAACCAAAAGTTCCATGCCGGTTCCATTGATTGCTTGCATCCACCATGTATCTTCATACGATTCCAACTCTCTTGGTTGGTCGTTTGTGTAATAAAGCGGATTATTTTCTGTTGTCACATTTGCATCAGGATTATTTGAAATACCCTCCCAAGTTGAAATGCTGTCACCAATTATCGAAATCTTCTTACCTTCCAAACTTTCCAGCACTCTGTTTTGATTACTCAATTCCTCAATTCTTGCACTGTATGATTGAAGCACATTTTCAAGTCTTTGTCCATAAACATCAACAAATATACACATTCTTCCCCATGTGTAAGACATATTCAATGATGTTATACCCTGCCACTCAGAAACTCTTGAATCACCATTAGAGGTTGAAATTCGAATTGAGTCAACATCTGCTCCCGCATAGAAAGACAGAGTTTCATCACCCTTTGTCACAACTTCTTCATTGCAATATAGCGTTCTCCAACGTCCTAAAATATATCTTCCAGTGTTTTCATCATAAGCACTATCAGCCCCACCAGTTGTTGACTCTGCAATATTTATTTCATCAGCAGGTAAAACAAATTGATAACTTTTCACAATTTCATAAGGATAATAATTTTTAACAACATTAACTGTGAAAGTTTGATCTTCTGTTAGTGAGGATACACTTCTAACAAAAAGCCTTATATATGAAACTTTTAAGCTGGAATATTTGTTTAAATCATAACTTGTTGAATTTATCATATTTGTACTAGTAGATTCACTTCTCCAACCGTCTTGGTCAAGAAGTGCAGTTTCAATACCATCATTGATTGAAACAACATCACCGGAATAAATTTGGTCATAAATACCTGTTAAATTTACCTTTATTGCAAGCTTGTCATCAAAAGCACCGGTTGTGCTTACAACTTCATTTGAAGAACTGCCATCAAGCAAGCAGAAAACACCTTGCTCATCGTTTGTTGGAACTTCCTTAAAGAAGGTGGTTATCGCACTATCACCAGTTTCACCTAGAACCAAGGTTGAATTTTCTTCAACGAAATAATCATTTAATGTAAGTAAGTTTGTCCCTTTTTGCAAAGTAAAGGAAATGGAGTTAGTTAAAGCAACACTTTCGCCGTTTGTTTTTGAGGCAACAATTTCTTCAACCGAAGCCGTGCCAACAGTCAACTCGCCTGCTTTTACTGCATAGATTGAGAGACTGCCAATAAGTGCACCACTATAGCCAGTTTTATTTATATTATTAAAATAATGAGTCATCAAAGCAACTTGGCTATTGGAAAAATCTATAATATCTTGCTGATAATAAACTCCTGAATTTGTTAATCCTAAGGTGTTTTCGGAAATTAAATCTGTTGTCATATTAGATTGAACAATAGTGTTTGTTTTCTCTGTTTCGCCATTAGGATAACTTCTCCAAATATAGCCATCATAGCCAACAAATTCGGTGTAAGTTGATTTATCTCCGCTCTTTTCAATTGAAACAACAATGCTTTCATCTAAATCAACATCATTAATATCAAATCCTATCTCAAGCACATGAGATTCACCAGTCGCAATGCTCTCTTCACTTGCATAATTTTCACCATACGCCACACTTGCATCAATGGCAAAAATGGAATGATTTTCTATTTCAAACATTATTTTTATGTATTGATTTTCACTATCTACCCTCAAATCATCAACTGACAAAGTGTCTATGAAATCTTCATCAAAGGTAATTACTCCATAGTTATCCATATAACTTTTAACGTTAACACTCTTAACCGGTGCAGTTGTTTGTTCGGCATTTTGTTGCTGATATATCTGTCCTACCACATCAACACAGCACTCGTTTGCATTTACTTCAAAACTAAGCGTCAGTTCCTTGTCTTTTGAAGTGGCGAACAAAGCGACAAATACAATTGTACTAACGAAAAACACCGACATCAAAACCGATAAAATTGTTATCAAAACTTTATTGTTTTTAACTTTTTCTTCCATATCAATCTCCTTCTAAAAATAAACTTCGCTTGTTTATTTTTCTAATTGTAGCATTCCCCCCCCCGTTGTCAATTAAATTGAATATTTTTTTTAAATAAATTAAAATTCTCACTCAAACTCTTGCTTATCTATAAATGAGTGGTTAAATAATTTTTTGTGCTTTTTCTTTATTTTTATTCTTATAATCATTTAAATTTTGATTATTAATATTTATACTCAAGTGTTTTCTACTCATTATCCAGCACTACCTCGCCGTTAAGCCATGCGTTAAAGAAGCCTTTAAGATTTGTTTTTGAAGACTTAGAAAAACTTTCAATAATATCGTTTGATGTTACCGTTTTATATTTATATTCATCAAAATAATTTTCAAGGCACTTAAAAAACTTGTTATCGCCCAGCGTCTTTCTTATGCTGTCAAACATCAATACCCCTTTTGTATAGACACAGTTGACATATTCTGGTTCTGTATTAAACTCACTTAAACTTCTGTTCATGCTCTCATCGACATCACCTAAAATATCTTTATATGTGCCAATAAAAAGTCGATAGCTTCTTAATGCACCCTCTATCAATTCATCATAATCTATTCCATATTGTTCATTTTTTTCAAAAAAGAGTGCCGTGCTATATTCTGTCAAACTTTCATCAAGCCACGCTTCACTAAATTCATTATTACCAACTAAAGAATACCACCACTGATGAGCAAGTTCATGCACGATAACATATTTATATGTTTCTGCGTCCGCCACCTCATCTGAGATAAACACCAAATTTGGATACTCCATTCCACCAAAACAGAAATTAGTTTTTGCCACATTTATTGTCTTATATGGATATTCTCCAAAAAGCTCTTGAAAAGTTGTCATAGCATCGCACGCTATCATTAAATTTTCTTCAAAGTTATCTTCATCATAGTAATAATAATTTACTGTTATATCACCAACAGTATTTGAAATTTTTTGGAATTTTGTGGAAAGAGTAAAAGCAAAATCACGCACCTTTTTTGCCTCAATATTCACCACAATGTTATCACCATTTTCACTTTCGCTTAACACATCACCACTACTTGCAAGCACAAAATTTTTATTGAAAGATAATGTTACATCATAATTTGCCGTTTCACTATAAAAAGGGTCGCCATTCGTGGCAAAATTATTTTCCACAAAGCCATTTTCATAGACACATAGAACGGGATAGAAATTGCCAAAGTTGACGGTATTTTCGCCGTAACCAAGCCTATGATTTATGTTGGCAAGCTTGACCGTGAACTCAATATCCACGCTTATCCTTTCGTTTGGATAAATCTCTTCTTGTAAAGAGACCGTCAATATATTGCCTTCTTCGTTGACTTGATATACAAGAGCCTCATTCTCACTTGTTACGCTTTCTATCCCGATGTTGCCATAACTTATCTCACCTGTTGGATAGGCTCGATTAAAATAGCTTGAGCTAACCGCCTCCTTACCCTCACTAAAGGAATTTGGGTAAAGAAAAAATTTAAGCTCGCCTAAAGTATTATCATATTTATTAAATATTTCCACTCTTTCTTTTCCATCTAGCGTGTGATTAACCTCATCATATTCGCAAAAAAGAGTGTATGATGTGTAATTAGCTTCGCCTTTATCCGTGCAACCCACGACAAAAAACGGGATTGTTAAAATTAAAACTAATAATAACGCAAACTTCTTCATGCCATATTTTATTATTAATTTTACCAAAAAATAACGAAAAAGTTGTAAAAAGTCTTAAACTGTGCTACAATCAAAAGGCAAAGGAGAACAATATGGCATTTTGTAGATTATCAGTAGATGCAGTGGCAAATAACACCACAAGTGTTGACAATATATTCATTAACAATTATCTTCCATACGCAAATGAAGACTGTGTGAAAGTCTATCTCTATGGCTTATACAAATGTCAAGACGCCAGCAGTAAGGATAACACTTTGGAGAATTTTGCAAACGAGCTTAAGATGAGCCTTGAAGAAGTGGAAAGCTGTTTCTATTATTGGCAGGAACAAGGGCTTGTTCAAATATTAGAGGTTATCCCATTTGAAGTTAGATACTTGCCAATTTCAGATGCACTCAATGGTATAAAGAAGTATAACACAAAGAAATATGCCACCTTTAACACGCAGGCTCAAGAGATAATCTCAGGCAGAATGATAACGCCAAAGGAATATGAGGAATATTATAACATAATAGAAAATTATCACATGGAAAAAGAAGCCCTTATCATGGTAATAAAATATTGTGTTGACGCAAAGCACGATGAAAAACTCGGCTATTCCTACATAATAACAGTGGCAAAGGATTGGGCAAATCGTGGAATATTGACCGCCAAGCAGATCGAAAATCAAATTTTGCAGTTTGAAACTTTAAACACAGGGCTGGAATATATTTTTAAAACCTTAAAACTTAAACGCCTTCCTTCTGTCAGTGAAAGAACACTCTACAAAACCTGGAAAGAACTTGGCTTTAATGATGAAACAATTTTATATGTTGCCAAAAATCTTAAAAAACCAAGTTTTGAGTATCTTGATGCCCTTCTAAAAAAATATTTCTCGTTAAAGCTTTTGAGCAAGGAAGAAATTGAAAATTTCGAGAGCGAAAAGAAAGAGGCAAACATAGTTGCTAAAAAGCTTACCACAAATTTAGGCTTATTCTATGAAAACTTAGAGCCTGTGGTAGAAAACTATGTCTATAAATGGTTCAATCTTGGCTTTTCAGTGGAAATGCTGGAAAGTATAGCAAACTATTGTTTTAAAACAAATGTTCGCACATTAGAGGGCATGGACAAGGTATTAAACAAGTTCCATAAATTAGGAATACTCAGTATGCCAAGTCTGAATGAGTATTTTAAAGGTGTGCTTGCTGTCGATAAGAAGATTAAGGAAATTTTAGAAGCGATCGGACTAAGCCGAAACGTAAATCAATTTGATAGAGACAAATACAAAATCTGGACGGAAACTTGGCTTATTCCAGAAGACGTTATAGAATACGCCTGCACTTTGGCACTAGGTAAAGAACAACCTATGCAATATCTCAATATGACGCTCTCCGCATTCCATGACAAAAATATTAGAACAGTGGAAGATGCAAAGAACTCTGGACAAATTGTCTCTGGCAGTAAATCCAAAAAATTGACAAATCGCCATAACTATACCCGTGAAGAGATGAACGCACTCTTCCAATCAATAGACGAAATAGAGGTGTGATATGAAAAGAGAAACAGTTTTAAAAGCGGAAAATATTCTTGCCATTCGTCATCAAAAAATAAACGAAAACTATGAAAAAAATCATGAAGTTCTAAATAAAAATGAGGAATATTTGAAATTAAACTCTGCTTTAGTTCAAGAAACGATTGAAAATGCTAGGCGTGAAGTTTATGGCGAAAAAGTGGATAGAAAAAAAGAAAACAAATTAAAAGCTGACTTAGACCAATTTTTAAAAAAACAAAATATCACACTTGCTGAAAAATTTAACTGCTCTAAATGTAAAGATAGCGGTTATGTTGATGGTAAAATGTGCTCCTGCCTTAAAAAAGAAATATCTAACCTTCTTCTTGAAGAGAGTAACTTTGGCAAGCTTGTGTCTTTTGAAAGTGCAAAGAAAACCGCACCAAAAGAATATCAAAAGCTATATGAAAAATTAGAAGAATGGTGCCATAGCGACTTTAAAAAAAATCTTATCTTTATAAGCGGAAAAGTTGGCATCGGAAAGACATATTTAACCACCGCCATTGCCAATGAGTTAATTGATGAAGGTAAAATCGTCAAGCTTGTCACCGCCTTTCAAATGAGCCGAGATTTTAAAGAATATAGATTTAATTACAACGAAGAATTGCTTGATAAATATCTCTCTTGCGAATTTCTCTTTATTGATGATTTAGGCACAGAAACGCTTTATAAAGGCATCACAATTGAACTATTATTCCATGTTATAAACGAAAGGAGAATCAGAAAACTTTGCACAATCATCACCTCTAACCTAACACTAGACGAAATTTATGATAGATATGATGAACGCATCTTTTCAAGAATAGTTGACCGAGATAGCTCTATAAATATAAACATGGAAGGGCTTGATTTAAGAATAAATAAAAAATATTAAAAAGAATAAATAACATTAAAAATTATTATTTATTTAAAAAAATCTAGCAAATATTACGCTAGATTTTAATTTTTTCTCATTTAAATTTTTCAAACAACAAAATAAATTTACACAAGATATAGTGTATTACGCTATGCATACTACACAATATTTTATAGAAATCTTATTCTGCACTTGCCTTAGCAATTCGCTCTTCGTTAAGTTTGAAATATTTTTGATATGCCTTTTTGCAATATTTTTTATGCTTATCCTCGCTTGTGTCGCCTGGATTATTGAAGTTGTAAACACCATTCACTTTCCACTTATTGAAGAAGCCAATCTTTATAGCGTTCTTTTGACAAAGGAAGGAACAACGCATACACATTATGCAATTTTTACCAAAATGAAATTCTCCATCTTTCACTGTGATGTTCTTGGTTGGACAGATATTTACACAGCAATTGCAATTGACGCACTCAGGCAAAACCTTATAGTGCTTGCCATTAAATTTTCCACCCCAATGCTCAATACGGAAAATGTAAGCCAAAAATCTTCCCATAAACACCTTTTTAAGTTTAGCAGGCTTTTTCTCCAATAAATCTTTAACATCAAGTGGTATAACCTTTTTCGCTGTCTCCCACATGCGATAAGCCATTCGGTCGGTGTGACGAAAGATGATGTTGTATGGCATCACATAGTGATATTCATATTTCACAATCATATTCTTTTTCTTTAAAAGACTTGTGAGTTTAAGAGAAGAAATGTTGTTTAGTTTTAATGGTTCGCCAGAAGTGTTGATGATAAAACAATCCTTTTTGTTATCTAGTTTTTTCAGTTTCTTAACAAATTTTAAGATTATCTCAGGTGCGTTAAAGGCGTGAACAGGATAGCCGAAACCAATCAAATCAAAGTCCTCAATATTTAAATTAAACTCGTGCTCCACCCTATGCAAAACAACCTCATGCTCTGCTTCTTTTATATATTCAGCAAATTTATCAACCACCCGCTTGGTGTTTCCTGTTCCAGAAAAGTAGCAAATTAAAATTTTCATTATTTCCCCTCTGTTTTTATGTGTGCACTAAATTCATCATCAAAATAATAGAAATGATTTTCTTTCTCATCGTGAGAATTATACCAAATCTGCGCAAAAATCTTATCTTTCTTAGCAAGCCTATCAAAATCCCAAACATTCTTTTTATAGGTTGGATTGAACCAATGCCCACAATATAGCACTGTGTATGCATTTGCAGCAAAGAACTCTCCGTCTTGCGTTTTCCAATTTAATTTTTCATATAGATTACCGCTATATTTTTTTGAAACAAGTTCTCCGCCATGCATCTTTGCCACATTTTGCAAATCTTTAAGCGTCACATTGTCCTTATCAATATCAAAGCCATAATCTATTAATTTGGCGTTTTTAATATCATGTAGTTTCGCATAAACAATAGCGTTCCCCTCTTCATCTTTATTTTCTATTAGTAGAGGGAAATCTTTCCATTTTTTAGGCATAGCAAGGTATCTTCCCACGCTTCCAAAATATGCAGTAAGCCGTGCAGTATCCTTATGGTCGAACCAATATTTTGGAGCATTTGAATCTTTGCGTAACTTATCAATCACAAACTTTCTTATAAAATATTTTGGAACAACCCTGCCTGCCTGAAAAATTTTGTGAGATTTTTTCACTTCCTTCCAATATTCTCGTGTATCTTGATGCTGATAGTCGAACATCTTGTCTAGAACATCGCTATCATAGAACCACATTCCATGGAAATTGCGAAGAGAATTATAATATGGCTTAAAGAAATCTTTACAAGTGCCACCTATAATCTTAAAGCCATCGTTTAGTGTGTCAAAGCCGGTCAATCTATTTTCGTTTCCACCACCAATATTAAAACACTTTCTCCAGAACTTCTCACCAAGGTCGGCCTGCATATCCTGCTTTAAAATGTTTGCCACAAGCACTCCGCTGTCATGAGCTGTCACCCATTCAAGTGGTGCGTTGAAACAGGTGTGGAACATAAGCCCGTCACTCATATTGTCCGACAGCATATTTTTATGTAGTACAGCAGTTTCACGAAGCACCGCCCATTTTTCAAGCTTACTTTCCAAAACTCTAAACTCGCCACGCAGTTTGGTTGCTGAATATATGTCAAACGGACTAACAAGTAGTGGGTCACCAATTCTGCCATAAAGATGTTTGCTATTTCTGTTTCCATAGAGTGCCACCGTGGAAAAATGGATAAGCTTAGGTTGTTTCTTTTGAAATTCAATAACACTTACCAAATTGTCAACACCTATCTCATTGCACTCCACCGCCTTGCGTGGAAATTTGTCGCTATGTGGCGGAATGACTGCTGCAAGATTTACAACATAGTCAACCCCTTCCACAAGTTTTTTACATATATTTTTATCTCCGATATTTCCTAGAATTATCTCCCAATTGGCTGTCTTGCCCTTATATTCCTTTTTTAATTTCTTTATTCTCTTATCATCAGGAAGCACCAAAAGTTTAATCTTTTCCACTCCCTCTAATTTCATAACTTCGCTTAAAACCTCTTGCCCAACATTGCCAGTTATTCCTGTAAAAGCAATTTTCATAAATTTCCTCCACTTTTTAAGTTTATCACAAATGAAAAAATTTACCAAATAAAAAAAGAAGAATTTAAAAATTTTTAACTATTTAAATTCTTCTTGAACCCGCATATCTTATCTCATAATATACTTATAATTTAATTTCGCCCAAACTCATAATGATTGAAAAAATAAAATAATGTTTATATAGAAAAAGGATTAGAATTTTCTAATCCTTTTTCTAGTCTTCAAATGCAGGATTTCTTTCTGCATCAATTGTCACTCTATCATTTGCTTCCATATACATTAAACTTCCATTGTAATAGCCAGTGTATTCACTTTCTTCATCACCAGATTCTATTGAATTTTCAAAAACAAATTCTTCAACATAGCCAACAGGAATATCTGGTTGAGTGTCGCCTTCAACAAGTCTTATCCAATACGAATGGCCTAAAATATAATCAAATTCCACAGATAGTTCACGCCCAGACTCCATCGTTAAAACATAGTCAACATAACTTAGATTTGATGTGCCATCAACATGGTCGCTATCGCCAATTCTTAAACAAAATGTGTCGCCTGTCTGATATTGCATCTCCATAAATAAGTCGATAACTAATTCTTCCCTCACGGTTTCAAGCGTCAATTCGCCATAAGGCACAACTGTAATTTTAACTACTAGTGTTCCCCTATTTGAATCACTCCACGAATTATTTCCATTGACAAATTCCATTGTTAGATATGTTATCCCTGCGTTGATTTCAAATGGATTGATTTCAATAACACCTTTAACAATTTCATTTGAACCACTTGAGCCATTTATGTTCATATCTGTAATTGGCACAAAATTTATTGCCGTGTCAGGTATAACATCTTGATTTGAAGATATTATGGTCTCGTTGATAATTGTCATTGCCTGCCTATTAGCAAAAGTTATGTTTATATCTCTTGTGTCCCAACTGAATGTTTCCTCGCCATCTTCTGCTATTGTGTAAAGATTATCCTCATCTAACCAAACGAACTCGGTGGAATGAACTTCCTGCAATTGACTTGTTTGAACTGTTACAGTCACATTTTCTGCCGGCATTGTAAAAGAGAATGTTCCGTTATAGTTTTCTTCACAAGTGATAGTATTTGCCAAAACATTTTCAATCACTAATTCATTGTTTAAAAGCGTGATAGTCAAAGTGACTTCTTGCCCCGCCTCTGCCACCTCTTTATCGCTTTCAACAGTATAGTCAGTTGAAGTAGGCAAAGATATTGTGTAAGTTTCAGGTGCTGATTCTTCTCCACACGCCGCAAGAGTTATTCCGCTCACCAAAAACATCGCACAAAGACAAAGTGTTGTTATAATTTTTTTCATTATTCCCCTCCCAATATAAATTATTATATCATATATTGATTAAATTTGGTAAGATTTTGTTCATAAAATTAATTATTTATTTAATTTTATTCAGAGATATTTAGCTTTAGACAAATCACAAGTTGAAAAAATTATCATTTTGCTCAAAATAAACAAACATTGAGGCATATTTTTAAAATTTATTAACAATTTATCTAAATATTGGATAAAGAAAAAAAATAATAAAGAAAATATAAAAATAAAAAAATCCGCACCAAAATGGTTCGGATTATTTTTGTCTGGTGCCGATGGTGGGAGTCGAACCCACACGTCCTTTCGAACTCAGGATTTTAAGTCCTGTGCGTCTGCCATTCCGCCACATCGGCAAGATTTGGAGGTACCACCCGGATTTGAACCGGGGAATAAAGGTTTTGCAGACCTTTGCCTTACCACTTGGCGATGGTACCATTTTAAAAATGGCGGGTTGAGATATTATTTTCAACTCCGCCAATATTCTTTTAAGAGTTTACCTCTCATATCGCTTTTGCGATAACCTTTTTTTAGCCTAGGATTTTCGGCTTTTGGAGCGGAAGACGAGATTCGAACTCGCGACATTTGCCTTGGCAAGGCAACGCTCTACCACTGAGCCACTTCCGCAAATTATATTTGAGTTTTGTTTTTGTTTGCACCTAGACGCTTTGACTTGACAAGGCGAATGCAAAGGTTTGAGTGGCTTCGAAGTTTTTGCCCGCCCTTCCATTCCTAAGGCAAGGCAACGCGTTTGCCAAGAGCCACTTCCGCAAATTAAGCTTAAGTTTTGTTTTTTTCCTACCCTTCCATCATTAATGGCAGAATTTGACATATCTTATACAAAACTTTTTGCGTTAGTTGTCGCAATATCTTTTATGAGTAAGAGGATATTTTTGACAACTGCCCTTTTAATATACCAAAAATTTTATAAAAAATCAAGTATTTTTCACTAATTTATCAAAATATTTACTTAAACTTTTAAAATTATCTCCAATCAATAGGCTCTTTTCCGCATTTGATAAGAAAATCATTCGCTTTTGAAAAGTGTTTACAGCCGAAAAAGCCACGATATGCCGAAAGTGGGCTTGGGTGTGGGGCTTTTAAAACTAAATGTTGCTTTTCAATAATCGGCGCAAAACTTTGAGCATTACTACCCCATAAAAGAAAGACAATAGGGTCTTTACGTGCAGACAACTGCCTAATTATCTCATTTGTAAAAATTTCCCAACCTTTACCACGATGCGAATTAGCCTGCCCTCGCCTTACTGTTAATGTAGTGTTTAAGAGCATAACGCCCTGTCTCGCCCACCTTATGAGGTTACCTGAATCTTGCACCTTGACGCCTAAATCATCTTCGATTTCCTTAAAGATGTTGACAAGTGATGGCGGATATGTCACCCCTTCTTCCACAGAAAAAGATAGCCCATGAGCTTGATGTGGCTCATGATATGGATCTTGTCCGATAATCACGACCTTAACTTTATCATAAGGGCAATAATTTAAAGCGTTAAAAATATTCTCCATTTTAGGATAGACATCAAAGCGTGCGTACTCTTCCTCCAAAAACGCTTGAAGTTTTTTGAAATAGTCCTTTTCAAACTCACCTTTCAGCCTATTTGCCCAATCTTTTGTTATTCTTATCATATTAAAAATTTTTCTTTTCCTCTTTATCAAAATTGTCGAGATTTTCACGCATACTTTTTTTTATTTTCTTGTTAGTGGAATTTTTTTCAAAATCTTTGGCTACCGATGAAGCAATCACCTTTGAAGTTCTTTCCACGCTTGCACCTTTATTAATAATTTCCGTCTTTTTAGAATGAGAAACAGCAAAGACACATTGTTTTCTACCTTTTCTTTTCTGCAATGCAAAAACAACAATCATGGCAACAAACACCACTAAAAACGCCACTAAAAAATAGATATAATATAGATTAAAACCGCTTATAAGGATAAAAACAGCAATAAGAGCACCAAAAAGCAGAAGCGAAAATAATGCATTTCTTATATCTTCATTAGCACTATTAATAATTTTCTTACCTTCCAAAAAAGTAAGATGATATTTTCCCTCTACATTTTCAATATGTTTTAAATCCACCTTATCCATAACTCCTCTAATTAATCTTACAATAATATGTATGAAAAGTCAAATAAAATATGATATTTAAAATTTTTTAACTTTATTTCCTTAAAATATCACCTTTTTTAAGAGGATATTGGCAGTTTATTTTAACTCTTTCCTGAACCTTTTTAGCACTATCTAAACTCTCACCATCTAAAGAAATTATCTTTTCCACTTTTATTTTTTTGTTAAAAATCTTTTTGTCAGGGCTTAATATTTCAAGCGTATCTCCAACAGAAAATTTGTTACGCATCTCAACTTCCGCTATACTTCCATCTACATCATTTACTACCTGTGCAATAAATTCAGAATTTTGAACAGGTGCACTGTCCTCTTGATATTGTCTGTTAGTCTCGTCAAAGTAGAAGCCGGTTGTATATCTTCTATGACTCGCTTTCATAAGTTCTTCACACATCTCCTTTGTCGGCTTTTTAGGCAAAATATCAAGTGCCATACGATAAGCATTGACAACAGTGGCGACATAGAAAGAAGATTTCATTCTACCCTCAATCTTTATGCTGTCAACGCCTGCATCTTTTAGCTCCTTTAAATATGGAAGCATATTTAAATCACGTGAATTAAAGATATAACTCCCCTTTTCGTCCTCTTCAACTTCAAGTTCGTCCTCACGGCTTACTTCTCTAACATAATATTTCCATCTGCACGCCTGCACGCATTCACCGTGATTACTGTCTCGCCCTGTTAGATAGTTTGAGAGCAAGCACCTGCCAGAATATGCCATGCACATTGCACCATGCACAAACACTTCAATTTCCACCTTTGGAGAGAGATTTTTTCGTATATTTTGTATCTCTTTAAGAGAAAGTTCTCTTGCAAGTATTAACCTTTTAACGCCAAGTTCTGCGAAAAAATTTGCCGAATAACTGTTGATGATATTCGCCTGCGTGCTTAGATGAATGTCAAGAAGTGGTGCGTTGACTCTAACAAACTGCATAATACCAATATCAGCCACGATAACTGCATCTACCTTCGCTTCGTTTTGCAAAAATAGTAGATAGTCTTTTAGTCCTTCAAAATCGGTGTCATGTGCAATTATATTCAGCGTCACATACACCTTTTTGTTTAGACTATGTGCAAGTTTAGACGCCTTTTTTATCTCTTCATCAGAGAAATTTCCGGCAAAGGCACGAAGTCCAAATCGATTGCCGGCAAGATAGACAGCATCTGCTCCAAAATGCAGTGCCGTTAAAAATTTTTCATAATTTCCTGCTGGTGCAAGTAGTTCCATTTAATTCTCCTTTAATATTTTCATAATTTTGTCAAATGATGCATCTTTAAATTCATAATTTTGCTCTTTCTGAGTTCGTAACCAATTATATACACCATAACAATTAAGCAAAAAATACACTGCAATATTAATAACTGTTATAAGTATTGAATAATCGTTTGTTGAGGCAATTAGCGTTCCCCACATGATAAAATTTGTAATATTGCTAAAGATATAGAAAACAAAATTTAAGAAACTTCGGCGAGCTAAGAAATATATCGCAAGCGTGTTGAAAGTGAAAGAAAGTGTACTGACAAAGAGCATATTTGTGTTAAAAACATCAAGAATAAAATACATTCCAACAGATAATGCCAAAACACAACTGATAGCTATGACAATTTCTTGCCAAGTAATATGTGGGTTTATTTTCACTTGTCCGTTTTTGTTATATAAGTTCTTTATCCAAGTCACAAGATTGACAATATATAAAATTAGCGTTACACATAGATTATTTACAATTTCGCCATAAAAGCCATTTAAAAACGAAATTATTGAATAGAAAACTAATTGAGTTATACAGATTAGAATTCCGACAATGTTGCCCTTTGACAAAAACAGAACTCCAACAATGCCCAAAGTAGAACTCAAAATGTAAAAAATATGCGAATTGTAATAGATGCTTAACGCAATTATCACTGCAAGTGCCACAATCACAAATAGATATTCATACCACTTGATTTCTTTAAAAAAATTCTTTATCTTTTCCATTTTTCCCTTTTAAATGCTAATCGGCACATTAGGTTTGCCTGTCAAACTTAAATCACTAAGTCCGATGCCGGCTTTTAGATAGTAATATGCCATTGAGCCTATCATCGCCGCATTATCTGTGCAAAATTTTAAGTCTGGAAAGAAAACTTTGATATTTTCTTTTTCACTCTTTTCTTTCAACTTTTCTCTAAGTCTTGAATTTGCTCCAACTCCACCTGCAACAACAAGTATTTTACTATCTTCTTTTAAACAACATTTAACAGCCTTTTCAGAGAGTTCATCTGTGACAATCTCTTGAAAGCTACAAGCAATATCTGCCTTATTATATTCCTTACCAGCCTGCTCATGATTGTGCACAAAATTGACAACCGCCGTTTTAAGTCCGCTGAAGGAAAAGTTGAAAGTGTCTTTCAGTGGTTCATGGTAGTTAAATTTAATGATATTTTTTCCACCTTTTGCTAGTCTATCGATGTTTGGCCCACCCGGATAGGAAAGCCCTAAAACTCGTGCAACCTTATCAAAGCATTCGCCCACAGAATCATCGACCGTTGAGCCGATAAGCGATAGCTTTGTGTAATCATTGACTTTAAGTAGTGCTGTATGCCCACCACTTACCATAAGGCAGACAAAAGGCGGTTCAAGTTCAAGGTGAGAAAGATAGTTCGCACTTATATGTCCATGCACATGGCTCACAGCAATAAGAGGAAGATTGAGAGCGTAGGCAAGCGTCTTTGCAAAATTTATGCCAACAAGAAGAGCTCCAATAAGTCCAGCCCCATAGGTGACCGCTATGGCATCTATATCACTTTCGCTGATATTAGCTTCTTTCAACGCCTCTTTATAGCACCCTGAAATTGCCATAACATGATTACGAGAAGCAACCTCAGGCACAACTCCACCAAACTTCTTATGAATATCTATTTGAGATGCCACAATATTTGAAAGTACTTCTCTTCCATTTCTTACGACACTTATTGCCGTCTCATCACAGGAGGATTCTATGGCAAGAATAGTGACATCTTTTTTAGTTCTAAGTTTTTCAAATGCAATGCGAGCGTTTTCTAAATATTTAGACATTTTTCTCTCCTTGTTTTACGCTTGTTCTTTTCAAATATTCATTGATAAAGCCTTGAATATCTCCGTTCATAACCGCCTCCACATCACTTGTCTCATAGCCTGTTCGATGATCTTTGACAAGGGTATATGGGCAAAAGACATAAGAACGAATTTGACTTCCCCATTCAATCTTTTTCACATCACCACGGATAGAAGCAAGTTTCTCTTGTTCTTCAAGTTCCTGCTTTTCAACAAGCCTACTATAAAGCATCTTCATGGCAGTTTCACGATTTTGTACTTGCGAACGCTCTGTTTGACAAGCAACAATAATTCCTGTTGGAATATGCGTTATACGAATTGCCGATTCTGTCTTATTGACGTGCTGACCACCCGCACCCGAACTTCGATAGGTGTCTATCTTTAAATCTTCTGGACGAATGTTGATGTCTGGTGCTTCTTCAATTTCTGGCATGACTTCAAGTGAGGCAAAACTTGTGTGACGCCTTGAATTTGCATCAAATGGAGAAATTCTTACGAGCCTATGAACTCCCTTTTCTGCCTTTAAATAGCCATAGGCATTTTCACCACTTATTAAAAAGGAAATGCTTTTAAGCCCAGCTTCTTCGCCGTCTAAAACATCTAAAACTTTCATTTTAAACCCATTCTTTTCTGCATACATTGAATACATACGGAAAAGCATATCCGCCCAATCCATTGCCTCTGTTCCGCCAGCACCTGCGTGCAAGGTGAGTATGGCATTGTAACTATCATACTTGCCTGATAATAGAGTTTCAAGTTTAGCGTTTTCAATCTCTATGGAAAGTTTTTCAATAAGTGCATTCAATTCTTCAAAAAGCGAAGCATCTTCATTATCTTCAAGTAGTTCCATAATGGCTTCTGCATTTTGAACATTCTCTTTCAAAGAGTTAATTTTTTCAAGCTTGTACTCACAAGTTTTCATCTCTCTGCCAACTTTTGACACCAACTTTTGGTCATTATAGAAATCGTCTTGAAGCTGAATTTTCTTTAACTCTTCTACACGTAATTTAAGTTTTTCTGGGTCAAAGACACTCCTTAATAAATTTAAAATCTTCTTTAATCAAATTCAATTTTTCTTTTTGCGTATCTAAAATCATAAATACTCCTTTAAATAAAAATAAATTGCCCAATATGGTAACTTAATTATACACCAACAAAAAGAAAAAGTAAAGTTTAGTCCTCTACTTTTTCATATAATTCGTTAGTATGAATTTTGTGAAATTGCATATCTTGTCTTATCAAACTCTTTTCTATCCAATAAAGCGAAAGTCCTAAGAAAATATACAAAACAGCAATTATTCCAAGTGTAACCAAAAGGAAGATATTTGAGTTATTTCCAATAAGTCCGTCAAACAGGCCTGAAAGTAGCAGTAATAGAGAAGAGAATACTCTTCCGCCTGCCAAAGTTAATTCCATTATTGCTGTACTTTCTAAAATGTGAGAATGAAGAGAAAGTATTCTCACTACACTTGCCTTTCTGCTGTCGGAGATTGAAATATAAACAACATTTAAAATAGTATAGACTGCGTAAAAGATGGTTATTGCTACCATACTTGTTCCCTGCGTTATAATTATGCTTAAAACAAAGAGGCACACTATGATAAACACCGGGAAAATAAATGCTTTTGAGCGTTTTTTGCGATAATATCGAAGATATAAAAAGAGCGTCACAATAGATAGAAGTGTAAACACCGATTGCAAAATACCAAGCGTCGAGGTTGATTGAGCACCTATCCAAACAAGCACCGTTAAAAATGTGGTAAAGCAGTCGATTGAAGCCCCCCTAAAAAAGTTGGAGAGATAGACAAATCTCAATGGCTCTGTGCTTTGCTTGTTCTTTTTTAAATATTTATAGAATTTCCTTATATTAAATGAAAGCTTATATACCTGTTTTGGCTTTATTAAAAAAGAAAATACCACAAGAGCCACACAAAGAACAGCCATAATTATGATGACAATAGAAAAATCAATACTGTCAATAAAACCGAAAGTTATAGGAAAAACAACATAGACAGCCTGAAAAGCAATACGCTTAACGGCAAAAAATCGCACTTGGTGTTTGCTCGATATTGTCTCTGATGTCAAATTGTGATAGCCTGGAGAATAGAATCCAAAGCTAAGTCCATAGAGGAGAGCAATAAGTGGCAGGAAAGTTATTAACTGTCCTCTCAAGAAATAAATAAGCACAATAACAATGGTAAATCCAAATGCACCAATAGACACGAACACGCTCTTATTGTGATTTTTAAGATAATAGCCAGAAAAAAGATAGCTAATTCCTAAAACAGCGTAATAAATTATATAGAATAGTGCGATTTGCATTATCTTATAAGAAATATCATAGTTAACATCTTTTAAAACGTTAGATACAAGAAATAAATCGATAAAAATTAAAAGTATTCCATGGATACAATCACAGCAAATAATCGAAATTGCACTTAAATCAAAAACCTTACTTTTTCGCTTCATACGCCCTCATCTTTCGCCTTTTGACATGGCGTACAATAACCTTAACTAGTTCTATATATGGAATAATCAAAAGTGCCAAGCCAATTGCAAGAAGCCAGCCCCACCAATCAATCATCATAATACCGAAAGCGGATTGAATTGGTGCGATAGGTAATAGGACAATAATTATGGTAAGAAGTGCGGAAAGCAAGAAACCATAATTTAAAATTTTATTATCGAAAGGATTTCTGTGGAAAAGGCTTTGCGTGTCACTTTTTAAATTGTAAGATTGGAAGAGTTCGGTGAACACTAAATAGATAAAGCATACTGTTGTCACAAACTCTGATTGTAGATTAAATACGTATGTCAAAATTATATATAAAGCAATCAAAACAATCGAAACAAAGATTGATGAACAGAAGATATTAAATCCAACCTTACCCTTGAAAAGACTGCCATTTGTTTTAACCGGCCTATCTTTCATTATATCATCATCAGCTTTTTCAAAACCAAGAGCAAGCCCAACAAAAGTGTCACTGACAAAGTTTATCCAAAGAAGAAGCACCGGAGAAAAGAAAGTGTGGTCACGGAAGATGCAGGTGATGAGAGATATGGCAATAAGCTCTGCGAAGCAAGCACCAAGTAAAAATTCGATGATTTTTAGAATATTTTGATAGATTTTTCTTCCCTCTTTCACTGCACCAACAACGGTGGAGAAGTTATCGTCTGTCAATATCATATCAGCTGCCTCTTTTGTGACATCGGTGCCTGTAATACCCATGCCGACACCAATATCAACAACCTTAATAGCTGGAGCGTCATTAACACCATCTCCAATCATGGCAACTATTTTATCATTAGCTTTAAATGCCTTGACAATTTTCACTTTGTGTTCAGGACTGACACGTGCAAAGACATGGTAACTCCCGACCTTGTTTTTCCAATCATCTTCACTGAATAAGTCAAGTTCCGCCCCAGAAATCACCTCTTTTTTATCTTGACAAATTCCAAGTTCTTTTCCTATTGCAAAGGCAGTTTCTTTGTTGTCACCTGTTATCATAACCACAGTTATGCCCGCCTCATTGCAAGTCTTTATTGATTCAGCTACCTCAGCACGTGGTGGGTCAATCATACCTATTAGCCCTACGAAAATCAAATCGTTTTCTGTGTTATCGGAAGTGTAGTGTTTAAGATTTTCCTCTTCTTTTTTATATGCAAGAGCAAGCACTCTGAGTGCATCAGAGGCAAGCAGGGAATTTTGTTTGACAATTTCCTCCCTATATTTCTCTGTGAGTTTAAACTTTTTGCCGTCCTTCAAAACATATTTACATCTTCCAAGCACGCTGTCAAGAGCCCCTTTGGTAAAGACATATTTATTGCCCTCCACCATATTTACGGTAGTCATCATTTTACGATTGCTTTCAAACGGAACTTCGCCAACACGAGGAAATTTTCCTTCTAAAAGTTCCTTGTTTGCACCAAAACGATAACCACAATGAACAAGAGCCACCTCAGTAGGGTCACCTATGCAAGTTAAATTGTCATTTTCTAGTTTTATCTGCACATCGTTGCATAACACCATACCAATCATAAAAGTTTGAAGAGTCTTATTGCTTTCTAAAAGTTTAACTGCTTTTTCTTCCTTCTTTTGAAGTTTCACAGTGTTTGCATTGACATTTTGAACGGCAAAATTAAGACTGTTAAAATCTTTTAAACAATTGTCAAATAAAAAAGCTTTTTTAACCGTCATTTTATTCAGCGTCAAAGTCCCCGTTTTGTCAGTGCAAATTATTTCAGTTGAGCCAAGAGTTTCAACTGCCGGAAGTTTTTTTACAATAGCCCTTTGCTCACTCATCTTTTTGACACCCATAGACAAGGTGATTGTAACACAGGCCGGAAGCCCTTCAGGTATGGCACAAACAGCAACAGCAATTGCCAATGTGAAAGAAGAAAAGATGTTTGCACCTGTCGCAATTCCAACAATAAAGATAATAAGAGCGACAAAAAGCACGATACCAGTTATCCATAGACTTGTCACCTTTATACGCTTAGTGAGCGGAGTTGTTTCATCTTTTATCTCGTCAAGAGCAGAGGCAATTTTACCTATCTCCGTCTGCATACCACAGCTTGTCACAACGCCTCTTCCTCTTCCATAAGTCACAATACTGCCCATATATGCCATGTTTTTTCTGTCATTTAAAACAACATTTTCATCTAAAACTAAGTCTGCTTCTTTTTCAGTTGCTTCACTTTCCCCGGTCAAAGCACTTTCTTCAATTTTTAAAGAATTTGCTTCAATAAGTCTGACATCAGCCGGAACGATATCTCCCGCTTCAAGCACAACGATATCACCTATAACAACTTCTTCGCTCTTTACTTTCACAACCTTGCCATCTCGCACAACCTTACAATAAGGCTTGGTAAGATTTTTGAGTGCCTGCATAGCTTTTTCGCTGTTATGTTCTTGAACATATCCGATAATAGCATTGATTAAAACAACAAGCAAAATAATGCCAGCATCAATAAACTCATTGACACTATTTTCAATAATGCCAATAACCACACTGATCACACAGCTGACAAGCAAAACAATAATTAAAACATCTTTAAATTGACCTAAGAATTTAACAAACTCGCTTTTCTTTTTTTTACCAACAATAAGATTTTTTCCATCGTTTTTTAAGCGGTTTTGTGCGTCAAAAGTATCAAGCCCACTTTTAGAGCTCTTAGTCTCGTTTAGCACCATTTCTATGTCTTTACTATAAGGTTTATCTATCATAATATTTAGATTATATCAAATAAAGCAAAATTTGCAAAATTAATTTAAGATTTTCTATAAAAATTTAAAATTATATGATATTAAGATATTTAATATTTTTTTCTTCCCTTATTTTTCAAAAATTATAATGAAGATACACAAGCATACTCTGATATTTTAATTGTGAACTGCACGCCAAGTTGATTTACTGTAAGATTTGGCTTTCTCTGTGTTATGTCACCGTTTTCATTTAAACATAGAATATTGTTATAGTTTGAACCTAAATCTCGTGTGTAACAAAGTGGAATTACACCTTTATGAATTACCATGAGATCTTCTACATAATCAGAAAATTTAACCTTTCTATCTCCCGTCACCGCTTCAATATCTTCTATAGATGAAACAAAGGCCTTACTCGTATATTCTATAGTTTCACCATGAATTGATGTTGTTCCAAAAGTTGGTAAACTTTCCGTCCACTCAACTAAAAATTTGTCACTAATGAGAGGATGTTCGGAGTTTAAAAGGTATGATATTGGCATATCGCTATACCCCTCACCAGCAGAAATTTCAATTCCTGCATATCTGCCTAAATATATAATTTTGTCCATAACCGCCATTATGCCATCTTCTGAAACTTCACCATAGCCAACTTCTTGATTTCCGTTTGAGATTATTCGCCACCTTATAGGCTCGACAAGATAATAGTTGCCATAAAGTTCCATATATTCTTCTCCATTATATACTTTTGTTGTTATATTTTCCCAACCGCCAAAGTGATAAGTAGTCCCGGCATTTAAGTTATCCCAATTCTCTTCTAAATATGTCTTTAATGTTTCATCTTCCACTCTACTTTGTGGAGCACGCCCATTTTCTATATACCAATATCCGCCCTCTTCGTCATAATACGCTGGATTGTTGGCTGTCCACTGAGCATAGAGAGTTGTGTTTGCTGTAAAATACGTGTTGTTTGCCCTGATTGTGCCGTCCGAAGCTATAATCAAATTGCCGGTTGTTGAATTTGTATAATAGCCATTGAAACTATACCCCGCCCGTGTTGGCAAGCTTGTTAAACTTGTTATTGCACTGCCTGTTGCAGAACTATTGTTATAATAACCATCATTATATTTTAACCAAATTGTTTCCGTTCCATCACTGCCACCGTTTGCGTCTAATGTAATAGAGTAAATACCAGCCTCCCAAATGGCATAGAGAGTTAGCCCAGCACCCTCTGAATATGTGTCACCTGCGTAGAAATTTAAACCAGTGCCGTCTGGCTTGGTGTTCCAATGAGCTATCTCATAGCCCACTCGTGTGAATAGGTCATACCCCGCAATCACAATCTCTTGCCCGCTAGGCACTTGCTCGGTTATTACCTCATTTTCGCCAAAGTTGGAATTATATGATATATTAACTGAGAAGCCTTGCAAGATAGGGTAACCGTCATTTGCACTAGGCACAAGCGACCAGACCTCAACAAAATCCCATGGATACCTGCTCCTCCACTTAGAGCTATCTTGATACCAACTTAAACTTTTGGCATTAGCAATTAAATTTTCATCCTTTGACGCCCCAGTGTTAGAAGAAGAATTCCCAATTCCATACGAAAGCGTGCAGTTCCCGCCGTAATAGCAGTTGGCGGTTGTGGAATTATAAACATACCCCACAACTCCCCCTATATGAGAATCTCCATCAACAGCACCGGTGTTATAGCAGTTAGCGATGGTAGAAGACCCAGAACAACTAGAATCCCCAACAACGCCACCGACACGTTTACTTCCAGTTACAGAGCCGGTGTTATAGCAGTTGGCAGTGGTGTAAAGATAAGTACTAAATACAGATCCAGCAACTCCGCCGACAGCATTACCACTCCCAGTCACAGTTCCAGTGTTATAGCAGTTGGTGATAGCGGAAGAAAAATAACGAGCATCCCCAACAACTCCGCCGACATTCTCATTCCCCTTTACAGAGCCTGTGTTATAGCAGTTGGTGATGGTGGATCTCTGAGCAATCCCAACAACTCCGCCGACAGCGTCAGTCCCACTCACAGTACCTGTGTTATAGCAGTTGGTGATTGTGGAATAGTAAGCATACCCAACAACTCCGCCGACATTGCTATATCCTTGAACGACAGAATTATAACTAATGACAATATTTTGAATTACAGCAAGATTTGAAGACGATGATCCACGAACACCTCCGAACAAACCTTGATCACTATAAGTAGAACTAGTACCTGATTGTGTATATAGCCCAGAAATTGTATAACCGCCACCATCATAGTGTCCTGAAAAATAATAGGAGAACGAATAACCAATCGCATCCCAATAGTGTGCAGATAAATCTATGTCCGCAGTTTGAACATAGTAAAGTGATTTGTATGTAGAATTTGTTGAAGATGTGTTTATTAAATATGATAAATATGCAAGTTGCTCTGGCGTGGCAATTTGGTATGCCGTTGCCTCTGTTTGTCCGTCACCGCCTGCAAATGAAGTGGCGTAATTTCCCTCGTCCGTCCAGAGGTCATCGTTTGTCGGAGCGTTTTTGGTTACATCATTTTCTGAGTTTGACGAATCCCCTCCCCGGTATTCATCGCTATAAGATGAATTTGAAAGGAGAACCGCTCCACCAGCGATGGAACAACCTATAAATAGAAAAGAAAATAGACAAATCAAAAATCTTTTCATAATTTCTCCTTAATAGCAATTTGAAAAGCTTAATTCTAGCATTATTAATTATAGTATAACAAAAATTTTTAATTTCACAAAATAAAATAAATAAAAAATAGCCGTTATTTAATTTAGTAACGACTATTTTTAAATTTTTTATTATTCCTCTTCGCCTTCGCTAGGATTTTCTTGTTCTGCTTCGAGTTCGGCAATCTGTTCTCTCAATGACTTAATTTCATCTTTGAGTTCAGTGTTTTGACGCTTCAAAACTTCATACATTTTCTTAAGAAGTGGGTATCTGTCTGCATTCTTTTCCATAACCTCTTCACAGTGTTGAACAGAAAGTTTAAGTCCATCATAGAGGTCAAGATCCTCAGCGAGTTTTCTTGCCTTTTCTTCGTCTATATCCTCGTAGTTGTTTACACCATAAAGCATAACTTTTTGTTTAGCAACTTTAGCTTCTTTTCTTTCAAGTTTCTTCTTATCTTTCTCGTGTGTTTTCCAAATTCTATTAAGAGGAACAAAATCTTTCTTGCATTGTTTTAAATCTTTCTCGTTAACTTTTAACTTTTCTTCTGCTTCTCTTAAACGTTCTTCCAAATCCTCTAATGTAAGCTTTGGAGCTACAACAACAGGAAGATTGCTGTTTGCCTCAACACTTTCAAGGAGTTGTTGTTTTTCTTCTTCAAGAGCTCTGCACATCTCTTCGTATCTTTCTTTCTCTTTAAGAAGTTCCTCTTTTTCAGCTTGAAGTCTTGCAATTTCTTCAGCACTGTTGTCCTCTTCTTGTTCTTCCTCTTCTTCATCTTCATCAACAACAGTTTCTTCTGGTTCTTCTTCGACGCTTTCCTCTTGCTCATCTTCAACTTCTTCAGGCTCTTCTTCTTTTTCTTCCTGTTCTTCTTGAAGTTTTCTTATAAGTTCCTGGCGGCGTCTTTCAAGATACTCTCTTCTTTCACGATTTAAACGCTCTTCTTCAGACTCTTCATTAGCAATTTCTTGCTCCTCTTCTTGAGCTTTATCAGTGTCAACATCGACAATATTACCTTCTTCAAGAAGTTTTGGTTGCTCTTCAAAGGTATAGCTTTGAACATTTGCTTCATTTGCTCTATTTGTCGGAGTTGATGTTTTCTTATCATCACCTTTCTTTTTTGCAGAATATGATAAAACTGCCTCCCAAATAAAATAGATAATCAAGCTTGCTGCGATGACAACGCCAAGAATGATAAACACTTCCATCAAGGTTGATCCAACATTTGCACTTAACAAATTTAACATAACACACCTTCCTTAAAATCTCAAACTTTTTATTCACCCTTATTTTATCATATCTAAAATAATAAGTCAATAGCAAAAACTTAAAAATCTCTATTTTTTATTAAAAAATAGCAAAAATACAATTAAAATTAAGTTTTTTTCTAAAAATTAGCCAAATTTTTGCATTTTTTGGTGGAGGCGTCGGGTTACGCTCCCGAGTCCAAAATCTTTTTAGAAAACTTTTCTACACGTTTAGTTTATGATTAAAATTCATTATGATGTCACCCATAAACAGGTTATCACAACTATCCCTTTAAATTTTTTATGCATATAAGGAAGAACTCTGCATAAAGGTTTTGCCTATCGACACCAATATTTTGTCGGCAACTCAAAACATGGCGGATTAGATTATGCTCTAATCAGGCTAGTTTCAACTAGGCTGCACAAGGCATAGCATTCATTGAAACAACATTGTCATTTTTTTCTGCGTTTATTTTAAGTGTTCAGTTTTAGGCGTCAGAACATTCGCCACGTGCTTTACATTTTCTAAATAAAACTCTGTCGAAACTAAATCGCCCCCATATTTAATGGCTAGATAGTCTTGCGATGTCACGCTTCATTGTCTGTTCTTTTAAAGTTTGTCGTTTGTCATAAAGTTTTTTACCTTTGGCAAGAGCAATTTCTATTTTTACAACCCCATTATCGTTGATATAGAGTTTGGTTGGCACAATAGAGAAGCCCTTTTCTTTCACCGCTTTTTCAAACTTTAAAATTTCTGCCTTATGAAGTAGAAGTTTTCTCGTTCTGCGCTCATCACTTTTAAAAACATTTGCCTTTTCGTAAGGTTTAATATAAGCATTTTTTAAAAGCATCTCTCCATTCTTTATTTGCACGAAACTGTCAAGCAAACTAACGCCACCGCCACGCACCGATTTAACTTCAGCTCCTTCCAAAGCAATACCCGCCTCTATCATATCCGAGAGAAAATAATCATGCTTTGCTTTTTTATTGTTGGCTATAATTTTCATATCTCCTCCTTTTTGAAGCGTACATATATATTATATCATAAATGGCATATATTTTGCAAGTGCTTAACTAAAATTAATGAATATCAATACATATTTTGAATGTCAAAAATATAAAAAAATTGGCAAAATCTATAAAAAATTCGCCAATTTTTTAGTTTTTTCTTAATTTTATACCATTTTAAAGTCAATTTCTCTGCTATATAGGTTGACATTAGTAAGCTCAACTTTCACCTTGTCACCTATCGAAAAGACATTTGATGAACCCTTTAGTTTTAGTTGTTTTTCAAGATAAATATAAGTATCATCTGGAAGTGCCTCTAGTCGCACAAGCCCTTCACAAGTGTTATCAAGAGCCACAAAAACACCAAAATTTGTCACAGAAGAAATTGTTGCATCAAAAACTTCTCCTATCCTATCTTTCATAAGATAAGCTTTCCAAAGATCATCAACATCTCGCTCTGCCATATCAGCATTTCTTTCGCATTCGCTAGATTGTTCACTTGCATCAAAAGTAAAGATATCTAAATCTTCCTTTTCTTCTGCATCTATCTTTTTGTGAAGATAGTCTTTGATAATTCTATGAATACATAGATCTGGATAACGCCTAATTGGCGAGGTAAAATGACAATAATAATCAAGAGCTAAGCCGAAATGCCCAAGATTTTTATTCATATATTTAGCTTTTTGCATACTTCTCAAAAGCATCTTGTTGATAACGTCTTTTGATGAGCTATTCTCAGCATTTTCCAAAATCTCTTGGTAATATCTCGGCGTGATGTTATCTGGCACTTTCGGATAACTTACACCCAAGCCTTTGATGAAATCACAAAGTGCATATACCTTCTCTTTTGTTGGAGCTTCGTGCACACGATAGACAAAAGGCATTTTAAGCGTATCAAATTCCTTTGCTACAACGATATTTGCAAGCACCATAAAATCTTCAATAAGTCTATGAGCTTCATTCCTCTCTCTACGCTTAATGCCGACAGCAATACCTTTTTCGTCAAAAATGAACTCGACCTCTGGCACTTCCAAATCAAGCGAACCTCGCTTTATGGCATTCGCCTCTAAAATGTCGCATAGTTCTCTCATAGTTTTAAAATAAGGAAGCAAATTCTTGATTTTATCATTGACCTTACCTTCCGACAGAGCTTCATATACTTCATCGTAAGTGAGGCGTGCTTTACTTTTTATTACACTTTCACAAAGCTTATGGTCAATAACCTCGCCATCAAAATTAACTTTCATAATGCAGGAAAGCGTCAGTCTCTCCACACCTTCATTTAAGGAACAAATGCCATTTGACAAAGAACGTGGAAGCATAGGCAAAACGGAAGTTGGAAAATATACACTTGTACCTCTTCTATACGCCTCTTCATCAATCACACTATCCCTTGGAACATACTCACCGACATCGGCAATATGTACACCTAGCTCGTAATAATTGGCATATTTTTTTATAGACACCGCATCGTCCAAATCTTTGGCGTCCGCACCATCTATTGTAAAAATCACTTCATTAGTTAAATCAAGCCTGCCTTTTTTCTGTTTTTCGGTGATATTCTTTGGCACACGCTTTTCCTCTTCAACCACAACAGAAGGAAAATTCTCATAGAGATGATGTTGTCTAATTAACGATAGTTCCAAAGTTTTTATATCATCATTCATTCCCAAAATTTCATCGACAACACATTTTACCTTACCCTTATCCGTTCTCACAACTCGTGCATTGACTTTCATATTTTCTTTTATCTTTAAGCCAGTCTTGACAATAGGAAAATCGGTGACAATCCTCTTATTGTCTGGGTCAAGAAAATAATTGCCTGCAACAAGTTTAACAAGTCCCACAATGTTTTTAAGCTCGTCATAAATACTTACAACTTCACCATCACAGCCTTCATTTGTTGTAGATAAAATTTTAACAATCACCTTCTCGCCGTCAAGGGCGTTCATTGTTTTGTTGGCAGGAATAAAGATATCCTCAGTCATACCCTTAACATTAACAAATCCAAATCCCTTAGTTGTGCCAATAAAGTCACCCTTGACATATCCATGAGATGGAATGGTGATGAATTTGTTTTTTCTTATTTCATAGATATCCCCGTTGTTTACAAGCTCATAGAAAAGTTTTTTAACCACAGCTTCACTTGTATTTAATGCTGATGACATAAATAAAAATAGTTTGTCTATGTTTGAGAAGACCAAACTATTTTTGTCTATGAGCGAAAGAATTTGCTCTTTTTTGTTCATTTTAAGCTCCTAATATACTTGCTATACTTGCAGTCGAACCTGATTCTGCACCACCAAATGGAATAAGTGTAACAAAGTAAAGAATAGCACAAACGAAAATCACAATAGCCATAATAGTTGTGATTAGTTTAAGTTTTCCATCTCTTGAACTACCCTTATTCTGTGCATAGTAACTTTCTTTGATACCTGTGACAGATTCAGTGCTACCTGCATCTTCTGATTGAAACAAGATGGCAACAATGATTATTATTGCACATACAAAGATTAAACAGAAAAGCACAATTCTAATAATAGGGAAAGATTGCGATATCCAAAGAGGTATTTGTCCGTTATTCATAATTACTCCTTAATTTAAGCAAATTTTGCAACACAAAGCACAGCAACAATGGCAAGACAGATGACACTTCCGACAAGTTTAAGCCATTTAACTTTGCCCTCTTTGTTATATGAACCCTTAACAAAAGAGCCGAGAGCCAAAAGTCCAATAATGGCTAAAATTGACATGACAACATAAAAAGTTACATCTGACCAATCGTGCGAAATCCAATCTTGGAAATCCGTCCAAAGGTTGCAAAGCATACTCATATAAAAACTCCTTGCTAAGGTATTTTAGCACAAAACTTTAAATAATACAACTATTTTTTTGATTTTTTTATAATAATATAGACAAAATTTACTTTAATCAACAATTTTAAATGGCCTTGGGCAACAATACAGGAAAAATCGTTTGCGTTTTGTGCGTTGTTTTGCTATCATATCAAAGTAAAGAGGTGTAAAATTTATGAATAAGACGAAAATTATTTGTTCAATAGGCCCAAGTTGCGATGATGTCAAGATACTTGAAAAAATGGCACAAAATGGCATGAATGTGGCAAGATTCAACATGAGTCACGGCACTCATGAATCACATAAAGCCATGATTGATAAAGTTAAAGTGGTGCGTGAAAAGTTTGGAGTTTCAATTGGCATAATGATAGATACAAAGGGTCCAGAAATAAGAGTTCGTGACTTTGAAAATGGCAGTGTCTTTTTAAAGGAAGGTGACGAATTCACTCTCACAACAAGAGATGTTGTTGGAAACGAAAAAGAAGTTGCTGTCACCTACAAAAATCTACCAAAGATATTAAAGAAAGGAAACAAAATTCTTTTAAATGATGGCGTGATTGAACTTCAAGTAAAAAAATTGACAAATACAGATTGCGTTTGTCAAGTGATGACAAGTGGAACGCTTTCAAATCACAAAAGCATAAATATTCCTGGTGTAAAAACTGATATGCCATACCTTAGCGAACAGGATAAAGCTGACTTAATGTTTGCTAAAGAAGTAGATGCAGATTTTCTTTCACTCTCCTTTGTCAGTGAAGCAAACGATGTAAAAGATGTCAGAGATTATCTAAGAGAGATAAAGTTTACAACTCCTCTATTGATATCTAAAATTGAAAGCGTAGATGGAGTAAAGAATTTTGATAAGATTTTGAGTTTAAGCGATGGTGTTATGGTGGCAAGAGGTGATTTAGGAGTTGAAGTTGAATTCATGAAACTACCAATCTTACAAAAAGAATTTATCAAAAAGTGTAACGAGCAAGGCAAAATCTCAATAACCGCCACCCAGATGCTGGAAAGTATGATTTTTAATAAACGCCCAACAAGAGCAGAAGTGAGTGATGTTGCCAATGCAATATTTGACGGCACAACTGCCATTATGCTTTCAGGCGAAACCGCTTCAGGCAATTTTCCGATTGAAAGCGTCAACACTATGCGTAAGATTGCAGAAGAGATGGAAGCTCACCTAAAATTCGAGCCAACACCATTTAAAACACACAACACAACCGCCAGCATAGGCTATGCAGTTTGTAGTTTAGCACAAACAGAAAATGTCAAAGCAATAAATGTCGGCACAAAGACAGGAGTGACAGCAAAAAATGTCAGCAGATTTCGTCCACAAATTCCAATCATTGCCTGCACCCCAACAAGTAAAATTTTCTATCAAATGAGTATGCTTTATGGTGTTATCCCTGTGCTAGAAAAGGAATACAAAAATATGGAAGAAGTGCTAAAGCATGGACTAGAGCATACAATTGATACAAAACTTGTAGAGAGTGGAGATAAAATTGTGCAGACCGGTGGAAGAGCAGGAATGAGTGGCAGTAATCTTTTGATGGTAAAGAAAATTAAATAATTAAAGATATTTAGCCAAATATTTTTAAAACTTATATAAAAAGGAATTTGCTATTTTATTAAAATTCCTTTTTTATTTTATATAAATGCCGTCTATTTTTTCCTTATATTTTCCAAATCAGAAATTTTAGAGTTAATATCCACTTTCAGTGATATATTCAACATTAACTTATCACTCAAAATAACACTCTTGCCGTTCTCTTTTATCAAAACAAATAGACAGGTTCGATTTTTTCTTACACGCCTTAGCATATCCTTTATAGTCACATTCTCATCAACCACATAAATTCTAGGCTTAGAGAAACTCTTGAAACTTTTGTTAAAAGCGGAAATTTTTTCATATTTGCTTAAAAAATTTAAGTCTAAAAGCCCTAAAACTAAAAAGACTGCAAAAAGTAAATATGTTGGATTAAAATCAATAAAGCATAAAACAATAAAAATTAAAAAGAAAAAGAAAGCAAACAGTATATTAAAAATCATTGTAAGCTTGATTGCCTTTTTTCTTTCCATAAATTTCGCACAGATAGATACGAAAACTCTCCCGCCATCGAGTGGATATGCTGGCAAGAGATTAAAAAGAGCAATGACTAAACTAACTTCAACAAATGGCGAAAGGAGAGTGTATGAAACAGGAAATATCCACCAAAGAGCCAAGCACAAAAGCGAACAAACGATATTTGTTATAGGCCCAGATAGAGCAATAAAGATATCATCACGTTCCTCAAGCTCCTCACCATAATAGGAAAGACTGACGCCATAAGGCGAAAGAGAAAATTTTGAAAGCCTATAACCAAGAGTTTTCGCCATAAAATAATGTCCAAGCTCGTGCAAAAGAATGGCAAATAAGTAACTTAAAAAAATCATCACGCCAGAATTAAAGATGAGCCACAGAAGAATAAGAAAAAAGGCAGGATTCACCCCAAATTTACTATTTTTTTTGAATTTTATTGTTTTTTTAAGCAAATTTACCATATATCCCATAATATATAAACCATTAACCAAACAGATTACAAATTAAAATTATGAAAAAAGAGATAATAAAAAACAACGGAAGAGCAATTCTTAGTTTAATCTTGTAGCCCGCTCTCACAGAGGTATATTGCTCACCATAGGATTTCTGTCTCTCCACAAAATATTATATGCTTAAAAACAACAACTTAGACTCGGAAAAGACAATAATAAATATGGTGTAATACGCATAACATACTACACCATATTTAGTTTTTATAAACTTAATTTTTATTTAAATTTTTAAATTATACGCAAGCATATTCAGTTATCAAAACGCTGAATTGCACACCGAAATAATTTTGTGGCTTGTACTGAACACTCTCACCATTGCCATTCATACAGAAGATATTGTTGTAATTTTTACCTAAATCACGTGTGTAATAAAGTGGCAACTGTCCGATTGAAATTAGATAATCTTTTACAAGGTCAGAGAATTGTATCTTGCCGTTTCCTGCAACCTCTGTTATCTCCTCTCTTGACGCCACAAAGATATTCGATGTCACACTCTCTGCCGTGCCATTTATTGTTGTTGAGCCAAAGGTTGGCATACTCTTTGTTTCTGTAACAAAATATGCTGTTTCTGCAAAGCTTTCGAGTAGCCCTGTAACCGCCGTATCAGAATAACCATCTCCCACATTTAACTCAGTTTCTGAAAATTGACTGACAAAAACAATGGTATCCATAATGGCAAGCGTGTCAGTAGTTGTGCCAAAGCCTACCGTCTGACTTGTGCTATAATCTAATCTCCACCTAATCGGCTCAACCCTGTACCAATTGCCGTTATACTCGCAATACTCTTCATTGTCATATACAGTAGCAGTTAGTGCCATATCTGCTATAAAGTAGGTTGACCCGACGGTTGAAGAAGCATTTATGCCGTCTATAATTTCACTGTCTTCCACTCTACTTTGAGGCATCGCACCAAGTTCCACATACCAATAATCTCCAGCGTCATCATAATAAGCAGGGTTATTTTCTCTCCAAACAGCATAAAACGTCACACTTGCAGAAAGATTATATGCTCTTGAAAAAGTATATCTAGCTCCTCCTAAGTATGTTGCACTTGTGGCATCTTGATTTGTTGACCAACCAAGAAAAGTGTAACCACCTCTTGTTGGAGTGGTGCTTGTAACGGTTAAACTTGGATTGCTATAAACATTTCCATACTGATTCCATAGTTGCGTGCCTGTGGTTGTTGGAGTAGTGCTGAAACTTCCATTATTTGCATTATAGGTTATCGAAACAGTACGCTCAGATACTGCATAGAAAGTTACCGTAGAAGTGTTTGTAGAGTAAGCAGAGATAGACTCTCCCGGATCATACAAATTTGATGTTGTATCTGACGCCGTTGCCCAGCCAGCTAGCGTCCAACCATTTGATACATATTCAGAAACACTTGAAGTAGTCAAAGCATTAAATGAACTACCATAAGTTCGAGTTTGCGTTGTGTAGGTTGTGCCTGATCCGCTTGTGGTTCGATATCTATAATAGTTTGTATATGTCGCCCTCGTCCATTGTGCGTAGAGCGTCAAACTTGCGTTTGCTGTGTAGCTTGAGCCTGTATAATATGAAGTCCCTGTTCCACTCTCACCTGTTGTCCAACGGCTAAAAGTATATCCCGTGCAAGAGAAGCCATAACTTGAAGCGGAATTAATTGTGAAACTTACGCCATAAGTCTTGGTTCTTCTAACCGCCGTTCCGGCTGAGGTTGATGTTGGATAGTTTGGATAGAATCTGATAGTATATGTTATTCTTTCCCAAACCGCATATAAATCTTCATCGGCATTTGTCGAATAAGTGGCACCCGCACTGTATTTTACTCTAGTGGAACTAGCCGAAGTCGCCCAGCCCTCAAAGGTATATCCTGTCGGCGTGGAAAATCCGCAACTCGACAAACTCAAAATACTCACATTCGTGCCATGCGTTTTTGTCTGAACATAAGTCTCATCTGTTCCACTTGGATAGTTTGAATTATAGGTGATTTGATAAGTAGCAAGTTCCCAAACAGCATACAAAACTTCATTGGCGTTGGCTGTGTATAAGTCTTCATCTTCATAGACAACACCACCGGTAGGAGAGGTTGCCCAGCCAGCAAAATCATAGCCGGTTCTTATGAAAGTATTAGCATTTAAATTTACACTTTCTCCGTGCCGTTTATAAGTAGGTAACATCATCTCGCCTCCCGTAAAGCCTGTAAAGCCATTGCCATCAAAAGTTACCGAATACCGCTGAACAACATAGATATTTATCGTTCTTGAAGCATTTGCATAATAATTATAGGTAAGCATACTCTCCGATGTTGCAGAAGAACTTGTACCTAAATAGTAATTGATGCTTGCAGTAGTCTCTATTGTAATAGGAAAGGTTAAGGAAGTACCATAAGATTGAAAGGTTACACTATTACCAAGACTTACAGTGGAAGCTGATAACCTACCATCTTCAGCAGAAATACTGAGATTTGTAGATGTGGAAGCACTGCGTGAATAATAGTTTATAGTCAGCGTGTAACTCCGGACGAATAGAGCATATCTATCTAACGTTCCACTACTTGTTGAAAAAGTCATAGATAATTCATCACTTATGCGTGCGGACTCATAGTTAGATCTGGTTGGAGTTTCAGAATACCAACCATAGAACACATAACCAGAACGGGCATTAGCAGTTACAGTTATATTTGTATCAAAAAGAACAAAAGCTCCGATATCCAATGTTGTTGTCTTTCTTCCATCTGCAGTATAGTAAGTTGAGGTTATCGAACCTCCATAAGTTCCTGATTCATTTGACCCAACACTTATTGAGGAAAAGTTAGTGGTATAATATGGCATCGTCACAAAACTTCTAGCATAAACAGCATAATATGTCCTATTGCTATTAGCATTCGCCGCTGTAATTGAATTTATAACACTTGTACCGTTTCTAGTTGTTGACCAACCCTCAAATACATAGCCTGTAAAAGTTGGTGGCGTCCACATACTTGAAGAAACACCGGCATATATAGTTGCTGTATGAGCACTATTTGAATCACCATAAGTGCCGGGTCTTGATGAATCAAACCAATAATAATATGTAATTGTATAGGTTCTTCTAAATTTTACATAGACTGTTCCTGTTACGTTTTGCGTTGCCGTGACATTACTTGTCGATAGTGTTCCACTGTTTCCAAAATAATAAGTTTGATAATTTGGAGATGTATATGAAGAAGTTGTAAAACTCGAACTTGTTGACATTCCCATTGGAATATATCCACCGCCTGCACTTGCTTGAATCCTAGCCGTTCTATTTGGTGTGAACCAGCCACCATCGTAGGAATAAGAAAAATAAGATGCATTAACTGATGCTGCCCCTGTCGTTGTCGAACCACCGCTGTTTACTGTTGGAGCATTTCCCCAATCGACAGTATTCGACCCATCAGTCCAAGTGACGCTGAACGCCTCTTGAGGATAAGAGGAGCTAAGACTTGTGCTAGCAGTTACCATACTTGTCGAAGATCTTCTAAACTGAGCAATAACTTGAAAGCTATGTGCCATTGCACTAACCTCATCGTCATCATCAATTATTCCATCTTCGCTAGGTGGTGTTATCTCAATTTCACCATTCTCGTCATCAAGAATTCCTGGATTTTCTTCAGTTGGATTATTTTCAGAGTAACTTGAACTATTACATCCTGATAAAAGAAGAGCACCACCCGTCAAAGTGCCTAAGCAGAAAAATATTGATAATATAGATAATAAAAATTTTTTCACATTTACCTCCACAAAATTACATCTGCAAGTAAACTTCTTTCTAACTTATTTTATTGAAAGCAAGTAGTGTTTATAGTATATATAAAATTCACAAAATCATCACATCAGTTTTATGAAATAGCATCACCGGAAATCTTGTTTAATTCATCTTCATCTTTCAAAAAATCTGGAAGTTCCTCTGTTTTAAGCTCAAATTCGTTATATAGACTATCTCCCTGATTTTGTGCTTCCTTAATTTCTTCCTCGTTGATAACCCTAATACGCTCCAAAAGCTGTTCATAGTCTGGCAAATCCGCCAAATCTTGAAGATTAAAACGCTTCAAAAAGTTTTCTGTTGTTCCAAAGAGAAGAGGCTTGCCAACTGCATCTTTTCTTCCAACAACTTCAATCATATTTTGCTCGCTAAGTATCTGAACAGCATAGTCACTGTTAACACGCCTAATATCCTCAATTTCAAGCTTTGTGATAGGCTGTTTATATGCAATAATAGCTAGTGTTTCAAGTGCCGCACGAGTAAGTGAACGCTCACGAACAGGATTTAACACCTCGCTTATATAATCAGCAAATGCTGGATTTGAACAAAGTTGAACTTTGTTTTTAAATTTAATAACATGAATGCCCTTGTCTCCATTATACTCTTTGCAAAGCTCATCAATAGCCTCGTCAAGCTCCTTTGGAGTTATTTCCAGCTTTTGCAAGATAAAGTCTTTGTCAAGGCCATCGCCTGCGACGAATAAAATTGAAAGCACAATCTCTTTTAATTCTTTTTTATTCTCCACTTTCATACTTACACCTCATTTGCCGTTATCACAATTTCACCAAAAACATGGCTTTGAAGCACTTTAACTGTTTGAAGTTTTAGAAGTTCTAGTAGTGCCAAAAAGACATTGATAAGTTCACTCTTTGACATATCATCTTCAAAAAGCTCTTCAAAAGTAAAACGTTTTCTTTCCTTTGCAAAGTTTCTTATAGAGATGATTTTTTCTGCCACCGTAAATCTATCCTTAACAATCTTTTTAGGCTCATCACTTTTTACCACCTTTTTAAGTTCTTCTTTTGTTAAAAGTCTTGCAAAGGCGTCTAAAAGCTGTTCAAGCACCATATCTTTCATCACAATCTTTACTTTTTCCGTCTCTTTGCCCGGTGCTCGATAGAATTTATTTACATCTTCAATCTCTCTTAATTCCTTTCCCGTCTGCTTAAACAGTTCGTATTCTTTAAGACGTCTAAGTAGTATTGCCTCATCATCTTCCTCATCGTCAACAACGGCCTCTTGCTCAACAGGTAAAAGTTTTTTAGACTTAATTTCAATTAGCGTTGCAGCGATCGTGATAAACTCACTCGCCCTGTCCATATCAATATTTTTTAAATCTTGCATATAGTTAAGATATTGCTCTGTGATATCAGCAAGCTTAACTGTGGCAATATCCATCTTTGCCTCTTTGATAAGATGCAAAAGTAAATCAAGTGGCCCTTCAAAGTTGTCAAGTTTGAAACGATACTGGTCAGTTGAAAGAAGCATATCTGGTTGTCCAGAATTTTCTTCATTTATTTTATTTTCTTCCTTGATAGTATCTTCCATGAAAATATTATATCAAAATAGGCTTTCTATTGCAAGTAAATGAAAATAAAAATATAAATTTTCAAAAAATAAAAGCGTGCTTTCAAAACACGCTTAAACAATTAATTTTTCTTAATTTTTAACATTTTTTATTAAAAATGTAGATTTTTTCAATTTTTTATTAGTTTTTATATGATTTTTTATGAATTTTTAGTTCTACCAATTTTCGGCAATCTTATTTATACTGTCGAAATAGGAACTGTGCTTAACATCTTGCATAACAACAACATCAATTTCTTTAACGATATTGCCGTCTTTCGTTACAATAACACTCCCTACCTTTTCTCCACTTTTTAGAGGAGCTTTAATTTTTTCTGGCAATTTTAAAATCGTTTCATATTTGTTGCTTCCGCCTTTTTTAACAACAGCTGTGTAGTTTTCTTTTGCAAATAGATCAATCACTTCAACTTTTCCTTTACTAACAGGGAGCGTTGCAATAACATCATTCATAGTTACTAAAAATTTATTTTCAAAATTACTAAAACCATAGTTTAAAAGAAGTGACGATTCGTTAAAGCGTGTTTTGCTATTTTCCGCCCCGATGATACACGAAATCAATCTCATATCACCACGTTTTGCAGAGGCCGTCAAACAACAACCTGCCTCGTTGGTCGAACCTGTCTTTCCACCATCACAGCCTTGAAAGTATCTTATAAGTTTATTCGTATTAACAAGTTCCGTCTCTCTGCCAGAAGGGTGAATAAGTTTGTCTATCCATATACTTGAATAATCATGATATAGTTCATGTTTTAAAATTTCACGCATCAAAACACAACTATCTTTCGCACAAGAATATTGCTCCGGTGCTGGAAGTCCTGTACAGTTGACATAGTTCGTGTCATTCATACCAAGTTCCTTTGCTCGCCTATTCATACGATTTACAAAGCTCTTTTCATTTCCGTTGAAATATTCAGCAAGTGCGACAGACGCATCATTGGCAGACGCCATGATAACTGACTTTAATAAATCTTCAAAAGAATATTCAACATAAGGGTCAATAAACACCTGACTTCCACCCATACCTGACGCATTTTCGGTGGTAGATATCATTGTGTCAAGATTAACATTGCCCATATCATACTCTTCAAGAGCAATTAAAATTGTCATCATCTTAACCATGCTAGCAACTGGAAGATGAGCAAGAGCATCTTTCTCAAACAAAACTTCTCCACTTGAATAATCCATAAGTAGTCCGCTTTTAGATGATAGATCAACATCACTCTCAGCGTGCACGATATGTAGTGGCGATGCAAGTAAAAAAGAAAACACCAACACTAAAAGCAAAAATGAAGTAAAAAATTTTTTCATATAAACTCCTTTTCTCTATTTTTCGCAAAAGAAAAGAATTTATACAATAACGAAATATTTTAAATAGCAAGAAAATAAAGCACAACAAAAAATTAATAAATTTAATCTAACAAATTTAAAAAATTAAAAAAAATAGAAAAAGCAATAAAAAATACGTTTTTTTGATAAAATTTATAAAATATGGATATTTTTTTCTATAAATTTAAATTCTATCAAAAGATAAGTTTATCGCATCATTCTTTCTTAAACTAAATCTTGTTACATTGTTTATATTAAAAAACTTAGTTTTTCCGACCTGCAAAAATTTTTCTGCACCAAAGGATATTAAGATTTTTTTGTAATATTCGCCATTAAAAATGCCAAGTTCTTTAAGCCCAATCTCTTTGAAAGGCACAAAGGAAATCTTCTCTTTTCCCTTGATAAAAAGAGAGCGGTAGGTCATGTATTTATCTATCAATATTTTGTCATTTTCAAAATTTAACCATTTTAGCCAAATCTTTCTTGGAAGCGTGTTGTTAAAATATTGGTCAAATTTTTGATTTTTTGTTTTTACTCTTAAATCAAAGGCGTCCATATTCTTATTAATTGCTAGATTAAAAAGTTTGTCAAATTGCAATTTTGTTTTTAGTGGAGATTTTTTATTAGACAAATTAAAAAATATAGTTTTTTCACACCCCGCCTTCAAAACAAAATTTATCTTCAAAAATATGGTGGCATAGCATGAGTTATCCAATCCATCAATCATAGAATAACTGACGCTTGCAGAGGGACTTACATAGTTAAAATATAACCTTTCATCATTTTGCAAATTATCAATCGTGAAATATCCATTGTGCTTCTTAAAAATATAATATCCCCTTTTCAATGGAAAGTTTAGCTCTAAATTTAACTTTTCATCTTTATTAGAGTTATTTTTTAGGTTTATATAAATATTGTTCCCATTAAGCAAAAATTCTTTATAAGTAGCATCAATTGCAGAGATTTTTTCTTTCTGAAAGAGATGAAAATTTCGATATTTTGGATTTAAAATAACATTGTTGATCTTACAAAACTTATCTTTATAGATAACATTATAGTTGGATTTTGAGCGGTAGTTTATGTTGAGTTTATTTATCATATTTAAAAAATTCATCTCTTGGTTTCGGCTATAGAGCACAACATTTTTTATCTTTAAAAGTTTTCTCTCTGCTTTCCTAGTTAAGTTTTCAATAGGAATTAAAAGATTAAATTTCTCCTCTTTTTCCGCCTCTTTAAAAGCACAAATAAGATTATCGTCAATGGCATTTTCATAGACAAATATAGGATAATCTAGGTCAATTCCATGACTAAAAAGAGCGGTTTTGTCAATATCCGCCGAAAAGCAAATTGGGGCATGAAATCGCACGCAATTTAAAATAAATTCTTTATATTTAACAACCTTTTCTCGCTTAATCATATCTAAATTTTTGCTTGAAATTGGCTTTTTAAACAAAAAATACAGCTTTTTTAACTTTTTTTTGATATTTTAGCCATATTTTTTGTATTTTTGATTAAAAGTTTAGATTTTAAGAAAACTATATTTTAGGAGGAAATATGCTCACCTTTATCGCTTTTATCTTAACAATAATAGGTTGTATAAATTGGTTACTTATTGGTCTTCTTCAATATGATTTTATTGCAGGCTTGTTTGGCTTTCAAGCAAGTATGTTTTCTAGGCTTTGCTATATCCTAATCGGCGTTGGTTGCCTTTACCTTATACTGAGAATAATTATAAACAAAGGTTCTGTAAAAGTGTATGAGAAGAAGAAAAAGAAGAATGGTAATTTAACCACAGTCAACAGCGAAGCATCAAAAGAACTTGAAGATATGGATAAATAAAATCCTCAATACTCCACATTTTCTTGATATATATTTAAAAATTACATTCTAAAAAATATTAATCAAATCGAATGCAAATTCAATTTTTATTTGACTTTATTTTTAAATAAGATTATCCTTATATAGCAAAGGAGAAATTATGGTCACATTAGTAATCTTAGACGGATTTGGTGAAAGAAAGGATAGCTATGGAAACGCTATTAAAAGTCAAGGCACGCCACATCTTGATAAGTTAAAAAAGAAATACCCTCACACCATATTAAAGGCAAGCGGAGAGGCTGTTGGACTTCCTGCTGGACAGATGGGAAATTCTGAGGTTGGACATTTAACAATTGGTGCTGGAAGAGTGATACTACAAGATTTAGCTCATATCAATCATGATATTGAAACAGGAAAATTTTATGAGAACCCTGCCCTAATCAAAGCCCTCACCTATGCTGAAAAGAATAACTCCTCACTACATCTAATGGGGTTATTTTCCAACGGTGGAGTGCATTCCACATTATCGCACCTTGACGCCATTTTGACTTTTAGCAAAAATTTTAAGATAAAAAACATCTATGTTCACGCCTTTATGGACGGACGTGATACAGGCATTAAAGACGGAATAAAATTTATAACTGACTTTGAAAATCGTTATGCCGAAACCAACATTAAAATTGCCACAATAATTGGTAGAGTTTATGCTATGGACAGAGAAAAGCGTTTTGATAGGCTTAAAGTTGCGTATGACCTTTTAACAGAGGGCAAAGGAACAAAGTTCGATGACGCCATCACAGCTTTAAAAACAAAATACGATGAAGGCTTGACTGACGAATTTATTGAACCTTGCATTATAGATGAAAATGGAACGATTAAGGATAATGACAGCGTTATCTTCTTCAACTATCGAACCGACCGTGCTATTGAGCTTTCCACCGCCTTCACACAGGAAGATTTTAAGGAGTTTGAAACTAAAAAATTTAAAAATCTCCTATTTTCCACAATGACAGAGTATTCTGCTGAACTTAAAAATTTAAACATTCTCTATCCACCTATTATCGTTAAGGATAATTTAGCAAGTGTAATTTCTGCAAATGGACTTAAGCAGTTTCACACATCAGAAACAACTAAATATGCACACGTCACTTTCTTCATCAATGGAGGAATTGAAAAAGCTTATGAAGGCGAAGATAGAAAACTTATCGACAGCGTGAATGTTAAAGATTTTTCAAAATTTCCAAAAATGCGTGCGCTTGAAATAACTGAGGCTGTGATTGAAGCCATTCACTCTCAAAAATATGACTATATATTGGTCAACTTCTCAAATCCAGATATGATAGGACACACCGGTAACTTTAACAGCACAAAACAAGCAATTGAATGCGTAGAAAAATGTGCCTACGCAGTTGCCCTAGCCATCCTTATGGTTGGTGGAGAATGCATCATCACAGCTGACCACGGCAATGCAGAAGAGATGTTCGATAAAAAGGGCAACAAAATCACCACTCATACCACCAATCCTGTGCCATGCATATTAGTCAGCGAAAAGAACAAAAAGGTTAAACTCAAAAAAGGTAAGTCGCTGACCAGCATTGCCCCAACCGTTTTAAAACTTCTCGGCATCACCCCGCCTGATACCTATGACGAACCTTTATTTTAAGTGGCATTGCCACTTTTTTTATGGAAAATTTAGGTATGTAAAAATCACACATCAAACCAAAATCACAATATTGCAAGTTTTACAACAATCATTAATTTTTAAAAACTCCATATTGACAACCAAATTTGATTGTGTTATAATAAGACAGATGAGAAAAATATGAAAGATTTAAGTAGAAAATATGTAAAATATGGTGATTTTTACATAAAGTATGGCGAAGACGGACTCCCAGATTATGGCTTTATAGTAAAAAGCACAACGATAGAAAAATTTGTAAATTTGAGAGATGATAGAAACTTAGAAGAAATCATATTGCCTCCTATTATCACCAAAAAATTAGACGCCGTAACTAACAAACAAGAATATATCTATAGTTTAAAAAGTAAAGATATCTCGGTAAAAAAAATCAAGACAGAGATGATAAATTATATATCTAATGGATATGTTACCATAAGCAATGAATGTTTTAAAGGACTCAGAAACAAAAAAATCGTCGTAAAAACAGAGTATCCTATAAAAATTCACAACAACGCTTTTTTAGATTGCGAAAATATGACATTTGTTATTCCTAATAATCATTCAATATATTGGGTTCACCACTTTTGCTTCAGTGGTGGATTACACGATGCATATTGGAATTTAGATGGGGAGTGGTATATTATCGATCGAAAGAATTTTCCGACAAAAGCAATAAAACTGTGGGAATGTTCCTATATTGATGGTTCAGAATATTATTTGTACGAATTTGACAGGCAATTTGAGATCGCCCCAACAACAAAAATCGAGCATCTACCTGAGCCTGCCAAAAAAGAAGAGTCAAGCGAAAATATGTATAAAGATAAAATTAGCAAGCAACCATACAAGATTATTGGTGAAAAATTATAAAAATTAAAACAAAAAAAGGATAATATAAGCATTATCCTTTTTTATTAGAAAATTAAATTTTTATCTTTCTCTAATTGATAAATTTTTTCTTGTGCTTGTTTCATCATTACCCTCAAGCAAATCAGCAAGTAGCTCTCTACCGGTTGTGCGTAAATAGTGACCTAAGCCCGGATTTGAATCTGAAATAAACTTAGCAAAATCAATTTTTCCTTGCGAAACAAGAATTTTCACAGCATTGATTGTACGTTCAGTTTGTTTATCAAATTTTACTTCATTGTTTTGTCTTTCTTTTGCTATTATAATCGGCTCATTATTCATATTCTTCCTCTCCTTTTAATTAAATTTTTATTATTGCTTTTTAAAACGCAGAAAGTATTATACCACAAAACTAGAATTTGTCAATACTAATTTTTGAAAATATTTTAAATTTTGTAATATATTTAACTATTTTGATTGTTAGTTTAAACTATAGAAAAATAGATTTTAGAAAAATAAAAAATACGCCTAAATAGCGTATTTTTTTGAAACACAAAATTTTGTTCTTAAATTACTGTAATTCGACAACAGCACCAGCTTCTTTAAATTTAGCTTCGATTTCTTTTGCTTCGCTTGTTGCAACATTTTCTTTAACCATCTTTGGAGCACCGTCAACAACAGCCTTAGCTTCACTTAAGCCAAGTCCGGTAACTTCTCTAACCACTTTGATAACAGCGATTTTGTTAGCTCCAACTTCTTTCAAGAATACGTTAAATTCGCTCTTTTCCTCAGCGGCTGGAGCAGCAGCACCAGCAGCTGGAGCAGCTGCAACTGCAACAGGAGCAGCAGCAGAAACACCAAATTCTTCCTCTAAAGCCTTAACAAGCTCAGAAACTTCAACGATAGTTAATTTTTTAATTTCTTCAACAAGATTTTTAATATCAGCCATTTTATTATCTCCTTTTAAAATTTTTAATTATGCGATTTTTATTATTTCGTTGCAATCGCATTTAAAGCAACGGCAAGCCCACGAGTTGGAGCTTGTAAAACTCTGCATAGTCCTGTGATAGGGTTGTTCAAAGTTCCAAGAAGTTTTGCAATCAACTCTTCCTTTGATGGGAGTTTTGAAAGTGCTTCAATGTCGCTAGCCTTTACGCTAACTCCATTTAAAATTCCAAATTTGATAGCCATTTTCTTGGTTTTGTCGATGGTGTCGCATAAGATCTTTGCAGGTGCAACTTCATCTTCATAGCCAATTGCAACGGCAGTGGTGCCTTCAAAGTAATTTGCAGAACACTCAATACCAAGGTCAGAAAGTGCTTTCAACATCAAGCGGTTTTTGTAAACTTTGTATTCACAACCATTCTCACGAAATGCTTTACGCATAGCAGTGTCTTCTTCCACAGTTATGCCACGATAATCAACAAATGCGAGAGTTTTTGCTTTGGAAAATTTTTCTTTAATTTCCTCAACGAGTTGTTTTTTTGCCTCAAAATTAGCACTCATGAAATAACCTCCTTTTAGATTTAATTTTGTGTTTCAATAAAAAATCTCTGTAACCACGGAAAAGGCACAGAGATAGAAAAAACTAAATCTAATGTTCTTTTCCTCGGCAAGCACTTAAAGTTTACGCCCGAAGGCACTTGCGGTCTTTGGAAGATTTTTTACCCTTATATATTAACACAAGCAGAATAATTTGTCAACTATTTTTTGCATTTTTCTAAAAAATACTTGAATTTAAATAATCTTTTCACTCTTTGAACTGTCGCCTGCATTTTTAGAAGTAGCATTCTTCTTTTCCAACTTGCAATCAGCAAGCTTACTTGACAAGCTAGTTCTTGCCTCTTTTGCTTCTTCAAGCTTTCTAACAACATCTAAAACCGCTTTAAGATTTTCGTCAACAGCAACTTGTGCTAAATCTCTTTTAAATTCAAATTCTGAAATTTCCAAACTTAAAGATTTGATAAGATTTTGATTATCTAACTGAGCGTATGGATTATATTTCAAGTTTTCAATCAAGCTTTTATCAAGCTCAATCAGATTAGTGTATCTAGATATATCTTCTTGATTCCTAGTAATTTTTCGAACAAGCTTTTTGTGTCGCTTATTTATTTCTCTAATAATTTCATTAATGCGTTGTATTTCAACTTTTAAGTATTCGATTTTGTCATTATAAAAATTAACCATTATGTTCCTTTGTTGGTCTAATTTTTGTTTCATCTTTTTCTCCTTTCGCTACAACATTTTACCATTAAAAAACTTTAATGTCAATATGTTAAATAAAAAAGCACCTCTATTGTGAGGTGTTTTTTATCTAGTCTTCCGCATTTGGGTCATAGTGGTCAAAAATTTTGCTGGTATCTGCTTTGACAGGTATTTCAATTACATATTCACCTTCAAAGTCTTTGAGCTCCTTACCTTCGCTATCTAAGTATCTAACAATAACATAGAAAGATGCAGTTTGTATTCCTCCTTCTTCATTTAAAATAAGGTATGCTTCATCAAATGTAAAAGGGACAGCATTCAAATTTTTAGGGGAAGAATATATTTTACCATTTTTATCTTTAATATTCTGCTCTTCACCAAAAGTAAAATAGACATAACCCGTTGCATTATTTAAATCTCTTTTAAAATCTATAAATTTTTCTTTATTTTCAATAGGGTTAGCACTTGATAAACTGCCATTAAATAGCGCAGAAAAGTATGTTTGACCAAAGGCATCATTTAAAACTTTGACAAACTCGTTATATTCCGCATTGCTCTCACCATTGACTGTTGGCGTCATCTCGCCAGTACTTGTTCCATTGACTGTGACATTTGCATTAAATGTGCTTTTCAAAAAGCTTGGCTTCATATTAAGTGGTATGGAAGCTAAGCAAATGATTACCACAGCTAATGCAAATATTATGGAAAGAAAAGTTATAATTAGTGCATTTTTTCTTTTCTTTTCCTTAATAAGTTTTTCTGTTTCAATCTTTGCATAAAGTTCATCGTCAACTTTAACTTCTTCGTTCTTTACTTCTTCCATATTTATTCTTCGTCCTTCTTATCGTCTTTTTTTGTAGTGCGTTTTTTCTTTTCCGTTCTCTCTTGTTTTTCTTGCTTTTCGCTGTTTGGTTCTTCTTTCTTAACACTCGCCTTCTTGGTCGCTTTAACTGTCTTTTCTTCTGGCACTTCTTCTTTTGCAGTTACTGCAATCTCTTTTTGTTTTTCAGCTTCCTTTTCCGCCTCGATACTCTTCTTGAAAGCTTCGTATTCCTTCTTCACAACATCAAGTTCTTCTTTGGTGATTATACCCTGACTCAAAAGTTTTTCACCGTCTGCAATCTTTGCTTCATAAGTTCTAAGCTTTTCAAAACGGCTTTGTTCTAAGCGTAATTTTGCTTCCTTCTCTTTCTGCTCCTTATCACGCTTTTCCATAATTTTTACGATTTCCTCCGTCTTTTTGCCAGCCATAATCATATCAACTTCTTCTTTATAGATAGTTTCTCTTGCCATTAAGAGTTTTGCCATCTCATGGAGTAAATCAATTTTTTCAGTTAAAACTTCCTTTGCACGCTTATAGTTATCATTTAAAATGCTCATTATCTCATCATCGGCAATACCAGCTAGTTTTTCAGAGAAGTTATTTCTTGTTTGGTAATCTCTGCCAATGAACACTTCGCCATTTGAAGAGAGTGCCAAGAAGCCTAGTTTCTTACTCATACCCCATTCATATACCATTGCACGAGCAAGTTTTGTGGCGTGTTGAATATCAGATGACGCTCCGCTTGTGATGTTTTTAAAGATTAACTCCTCAGCAATTCTTCCGCCCATACTCATAGCGATTGTGTCATTAGCTTTACCGATACTCATCATTAAGTCGTCGTCGTTAGGCCTACTCATTGTGTAACCACCAGCACTACCACGAGGAATGATGGATACCTCTTGCACATCTTCGCAATATTTCAAACTCTTTGCAAGTATTGTGTGACCTGCTTCATGATAAGCGGTAAGTTTTCTTTCTTTTTCAGTGATAACTCTGCTCTTCTTTTGAGGCCCCATAACCACTTTGTTGATTCCCTCTGTGATATCCTCCATAGTAATCTTAGGTCTGTTTGCACGTGCTGCAAGTATTGCCGCTTCGTTTAGCATATTTTCAATATCAGCCCCTGTAAAGCCACTTGTTATTCTTGCTAGCACATTGAAATCGACACTGTCATCAATAGGTTTATTTCTTGCGTGAATTTTGAGGATTCCCTCTCTTCCACGAACATCTGGAACATGAACATATATCTGTCTATCAAATCTACCCGGACGCATAAGCGCAGGATCCAGAACATCACTTCTGTTTGTTGCTGCAAGTACGATGATGCCCTCGTTAGGTTCAAAACCGTCCATCTCAACAAGGAGTTGATTTAGTGTTTGTTCACGCTCGTCATTTCCACCACCAAGGCCAGCTCCTCTTTGACGACCAACCGCATCAATTTCATCAATAAAGACAATGCATGGCTTATTTTTCTTCGCTTGGTCAAACAAATCTCTCACTCTTGACGCACCAACGCCGACAAACATCTCAACAAAGTCAGAACCACTTATTGAAATAAATGGCACTTTGCTTTCGCCCGCAACCGCTCTTGCAAGCAGTGTTTTACCTGTTCCCGGTTGGCCGACAAGTAGCACGCCCTTAGGTATTCTTGCACCTAAATCGGTAAATTTTTTAGGATTTTTCAAGAATTCTACAATCTCTTGGAGTTCTTGCTTTTCTTCGTCCATACCAGCGATATCTGAGAATTTCACTTTCGACATTGAATAGGACTTAACCTTAGTTTTTCCAAAGTTCATAGCTCCTTTATTCGCACCCGCTATCATTCTATAAATCATGTAGATGACAAAGATTGCAAAGCAAATATAAAGAATTGGAATAATTATATCCCAAATATTTGTGCCTGCTGGAGCATAACTATATGACACACCATTAGTAGAACACAAATCCATTACTTCATTAAATATGACGCCAGAATTATCCACATAGAAATAGTAGTCAGAGTAATCTGGAACTTGATTCACATT